>JACQZZ010000042.1 GCA_016213625.1 Actinomycetota bacterium
AGCGGCCCGACGAACCTTACTTCGTTGACCCTTGAGGCCCTCAGGCCGTGAAGCCCGCGGTACCGCAGTAGTAGTGACCGAGACCAGTGGCCTTGATGCCCGTGACGTTGCTCGTGTACGCGTACAGCGAGTTGTAGAAGTACGGGATGACGTACGGGATGTCGGCGTTGGCGATGGTCTGGATGCGCGTCACCGGCTCCTTGCGGTCCTCGAGCGTGAGGGCGGCCTGGTAGTCCTTCACCGCGGTGCGGAAGTCCTCGCTGATGTAGTGCGCGGAGTTCCATTCACCGGTGGAGTAGGCCTTCACCAGGTACACGTCGGGCACGCCACGGTTGCCGTAGTCGACGATGCCGAACTCCTCGCCGCCGTCGCAGCCGGCGGGCTCGACCACGGAGTCGTACACCTTGCACCAACGGTCGTAGAAGGTGTCGGTGCTCTCGACGTTCAGCGTGATGTCCATGCCGATGTCCTTCAGCTGGCTCTGCATCAGCTCGGCCAACTGCGGGATCTCCTGCAGCTTCGGCGCGTGCATGGTGATGGCCAGGCCGGCCTTGCCCGCCTCTTCGAGGAGAGCCTTGGCCTTGTCGATGTCGCGCTCGCGCTGGGGCTGGCTGCTGTCCCAGAACTCGTAGACCGGAGCGATCGGGTGGTCGTTGCCGAGATCGCCCTTGCCGCCGAGGGCGGTGTCGATGAGCGCCTGGCGATCGAGGCCGAGGGCCACGGCCTCGCGGACCTTCACGTCGGTGAAGGTGCCTTCACGCACGTTCATCCACAGCTGACGGTGCGCTGCACCGCGGATGGCTTCCACCGTGAACTTCGAGTCGTTCATGATGGCCTCGCCACCGATGACCGAGAACTGCACGATCACGTCGGCAGCGCCACCCTGCAGGCCGGTGACCTGGGTGGAGATGTCGTCGGAGAAGATGAACTCGAGGGCATCGAGGTACGGCGTGCCGCCCCACCACTCGTCGTTGCGGATGAACGTGGCGCCGGTGGAGACGTCGAACTTCTCGAGCTTGAAGGCGCCGGTGCCGTCGGGGCGCTTGTCGAGCGTGGTGCCCGCCTCGTAGTCGGCCGGGGTGATGACCGTCTGCGGGTTCCAGTGGCACACGTTGTAGGGGAACTGGCCGTCGGGGGCGTTCAGTTTCATCGTGACGGTGAAGTCGTCGGCGGCGGTGGTGGCGCCGGGCACGAGGTAGGCGGCGAGCTTGCCACCCTCCACTGCGAGGCGGTCCATCGTGGCCACCACGTCGGCGGCGGTGAAGTCGGCACCCGAGTGCCACTTCACACCCTGGCGGAGCTTGAACGTCCACTCGCTGCCGTCGGCGTTGGGCTCCCAGCTCTCGGCGAGCATCGGCGCGAGCGCCGCACCTTCGCCGGGGCCGCAAAGGTACTCGAACGCGGTGACGACCGGCGTGTAGGCACCCAGGTTGTCCATCAGGATCGGGTCGAGTTCGCTGCCGGGGCGCTGCGAGGCGATACGGAGCGTGCCGCCCTGCTGGATGGCGCCCGGCGCGACGGTGGTGTCACCGCCGGCAACCGTGGTGTCGCCACCGGCCGCCGTGGTGTCCGAACCGCCCTGTGTCGTGGAGGTCTCGTCGTCGCTGCCGCAGGCGGCGAGGACGGAACCCATGAACGCGGCGCTGAGGCCCACGACGCTGCCGCGCACGAGGAAGCCGCGGCGAGACAGCGATCCGGCGGCCAAGTCGTCGATGACGTCCTGCTGGAGCGGGCCAACGCTGCCGCGAAGCTGGTCGAGCTTCTTTGTCATTCTTTCCCCCATTGGTATGGAACGCGGCCCGTTTCGAACCGGTTCCGGGGCAGAGTAACCCGCAGGGACGCTCGGGTCAACGACAGTTCAACCGAATATCGGTACGGTCGTTCTCACAATTCGCCCGAGCAGCAGCTGCGCGCGCACCTTGGAAATCTCCAGTACATGTCGAGTCCGGAACATGGTCGCTGACCTGCATGTTCGCATCGCCTGACCACGAGCCACCGGTGCGCCGACCACGGTTCCGGCGCTCGGATTCCGCACTGACGAACGTCGCTCGATCACGCGAGGCATCACACGTTCGATGCTGAGACTTCGCTTCATTCGTGGTACGATCGTTCCAGGTTTGCGGCGGGGGCCGCAGTCGAGGAGGAACCCGTGTCCGAACCCCACTCGCCCAGCCGCGTCCGGTCGGGTCGCGCGGCGCGCCAGGCCTCCCGCAGCGCGCAGTCGAATCACCCCGCAGCCCCCGCGTTCATCACTCGCGAGATCCCTCCCTACGAACTGCTGAGTGAGGAGGGACTGGCATCCGTGGTGGCGCACGCCGATCGCCTGCTCGCCGAGGTGGGCATCGTGATCCGCGACGACGCCGAGGCCCTCCAGTTGTTCCGCGACGCTGGTGCCACCGTGCGCGGCGACCTGGTGCGATTCGATCCGGGTCATGTCGAAGCGCTGTGTTCCACCGCACCCCGCGAGTTCACCCAACTGGCCCGCAATCCCAACAACTCCGTGCGCATCGGCGGAAAGCACGTGGTGCTGGCACCCGCCTACGGCTCACCGTTCGTGCACGACCTGGAGGCCGGTCGCCGGTACGGCACGCTGGCCGACTTCCAGAACTTCGTGAAGCTCGCGTACTCCACGCCGTACCTGCACCACTCGGGCGGCACGGTGTGCGAGCCCACCGACGTGCCGGTCAACAAGCGTCATCTCGACATGGTGTACGCCCACCTGCGGTTCAGCGACAAGGCCTTCATGGGCTCGGTGACGGCGCCAGAGCGCGCCGCCGACAGCATCCAGATGGCACGCATCGTGTTCGGCGGCGACGTGGTCGACTCGAACTGCGTCATCCTGGGCAACGTCAACGTGAACTCTCCCCTGGTCTGGGACGCCACGATGACGGGCGCACTGAAGACGTACGCACGTGCCAACCAGGCACCCGTGGTCGTGCCGTTCATCCTCGGTGGCGCGATGGGCCCGGTCACCAACGCAGGAGCGATCGCGCAGGCCCACGCCGAGACACTCGTGGGCGTGGCGCTCGGACAACTCGTGCGTCCCGGGTCGCCGGTCATCTACGGCAACTTCCTGTCGTCCATGGCACTTCGCAGCGGCAGCCCCACCTTCGGCATGCCCGAGCCGGCGCTGGGCTCGCTGGTGGTGGGGCAACTCGCCCGCCGGGTGGGACTCCCCCTCCGGTGCTCCGGTGCGTTCACCTCCTCGAAGCTCCCCGACGGCCAGGCGATGACGGAGAGCGCCGTCAGCTTCATCGCCGCGCTGCAGTGCGGGGCGAACTTCATCCTCCACTCCGCCGGGTGGCTGGAGGGCGCGCTGGCGATGGGGTACGAGAAGTTCATGCTCGACCTCGACCTCTGCGGCGCGGCGCACACGTACCTGAAGGGCATCTCGCTCGAAGAGGACCAGTTCGCCATGGACGCGTTCGCCGAGGTTGGCCCGGGCAAGCACTTCTTCGGGTCGCAACACACACTGCGCCACTACGAGACGGCGTTCTACGAGCCGCCGATCAGCGACAACAACTCCTTCGAGCAGTGGCGCGACGCAGGCTCGCTGTCGTCGGAGCAACGGGCCGCTGCGCTCTGGCGGCAGACGCTGGCCAACTACGAGGCACCGCCCATGGACGACGCCATCGACGAGCAACTGCAGGAGTTCGTCGCCCGCCGGAAGGCGGAGATGCCGGACCAGTGGTACTGAGCAACACCATGAACGACGATCCGCTCCTGCAGCCGTTCCAGCTGAAACACCTGACCTTGAAGAACCGGGTGATGAGCAGCGCCCACGAACCCGCCTACAGCGAGGACGGGCTACCCAAGGACCGCTATCGGGCGTACCACGTCGAGAAGGCGAAGGGCGGCATGGCGCTCACCATGACCGCCGGGTCCGCGGTGGTCAGCCCCGACAGCCCACCCGCGTTCGGCAACCTGCTCGCCTATCAGGACGAGATCGTGCCGTGGATCCGACGGCTCACCGATGGCGTGCACGAGCACGACTGCGCGTGCATGATCCAGATCACCCACCTCGGTCGCCGTGCCGGATGGGGCCAGGACGACTGGCTCCCCATCGTCGCCCCTTCGCGGCTGCGCGAACCTGCGCATCGCGGCCACCCGAAGGCCGCCGAGGTGTCCGACATCGAACGCATCGTCGGCCATTACGCCGACGCCGCCGAACGGATGCAGGCGGGTGGGATGGACGGCATCGAGATCGAGGCCTACGGGCACCTGTTCGACCAATTCCTGTCGCCGCACACCAACCACCGCACCGATGAGTGGGGCGGGTCGTTCGCGAACCGCCTCCGGTTCCCGCTCGCCGTGCTGCGGGCCGTGCGCGACCGAGTGGGGCCAGCGTTCATCGTGGGCGTGCGCATGGCGGTCGAGGAGTCGTTGCCCGACGGCCTCGAGTTGCCGGAGGGGCTCGCAGCGCTGCAGATCTACACGAACGAGGGCCTCGTGGACTTCGTCAACGTGGTCCGCGGCAACATCATCAACGACGTCACCCTGAACCACGTCATCCCCGTGCACGGCATGCCGTCGGCGCCCCATCTCGACTTCACCGGCATGGTGCGCGAGCACACGCAGTTGCCCGTGTTCCACGCGGCGAAGATCGACGACGTGGCCACCGCACGCCACGCCGTGCGGGAGGGCAAGGTCGACATGATCGGCATGACCCGCGCCCACCTCGCCGACCCCTACATCGTGCGCAAGATCCAACTCGGGCAGGAGTCCACCATTCGACCCTGCGTGGGTGCCACCTACTGTCTCGACCGCATCTACGTCGGCGGCGAGGCGCTGTGCATCCACAATGCGGCCACCGGACGCGAGCTCCAGATGCCGCACGTCATCACGCCTGCCCCGAGCAGCAAGCGCGTCGTGGTGGTCGGGGCCGGTCCCGGTGGACTCGAAGCCGCTCGTGTCTCGGCCGAGCGCGGTCACGTCGTCACCGTGCTCGAGGCCATGCCGTGGGCCGGCGGCCAGCTGCGACTGGCTGCGCGAAACCCTCGCCGCCGCGACCTGCTGGGCATCGTGGAGTGGCGGGTGAGCGAACTCGACCGCCTCGGCGTGGACGTCCGCTATGACACGTTCGCCGATGCCCAGGTCATCCAGGTGTTGGATCCCGATGTCGTCATCGTCGCCACCGGCGCGCTCGCCCAGAACCCGTCGGTGGAGTCGGGCGAGTCGCTGATGATCAACGTCTGGGACGTGATCGGCGGCGACGCGTCGCCCACCGGCGAGGTCATCCTCTACGACGACGACGGCAATCACACCGCGATGACCGCCGCCGAGCTGCTGGTGCAGGCGGGAGCGCACGTCGAGATCGTCACCCCGGAACGCACCATCGGCATCGAGGTCGGTGGGATGAACATGGTCGGCTACAACCGGGCACTCAACGAGGCCGATACGCGCATCGCGCTCACGCGGCGGGTGCGCGCGATCTCGCGGCGAACCGACGGCAGGCTCGACGTCGAGATCGGCAGCGACCATTCCGAGGTGCGCCAGACCAGAGTGGTCGACGCCGTGGTGGGCGATCACGGTGCGGTGTCGAACGACGACCTGTTCTTCGAACTGGTCCCCGACTCGGCGAACTCGGGCGAACTCGATCATCGAGCGTTCGTCGACGGTGGGCCACAGCAGCTGCGCACGAACCCGAACGGCACGTACCAACTGTTCCGCATCGGCGACGCCGTCGAGCACCGCAACATCCACGCAGCCATCTACGACGCGCTGCGGCTCTGCAAAGATCTTTGACTCGACGACGTCGAGGGCTGACCGCCGAGTCGTGTTCCGCATCGTGGATAAGTTCCACACAGCGGAACGATGCGCTATTCTCGGGACGATCGTTCCCTCAACGCGGAGGGATCGCCGTTCTGCAGGGGGTTTCCGTGTCCTTCCCGTCCGATCTCGAGATCGCTCGCGCCGCGTCGCTGGCACCGCTCACCGACATCGCCGCCAAGATGGGCATCGGCCCGCACCTGCTCGAAGCACACGGCGACGAGCTGGCCAAGATCAAGCTCGAGGCCATCGAGGAGCTCAGCGACCGGCCGAAGGCGAAGTACGTCGTGGTCACCGCCATCACCCCGACCCCCCTGGGTGAGGGCAAGACCACCACCACCGTCGGCCTCGGCCAGGCCATGCAGCACATCGGCAAGAACGCGGTCATCAGCCTTCGCCAGCCGAGCATGGGCCCCACCTTCGGCATCAAGGGCGGCGCTGCAGGCGGCGGCTACAGCCAGGTCATCCCCATGGAGCTGCTGAACCTGCACCTCACCGGCGACTTCCATGCGGTCACCGCGGCACACAACCTGCTCTCGGCCATGGTGGACAACCACCTGCACCAGGGCAACGAACTGGGCCTCGACATCCACAACATCACGTGGCGGCGAGTGCTCGACGTGAACGACCGCGCCCTGCGCAACATCATCGTCGGCCTCGGCGGGAAGATGGACGGCGTCACCCGGCAGACCGGTTTCGACATCACCGCCGCGTCGGAAGTGATGGCCATCTTCGCCCTGTCCACCTCACTCGAGGACATGCGCGCCCGCATGGGTCGCATCGTGGTGGGCTACACCAAGGACGGCGATCCCGTCACCGCCAAGCAGCTGAAGGGTGCCGGCTCGATGGCCGTCATCATGAAGGAAGCGCTGAAGCCGAACCTGCTGCAGACGCTCGAGCACACGCCGGTCATCGTGCACGCCGGGCCGTTCGGCAACATCGCTCACGGCAACAGCTCCATCGTGGGCGACCTCATCGGCATTCGTGGTGGCGACTACCTCATCACCGAGGCCGGCTTCGGCGCCGACATGGGCGCAGAGCGGTTCTTCAACATCAAGTGCCGCACCTCCGGCATGGTGCCCGACGCCGCGGTCCTGGTGGCCACGGTGCGAGCCCTCAAGGCGCACAGCGGCAAGTTCAAGATCACCCCCGGCAAGCCGCTGCCCGCCGACCTGTTGGCCGAGAACCCCGACGACGTGCGCGCCGGTGCCGCCAACCTCATCAAGCAGATCGAGAACGTGAAGGTGCACGGCGTGTCGCCCGTGGTGGCCATCAACGCGTTCCCCGGCGACTTCGCCAGCGAGCACCAGGCCATTCGCGAGATCGCCGAGAGCGTGGGCGCCCGCGTGGCCGTGTGCACGCACTTCAGCGACGGCGGCAAGGGCGCCATCGACCTGGCCCAGGCCGTGGTGGAGGCGTGCGACGAGCCGAGCAACTTCCAGTTCTGCTACGAGGACGAGGACTCGCTGAAGACCAAGATCGAGAAGGTCGCCACCAAGATCTACGGCGCCGCCAACGTCACCTACTCCGCCGCCGCCAACACCCAGTTGGCTCGGTACGAGAAGAACGGCTTCGGCAACCTTCCGGTGTGCATTGCGAAGACCCACCTCAGCATCAGCGCCGATTCGTCCCTGAAGGGTGCGCCCACCGGTCACACGGTGAACGTGCGCGAGGTGCGAGCCAGCGTGGGTGCCGGCTTCGTGTACCCGATCTGCGGCGACATGACCACGATGCCGGGTCTCGGCTCGGCGCCCGCTGCGAGCATCATCGACTTCGACGAGCACGGCGTCATCCAAGGTCTCTCCTGATGGTCGGGGCTACTCTGCAGGAGCGTTCATGACTGTTCAACCCACCGGAGAGTTCGAGCGCACCCCGGGTGGTGCGGTGCTGATGGACGGCATCCGGCTGCGCGGCGAGATCATCGCCGGGCTGCGCGCCACCATCGAGGCCGCGGGTTCGCCGGCGGTGTGCCTTGCGACCGTGTTGGTGGGCGACGACCGGCCGAGCCAGTTGTACGTGGCCAGCAAGCGCAAGCTCGCCGGTGAGGCCGGGATGACCAGCACGCACGTCGAGCTGGCCGCCACCGCATCGCAGGCCGAGGTGGAGGCCGCGGTCGCGGCACTGGCCGCGGATCCGAGCGTGCACGGCATCCTGTGCCAGTTGCCCCTTCCGGCAGGGTTGGACCCCGAGCCCGTGCTCGCGCTCATCCCGCCCGAGAAGGACGTCGACGGTCTCACCGAGCGTTCCATGGGACGACTCGTGCGGGGGCTTCCCGGGCACGTGGGCTGCACGCCACTCGGCGTGATGCGTCTGCTCGAGCGCTACGGCGTGGCCACCAGCGGCAAGCGGGCCACGGTCATCGGTCGGTCCACGCTCACCGGGCTCCCCCAGGTGTTGCTGCTGGGCCGTAAGGGTGTCGACTGCACGGTCACGCTGGCCCACTCGCGCACGAGCGCTCAGGACATGATCGAGGTGTGCCGCGAAAGCGACATCATCGTCGCCTGCGCCGGGCAGGCGCGGATGATCACCGCCGCACACGTGAAGCCGGGTGCCGCCGTGGTGGATGTGGGCGTGTCACGGTCGGAAGCCGGCATCGTCGGCGATGTCGACTTCGACGCGGTGCAGGCCATCGCCGGTGCCATCACGCCCATGCCCCGTGGCACCGGCCCGATGACCATCGCGTGCTTGCTCGAGAACACGCTCGATGCGGCCCGCATGCTGGGAGCCTTCCCCGCGTGACCCGGCTGTCGCTCGACGACGTCGAGGCCCTCAGCCACCGGATGCTGACGGCCAGCGGCGCGTCGGCGCTGCAGGCCGGCGCCACCGCACGCAGCATTCGCGACGCGGAGGCCGACGGCATCCGCACGGTGGGGCTGAGCTATCTGCCCACGTACTGCGACCATGTCGCGTGCGGCAAGGTGCACGGCCAAGCCGTGCCCGAGGTCGCCCGTCCGCGCCCGGGCACGGTGGTGGTCGATGCCGGGCTCGGGTTCTGCCATCCGGCGTACGAGGCGGGTGAGTCCGCGCTGGTGGAGGTCACTCGCACCAACGGCGTGGGGTTGCTGGTGCTCACCCACTCGTACTCGGCAGGAGTGCTCGGGTGGTTCGTGGAGCGACTGGCACGTGAGGGTCTCGTGGCCATCATGTTCGCCAACTCGTCCGCACTGATGGCGCCGCATGGCGGTGCGCGGCCGTTCTTCGGTACCAACCCCATCGCATGGGCCGCGCCACGTCACGCCGGCGACCCGGTGGTGGCCGACCTGTCCTCGTCGGCGGTCGCGTGGGTGAAGGTGAAGGCCGCTGCAGAGGCCGACGAGCCGATTCCGCTCGGGTGGGCGTTCGATGCGCACGGCGAACCCACCACCGACCCCCACGCCGCGCTGGCGGGTTCGATGGCACCCGCCGGAGGGCACAAGGGATCCGCGCTCGCACTGCTGGTCGACGTGATGTCGGGCGGCGTCGCCGGGTCCAACTTCTCTCACGAGGCGGGCGCCTTCGGGGGCACCGCCGATGGTCCGCCCGATGTCGGCCAGGTGGTGTTGGCGATCGACTCCTCCGCCACGATGGGGCCGTCGTACGTCGATCGGCTGGAGCACGAGTTCGCTGCGCTCGTGGCCGAGCCGGGCGTCCGCCTGCCCGGTGACCGACGACTCGCGTCGAGAGCCGAGACGGCTCACCAGGGCGTGGACGTGCCCGACGAACTGCTGGCGGTGCTCGAGGAGTACGCCGAGCACGGGTCGCCTGCCCGTCGGTGACGTTCGTGTTCCACTAGGCGGAACAGATGCCGTAGAATGGGACAAGGAGGTGACGACCCGATGTCCACGGTGCAATCCATCGACCGCGCGTTTTCGGTGCTGCGGTCACTGACCGCCGGTCCGGCCGGGGTCACCGACATCGCCGAACGGGTGCATCTGCCCAAGAGCACCGTCTCGCGGTTGCTGTCCACCCTGGAGGAACTGGGCGCGGTCGAGCAGGTGTCCGCGGGCGGCGAGTACCGCATCGGACTGGGCATGCTCGAGCTCGCGGCAGCGGCTCGGCCGGGGCGGTCGCTGGTGTCGGTCGCCCGTCCGCAGTTGGCCGAGTTGAACCGGTTCACCGGCGAGGCGGCAGGTGTGTCCATTCCCGACGGCACCGAGATGCTCTATCTCGACCAGCTCACGCCCGACTCGGAGTTGCAGGTGCGCGACTGGACCGGGCACCGTATTCCCATGCATGCAGTGCCGTCGGGCCACGTGGTGCTCGCCAACGATCGCGAGCTGCTGGATCGCGTGTTGGCCACGCCGCTGAAGCGGTTCACGCCTCACACCGTGGTGAAGGCAGCACCGCTGCGCGAGCGAATGAACATGGTGCGCGCCGAGGGGTACGCGTGGGCGTTCGAGGAGTTCGCCGACGGTATGAACTCCGTCGCGGCCGCCGTGCGCAACGACTCGGGTCGCGTCATCGCCGCTCTGCACGTGTACGGGCCCGCTTCACGGTTCCCCGGCACGAGCGACACGGCGGAGATCGGCGAGTTCGTGCTCGCGACCGCCCAGAAGATCCGCATCGACTGACAAGAAACGAAGGACCACCCGTGGAGCGTTACGACTACATCATCGTCGGTGGCGGATCCGCCGGTTCCGCGCTGGCGAATCGCCTCAGCGCCGATCCGGCGAATCGAGTGCTGGTGTTGGAAGCAGGTCGACCCGATTACCGCTGGGACGTGTTCATCCACATGCCGGCGGCGCTGATGTTCCCGATCGGGAGCCGGTTCTACGACTGGAAGTACGAGAGCGAGCCCGAGCCGTTCATGAACGGTCGCCGGGTGTATCACGCCCGCGGCAAGGTGCTCGGGGGGTCCAGCAGCATCAACGGCATGATCTTCCAGCGCGGCAACCCGATGGACTACGAACGGTGGGCCAAGGAGAAGGGCATGGAGACGTGGGACTACGCCCACTGCCTGCCGTACTTCAAGAAGATGGAGAACTGCCTCGCCGGTGCCGACGAGTGGCGCGGCGGGAGCGGCCCGCTGAAACTCGAGCGTGGCGAGTCGGAGAACCCGCTCATCCCGGCGTTCCTGGAGGCCTGCCAGCAGGCCGGGTACCCGCTCACCGACGACGTGAACGGCTATCAGCAGGAGGGCTTCTCCCGCTTCGACCGCAACGTGTACCGGGGCCGACGGTTGAGCGCGGCCCGCGCGTACCTGCATCCGGTGATGAAGCGACCGAACCTCACGGTCCTCACGCGAGCGCTGGTGCACAAGGTGCTGCTCGACGGCAACGTCGCCACCGGCGTGCAGTACCAGGTGCGCGGCAAGGTGCACACCGCCTCGGCCCGCGAGGTGGTGCTGTGCGGTGGCGCGTTCAACACGCCGCAGCTGCTGCAGCTCAGCGGCATCGGCGATCGCGGGCACCTCGAAGCGCTCGGCATTCCGGTGGTGCACCACAACCCGGCGGTGGGCGAGCACATGCAGGACCACCTCGAGGTGTACGTGCAGTACATCTGCAAGGAACCCGTGTCGCTGCAGCCGAGCCTGAAGCTGTGGAAGCGTCCGTGGATCGGTTTCCAGTGGCTGTTCCGCAAGGGACCCGGGGCCAGCAACCACTTCGAGTCCGGCGGGTTCGCGCGCAGCAACGACGACGTCGAGTACCCGAACCTGATGTTCCACTTCCTGCCCATCTCGGTGCGCTACGACGGCACGAAGTCCGAGCACGATCACGGGTACCAGGTGCACATCGGGCCGATGTACAGCAACGCCGAGGGCTCGGTGAAGATCACCAGTACCGACCCGAAGAAGAAGCCCGCGCTGCGGTTCAACTACCTGAGCACCGACCAGGACCGCCGCGAGTGGGTGGAAGCGATTCGGGTGGCGCGCAACATCCTGTCGCAAAAGGCAATGGACCGGTTCAACGGGGGCGAGAGCTCGCCCGGCCCGTCGGTGGAGACCGACGAGCAGATCCTCGAGTGGGTCCGCAAAGACGGCGAGACCGCATTGCATCCGTCATGCACCGCGCGCATGGGTGCCGAGGAGGACGGCTGCGTGGTCGACCCGCTCACGATGAAGGTGTGGGGCGTGGAAGGACTGCGCGTGTGCGATGCGTCGGCCATGCGCTACGTCACCAACGGCAACATCTACGCGCCGGTGATGATGATGGCCGAGAAGGCTGCCGACCTCATCCTCGGCAACACTCCCCTGGCCCCCGAGCCGACGCCGTTCTATCGGGCGAAGTGAGTGCGTCGATGCGCGCGGTGCTGCTGACGGGGCACGGCGGCCACGAGTGTCTCGACGTACGCGACGACGTGGCGGTGCCGGCGATTGGCGATGGCGACGTACTGGTGCGCGTGGCCGCCGCTGCCGTGAACAACACCGACGTGAACACACGTGTGGGGTGGTACTCGGGTGGCGGGTGGACGGGTTCGTTCGAGTTTCCTCGCATCCAGGGGATCGACGCGTGTGGGTACGTTGCGGCGGTGGGTGCCGGTGTCTCAGCGGCACGAATCGGTGAGCGAGTGTTGGTCGAGCCCTGTTGGCGCGAGCAGGGAGCGCCGTTGTCGTCAGCCCGGTTCTTCGGCAGCGAGGTCGATGGCGCGTTCGCCGAGTTCGCCGTCTTGCCGTCGCGGCATGCGCATGCCATCCGTTCGACACTTTCCGACGTGGAGCTGGCGTCGTTCCCCTGTTCGTACTCGACCGCCGAGAACATGTTGTGCCGCAGCGATGTGCAGCATGGCGATCGTGTGCTCGTCACGGGCGCGTCGGGTGGGGTCGGTTCGGCGTCGGTGCAGCTGGCTGCGGCACGCGGCGCCGTGGTGCACGCGGTCGCTGCGGCGTCGAAGCACGACGAGGTCGCCGCGCTGGGTGCAGCTCGCTGCATCGATCGGAGCGCTTCGTTGGTCGACGAGTGCGGGGTCGACTCGTACGACGTGGTGATCGATGTGGTGGGCGGCGAGTCATGGCCCGCACTGTTGGCGGTGTTGCGGCCCGGCGGCCGCTACGCGGTTGCGGGCGCCATCGCGGGGCCGATCGTGTCGCTCGACCTGCGCACGCTGTACCTGAAGGACCAACGCCTCCTCGGGTGCACCGTGCTCGACGACGGAGTGTTCGCCTCGCTGGTGCAGCGCATCGAGGGCGGCCAGGTGCGCCCGGCAGTGGCGGCGACGTTCCCGCTGGAGCGCATCGTCGACGCGCAGGAGCTGTTCCTGGCGAAGACGCACGTCGGAAAGATCGTGCTCACGGTCGGCTGATACGTTGCGGCGCATGTCGCTCGAACTGATCCCGCTCTGCACCGCCACTGTGTCGCTCGCACCCACCATCACGGTGTCCTCCTCGCTGGTGATCGGCGAGGTCACCGGCATGGAGGTGAAGGGCGACCGCATCAGCGCCCACCAGAAGGGTCACGCGGCAGCCGACTGGCTGAAGGTGTCGCCCGACGGCTACGGCACGCTCGACGTGAAGGTCACGCTCGAGACCGACGACGGCGCCATCATTCACGCCACCTACAGCGGCCGCCTGCAGTTCGACACGATGGCGGTGTACGCGACGCCGCTGTTCCACACCGGCGACGAGCGGTACGCATGGATGAACCGCATCCAGGGCGTCGCCAAGGGCACCTTCCAGCCCGACGGCACGTTGGTGTACGAGATGTTCGAACTCCGCTGACCGGGCCGCGAGTGGGTCGACCCTGATCGACCACTGTTGAACACGTCGATGGCGACTGCACTGATGACCTGGGTTGCGAGCATCATGCGCTGAGGATGCCCGCATTGGACAGCGTTGTCCACCGCCCGACCTTCGTTTCTGGGGTGTCGGCCACCTACGCCGAGCAGCGGTTGGTTCGCCGCAGCGGAGACACCAGAACCAGCGTCAATGGAAGTAGCTCGCGCAGTCGTTGATGACCACCGAGAGCTGCTCGTTCTCTCCGCCGGTGAATGCTGCCAGCGCAACGTCGATCAACCGGCGATCCTTTGCGTCCTTCGAGGGGCTCCAGCTGTGGAACTCGACCACTTGGTGCTCGAGTCGATGCCGAATCATGATGCCGATTCCATCAAGGCCATTCGCCCGCGAGTCCGGTCGCGCGGAGCCAGCGGCGCGCCAGAGTCGACGAGCGAGTCGCCTTGTCAATTCCTGCTCGACGCGGATCAACTGCCGGTCAGGCGCGCCCTGGCCGGATGGCCAGTGACCTGGATGTTCCGTGGACAAGTCCCACATCGCGAGGTTGCACTGTGCAGTCTGTGCCTGGAGCCGGCAACTCGACCCGTCATCGACAGCAGTGATCACCAGTTCGGCATGAAACGACGGCATCAGGACGATCTGGAGCCAACGCCCGACCCTGGGTGGAAGCCACTGTGCTCCAACCCCCTCGACCGAGCGGCGCGCCTCCGCAGTGAGGAGCTCGTCAAGGCTCATGTCCGCTCCCTCGCTTCCTCGCTCGTCCCCCTCCGTGCCGTCGTCTTGGTATTGCCGCAACGAGCTCGCCAGTCGTGCTTGGCCACAGTGCGTCGACGAAGCTGCGGACATCCGGCCACCGCAGCAGCTCGTCGTTGCCGCGCCAGTAGCCGATCAGACGCAGGGCCGGCACGGACACAGACTGCCCTGACTCGGCGCTCGAGCGCAAGGTTCGTTCGGCTCGCCGAGGCAAGCGTTCGCCGGCATTGCACATCGGCGCCCACAGTCACCAGAAATCTGTTCCGATGGGTTGACAATCGAACGTGTGTTCGATATGGTTCTGGGTATGAGTTCCGCCGTCCACGACTTCACGTTCGCCGCCGAGGCGGCAGTGGCGGCGGGCCGGGCACTCCTTCCCGACGCCACCGACCATCGTCGGCTGCGCACTTCCATCCATGCGGTGCATGCGCTGGCCGAACGGATGAAGGTCATCGAGGCCGAGTTGCTCGCCGCGGCCGAGGCTCGCGAAGCATGGGTCGGCACCGGGGCGCGCAACATGGCCGACTGGCTCGCGGGCACCACCAACTCCCGCTACGGCGACGCCAAGCGCAAGGCGAAGCTCGGTTCGGCACTCAGCAAGAACCAGAAGCTGAAGGACGCGGTCGATGCGGGCGAGGTCTCCCCCGATGTGGCGGAGCAACTCGCCGACACCATCAACGAACCGCCGGCGGGCGCCAACGACGGTCATCTCGACGAACTGGTCGATGCGTGCAAGGGCGCGTCACCGAAGGACGCTCGCGATGCCGCCAACCTGTTCAGCTCCACCTTCGCTGCCGAGACCGAGGAGGAAGCTGCCGAACGGCGCCACCAGGCCCGGTCGCTCACGTTCGGTCCCGAGCACGACGGCATGATCCCGGTGAAGGGCGTGTTGCCGGCGGCGAGCGCCGACCAGCTGAAGAAGAGCCTGCTGCACGCCGGCAATCCGTACGACGGCGACACGCGCACCGTCGAGCAGCGCCTCGCCGACGGGCTCACCAATCTGGCCACCGCCTACGCCAAGGGCGAGGTCACCGGCGGTCGCGCCGCTCCGCAGATGCTCATCACCATGACCGACGCCGCCCGTCTCGGTCACTCCAACGAGCCCGCGGTCACCGATCTCGGTACCCGCGTGCCCGCGTGCGAGGCGCGTCGACTGGCCGAGTTGGCCGAGATCCGGCGCGTGGTGATGACTGGCTCAGAGGTACTCGATCTCGGGCGCTCCTACCGCTACGCATCGGCGCAGCAGTACCTCGCGCTCGTCGCCCGCGACGGCGGCTGCATCTGGCCCGGATGCACTGCCCCGGCGGCATGGTGCGATGCCGACCACATCCACGAATGGGAGCACGGAGGACCGACCGACCTCGACCTGCTGGCCTTGCTCTGTCCTCACCATCACCGCGAGCGGCACCGCCCCGGCGTGTGGATCGAGGGCGACGCATCCACGTGGACGCTGCACCTCGCCGACGGCACGGTGTTGCACCGCTCCCCCATCCGGCGACCCGACCAGGCACCGCTGTTCGGCGACCAGTGGGCGCATCCACCGGAGCGACACGCGTCGGCGGCGGCCTGACGCTGCGCCCCTGGCACGTGGCCACGGGCACGACAACCGAGCGAAACGAACACGCCCCGTGCGACCTCGCACGTCCGGGCGCTGTGGCGCGTTCGGGCGCTGCCGAACGTTCAGGGCCAGCAGGCGCGGTCGGTCGCGGCCGGCCGCGCCGTCGCGCTCAGTCGCGGTAGCCGGGTTCTTCCTCGTCGAGGATCTCGAGCAGGGCGCGGAAGTGCAGATCCGGACCCTCGGGGTACTCCAGCCATTGGCGGCAGGTGAGTTCGGCGATGTCGTCGGGGATCAGCTGCAGGGGCCGGCCGGTGCTCAGCGCGTACACGTGCAGTTGGGCCACACGCTCCAGGTAGTACAGCTCGTCGAACGCCTCGGCCACGGTCTGGCCGACCACCATCACCCCGTGGTTGCCGAGAAACACGGTGCTCACCCCGTCGGCGAGCATCGCTGCCAGGCGCGGGCCTTCACGGTCGTCGAGGAACATGCCGCTGAAGTGTCGGTCGTAGGCGACGCGGCGGAAGAAGCGACACGAGCTCTGGTCGAGCATCTGCAGTTCGAACCCGTCGAGACATGCCAGCGACGTGGCGTACGGCATGTGCGTGTGCAGGATGACCCGCGCGTGCGGCACCAGGCGGTGCAGGTGCGCGTGCAGGAACCACGCCGTGGGGTCGGCGTCGGGATGCGCCGCACCGCCGGCCGTCGACGCATCGAGCGACAACAACGAACTCGCGGTGATGCGCGAGAAATGGGCTCCACGAGCGTTCAACAGGAACTGGGTGTCGCTGCCCGGCAGCAACGCGCTGAAGTGATTGGCCACGCCCTCGTGCAAGCCGAGGCGCGCGGTCCAGCGGAACGCAGCCGCGAGATGGCGGCGCTGTTCCGCTTCGTTCACTGCAGTACCTCCGGGAAGCCTGGGGCACGCAGGTCGGTGCCCAGCGCGTCTTCCAGGAGCTTCACCACCTGGCTCGACCACGCGTCGCCACCGTACTGCGAGCGCGCACGGATGAACGTCTGCATCGTCTGGCCGGCCAGGTCGAGCGGCACCCCGAACTCGCGGCCGAAGCCGAGCGCGAACCCGAGGTCCTTCACGGCCAGATCCATCGTGAAC
Organism: Actinomycetota bacterium; assembly: GCA_016213625.1. Lineage (GTDB taxonomy): Bacteria > Actinomycetota > Acidimicrobiia > Acidimicrobiales > Ilumatobacteraceae > UBA668. The sequence continues at coordinate 16,837 of JACQZZ010000042.1, forward strand.
CCGATGTTGTAGCTGCCGTTGAGGATCACCTGGCTCTCGGTCTCGTGCACGAAGCTGTTACCCGAGCTGTTGAGGATGGCCTCGAACGACTTGTTCAGGTCGAGCCCACCCCGCTTGGCCAGCATCAGCGCCTCACCCGCCGCGACGAGGTGGATGAAGGCGAGCATGTTGGTGATCACCTTGATGACCGCCGCGCTGCCGAGCGACCCCATGTACAGCACCGGGCTCCCCACTGCGGCCAGCAGGTCGGCGTTGGCCTCGTAGACGGCTTCGTCGCCACCCACCAGCACGGTGATCTCCCCGGCGGCCGCCTTGTGCACCCCACCGGTGACGGGTGCCTCGAGGACGTGGATGCCCTTCGCCGCGCACAGGTCGGCCAGACGCATCGTCTCGTGTTGATCGTTGGTGCTGTTGTCGATCCACGTGCTGCCCGCGGCCAGCCCCTCGAGGATGCCGTTCGGTCCGGCGAGCACCGCTTCGACCGCGCGGGGCGACGGCAGGCAGGTGAGCACCACGTCGCTGGCCTCGGCGACACCGCGAGCCGTGTCGGCCCAGTGCGCGCCCTTGGTCAGCAGCGGCTCTGCCAGCGCCCGATCGAGGTCGGTGATGGTAACGGTGTGACCGGCTCGCAGCAGGCTGTGAGCGAGGTGGAAGCCGAGGTTCCCGAGACCGATGTACCCGACGCGGCGTGAGGTGGCAGACATCGTGCCAGTATCGGCGGTCGCCCGAGCCTCCAGCAAGTGAAGCGTTACGGCCCTGAGGCATGTTCACGTTCATGCTCGCGCGCACTATGGTGCGACTCGTGCGCGCACCGCTGCCGTCGCTGATCGACCTGGAGGCGTTCGAGGCAGCCGCGCGCCACGGCAGCTTCGTCGCCGCCGCCGCCGAGCTGCACCTCACGCCGTCGGCCGTGAGCCATCGAGTGAAGTCGCTCGAGCGGCAGCTGGGCGTGGCGCTGTTCACCCGCATGGCTCGCCGCATCGAGCTGACGGATCATGGCCGCGCCTACATGCCCAGTGTGCGCAAGGCGTTCGAAGACCTCGCGGTCGCCACCACCGGCATGTTCGGCACCAGCCGGCCCGGTCGGCGTCTCACGGTGCGAGTGGCCATCTCGTATGCCGTCACCTGCGTGGCGCCCGAACTGCACCTGTTCCGAGCCGCGAACCCGGGCATCGACATTCGCCTGATCTCTGCCATCTGGGCCGACACCATCGCCACCGACGACATCGACGTCGACATCCGGTATGGCATGGGCACCTTCCCCGGCCATCGGGCCGACCTGTTGCACCGCGAGACCGTCACCGCCATCTGGACGCCGGAGTTCGAGGCCCAGTTCGGCCCCATCACCGATCCGATGCAGTTGCTCGCCCTTCCCCGTATCCACGTGCTCGGCATGGAAGACCCGTGGGCCGACGCCGACGCGACGATCAGCGACGTGGGTGTCACTGCGGTCGACACCTCGCTCGCTGCGATGGAGATGGTGCAGGCCGGCCTGTACAGCACGGTGGTGCTCACCCGGTTCGCCCGCCGCCAGCTCGCCGACGGCTCATTCGTCTCCATCCCCGAAGCCACCGCCCCCATCGAGGGCGCGCACTACGTGGTCACGCCCGCCGATCGCGACGTGTCCACCGATGCGTTGCTGTTCGTCGATTGGCTCCGTGAACGCGGCAACGGCGGCCCCACCCGAAGGTGAGACCGCCGTCGCAACGACGTGCACCACGACTCACGTGGTGATGCGCACGTGGATCAGGCCGGGATCCAGGCCTTCACGACGTCGGCGTTGGCGTCGATCCACTTCTGGGCGGCATCGGCCGCCGACATGCCGTCGCGGTCCACGAAGCCGGCGATCTCCGACTGCTGCTCGGTGGTGAGCTGCAGGGCCGAGAGCAGCTGGAACGCCTTGGCGTTCTTGGCTTCGAGGCCGGCGTTGGCGGCCTTGTACAGCTCGTCGACCGGGTAGTCGCAGGCGTAGCCACCGTCGGCCGCAGCGGCCGAGGCGAGGCACTCATCGGTCACGTCGGGGAGCTTCACTTCGGTCAGCTCCACTTCGAGCTGCTTCCAATGGGGCTTCCAGAACTGGAGCAGGATGGGCGTCTTGTCGGCGACGGCCTTGTCGATGCTGGTGAGCAGCGCCGCTTCCGAACCGGCCACCACGTACTTCAGCGGCAGCTCGAGGTTGGCGATGATCTGCTCGTCGTAGGTGACGTAGCTGGGATCGCCCATCGTGAACTGACCCAGGTCGCCCGACTCGGCGGTGGCGAACAGCTTCGCCAGCTCGGGGTCCTTGAAGCCTTCCCACGTCGCCAGTTCCGGGTGCTCGTCGACGACGAACTTCGGCACGTACCAGCCGATCTTGGCCGACGGCCCGAGCTTGCCGATGTCGACGACCGACTTCTTGCCGGTGACGTAGGTCTCGTAGTCGGCGGCGTGACCCGACGGCCACACCTCGAGCACGGCGTCGATGCTGCCGTCGTCGAGGCCCACCCACGTGGCGTTCTCGTCGATGTCGACGATCTCCACCGGCGTGCCCAGGTTGCACTCGATGACCGACTTGGCCACGTATGCGTTCACTGCGGAACCGGTCCACGGGTTGACGGCCAGGGTGATGGCATCGCCGCTGGTCTCGCAGGCGGTGCCGCCCGAACCCGAGGTGTCGCCCGACGCCGCGGCGGTGGTCTCGCTGCCACCGCTCGTGCCGTCGCTCGACTCACTGTCGTCACCACACGCCGCCAACAGCGACGCAATGGCGACACCGGCGAACAGCAATCGCTTCGTGCCGGATGATCTCATTGGTTTCCCCCTTGTTTGGATGTGCCCCATGCCTGGGTGATTCTGTCCAGCATGATGGCGAGCAACACGATACTCAAGCCGCCCGCCACACCTTGGCCAAGCTTGATGTTCGGTTTCGCCGTCGCCTCGTAGGCGACGAGGCCGAGGCCTCCGGCGCCGATGAGCGCCGCGATGATGACGGTGGCCAGCACCATCATCAAGGTCTGGTTGATGCCGAGCAGGATGGACTTGCGCGCCAGCGGGAGCTGCACCATCCGCATCTCCTGCGGTCCGGTGGCACCGAACGACGTCGCCGCCTCACGGGGCGCGTGTGGCACCTCGCGCATGCCGAGCGACGTGAGGCGGATACAGGGCGGCACGGCGTAGATCACGCAGGCCACCACACCGGCCGACCTGCCGATACCGAACAGGAACACCACGGGGATCAGGTACACGAAGGCGGGCAGCACCTGCGCCACGTCGAGGAACGGTCGGAGCACACGTTCGAAGGCGTCGGAACGGCCCGCCACGATGCCGAGTGGCAGCGCGATGGCGACGCTGATGGCGATGGCCACCAGCACCTGGCTGAGCGTGTTCATGGCGATGTCCCACAGCGCCTCACGACCACCGCCACCGGGAATGGTGCCCATGGCGGCGATGAGCACCATGCACAGCCCCACGCCGGTGGCGAGGCGCCAGCCCTTGCTCATGAACCCGATGAACGCGATGGCCACCACCACCAGGAACCACGGCAGACGCAACAGGAACTGGTAGATCGGGTCGATGACGTTGGTGACGAGGAAGTCGCTGATGGCCTGGGTGACGTCGCCGAGGTTGTCCTGCACCCACTCGACCGCACTGTCGATCGGCGCGGCGATGTCGACAGTGAGCCACGCCGGGAACTCCGTCCAGTCGAACAGGTGCGCCAGGGCGACGGCGACGACGACGATTCCCACGGCGATCGCTCGCGCGGTGCGCGCCGGCACCTTTGGCAGCATGGCGGCCCACCGGTTGAAGCTGTGCTTGTGCTCGCCCGTGGTGATGCGGTCGAGCGCGATGGCCAGCAACACGATGCCCAGGCCGGCGGCCGCCGCGTCGCCGACGTTCTGCTTCTGCAGGCCGGTGAGCACCGACTGGCCGAGGTCGCCGGTGCCGAGCAGCGAGGCCAGCACCACCACGCCGAACGCCATCATGATGACCTGGTTGAGCCCGAGCAGGATGGTGCGGCGGGCCACCGGCAACTGCACCTTGAACAGTTGCTGTCGGCTGTTGGCCCCGAACGATTCGCCCACTTCGTTCATCACGACCGGAACATTGCGCAGGCCGTGGTTGGTGAGACGCACCGCGGGCGGCAACGCGTAGATGACCGTCACCACGATGGCGGGCGGCACCTGGATGCTGAACAACACCTGCACCGGACTGAAGTAGACGAAGATCGGCAGCACCTGCGCGGTGTCGAGCAGGATGCGCACCACCTGTTCCACACGATCGCTGCGCGAGGTCCAGATGCCCAGCGGGATGCCGAGCACCAGTGCGATGAACACCGCCACGAGCATGATCGCGAGGGTGATCATCGCCAGATCCCAGTCGGCGATCATGCCGACGCCGAGCATGGCCGCGGCACCGGCGACGCCCGCGCGCAGGCCACCGGTGCGCCACCCGATCGCGCCTGTCAGCGCCACCACGCCGGGCCACCGCAGGAACTCGAGGACGTTCATGGTGACGTCGAACATCCACTGCAGGAGGTCCTTCAGCGGCTCGAAGAAGTACTTGAAGATCGGCGACGTCTGCCGGTTGTTGATCGTCCACTTGTACGCGTCCTGAGCGCGTTTCTGGATGTCGAGATCCAACCAACTGGGCACCTCGTGCGACACGACGACGGCCACCACCGCGAGCACGGCGAACGCGCCGAACGCGGTGTACCGACGCTTGCGACGCGCATCGGCGACGCGCTGCGACTCCTGTTCGGGCAGTGCCTCCACCGAGACTGCCGACATCAGCGATCCTCGCCGGCGATCACACCCAGCACGCCCACGCGATCGATGGTGCCCACCATCGCGCCGTCGCGCATCACACGCACCGGCAGCTCGCTGCTGGCGACCAGGCTCACGGTGTCGCGCACCTTGGTGTCGGCCGAGACCTCACCCGCGAACGGGCCGTCGCTGGGCGGCGCCATCACGGCCTCCACCGGCACGACGTGGCTGCGCGGCACGTCGCGCACGAAGTTGGCCACGTACTCGTCGGCGGGTTCGAGCACCACCTCGGCGGGAGTGCCCACCTGCACGAACCTGCCGTCGCGCATGATGGCGATGCGATCGCCCAACCGCAGTGCTTCCTGCAGGTCGTGGGTGATGAACACCATCGTCTTCTTCAACTCGTGCCGCAGGCGCACCACTTCGTCCTGCATCTCGCGACGGATGAGCGGATCGAGCGCCGAGAACGGCTCGTCGAACAACATGATGTCGGGGTCGGTGGCCAGGGCTCGGGCAAGCCCGACGCGCTGCTGCTGGCCACCCGACAACTGGTGCGGCTTGTAGGCGCCCATGCCCGGCAGTCCCACCAGTTCCAGCCGCGACGCCGCCCGCTCACGACGCTCGGCCTTGTCGACACCGCGTAGCTCCAGACCGAACGCCACGTTGTCGAGCAAGGTGCGGTGCGGCAGGAGACCGAAGTGCTGGAAGACCATGCTCACCTTGTGACGACGGATCTGCAGCAGGTGGTCGTCGTCGGCGGCGGTGACGTCCTCGCCTTCGATGATCACCTTGCCGGCGGTGGGCTCGATGAGTCGCGTGATGCAGCGGATGAGCGTGCTCTTGCCGCTGCCCGACAAACCCATGACGACGAAGACTTCGCCCGGGGCGACATCGAGGTTCACCTCGCGCATCGCCACCACGTTGCCGTGGAGCGCTTCGAGTTCGCGGCGCGGCATGTCGGCCTCGGGCGCGCCGACGATGCGTTCCGCACGCGGTCCGTAGACCTTCCAGAGATCACGAACCGAGATCATCGAGTCCACTGATGGAGTCCCCCTTGACGCACACCTGAAGGTCGGGAGCTTAGACCTGGCCTCCCCCATGCCTGAACAACCGTTCCGCTAACGGACGATGACGATGTCGCCCGCGCCGACCGCGCGGCGCACATCCGCGTCGGGTGCCCGATCAGTGACCAGCACGTCGCCGGCGACCATCGGCGGCAGCGCGACGAGTGCCGATCGACCGAACTTCGAGGAGTCGACCGCGAAGATCCGCTGCTCGGCGACACCTCCCATCGCGGCGGACATCTCGGCCTCGGCGAGCTCCTGCACCATCAGCCCGCGACTCGGGTCGAGCGCCGACGCCGACAGGATGGCGACGCGCACGTTCATCGAGCGGACCACCGCGAACGCGGCCGAGTCGAACGACGCCCCGTCGTGGTTGCGCAGCTCCACGCCGGCCATGTGCACCCGATTCCCTGGGATGGTGGCGAGCGTGGTGGCGATGAACGTGGAGTTGGTGACGACGGTGAGTCCGCGGTGCTGGCGGAGGGCCTGGGCCACGAAGCCGGTGGTACTGCCCGTGTCGAGCGCCACGGCATCGCCGTCGTGCACCATCGACGCGACCTCGGCGGCGATGGCCACCTTGGCCCGCTGGTGCACGGTCATGCGGGCGAGGAACGGTTCCTCCCCCGGCCGGCTGCGGCCCACCACGGCGCCGTGCACCTTCTCGACCACACCGCGCTCCACCAACGGTTTCACCACGCGGCGAACGGTCTGCTCACTCACGCTGAGCAGCGTGGCCAGCTCGCGCACGCTCACCGTGCCGCGCAGTGCCACCGCGTTGAGCACTTCCTGTTCGTAGAGCGCCATGTGAGCATTCCAACACAAAGCAACACTTCTGTCCGTATGTGGTCGGCCGTGCGCGACAATCCCCCGGTGACCGAACTTCCCTCGCATGCACGGGTCGTGGTGATCGGCGGCGGCATCGTCGGCTGTTCCACGGCGTACCACCTCGCCAAGCTCGGATGGACCGACACCGTCCTGGTCGAGAAGCACCAACTCACCTCCGGCAGCACGTTCCACGCCGCAGGCCTGGTGGGCCAGTTGCGCACCAGCGCCAACATCACCCAACTCCTCGGCAACTCGGTGGAGCTGTACAAGACCCTCGAGGCCGAGACCGGCCAGGCCACCGGGTGGAAGATGAACGGCGGCCTGCGCCTGGCGTGCAACCAGGAACGCTGGACCGAGGTGCAACGCCAGGCCACCACCGCCAAGAGCTTCGGGTTGGAGATGCACCTCCTCACCGCGAAGGAGGCACAGGACCTGTGGCCGATCATGGAGGTCGACGACGTGGTGGGCGCCGCGTTCCTGCCCACGGATGGCCAGGCCAACCCGAGCGACATCACGATGGCGCTCGCCCGCGGCGCTCGCATGCACGGTGCCACCATCTGCGAGGACACCGAGGTGTCGCGCATCGAGGTGGTCGACGGTGTGGTGACGGCGGTCGTCACCGTCACGCCCGATGGCCAGGAGGGTCGCATCGAGTGCGAGAAGGTCGTGCTCTGCGGTGGCCAATGGACCCGCGAACTCGCGAGCACGATCGGTGTGAACGTGCCGCTGGTGCCGGTGGAGCACCAGTACGTCATCACCGAGCCGTTCACCCCCGAGGTGCCCCGCAACCTGCCCACGCTGCGCGACCCCGATCGCCTCACCTACTACAAGGAGGAAGTCGGTGGTCTGGTGATGGGCGGCTATGAGCCCAACCCCACCCCCTGGGCTGTGAAGGGCATCCCTCGCCCGTTCCAGTTCCAGCTGCTGGAGAGCGACTGGGACCACTTCGCCCCCACGATGGAGCTCGCCATCGGCCGTGTGCCGGCGCTCGCCAACGCGGGCCTGCGCCAGCTGATCAACGGCCCCGAGAGCTTCACCCCCGACGGCAACTTCATCCTCGGTGAGGCACCCGAGCTGAAGAACGTGTTCATCGGTGCCGGCTTCAACGCGTTCGGCATCGCCGCGGGCGGCGGCGCCGGCCAGGCACTGGCGGAGTGGGTGCACGACGGCACCCCCCCGTACGACCTGTGGGTGGTCGACATCCGCCGCTTCGGCCGGCCGCACCAGGACACCGACTGGGTGCGCACCCGCACGCTGGAGGCGTACTCGAAGCACTACACGATGGCCTGGCCGTTCGAGGAGCATCACAGCGGTCGCCCGTGTCGTACCTCCCCGCTCTACGACCGGTTGCTCGCTGCCGGTGCGTCGTTCGGCGAGAAGCTCGGCTGGGAACGGCCCAACTGGTTCGCCGATGTCGCCGCCGGCGAGGTACCCGAGGACGAGTACACCTACGGTCGCCAGAACTGGTTCGAGGCGGTCCGTCGCGAGCACCAGGCGTGCCGCGAGGCGGCGGTGCTGATCGACCAGACGTCGTTCGCCAAGTTCACGCTCAAGGGTCCCGACGCACTGGCAGCGATGGACTGGATCTGCGCCAACGACGTGCACAAGCCGATCGGCTCGCTCACGTACACGCAGATGCTCGACGACGACGGTGGCATCCAGTGCGACCTCACCGTCGCACGGGTCCGACACGACGAGTTCTACATCGTCACCGGCACCGGTTTCGCCACGCACGACTTCGACTGGATCGAGCGCAACATCCCCGAGGGCATGAACGCGCAATTGGTCGACGTCACCTCGGCGTGGTCGGTGCTGTCGCTGATGGGGCCCAATGCCCGCGTGGTGCTCGAGAACGTCACCTCCGCCGACGTCTCGAACGAGGCGTTCCCGTTCGGCACCATGCAGGTCGTCGGCATCGCCGGTTGCCCCGTGCGAGCGCTCCGCATCACCTACATGGGCGAGCTCGGATGGGAGCTCCACCTTCCCGTGGAGTACGCGCCGAAGGTGTACGACACGCTGATGGCCGCGGGTGCCGCACATGGCCTGGTGAACGCCGGATATCGGGCCATCGAGAGCTGCCGACTGGAGAAGGGCTACCGAGCCTGGGGCAGCGACATCGGCCCCGACCACACACCGCTCGACGCAGGTCTCGGTTGGGCCGTGAAGACCAAGAAGGACATCCCGTTCCGCGGCCGCGAGGCCATCATCGCTCAGCGCACGTCGGGCCTGAAGAAGCTCTTCGCAGCGTTCACCGTCGACCCGTCGGTGGTGTTGCTCGGACGCGAGACCATCTATCGCGACGGCCACCGCGTGGGCTGGCTCACGAGCGGCGGCTTCGGGTACACCATCGACCGGTCCATCGGCTACGGCTACGTCCGCAATGCCGATGGCGTCACTCGCGATTGGGTGCTCGCCGGCACCTACGAGCTCGAGGTGGCGGGTACGCGTGTGCCCGCCGAGTTGTCGCTCCAACCCCTCTACGACCCCACCAACTCGCGAGTGAAGGCCTGATCACATGGCAACCGTCCCCTCCCGCGCCCGCGTCGTCGTCATCGGTGGCGGCATCCTCGGATGTTCCATCGCGTACTGGCTCACGAAGATGGGTGAGACCGATGTCGTGCTGCTCGAACAACACCAACTCACCGACGGCGCCACGTGGCACGCGGCCGGGCTGGTGGGCCAGCTGCGATCCAGCCGCAACACCACCCGCATGCTCGAACAATCGGTGGAGATGTACCGCGGCCTCGAGGCCGAGACCGGCCAGGCAGTCGACTGGCACGAGACCGGCAGCCTGCGGCTCGCCTGCTCGCCCGAGCGCGTGAAGGAGCTGCGCCGCCTGGCGACGATGGCCAAGAGCTTCGGCCTGCCGATGGATGTCATCTCGCCGGAGAAGGCACAGGAGTTGTTCCCCCTGATGAGCACGGAGGACGTGCTCGCCGCGGCATTCCTACCCACCGACGGCTACATCGACCCCGCCTCGGTCACCATGGCCATCGCCCGCGGCGCGCGCATGCGCGGCGCCACCGTGTGCGAGCACACGCGCGTCACGTCCATCACCGTCGACGGTCGCCACTGCTCCACCATCCAGTACGTCGACCGCGACGGCGAGCCGGGAGCCATCGAGTGCGAGATGGTGGTCAACGCGGCCGGCATGTGGGGCATGGAGGTCGGCAAGATGGCCGGCGTGCGCATCCCTGCCACCGCGGTGGAGCACCAGTACCTCCTGAGTGGCCCGATCGAGGGCTACACACCGGTGGAACTGGGGAAGATGCCCACGATGCGAGACCCCGATCACCTCGTGTACTACAAGCCCGACGGCCCCGGCCTGCTCATCGGCGGCTACGAGCCCGACACCATCGCGTTCGGAACGACGGGCATTCCGTCGCCGTTCCAGCGCCAGCTGTTCGACCCGAACTTCGATCGATTCGCGCAGCTCGCCGAGTTGGGGGCCAAGCGCACGCCGTGCCTCGAGACCGCCGGTATCCGCACGCTCCTGAACGGCCCCATCCCGTACTCGGCCGATGCCGATTTCGTGATGGGTCGCGTGCCCGAGCTCGACAACTACTACGTGGCCACGGGCTTCCTCTACGGCATCGCTGCGGGCGGCGGAGCGGGGAAGATGATGGCCGAGTGGATGCTCGAGGGGCGCCCGAGTCTCGACCTGTGGCCGCTCGACGTGCGCCGCTTCTCGTTCCACCACACCACGCGCCATTTCATGGACACGCGGATGGTGGAGATGTACGCGCATCACTACAAGCTCGCGGCACCGGGGTCCGAGAAGGTCACCGCACGCGGGATCCGCCGCAGCCCGCTGCAGCACGTGCTCGCCGCCAACCGCGCGGTGTTCGGTTCACGCGGCGGATGGGAACGTCCGTTGTGGTTCGCCCCCGAGGGCGTGGAGGCCGTCGACCGCCCGTCGTTCGACGAGCCGAACTGGTTCCCGTACGTGGGCGCCGAGCACCGTGCCGTCCGCGAGGGCGTTGCCCTCATCGACCAGACCTCGTTCGCCAAGTTCGAGATCACGGGTCCTGGCGCGATGGACGCCGTGCAGTGGCTCAGCGTGGCCGACATGGACAAGCCCGTCGGGAGCGCGATCTACACGCAGTTGTGCAACGAGCGCGGTGGCATCGAATGCGACCTCACCATGACCCGCACCGCACCCGACAGTTGGTACGTGGTCACCGGCGCCGCGTTCGGCGCCCACGACATGGGGTGGATCCGCAGCAACTCCCCCGACGACGGGTCGGTCATCGTGCGCGACCTCACGTCGGCACGGGCGGTCATCAACCTGTGCGGCCCGAAGAGCCGCGACGTGCTGCAGCAGGTGTGCGAGGACGACGTGTCGAACGAGGCGTTCCCGTACGCCACCGCCCGCGAGCTCACCATCGGCTCCGCCCCGGTGCTCGCGCTGCGCATCGGGTACACCGGCGAGCTCGGCTGGGAACTGCACGTCCCCACCGAGTACGCCGCGCACGTCTACGAGACGCTGCGTCATGCGGGCGATCGACATGGCATCGTCGACGTGGGCTACCGCGCCATCGACACGATGCGGATGGAGAAGGGCTACCTGTACTGGAGCACCGACATCACGCCCGACACCACACCATGGGAAGCCGGGCTCGGTTGGCGGGTGAGCCTGAAGAAGGGCGACTTCCTGGGCCGCGACGCGCTGGTCGCCCAGAGGGAGGCAGGCATCGAGCGGAAGCTGTGCACCTTCACGCTCGAGTCCATGGCCTACCCGGTGAGCGGCGAGGCCATCATCGCCGATGGACAGGTCGTGGGGTTCACCACCTCGGCCAACTTCGGCCACACCGTCGGCAAGCCGGTGGCATACGGCTATCTGCCCGTCGGTCTGCTGGATCGCACCGAGTTCACCATCGAGGTGTACGGCGAGGCCATCCCCGCCATTCGCCACGACCGCCCCCTGTACGACCCCACGAGTGCCAAACTCCGGGCATGAGCGAGATCGCCGACGCACTGGCCAGAGCGGGGTTCCCGGCCGACACGCACACCACACGGCTGGCGGGTCTCACCAACGTCAACCATCTCGTCGAGCTCGACAGTGAGCGATTCGTGCTGCGTGTTCCCGGTGCGGGCACCAGCGAGTTCATCGATCGACGAGCGGAAGCCGTCGCAGCACATTCGGCTGCAGCGGCGGGAGTCAACGCCGAGGTCGTGTTCTTCGACGATCGCGACGGGCTGATGGTCACTCGCTTCGTCGAGGGTGCGGCCACCATGAACGCCGAACGGTTCCGCGACCTCGACGCCGTGGCGCGCGCCGGACGGACCTTCCGCCGTTTGCACACCACCGCCGCACCGTTCAGCACCGATTTCCAGCTGTTCCCGATGATCGACGACTACAAGCGGCTGATCGCCGAGAAGGGCGCCACGCTGCCCGACGGCTACGAGCACCTGCAGGCAGAGGCCGACGCAACTCGACGCGCGCTCGAAGCCGGGGCTCGTCCGCTGGTGCCGGCCCACTGCGACCCGTTGTGCGAGAACTTCCTCGACACCGGCGAGCGCATGTACCTGATCGACTACGAGTACTCGGGCAACAACGACCCGATGTGGGACCTGGGCGACCTCTCGGTGGAGGGCCAGTTCGGCCCGGATCAGGAAGCGGCACTGCTCCGCTCGTACTTCGGCGCCGAACCGCCTGCCGCCGAGGTCGGCCGGATGGTGGCCTACAAGGCGATGTGCGACCTGCTGTGGACCCTGTGGGGCGTCCTCCAGCACGCGAACGGCAACCCCATCGACGACTTCTGGGCCTATGCCGTGGGCCGGTTCGAGCGGTGTGCCACATTGATGAGCAGCAGCGACTACGCACATCACCTGGCGAACATCACCGGGGAGTAGCGCGACGCCCGTACGGTGGCGCGACGGGTCCGTGTGATAGAGTTCCACCATGCGGTTTGGTTCCGCATGGTGGAACAACGAGGTATCACGCTCATGAGCGACGGCGACGACCTGGATCTGGCTTCTCTTCCCGACGACGAACTCGTCACCCAGATGCACGAAGACCTGTACGACGGTCTGGCTCCCGAGATCGCTGAAGGCACGCTCATCCTGCTCGACCGCGGATGGGGCCCCGATCGCGTGCTGAACGACGCGCTCGTCGAAGGCATGCGCATCGTCGGCATCGACTTCCGCGACGGCATCCTCTTCGTCCCCGAGGTGCTGCTGTCGGCCAACGCAATGAAGGCCGGCATGGAGATCCTCCGTCCCCTGCTCGCCGAGACCGGCGCCGAGCCCATCGGCAAGGTGGTCATCGGCACCGTGAAGGGCGACATCCACGACATCGGCAAGAACCTCGTGGCGATGATGCTCGAGGGTGCCGGCTTCGAGGTCATCGACCTCGGTATCAACACCGACGCCGACGCATTCCTCGCGGCGCTCGAGGAGCACCAGCCCGACATCCTCGGCATGTCGGCACTGCTCACCACCACCATGCCGTACATGAAGGTCGTCATCGACACGCTGCAGGAGCGCGGCCTGCGCGACAAGTACATCGTGCTCGTCGGCGGCGCCCCTCTCAACGAGGAGTTCGGCCAGGCCATCGGTGCCGACGCCTACTGCCGCGATGCGGCCGTGGCGTCCGAGACCGCGAAGCAGCTCGTGACGGCCCGCCGCGGCAACCCCGAGCCGCCCGGTCCGGCCGCCTGACCAGTGCCATGACGCGGCCTCTGGTGCTCGCGTGTGGTGCCTTGGTGAGCGAGCTCCGCGCGGTGCTCGACGCCAATGGCCTCACCGACGACATCGAGGTGCGTTACCTGCCCGCGAACCTCCACAACCGGCCTGATCGCATCGTGCCCGCACTCATCGAACTGCTCACCGAGACCGACCCCTCGGGTGACCGACCCGTGCTCATCGGCTACGCCGACTGCGGCACCGGCGGCCAGCTCGACGCGCTGCTGGAAGCACGACCGAACCTGCGTCGGCTGCCCGGCAACCACTGCTACGAGTTCTTCGCCGGCACGCCCCTGTTCGAGGAGCTCGCCGAGGCCGAGGTGGGCACCTTCTACCTCACCGATTTCCTCGCCAAGCACTTCGACGCGCTGGTGTGGCAGGGGCTGCGGCTCGACCGTCACCCCGAGCTGTTGCAGGCGTACTTCGGCAACTACACACGGCTGGTGCTGCTCTCGCAGACCGAGCGCGCCGACGTGGTGCAGGCGGCCCGAGACGCAGCCGAACGACTCGGGTTGCGCTTCGAGCACCACCACGTCGGGCTCACCCAGTTCCACGACGCAGTCAGCGTCCGTATCGGAAAGGTGGCCTGACATGTCACGCCGCGCAGCGAACGAGATCGTCGTCATCATGTGGCGCGACATCCCGGCCCAGATCAACGGCAAGCTCGGCGAGGAGAAGCACGCCGTGATCCTCCCCCACCGATTCCAGAAGGCGATCGACCGCGCGGCGATGGTGGCCGGCAAGAAGACGGCGCAGGAGTACGTCGGCGAGTGGCGCCGCACCAACTACCCGATCACGGGCCACCTGGTGCAGTGCGTCGAGTCCACCGCCGCCACCATCGAGACCGAATTCACCAACGAGCGTCTTCACGCGCTCGTCGACAACGGCGGGTGGGACCCACTCTCGCCCGACCACGCACCGCAGGAAGAGAACAGGGACGCACCATGACCCACACCGTCATCAGCTCGGCCACCAAGGAAGTGGTCATCGGCTTCGACCGACCCTTCGTCATGATCGGCGAGCGCATCAACCCCACCGGCCGCAAGCTGCTGGCCGAGGAGATGAAGAACGGCGACTTCAGCCGCGTCGAAGCCGACGCGCTCGCGCAGGTGGCCGCCGGCGCGCACATGCTCGACGTGAACGCCGGCATCCCGCTGGCCGACGAGCCCGCGCTCCTGGCTCGCGCCATCCAACTCGTGCAGGGCATCACCGACGTCCCGCTCTCCATCGACTCGTCCATCGTCGAGGCGCTCGAAGCGGGGCTCGCCGTCTACCAGGGCAAGGCTCTCGTCAACTCGGTCACCGGCGAGGACGAGCAGATGGAGCGCGTGCTGCCGCTCGTGGCCAAGTACGGCGCCGCCGTGGTGGCCATCAGCAACGACGAGACCGGCATCAGCACCGATCCCGACGTGCGCTTCAACGTGGCCAAGAAGATCGTCCAGCGCGCTGCCGACTACGGCATTCCGTCCTCCGACATCGTGGTCGACCCGCTGGTCATGCCCATCGGCGCGATGGGCACCGCCGGTCGCCAGGTGTTCGCCCTGCTGCGCCGGCTGGTCACCGAACTGAAGGTGAACACCACGTGCGGCGCCAGCAACGTGAGCTTCGGTCTGCCGGCCCGCAACAACATCACCGGCACGTTCCTGGCCATGGCCATCTCCAACGGCATGACCTCGGCCATCATGAACCCCCTTCATCCCGAGGTGAAGGCGATGGTGATGGCGGCCGACGTGCTGGCCGGCAACGACCAGGACTGTGCCGCTTGGATCCGCGCCAACCGCGATCCCGATGCCCCCTCCGGCGCCCGCGAAGGCCGCGCCGGCGGACGCCGCGCTCGGCGAGCGGAGTAGGCACGCCGTGCCGCGCGTCGTCTTCACCCCGTCCGGCCTCGATGCAGAGGTCGCGCCCGGCACCACGGTGCTGCAAGCGGCGCGCGATCTCGGTGTGGACCTGGACTCGGTGTGCGGCGGGCGCGGCATCTGCGGTCGCTGCCAGGTGGCCTTCAGCCCGGGCAGCTACCCGAAGTGGGCCATCGAGTCGGCCGCCGACTCGTTGAGCCCATGGGGCGACACCGAGGATGCGTACCAGGAGCGTCGGGGCATGAAGCCCGATCGTCGGCTCGGCTGCTGCGCGATGGTGCTCGACGACGTGGTGCTCGACGTGCCGCCCGAGAGCCAGGTGCACCGGCCCGTCGTGCGCAAGAGCCTCGACCTGTCCGACGTGGTGCTCGACCCGGCCGTGCACCTGTACTACCTGGAGCTGCCGCCGTCAGTGCTCGGCGACGCCGAATCGATGAGCGATCTCGTGGTCGCCGAACTGCTGTCGTCCCATGGCCGCACGGTGTCCCATCTCGACCTGCCGGCACTGCAGCAGGTGCACAAGGCGTTCGCCGGGCAGGATCGCTCGGCCACGGTGGCCGTTCGTGGTGACGCAGTCGTGGCGGTGTGGCAGGGCTACGTCGACCGCGCGTGCGGCGTGGCCGTCGACATCGGCAGCACCACCATCGCCGGACACCTGTGCGACCTCACCACCGGCGAGATCCTGTCGTCGGCCGGTCGGATGAACCCGCAGATCCGCTACGGCGAGGATCTGATGAGCCGGGTGTCGTACGTGATGATGAATCCCGGCGGCGAGAAGAACCTCACCGATGCCGTGCGCACCGCACTCAACGAGCTGATCGCCGAGCTGTGCACCGATGGTGCCGCTCGAGCCGATGAAGTGCTCGAGATCGTGCTGGTCGGCAACCCGATCATGCACCACATCGTGGCCGGCATCGACCCCACTCCCCTGGGCCAGGCACCGTTCACACTCGCCACCGCCGAGGCCATCACGGTGCGTGCGGGCGAGTTCGAGCTCGCCTGCCCGAACGCCCAGGTGTACCTCGCGCCCTGCATCGCCGGCCACGTGGGCGCCGACACGGCAGCGGTCATCCTGTCCGAGGGTCCCCACCGTTCCGCCACCATGCAGTTGCTGGTCGACGTGGGTACCAACGCCGAGATCGTGCTCGGCGACGCCGATCGCCAGTTCGCCGCGAGCAGCCCCACCGGCCCCGCCTTCGAGGGTGCGCAGCTCAGCTGTGGCCAGCGTGCCACCGCAGGGGCCATCGAGCGGGTGCGCATCGACCCGACCACGCTCGAGCCACGGTTCAAGGTCATCGGCAGCGACCTGTGGAGCGACGAGCCGGGCTTCGCCGAGGACACTGCCGAGCTCGACATCTCGGGCATCTGTGGCTCGGGCATCATCGAGGTGATCGCCGAGATGTACCTCGCCGGTGTCATCGACCAGGACGGCGTGGTGCAGGGCGCGCTCGCCACACGCTCACCCCGCGTCACCGCCGACGGGCGCACTTTCAGCTACCTCGTGCACGAGTCCCATGGCGTGCGGCTGTGCATCACCCAGAACGACGTGCGCGCCATCCAACTGGCCAAGGCAGCGCTGCGTGCCGGCATCGAGTTGCTGATGCACCACGCCGGTCTCACCGAATTGGCCGACATCCGCCTGGCCGGGGCGTTCGGCAGCCACATCGACCCGGTGTACGCACTGGTGCTGGGCCTGGTGCCCGACTGCCCGGTGGCGCAGGTTCGCTCCGTGGGCAACGCCGCCGGTGCGGGCGCCGTGCGGGCGTTGCTGTCGGTGGCGGCACGTCGCGAAATGGAGGCCGCCGTGCGCACGGTGGTGAAGATCGAGACCGCCACCGAACCCGAGTTCCAGTCCCAGTTCATCGCCGCGATGGCGTTCCCTCACGCCACCGCTCCGTCGCCGCACCTCGCCACGGTGGTCACGTTGCCGCAACGCATCGAGTCGTCCGGCGGCGAGCGCGGCGGACGCCGTCGCCGTTCCCGCGGCGAGGCCGAACCCGTCACGCCTCAGATCGCCCTGCCTCACATCGCCATGCCTGAGATCGCCCAGGAGGAATCATGACCGACACTGCCGCTCCTGCCGACGGCGCCAGCGCGGGCCGTCGATCCGGCGGACGCGCGGGTCGCGCGGCCCTGCGCGCCTCACACGTCACCGAGCGCGTCCCGTACCTCACGCGCACGATGCCCCCGTTCGAGATCCTCGGCGAAGAGGCCCTGGCCACCATCGAGTACACCGCCGACACGGTGCTCGAGGAGGTCGGCATCGAGGTACGCGACTATCCCGAGGCGTTGCCGATGTTCAAGGCCGCCGGCGCCCTCGTCGACGGCACTCGGGTGCGGTTCCCGCGTGGCATGTGCCGCGAGATCGTCAGCACCAACGCTCCCGCCCAGTACACCCAGCACGCTCGCAACCCGCAGCACAGCGTGGTCATCGGTGGCAACAACACCGTGTTCGCACCGAACTACGGCTCGCCGTTCGTGCACGACCTCGACCACGGCCGCCGCTACGCGACGCTGGCCGACTTCCAGAACTTCGTGAAGCTCGCCTATTCGTCGCCCTGGCTGCACCACTCGGGTGGCACGGTGTGCGAGCCGGTCGACATCCCCGTCAGCAAGCGCCACCTCGACATGGTGTACTCGCACCTCAAGTACAGCGACAAGCCGTTCATGGGTTCGGTCACCGCCGGCGAGCGGGCACAGGACAGCGTGGATCTCGCTCGCATCGGCTTCGGCGGCGACTTGCAGGACCGCACCGTGATGACCAGCCTCATCAATGCGTCATCGCCACTCGTCTGGGACGGCACCATGCTGGCCGCCGCCCAGGTCTACGCACAGAACAACCAGGCGTGCATCATCACCCCGTTCATCCTCGCCGGGGCCATGGCTCCCAGCACCAGCGCGGGCGTCGCCGTGCAGACCCTGGCCGAGGCGCTCGCCGGGATGACCTTCACCCAGATCGTGCGCCCCGGCGCGCCGGTGGTGTTCGGCTCCTTCGCCAGCTCGATGAGCATGCAGACCGGCGCCCCCACGTTCGGCACGCCCGAGCCCGCACTCGTGCTCTACACGGTGGCCGCGCTCGCCCGTCGTCTCGGCGTGCCATTCCGTTCCGGTGGCTCGCTCACCGCATCGAAGCTGCCCGATGCGCAGGCTGCCTACGAGAGCGCCAACACGCTGCAGCCCACCGTGCTCGGCGGCGTGAACTTCGTCCTGCACGCGGCCGGATGGCTGGAAGGTGGCCTGGCCATCGGCTACGAGAAGTTCATCCTCGACTGCGACCAGCTGGGCATGATGCACACGTTCGCTCGCGGCCTCGACACGTCGGAGAACGGCCTGGCACTCGACGCGCTGCGCAGCAATCCGCCCGGCAACCACTTTCTCGGCACGGCACACACCCTGGCCAACTTCGAGTCGGCGTTCTACCGCAGCGACACCGCCGACAACGCCAGCTTCGAGCAGTGGAGCGAGGAAGGCGGGCTCGACGCGGCCCAGCGTGCGAACGGGCTCTGGAAGCGCCGGCTCGCCGAGTACGTACCGCCCGCGCTCGATGACGCCATCGACGCCGAGATGCTCGAGTTCATCGAACGCCGCAAGGCCGAACTGCCCGACGAGTTCGGCTGACCGGCCCCCATCCGCACACGCACCATCAGCACCATCCAGCAGCATCCAGCACCAGTCACAAGGACCGACAACGATGTCATCCCTCCGCTCGCTCATCGCCGAAGCTCGCTACGAGGTCATTCCCCTGAAGAACCTCGAGTCGCAGCTCGAGCACATCCCCACCGGTGCGTCGGTGTCGGTGACGTGCAGTGTCAACAAGGGGCAGCAGGCCACGCTCGACCTCACCGACCGCATTCTCGGACTCGGCCACCAGGCCGTGCCGCACATCTCCGCCCGCCTCGCGGAGGACGACGTCGCGGTGAAGAAGCTCGCCGAGTTCTGCCGCGAGCGCAACCTGTCCGAGATCTTCCTCGTCGCCGGCGACGCCCCCGAACCGGTGGGCAAGTACGACGGTGCGGTCGCCTTCCTCCGCGACTTCCTGGGCATGGACCACGGTCTCCAGCGCATCGGCGTCACGGCCTACCCCGACGGCCACTCGCTGATCGCCAAGGACGTGGTGCGCCGGGCGTTGCTCGACAAGCAGGCACTCCTGGCGGAGGCCGGCATCGCCGGGTTCGCCAGCACCCAGATGCACTTCGACACCAAGCAGTGGATCAAGTGGGCTCGCGAGGAGCGCTCTGCCGGCTTCACGCTCCCGCTGCACATCGGCGCGCCCGGCGCCATCGACCGCGCCAAGCTGATCTCGCTGAGCACGAAACTCGACATCGGCAGCAGCGTGCGGTTCCTGCAGAAGAACAGCGGCGCGATCTTCAAGATGTTCCGACCGGGTGGCTACGACCCCATCAAGTTCCTCACGCCGTTGGCCAAGGTGTCCGACGAACTGAACCTCGAAGGCATCCACCTCTTCACGTTCAACAACGTGCAAGCCACGGCCGAGTGGCAGCAGAAGGCCCTCGCCAAGCTCGCCTGAACCCTCGCTCCCCTCGGCCGTGAATGCCCACCGCCCGGCAGTCGGGCGCTCTGCATTCAGAACGGTCGGTCGGCGCGCCGGCGGCCCATGCGACGGCCGACGTGCACGATGGTGGCGGGCACGTAGAACGCTCGGGCCGGCAGCGACACCTCGTGCCACGGGCGCTTGGCCAACGGCGCACGCCAGGCGAGGAACCGGTAGAAGAAGAACCCGGCGATGGCCAGGTGCATCACCAGTAGGGCCCACGGGAAGCCGGTGGGGCCGATGATGCTCATCGCCGCACCGGCCAGGATGGGGCCGGCGACGGCCCCGAGGCCGTACATCTTGACGAGCTGCGACGCCGCACCGCTGAGGTGCTCTGGCTCGATCCAGTCGTTCGTGTAGGCGCCGGAGATGGAGTACAGCGGATAGCTGAACCCGCCCACCAGCATGAACAGCACGAACGCCATCGGCTTGTGCGGTGAGTCGAGCAGCATCAGGCCCGCTGCGACGGCCGCACCCAGGCTGGCCACCACGCCCACGGCCCGGCGATCGATCTCATCGCTGGTCGACGAGATCGGCCACTGGAACACCACCCCGCCCAGGCTGGGCAGCGCCACGAACAGGCCGACGAGACCGAGGTTGACGCGCGTGGCGTACACCGCCGCCATGCCCGACATCGCGCCGTGCGCGACGCCGACGAGGAAGCACGAGTACACACCGGTGGGCACGATCCTCGACAGCTCGCGCAACGAGATGGGACTCGCCGTCTCCAGCGGTGGAGCGATCGCCGCCTCCGACAACGCCACCGGCGCCACCGCCAACGACGTGATCATCGCCGCGACCGCGAACCCGGTGACGGTGATGGGGTCGAACAACGACACCGACACCTGGCCGATGCCGTAGAACGCGATGGTGATCACCCCGTACACGGCCAACAGGCGGCCTCGGTTCTCGTTGTCGGCGAGGTCGTTCAGCCACGACTCGGCCACCACGTAGAGACCGGCGAAGCACAACCCGGTGATGAGGCGCAACAGGATCCACGACGTGGCATCGACACTGATGCCGATGCCGATGGTCGCGGCCGACAGCAGTGATGCCAGCGCGGTGTACACACGGATGTGGCCCACCCGGCCGAGCGCCCGGAGCGTGATGACCGAACCGGCGAGGAACCCCACGTAGTACGCGGCGGGGATGAGGCTGCTCACCACGGTGGGCAGCCCTGCTTCTTCCGACCGCACGCCCAGGAGCGTGCTGAACAGGCCGCCCGACGTCATCAACAACGACAGGCCGGCGAAGAGGCCCCACGTGGCCAGCGCGATGCCGCGCCGGCCCTGCGGTTCGTGGTCGAGGTGCAGCGGTTCGCTGCTCATCGCCACGCCGCCTGTCAGACCGGCGTGACGGACTCGACGACGGCCTGGGTGAACTCGAGCAACGTCGAGTTCGCAGGACCGGCACCCTGAGCAACCGCGACGATGACCGCGTTCTGATCCGGCACGGGCACCACCATGATGACCTTGGCGGATGCTCCAGCGGTGCCGCACCCGTCGAGCAACAGCAGTTCGGCGGTGCCCAGCGCGGTGACGTAGCCGCTCTGCGGCACGCGCGTGGTGCACACATCGGCGCCCGGATCGAAGATGCCCACCAGCTCGGGCGGGGTGGCCACCTGATCGGCCGGCGCACCGAGCACGGTGATGCCGAACGTGTCGTGATCGTTGACGTACGACTGCAGATCTTCCGATCCGGAGATCTGAGCGAACTGCACGCCCTGCGCATCGATGGGCGCCGTGTCGGTCAGGAAGGTGTCGGGGAAGAACAGCGAGAACGAGTTCGTGTCGTCGGTGACGCTGATGACGCCGTCGCCGCCCGGTGCCACGGTGGGAGCCGGCTGCGTGGTCTCGGGCGCGGTGATGACGAACGTGTCGTCGGTGTCGTCATCGGTGTCTTCCGTCTCCGGCGCCGACGTGGGAAGCACCGTGAGGGGCGACGAGACCACGGTGTCGCCGCCGAGTGTGTCGTTCTTGTCGTCGTCGCCACCGCCGAACACCAGCACGGCACCCACCACCACGGCAATCGCGGCCACTGCACCGGCGATGATCCACGGCACGTTGTTCTTCTTCGACTCGGGTTCGGGCGCGGCAGGTGGCATCTGCTGCGGATACGCCTGCGTGGCTGGATACCCCTGCACGGGCGGCACGGGTGGCACCGGGTGCGTGGGCTGGAACTGTGCTGGCTGGGATTGGGCTGGCTGGGATTGGGCTGGCTGGGATTGGGCTGGTTGCGGCTGGGGCGCAGGGCCGGGCGGAGGCGCCGGAATGGGCGGAACGTTCGGCTGGCCGGGCGGCGGAGGCGGCGGCGGGGGGAGAGAGTCGTTGGGGCCCATTGGGGCGAGCCTACTCAGGCACCCTTGCGCCGACGGACCTCTTCGATGATCGCCGGGATCACCTTGTGCAGATCGCCGATGACGGCGTAGTCGGCCTTGGTGACCATGTTGGCTTCGGCATCGGTGTTGATCGCGAGGATCTTCTTCGACGCCATCGCGCCCACCCAGTGCTGGATGGCACCGCTGATGCCACACGCCATGTACAGGTCGGGGGCGATGCGGGTGCCGGTCTGGCCCACCTGGTCGGTGTGGTTGCGCCACCCGTTGTTGGTGACGGCACGCGAACACCCGACGACACCGCCGAGCAGGCCGGCGAGTTCCTCCAACGGGGCGAACGCCTCCGCCGAACCCACACCGCGACCACCGCCGACCACGAGCGGAGCGGTCGCCAGCGTGACCCCCGCGGCCCGCTCGACTCGCTCGGCCACGACGGTGCGCCCGAGGGACGCGTCGAGCTCCACCGCGAGCGCGCTCACCGAACCGGCACCGATCGCTTCCGCCGCCTCGACCGCGTGATGCGCGAACGTGACGAGCTTGGTGGCCGCATCGAGTGTGCACTGCTCCAACAGCGAGCCACCCCAGCGCACGCGCACGATGCTCCACGTGTCGCCGACCGTGATCTCGTTGCAGTTGGCCACGAACGGCAGGTCGAGGCGAGCCGCGGCCTGTGCCATCACTTCGTTGCCGCGGTCGGTGCCACAGGCGACAACCGCCGCCGGCTGCAGCGCGCGGACCGCCTGCGCCACGGCCTCACCCCATGCTTCCGGACCGAAGTCGTTCAGCAGGTCGTGGTGCACCTGATGCACCACCGACGCTCCGTGTGCAGCCAACGTGCCGGCCAACGAGTCGGCGGAGGCGCCCAGCGTGAGGGCATGCACATCGGCGTCGACGGTGCGCGCCGCGGTGAGGGCTTCCAGCGATGCGGGGCTGAGGGTGCCCCGATCGTGTTCGATGACGACGAGCACGCTCACTTCAGCAACCCCAGTTCCTCGAGCAGATCCACCACGGCGGGCGCGGCCTCGGGGCCGGTGCCGAGCATGACGGTCTGGCTGACCTGTTCCGCCGCCTGCAGCAGCGTGACCATCTGCTGGCCGCCGGCATCGCCCTGCGGCGACACCTGCGCCACGTCGACCTTCTTCGACGCGAGGCGTCCCTTCAGCGTGGGATAGCGAGGGAGGTTGATGCCCTCCTTCACCCCCAGCACGCACGGGGTGGGCACGGCGTAGACCTCCACGCCGGCATCCGACTCGCGCTTGGCGCGGATCGTGTCGCCCTGGACCTCGATGCCCTTGATGCCGTTCACGATCGGGCGGGCCAGCGCGTGCGCCACGCGGACGCCGACCTGGAAGTTGCCCGAGTCGGCGCTCTCGTTGCCGAACAGCACCAGGTCGAACGCACCATCGGCGGACTCCAGGTCGCGAATGGCCGTGGCGATGGCCGCCGCAGTGCGCTGCGGGTCCCAGTCGTTCTCGGTGATGGGCAGCAACACCGCCTTGTTGACGCCGATGCTCGCTGCGTAGCGCAGCTGCTCATCGGCCTCGGCGGGGCCGAGGGTGAGCACGGTGGACTCGCCACCGTGTTGCTCCACCAACTGCACCGCCGCCTCCACCGCGCACTCTTCGTGCGGGCTGGTGGTGAACGCCAGGTAGGCCGTGTCGACGGCCTGCCCATCGGCGGTGATGTTGATCTTGGCGCCGGGAGCCGGCACCCGCTTCACACAGACGAGAACTCTCATGAACACCATTCTCCAACAGAGAGGGGCGGCGGAACGCCGAGGGGGTGGTGTGGAGGGGGCGAGCCCCCTCCACCGTCGGGCGACACGGTTTCCGTGAACCCGACAGCGGATGGGTCGGCCGCAGGCCGTCGATCTCCCATTCGAGGAACGGAGCGAGCGCAGCGAGCGAGAGACGAGACGAACTAGCTCTTCATCCGGGCGTCGGTGGGGTCGAACAGGGGCGTGGGGCCGGCGACCTCGACGGTGACCGGATACGTCTCGTTCATGTACATCACCTGCAGCTTGGTGCCGACCACGGCGTGCTCCGGCGGCAGGTAGGCGAGCAGCAGGTACTTGCCCACCGACGGACCCGCGCCGGCCGTGGTGACTCGCGAGACGCGGCCCTTGCTGTCGACGATGCGATCGCCGGCGAGCGTGAGGATGGGCTCGTTGCCTCCCGTGGGGAAACGGTCGTAGCCGTCGGCGCAGCGCTGGCTGTCCATGCTGAGCGTGCACATGATGGCGGCGGGCGTCTCGTCACGTGCCGCCAGGTAGGCGGCCTTGCCGATGAAGTCGGCGCTCTTCACCTTCGGGCGGGCCAGACCGGCCTCGACCGGGTTGTACTCGCTCTCCAGCTCGGCGCCCATCAGGCGGTAGCCCTTCTCGATGCGGCCGGTGACGGCGTACACGCCGATGCCCACCGGGATGATCTCGAACTCCTGGCCGGCGTCCCAGATGGCATCCCACAACTGCAGGCCGTGCTCCATGCGGGTGTAGATCTCCCAGCCGTTCTCGCCGACGTAGCTGATGCGGAACATCGTGCACGGCACGCCGTTGATGATGACCTCGCGCACGGCACCGTACGGGAAACCCTCCTGGCTCAGGTCGTACGCGGCCGTGGTGTGGTCGGTGGTGATCTTGGCCATCGTGGCGGCGGCGTTCGGGCCCCACACACCGACGGTGCAGTAGGCCTGCGACCGGTCGGTGAAGGTGCACGAGCCGAGGCCGTGCTGGGCGTTGAACTGCTCGAGGCACTTGTTGAACCAGTAGTTGTCGCGGCCGCCGTCGAACGCGCCAGTGATGACGCGGTAGTGGTGCTGGCCGAGGCGCTGGATGGTGAGGTCGGAGCGGAAGCCGCCGTGCTCGGTGAGCAGCGGGGTGTAGACGCTGCGGCCGACGGCGACGTCGACGTTGTTCACGCAGACCCACTGCAGGAACTCCATCGCCTTCGGGCCTTCGAAGTCGAACTCGTTGAACGCGGTGAGGTCCACCATGCCCACGCTCTCGCGCATCTGCAGGTGCTCGGCGTTGGTGACCGGGTTCCACCAGCGCGCGTCCCACTCGTGGGTGCGCGGTGTGAACGCGTCGGGGAACTTGGCCTGCAGCTTCTCGTTGCTGGAGTACCACTGCGGGCGCTCCCAGCCACGGGCGTCGAAGAACGTCGCGCCGAGGGCTTCCTCGCGGAGGTAGAAGGGGCTGCGGCGCACACCACGCTGGCTGGCCCACTGCTCACGCGGGTGCACGATGCCGTAGGTCTTGTTGAAGTGCTCGTTGCAGCGAGCGTTGATGTGCCACTCGGTCTTCTCGTGCGGGTAGAAGCGGGCGATGTCGCTGCCGTGCGGGTCACACATGTGTGGATAACCAAACGTCATCCACTCGGCGACGAGCTGGGCGATGCCGGGGCCCTCCTTGATCCACACCGCGGCGGCGCTCCACAGGTTGCGCACTTCCACGGTCTCGCCGAGCACCGGGTTGGCGTCGGGGGTGAGGCTGAGCAGGCCGTTGATGGCGTACTTGATCTCGGCGTCGCCGAGCATCTCCATCAGCTCGATGGCCTGTTCCATCTGCGGATCGAAGTCCTCGTAGGTGAGCGGCAGTTCGGTGGGGGTGAGCGCCGCTGCCTGGTTGCTCGGGATGTCGTCGGGGCGCATCAGGATGGGGCGGTGGGCGTACGAGCCCACCTCCATGGAACCCGCCGACTGACGCTCGTAGCAGAACGTGTCCATGTCGCGGATGATGGGGTACGCGAGTTCCTTGTTGCTCTCCACCAGCACGTCGATGGGGCCGACGTCGGCCATCTGGTGCACGGCCGGGGTGAGGGGGATGTGGGCACCGGCCATGGCGGCGATGCGGGGGCTCCACACGCCACAGGCGATGACGACGTGATCGGCCTCGATGCGGCCGCGATCGGTGAGCACCGCGGTGACCTTCGGCAGCCCGCCGGGCACGTCCTCGGTCTCGACGTCGAGCACCTCGGTGTTGGCGAACACGGTGAGGTTGCCGGCGTTGACGGCCTCCTCGCGCATGCGGGTACCGGTGGCGAGCGAGTCGACCACGGAGACGCTGGGGGTGTAGTAGCCGCCGAGGAGGATCTCCTCGTTGATGAACGGCACCATCTCCTTGATCTCGCCGGGGGTCACCAGGCGGGCGTCGATGCCCCAGGCCTTGGCCGAGGTCATGCGGCGCTTGAACTCCTCGAGGCGCTGCGGCTCACGCGCGACCTCGATGCCACCACACGTGTTGTTGAGACCGTGATCGATGTACTGGTTCTGGCTGTCGACCGTGAGAAACGCCATTTCCTTGTTGTGGTCGGTGGGGAAGATGAAGTTCGAGGCGTGACCGGTGGAGCCACCGGGGTTGGGCAGCGGGCCCTTGTCGAGCAGGACCATGTCGGTCCAGCCCAGGCGGCTGAGGTGGCCGACCAGGCAGTTGCCGACGATGCCGGCGCCGATGACGACGACCTTGGCCTTGGCAGGGACTTCGCTCATGTGTGTACCCCCCGGTACGGGTGTGGAGTGCCCTGACCTTGTGACCGGGGCGTGACTGATATATCTTAACCATATCACGCAGTCGATGTCACTCTCCGAGCGGGCTTACCACGAGATCCGGCACATGATCGTCCGTCTCGATCTCGCGCCCGGCGACGTCATCCGCGAGGACGAACTTCAGCGCACCCTCGGCCTCGGCCGCACCCCCATCCGCGAGGCGTTGCAACGGCTCGTGCGCGATCAGTTCGTCACCGTGATCCCCCGCCGCGGCATGTACGTCAGCAACATCGACGTCGCCGAGTTGGGTCTGCTGTACGAGACCCGCGCCACGCTCGAGCCCTTCGCGATGCGGCTCGCCTGCGCACGCGGCGAGCAGCGTCACTGGGACGAGATGTCCGAGGTGCTGTCGCACGCCACCGCCGCCAGTACACCCGACGAACTGATCGCCATCGATCGGCGGTGTCGTGAGATCGTCTGGGAAGCAGCGGACAATCGCTTCCTCACCGACACGCTCGACATGCTCTACGCGCAGAGCGACCGGCTGTGGCACCTCTATCTCGGCGACGTCGCGGATCTGCACCTGATGATCGCCGAGCATCGCGAGATCCTCGACGCGCTGCTGCGCGGCGATGCCGATCGTGCGGCCGAACTCATCGAAGCGCACATGCGCGCATTCGACGAGCAGATCCGCCACGCCGTACAGCGCCGACTCGCCTCTCCGCTCGCCGGCTGAACGTGGACCTCTTCACGGCGAGCGCCATCGCCATCGGCGCGCTCGCGGCCGTCGTCACCGGCCTCTCCAAGACGGCGCTCCCCGGCGCAGGTCTGCTGGCCGTGCCGCTGTTCGCCGTGGTCGCCGAAGGTCGTGGCATTCCGGGCATCACCCTGCCGGTGCTGCTCTTCGCCGACGTGTTCGCCGTGAGCTGGTACCGCCATCACACTCGCTGGGATCTGTTGCGTCCATTGGCCGCATGGGTGGTGGCCGGCTTCGCGATCGGCACCACGTTCTTCGTCGTCGTCGGCAGCAACGTGCGCGCGCTGGAGGTGGTCATCGCCCTCGGCATCGTCACCGTGGTGGCGCTGCAGATCGCCCGAATCGTGCGCGACACTCCGCCACGCCACGCAACACCCACCGAAACGGCCATGTACGGCACAGCGGGAGGATTCACCACCTTCGTGTCCAACTCCGCCGGCCCCATCATGAACACGTATCTGGTGGGCCTCGGGCTGGACCGCACCGCGTTGGTCGGCACGTCGGCGTGGTTCTACTTCGCGGTCAACCTGGCGAAGATCCCCGTCTATCTGGCCATCGGCGCATGGAGCACCGGCGGGCGCTTCTTCACCGTCGAGAGCCTGAAGTACGACCTGCTGCTGTTCCCCTTCGTCGTCATCGGTGTGTACGGAGGACGTGCGCTGCTCCCCCGCCTCCACGATCGGTTCTTCCTCTGGCTCGTGCTCGCGCTGTCACTGGCGGGAGCCGTGAAACTGCTCCTTGCCTGACCGCGTCCGCATCGTACGGTGTGGCCCATGCACCTCGCGATCCTCACCTTCGACGGTTTCAACGAGCTCGACTCGTTGATCGCACTGGGCATCCTGCACCGAGCCGCGACCCCGACATGGCGTGTGTCCATCGCGTCGCCCACCGCCACGGTCACGTCGATGAACGGCGTCGTGCTGCACTCGTCGGCCACGCTCGAGGAAGCGGCGGCGGCCGACGCGGTCATCGTCGGCAGCGGCGTACGAACTCGCGAGATCGCGGCCAACAGGTCCATCCTCGACGCGCTTCCACTGGATCCGTCGCGACAGCTCATCGGCGCCCAATGCTCGGGCGCGCTCCTGCTGGCGAAGATGGGGCTCCTCGACGACATCCCCGCGTGCACCGACCTGACGACGAAGCCGTGGGTGGTGGAGGCCGGCGTGAACGTGCTCGACCAGCCGTTCTACGCCGACGGCAACGTCGCCACCGCGGGCGGATGCTTGGCCAGCCAGTACCTCGCGGCCTGGCTCATCGCCCGCCTCGTCGACATCGACGCGGCGAAGGCCGCGCTGCACTACGTGGCCCCCGTCGGCGAGAAGGACCTCTACGTCGAGCGAGCCATCGCCAACATCACGCCCTACCTCCGCTGACGAAGGACGTCAGATGGGCAGGTTGCCGGTGGCGCTGTGCGTGGTGCCGTGGTCGCGGTAGGCCGCGATGCTGCGCTGGGCGATGCGCATCTGGTGGATCTCGTCGGCACCGTCGGCGAAGCGGGCCCAGCGCGCATGTTGGTACATGTGCGCCAACGGCGTGTCGGTGCTGTAGCCGAGCGCACCGTGCACCTGGATGCTGCGGTCGATGACGCGGTTCAGCATGTTCGCCACGAAGTGCTTGGCCATGCTGACTTCGCTCTTGAAGTCGGCGCCGGTGTCGATGAGATACGCGGCGTGCAGGATCATCAGCTTCGCCTGGTAGATCTCCATCGACGAGTCGGCGATCATCCACTGGATGCCCTGCTTCTCGGCGAGCACGCTGCCGTGCGAGTAGCGCTCGAGTGAGCGGCCCACCATCAGGTCGAGCGCGGTCTCGGCCTGGCTGATCCAGCGCATGCAGTGGGCGAGGCGGGCGGGTCCGAGTCGGTACTGGCCCAAGAGGTGGCCCTGCCCGCGGCCACCGAGCATGTTCTCGGCGGGGATGCGCAGGTCCTCGATGACGATCTCGCTGTGGCCGGTGGCACCGTGCATGGTCTCCACCTCGCGTACGCGGTTCCAACCGTCGCTGGGCAGGTCGACGATGAACGCGGTGTTGGCCGCCTGCGGCAGGTCGGGGTTGTCCTCGGTGCGGCAGACGAGGATGGCGAACTTCGCCCGTCGGGCGTTGGAGATGAACCACTTGTGGCCGTTGGCCACCCACTCGTCGCCGTCCTGCACCGCGGTGGTGCGGATGAGTGTGGGGTCGCTGCCGGCCACCTCGGGCTCGGTCATCGCGAAGCAGCTCATCGCCGTGCCGTCGCACAGCGGCTTGAGGTACTTCTCCTTCTGCTCGGGGGTTCCCCAGTGCAGCAGCGTGTGCATGTTGCCCTCGTCGGGCGCCTGGCAGTTCAGCACCCACGGGCCGTAGCTGGACTTGGCGGCTTCGGCCTGCACCATCGCGAGCTG
Organism: Actinomycetota bacterium; assembly: GCA_016213625.1. Taxonomy (GTDB): domain Bacteria; phylum Actinomycetota; class Acidimicrobiia; order Acidimicrobiales; family Ilumatobacteraceae; genus UBA668. Next base: position 46,521 of record JACQZZ010000042.1, read on the forward strand.
CACGTGGCCCAGACCCATGCCACCCCATTCCTTGGGCATGTGTGGCATCCACAGACCGACGGCGGCGGCCTTCTTGCGCATTCCGATGAGGATGTTCAGATAGTCACCGCGGTCCTCGTCGCGCAGCTCGGCGAGTTGTGCTTCGCCCGGCTTCACCACCTCGTTGATGAACGCGCGCACGCGCACGCGGATGTCTTCCAGCTCGGGGCTCAGGGTGAAGTCGATGGCCATTGGCGCACTGTATGTTCCGGAGATGGCTGTTGACTTGTTCGAGCTGCAGGGGAAGGTCGCGATCGTCACGGGCGGTTCGCGCGGGCTGGGTCGCGAGATGGTGCTCGCCTTCGCGGCGCGAGGAGCCGACGTCGTCATCGCCAGTCGAAAGCTCGAGAACTGCGAGACCGTTGCCGAGGAAGTACGGGCGTTGGGTCGTCGGGCGCTGCCCATCGCCTACCACGCGGCGAGTTGGAGCGACGCCGATCGTCTGGCGGAGGCTGCGTACGCGGAGTTCGGCACGGTGGACATCCTGGTGAACAACGCCGGCATGTCGCCGCTCTATCAGTCCATCGACGCCGTTACCGAAGAACTGTTCGACAAGGTCATCGGCGTGAACCTGAAGGGTCCGTTCCGGCTGTCGGCAGTGGTGGGCACGCGCATGGCGGCCGGCGACGGCGGCTCCATCATCAACGTGTCGTCCATCGCCAGCGAGCGACCCAGCCCGGCCGAGGTGCCGTACGGCGCCGCGAAGGCCGCCATCAACAACCTCACGCGTGGGCTCGCGGCCACGTTCGGCCCGAAGGTGCGCGTGAACTGCATCGTGCCCGGCCCGTTCCTCACCGACATCTCCAAGGCGTGGGACATGGAGGCGTTCAACAGCCGGGCCAAGAGCGCGTATGCACTCGGTCGCGGCGGTGAGCCCCACGAGATCGTGGGCGCCGCGCTCTACCTCGCGTCGAACGCCAGCAGCTACACCACCGGCGCCCTCATCAACATCGACGGCCTCCCCCGCTGACCCGTCCGCGAGATGGCGGTGAGTGCGGTGAACAGCGGTCAGGCGATGAGGCCCAGGGCTTGCTCCAGCAGGGCGACGGTGTGGGCGTGGAGTTGGTCGCCGATCTCCTTCGGGGCCATGCCGGCGCAGGCGCGCGCATGGGTGCCCTCCAGGATGAGACCCAGCCGGTAGCACGCGAGCACGCGGTACCACGGCAGCTCGTCGAGGGGACGGCCGCTCGCAGCGGCGTAGCGGGCGATCACCTCGTCGTGCGTGGGCAACCCCGACGCCTGCAACGTGACTCCGGGACCGTCTGCAGCGGGCCACGTGGCGAGGAGGTGGCCGAGATCGAGCAGTGGGTCGCCGATGGTGACGAGTTCCCAATCGACGATGGCCGCCAGTGCCGGGCGGTCGTACCGCATCAGCACATTGGCGAAGTGGAAGTCACCGTGCATCACGCCGGCGCGCACGTCGGTGGGGCGGTTCGCCTCGAGCCACTCCCCCACGCGATCCACACCGGGCAGATCCGGGCCCGGGTAGCCGGGCAGCTCGGAGTAGCTGTCGAGCTGCTTGCGCCATCTGCCCACCTGCCGCTCGGCCCATCCTTCGAATCGGCCGAGGTCACCCAACCCCACCGCGACGTGGTCCACGCGCGACAGCGCGGCGATGGCATCCGCCATCGACAGACCCATCTCGCGCTGCCACGTCGGGTCGGTGGCGTGGGGCTCGGGCAGCCCGAGCGTGGCGTTGAAGCCGTCGACGGGTTCCATCAGGTAGAAGCTCGCCCCCAGCACCTCGGGGTCGGGCTCGGAGGCGATGAGTCCGGGGTGCGGCACGTCGGTACCGGCGATGGCGGCCAGCACACGCGCCTCTCGCCGCATGGTCTCGTCACTGTTGACTCGCTTGTGCACGGGCGGACGGCGCAACACGAACTCGCGACCGGCGCGGGTGAAGCGGAGCAGCACGTTCTGCGTACCACCGGCAATGAGCGTCGGTGTCTCGATGGGGCCCGCGCCGAGCGCGTGCACATCCATCCACGTCGCGAGGACGGCGAGATCGACGCCGGGGATGTCGCTCATCAGCCCGCGCTGCGCACGCCGGCACCGCCGTCGATGACGTACGTCTCGCCGGTGATCCACGACGCCGCATCGGAGGCGAGGAACACGGCGAGATTGGCGATGTCCTGCGGCTCGCCGAGCCGTTGCAGGGGCAGCTGCTGCGCCAGCCGGTCGCCGAAGTTCTCGACGAGGAACGCGGCGAAGTCGGTCTGCACCAGTCCGGGGGCGATGCCCACCACGCGAGTCGGACCGAGCTCGTTCGCCAGCTGGCGGGTGAGGTGGATCAGTGCTGCCTTGGTGAGGTTGTACACGCCGAGGCCGGCCTCCGAGCGAAGACCGCCGACCGACGCGATGTTCACCATCACGCCCGGCCGATCCTTCATCGCCTGATCCCACGCTGCCTGACACCAGAACAACGGACCGCGCAGGTTCACCTGGAACGTCTTGTCGAAGCGACCTTCATCGACCCCGAGCGTGGCGCCGTAATAGGGATTCGTGGCCGCGTTGTTGACCAGGATGTCGAGCCCACCGAACCGCTCGATGGTGGCGGCCACGCACGCGCGTGCGCTCTCGGGGTCGCCGGCGTTGGCGGCGAACACCGCCACCTCGCCGTTCATCTCCGCTGCGGCGGCCTCCAGCGCGTCCTGTTTGCGCGACGAGATCATCACCTTCGCGCCCGAGGCCGCCATGGTGGCCGCGATCGCCTTGCCGATACCGCGCGAGCCACCGGTGACCAGCGCGACCTTCCCCTCCAACGAGATCTGCATGGCAGCGAACCTAGTACGCGACAGCAGGCTCCGGACCAGGCGATCAGATGCCCTCGGCGGTGACCGCGGCGATCATCTCGGACCTGCCGGCGACACCCAACCGTTGATACACATGGGTGAGGTGCGTCTTCACGGTCTTCTCGCTGATGCCCATCTCGTCGGCGATGTCGCGATTGCGGCGACCGGCCACCACCAGGTCCACCACCTGTCGCTCGCGAGCCGACAGCGCTGGCAGTTGGCGGGTGGGGCGAGCAGAGAGGATCGCCTGCGCCGCCTTGGGCGACAACGGAGCTTCCCCCCGGGCTGCGGCATGCACTGCTCGGAGGATGTCGTCCATTCCGCCGTCCTTGAGGAGGTATCCGACGGCTCCGGCGTCGATGGCCTCGAGCACCATCCGCCGCTCGGCGAACGACGACAGCACCACCACCGCGACCCCCGGTCGCGCCGCGGTGATCTGCCGCGTCGCTTCGATGCCGTCCATCACCGGCATCGACAGGTCCATCAGCACCACATCGGGTTGCAGCGACGCTGCGAGACGTACCGCCTCCGCGCCGTCGCTCGCGTGGCCGAGGAACTCGATGTCGTCGGCCGAACGGAGCAGCATCGCCAGCCCGTGGCGCACCAGTTCATGGTCGTCGGCCACCAGCACGCGGATCAACGCGGCACCCACATCCGCACGACGGTGCCGCGCCCCGGCGCCGAGTCGATGACGATGTCGCCATCGGCGGCGCGCACCAGATCGCGCAGCATGCGCACACCGAAGTGGCCGTCGGCGGGCCGTTCATCGCGTGCGGCGACATCGAAACCACAGCCGTCGTCGATGATCTCCATCACGATCTCGTGCTCGTCACCGTCGCGCATCACCACCCGCACCGACGACGCCGCCGCGTGTCGCTCGACGTTCTTCAGTGACTCGCGGGCCGCTCGATACAGCAGGCCGTGCGTGAGGGGCGACAGCGTGCCGGTGACCGTGTCGACGAACTCGGTGCGCACACCCGCGGCCTGCAACGGCGTGAGGAGATCGTTGAGCGCACCCACGAGATCGCCGTCGTCGAGACTGGGCGGGTAGATGTCGACGAGCAGCGTGCGCAGGCTGCGGATGGATTTCTGCGCCTCGTCGACCACTCGGTCGAGCGTGCTGACGATGGCCGGATCGCTGCGCACCAACGGGTCGTGGCGCACCGCGTCGACACTGAACGACATGCCGGCCAGATCCTGCACCACGCCATCGTGCAGGTCGGCAGCGATGCGGCGGCGCTCGTCATCACTGGCGTCGAGGGCGCGCTGCAGCAGCATCGCCCGCTGACGCTGTGTCGCGCGCACCCGTCGGGCGAGCCACCACGCCAGGGGCAACTGGATGAGTTCCAATGCGATGAGCGACTTCAGCACCACGGGCGAGAACGTGGCCGTGATGACCTCGGCGCCCGCGCTGACCGCGCTCTCGTGTTGGTAGTGCTCGTAGAGCATCCATTCGCCCGACGCGAGCCGGAACGGCATGTAGACCTCGAGTTGATGACCGCTGCCGTCGTCGACGTCGAGTTCGTTCTCGACGACCTCCGGTTGAGCGACGGAGATCACCGGCTGTTCGGTCCGCAACGCGTCGATCACCGCGGGTTCGAGCGTGAAGGTCTGCCCGATCAGGTCGTGGTCATCGGAGTAGACGATCTTTCCCTCGGGCGTCCACACCTTCACCCGTGTGACAGGGCCGTTCTCCACCATGCCCCGCACGATCTTGTCGAGTTCGGCGATGGCGGCTGGATCACCGGCCATCAACTCGGGGGTGATCCGCGGCCCCACGACGTCGTCGGAGATGAGCGATGCCCACTCACGGGCGTCGCGAATGGCCTCCTCGTTGCCCGAACTCCGCACGCGCGACCCTGCGACGAGCGCGACGACGGTGAAGGCAGCGACGCCGAGGATGGCGAACTGCACGACCGCCGCGGCGATGGACACACCACGCATGGAGCGCGGACGATGGCTGCGTGGCAAGGACAGCAGCTCGGCCGACGTCGCCTCGGTCGCCGCGGTCTCCGTGTCGTCGATCGTTCCCGTGGAGCGCACGCTACCGGAAGCGCGACAGCGGCCGGATGGACGGCATGACCGCCTCGCCGGCCGGCATCCACATTCCCTCGCCGGCAGATGCACCCACCAGACGGCGCTGATCCGCCAGCAACTGATCGCGCAGACGCGTGGTCTCGGCCATCGGCGGCACGTCGAGCTCGATCCGCAACGCCCGCTCGCACTGCTGGTAGAAGCGAGCAACCATGTCGCGCCGTCCCAACAGGCTGGCGGCGGTCATGGCCACGTGGTACGCAGCCTCGCACGAGGGGTCGGCCAGCATCGCCTGTTCAGCGTGGTCGAGCGCCGCTGCCGGTTCACCCAGATCGACGTGCAGTTCGGCCGCAGCGACCATCGTCTCCAACCGAAGGCGGTCGTAGTGCCGACGGGGGGCCTGCACCCACTCGGCGTAGCGCTCGTCCTGCAGCAGCGGGGCCGTCGCCAACGAGCACGCCTCGACGAGCGCGAGCCGACGCTCCTCGGCATCCGCAGCCGGGAGTGAGCGCACGAGTGCCTCGAACCGGTCGACGTCGATGATGGCACGCTCGCGCACGAACCGGTACGCACCGGCCTCGGTGGCGATGACCGACTCGTCGCGTCGCACGCCGGGCTGCAGATTGCTCCGCAGCACCGACACGTACGCCTCCAGCGTGGCGATGGGGTCGCGAGGCGGCCGATCACCCCACAGGTGGTCGATCAACTCGTCCTTGGTCACCGACCGTTGGTGCACCAGCAACAGCTGGAGCAACTGGCGCGGCTTCGCCCCGCCAAGGTCCCGCTGCGCCAGCGCTCTCCCGCCGACGCGGACCGTCAAAGGTCCGAACATCTGTACCGTGATCACATCGCCCTCCCGTTGACGAAGCGTCATTCCCGCTGTCATCACAGTGCCGGAGTCGGGGTCGCGTCGGTAGCCGCATCTCGGTAGGACCCACACCGGAAAGGTCGCATGACGTCAGCCCCCAGGACCTACAACCTTCGGTCTGGGCCGTACGACCTACTCAGTCGTCGGGAAGGCCGTGCTGGTTGACGAACGCGACCACTTCGAGCTGGCTGCGAGCACCGAGTTTCGCCATCAACGTGCGCAGATATCCACGACAGGTGTTCACCGAGATCTTCAGCTGTTCGGCGATCGAGGCGGGCGACGCACCGGCGCTGAGGAGGGCGAGCACCTCCTTCTCCCGGGGCGTGAGCCGCGCGTACACCCCCACCGCTGGGCGGACGACCGAGGTCCGCAGCTGGGCTCGGGCGCGAGCAACAGCCGATGCGGTGAGCACGGTGAGGTCGCCGGTGGACTCGCGGATGGCGGTCACCAGTGCCTCCACCGTGGCGATGCCATCGAGCATCACCACCGCAGCCTCTGGCCAACGGTTGCGCACCTCGGACAGCATCGCCGCACTCGACTGCGGCGTGTGCTGATCGACGACCACGACCGACGGCGACTCCACCGACTCAGCCACTTCGTCGAGCGACGTGGCGGCGGCCTCGACCAGCAGGCCGTGATGAGCCGAGATCGCCTCTGCCACCGCCTGTGCCGTGACCGCCCGGTCCATCAGCACCACGATCCGTTGCATTCGCAAAAGAGTACTCAGTAACGAACGCGACACCGTGGTCTGCGACAATGCCCGCGGGGAAAGCTGTTCGTCGGTGGCCGTTCGCGGCATCGACGGTGACGTACCGAAGGGGAACACATGCCTGCTGATGCCGATGTCGACGTCGTGGTGGTGGGGGCCGGATTCTCGGGCCTGTACATGCTGCACGAACTGCGACGGTTGGGGTTCACCAGCCGAGTGCTCGAGTCCGCCGACGACGTGGGCGGTACGTGGTACTGGAACCGGTACCCCGGCGCCCGGTGCGACATTCCCACCACCGACTACACCTACTCGTGGGACCCCGATCTGGAACACGAGTGGACCTGGTCGGAGAAGTACGCCACCCAGCCCGAGATCCTGAAGTACGCGCAGTTCGTCACCCAGAAGCACGACCTGCGCAAGGACATCACCTTCGAGACCAAGGTCGTCGCGTCCACGTGGGACGACGTGAGCAAGCGGTGGACCGTCACCACGGCGCCCACTGGGCCCGGCGGTTCGCAGGAGACCATCACCTGCCGTCACTACGTCATGGCCACTGGCTGCCTCTCGCTGCCGAAGACCCCCGACGTGCCGGGCGCCGAGCGGTTCACGCGCGACGTCTATGTCACGGGTCTGTGGCCGCACGAGGGCGTCGACTTCACCGGCAAGCGCGTCGCGGTCATCGGTACCGGCTCATCCGGCATCCAGTCGATTCCGCTCATCGCCCAGCAGGCAGCGCAGCTCACGGTGTTCCAGCGCACGCCGAACTTCTCGGTGCCGGCCCACAACGGCCAGCCGGATCCGGAGACCAAGGCACGACTCGAGGCCGACCGCGCCACGTACCGGCACGAGGCCCGGTACTCCCGCGGTGGGGTTCCGAAGGAGAGCCACGAGTTCATGGCCCTCACGTCCTCCCCCGAACTCCGCAAGGAGCGATTCGACCGCGCGTGGGAGAAGGGCGAGCTGTTCGAGATCCTCGGGATCTTCGCCGACCAGGGCGTGGTGCCGGAGGCGAACGAGATCGTCTCCGAGATGATCCGCGAGAAGATTCGCGAGATCGTGCAGGATCCGGCCACCGCCGAGCTGCTCTGTCCGAAGGACCACTACTTCGGCACGAAGCGTCCATGCCTCGACACCAACTACTTCGCCACCTACAACTTGCCGCACGTTCGCCTGGTCGACCTGCGCACGCGCCCCATCGCCACCATCACCGAGACGGGCATCGATCTGGCCGACGAGTCGATGGAGTTCGATGCCATCGTCTACGCCACCGGTTTCGACGCGATGACCGGCGCCATCGTGTCGGTCGACATCACGGGCAAGGGTGGGCTCACGCTGAAGGAGAAGTGGGCCGGGGGTCCGGCGCAATACCTCGGGTTGATGTCGGTCGGGTTCCCGAACTTCTACATGATCACCGGCCCCGGCAGTCCGTCGGTGCTGTCGAACATGATGGTCTCCATCGAGCAGCACGTCGACTGGGTGCGAGATGCACTCGTGCACCTGCGCGAGCACGGCTACGACACCATCGAGCCCACGCCCACCGCCGAGGACGGGTGGGTGCTGCACGGCAACGACTGCGCCGACATCACGCTGCATCCCACGGCGAACTCGTGGTACATCGGCGCCAACGTGCCGGGCAAGCCCCGCGTGTTCCTGCCGTACATCGGCGGCGTCGATGCCTACCGGCTCGCCTGTGAGGAGGTCGTCGCCGGCGGCTACCTCGGCTTCCGACTCGACGGCAGCAACGGCACCCAGTGCGTCGACGGCGTGGTCCGCCGGCTGCAGCCCGACGTGAAGATGGTGCTCGACATGATGGCCGAGCTGCAGCTGCCCAGCATGGAGACGATGTCGCCCGCCGACGCTCGAATGTTCTCCGAGGCGACGTCGGCCATGCGCCCGCCCGGGCCCGACGTCGGCGAGATCGTCGACGGCACCTTGCCGGGCGCCGATGGCAGCACGCTCGAGTACCGCCTGTACCGCCCCACCACCCCGGGCCCGCACCCCGTGGTCGCCTACTTCCACGGCGGTGGCTGGGTCATCGGCAGCCACATCTCCGACGATCCGTTCTGCCGCGATCTCTGCGTGCAGGCCGACGTGGTCATCGTCTCGGTCAACTATCGCCATGCACCCGAGGCCCGCTTCCCTGCGGCAGCCGATGACGGGTTCGCCGCGACGCAGTGGATCGCGGAACACGCCGAGGAGCTCGGTGGCATTCCCGGCCAGCTGGCCGTGGCCGGGTGGAGCGCCGGTGCCAACATCGCCGCGGTCGTGGCGCAGTTGGCACGCGACGCGGGTGGGCCGGCACTGGCCGGCCAGTTGTTGCTGACGCCGGTCACCGACGGCACCACTCGCAGCGCGTCCTACGCGGAGAACGGCGAGGGCTACCTGCTCACCGCTGCCTTGATGGACTGGTTCTGGGACCACTATGCCGACCCCGCCGACCGCGCCGATCCCAAGGCATCCCCGGCGCTCGGCAACCTCGACGGCCTGCCGCAGGCGATGATCGTCACCTGCGAGTTCGACCCGCTCCGCGACGAAGGCAACGCCTACGCCGCAGCGCTGGCGGCCGCGGGAGTGCCGGTGCAGCACGTGCAGGCCAGAGGCCACATCCACACCTCGCTCACCATGGTCGGCGTCATCCTGTCGAGCCCCGGCTACCGCACCACGATGGCCGAGGCGCTGCGCGGCTTCTTCGCCCACGCGATGGCGGGCTGACACCGCCGCCGCTCAGCGAGTGCCGACCGCCTGCCAGGCGGCCTCCCACGCGGCGCTGGTGGACGGCGCCTCCACGACCATCGACGTGCCGTCGACGTGTTCGAGCTCGACGAACCACCGCTGGTCGAGCGCGACCATGCGGCCGCTCAGGTCGCGCCGGTGGTTCTCGGAGTACGACAACCACGTACGCCATCCCGCAGCCTCCAACGCACGGCGACGCCGAGACGGCACCCGGAGCACCTGAGTGAGCGCGATCACTTGCATGGACTCATGGTGCACCACGCCGCCTGTGGATCGTCAGTGCCAACTACCTGTGAGGATGGTGGGGACAACCCCTACGGCGTGTCGGCGCGATGTCGGTCGTAGCTGGTGGTGAGCTCGTGCCGCAGGAACGCCTCGAACTCGATCGGTTCGAACCGCGCGGGATGCTCGTCGTCGATGCAGCACGGCAAGGGAGACACGACCGTCGACACGTGTGGGTCGAAGAAGAACGGCACCGAGTAGCGCTCGCGACCGGATCGGTTGTGCACGCGGTGTGGCGTCGACAGCAGCCGGCCGTTGCTCCACCGGTGCAGCATGTCGCCCACGTTCATCACGAACGCGTCCGACCGCGGTGGCACGTCGATCCACGCACCGTCGCGGTCGAGCACCTGGAGGCCTCCCACCTCGTCCTGGGCGAGGATGGTGATGAACCCGAAATCGTTGTGCGGTGCCGAGCCATACAGGTCGGGCGGGGCATCGGCGGGGACCGGCGGATAGTGGAGCAACCGCAGCCAGGTGGTGGGAGGGGCGAACGAGTGCTCCAGCGCGCCGTCCGCATCACCGAGGCCTCGGGCGAAGAGACGAACGATCCGATGACCCAGGCCGCACATCGCGTCGTGGTATCGCTCGAGCACCGTCCGGAACCCGCCGAGCTCGGGCCACTGGTTCGCTCCTGCCAGGAACCGGCCGGCGATCACGTCGGGCGACTCGGGTCCGTCCTCGCGCATCATCATGAACGACGCGCTCTGGTTGGGCTTGGTGACCACGGCGAGGGTGGAGGTGCGGTCGGTGGAGGTGTCGATGGGGATGTAGCCGCGATGGTTGGCATCGAGCTCGATGGCCATCTTCTGCTCGAGCGGCAGCGCGTGGAACGCGGCCGACGCGGCGAACACCTCGCGACGCAGCGAGTCGTCGATGCCGTGCCCGACGAGCGACGCGAAGCCGACCGTGCCGTACGCGTGGAGCATCTGCTCCACCACGTCGGTTGCTCGCAGATCGACGACGGGAACGGACATCAGTTGGTGGGGATGATGGTGCCCATGTTCATCACGCCGTGCGGGTCGAACGCGTCCTTCAACGTCTGGAGCATCGGGAACGAGCTGCCGTACTCCTCGCGCACCCACTTCGCCCGGGCCTTGCCGATGCCGTGGTGGTGCACGATGGACCCACCGAATCGAAGCGTCTCCTCGCAGATGATGTCGATGATCGGGAAGTAGTACTTGTCGTTCTCTTCCTCGGGCTCACAGTCGATGAGGTCGTAGAAGTAGTTGAAGTACATGTTCGTGCCGTTGATGTAGCTGTGCGACGAGTGGCCACCGAGCAGCGTGATGCCCTTGATCTCGGCCCGGATGCGCGGGATGACCGCTTCGTAGATCTGGTTGATGCTGCTCCAGTCGGCGCTGATCTCGGTGGTGCGGTTCACGTTGCGCGTGGTGCGGATTCGCTCGTCCTCGCGGGTCACCTTGTCGGGGCCCCACACCAGATCGTCGAACCACTCCCGGATGAACTTCGGGTCCACCGGTACGCACTCGGGGTACTTCGCCACCAGTTCGGCGATGCCCTCGGCCGTGGCCTTGGTGATGCCCGCGTTGCCCTCGGCCATGAACAACAGAATGCACTCGTCGGGCTTGGCGAAGTGCGAGAAGTGCAACTGCCCGTCCTCGAAGTCGTACAGGCGGGCCACCGACGGCTTGAACCCGGCCACCATCACCTCGCGCAGCGCCTCGAAGCCGGTGGTCATCTGCTTGAGCGTCCATCCCAAGAAGACATGGTTCTCGGGCAGGTGCGGGAACAGCTTCACCGTGACCTCGGTGATGTAGCAGAGCGCCCCTTCGTTGCCGATCACGATGTGGCGGATGTCGGGGCCGGCAGCGCGACGCGGCACGTTCTTGATGCGCGACACTCCCCCGCCCGGGAACACGGCCTCGCACCCGACCACCATGTCCTCGATGCCGCCGTACAGCGTGGAGAACTGGCCGATGCTGCGGGTGGCCACCAGGCCGCCCATGCTGGCGATGGGCTTCGACTGCGGCGAGTGCCCGGTGGTGAGCCCCACCTTGCGCACCTCGTCCTCCAGCAGTTGCAGCGGAACACCGCACTGCGCCGTGGCCTGCATGTTGTACGCGTCGATCTTCACGATGGCGTTCATCTGCGAACCATCGACCACGATGGACTGCTCGGCACCACTCTCCAGTCCGCCCTCGGTGGCCGTGCCACCGGTGCGTGCCACCACGTTCACGCCGTGCTCGTCGGCGAAGGCGAGCACCCGCGAGACGTCGTCGGTGCTGCGCACGTACACCACCGCCAGCGGTTCGCGCATGGTGTGCACGTCGAAGATGTTCTGCAGCTTGCGGAAGTTGTCGACGCTGGAGCGCTGGAGTTCGACAGGGTCGGTGTTCACCTGGTCGGCCGACAGCAGTTGCTGCAGGTGCTCGACGATGGCGGCGTTGCTGAGGGCCATGAGGGATTCCTTGTCGTGACGGGTCGTGACGGTGGTCAGTGGAAGATCGGGTAGGCGCGCTCGAACAGCGCGTCGGTGTGGTTTCGAATGTCGTGGTACACGGTCTCGGCCATGCGGGCGTACACCACGCCGTTCGAGGCATCGGGGGCGAACGTCTCACGCCGCTGCGCCATGCGCTGCGCCGCGGTCTCGATGTCGGGGTGCACACCGACAGCGGCCGCTGCACACACCGCCGAGCCGAGGCTGGCACCGCCCGCCTCGACCGATCGTGAGGCCGGGATACCGAACACGTCGGCGAAGATCTGCATGAAGAGCAGGCTGTTGGAGCCACCGCCGGAGACCACGATCTCCTCGAGCGTGATGCCCAACTCGGCACACATCGCGTCGACGTGGAACTTCATGGTGAGCGCAATGGCCTCCAGGATGCTGCGATACACGTGGCCGCGCGTGTGGCGCGCGTCGAACCCCAGCATCATGCCCTTGCGGAACGGCTTGTCGGTGGTGGCCAACCAGTCGAGGACGGTCATCAGACCCTCGCTCCCGGCCGGCACCATGGCGGCCTCCTGCTCGATGTACTGCTCGCGCGACAGACCCAGACTCACCGCGCGTTCGGCCACTTCGTCGCCGAGCAGGTCGAGGAACCAGGTGAGCGTCCACATCCCACGCCGCACGCCGTTGCTCTCGTAGAGGTATCGGTGGGGAATGGAGGCGAAGTTGGTCCAGAACGAGACCGGGTCGCGATGGTTCTCGTGCCCGTGCACCATCGCCGCGATGTACGTGCCCAGCGACACGAGCGCGGTTCGCTCACCCAGCGAGCCCGCGCCCAGCATCTCCACGGCCTTGTCGTTGGCGGTGGCCACGACAGGGACGCCCTCGGGCAGCCCGGTCGCTGCCGCGGCCGCCGCTGTCAGCGGCCCGATCACGTCGCCCGGCATCTGCAGCTCGAACAGTTGGTCGCGGCGCACGCCGAGCTCCGCGTACGGCGCCGGATCGTCGCTCCATTCCCAGGTGTCGGTGTCGATGGGCCATTGCAGGCGGATGTTGTTGGCTGCGGTGTCCTTGAACTGACCGGTGAATCGGTGCGCGATGTAGCCCGTGGTGGTGGTGGCGTAGGCGAAGTCCGCGTCGTCGGGCACGTACGGCTGGTAGGCACGGTCGTCCATCCAGCTGATCACCGGCTCGAGCAACGAGCCATCCGCCTTCAGGAACGCCTTGCAGCAGCGGATGGGGCAGATACCCACGCCGGCGATCTCCGTCGGGTCGTCCTCGAAGCGGCTCATCGCTCGCTGGCTGGCCGTGCAGATGGCATCCCAGAGATCGTCGTCGGGATGGAAGGCCACACCGTGACGCGGGCGGCTCATCGGACGCAGCACCTGTTGGCCTCGCGCCACGGGAGTGCCGGACGCGTCGAACACCACCACCTTGGCGCTCTGCGTGCCGCAGTCGACTCCGATGAGGTACGGACCGGTCATGATGCTGTCGCCTGTCGCCTGTCGCCTGTCACCTCGTCCTCAGCGGACGAGGTACCCGCCGTCCACTGCGAGGATGTGGCCGTTCACGTAGTCCGAGGCGCGGCTGGCGAGGAACACCACCGTGCCCATCAGGTCGGCGGGGTCGCCCCAGCGGTCGGCGGGGATGTGCTCGAGCACCCGACGGTTCGAGTCGGGGTTGCTGCGCGTGGCCGTGGTGATGGCCGTGGCGAAGTACCCCGGCGCCAACCCGTTCACCTGCACGTTGTACATCGCCAGCTCGTCGGCGTAGGCCTTGGTGAAGCCGGCGATGCCGTGCTTGGTTGCGGCGTAGGCCGACGAGTGGCGACCACCGAGGAAGGAGAACATCGAGCAGATGTTGATGATCTTCCCGCTGCGCTGAGGGATGAAGTGCTTCGCCGCCTCGAAGCTCATCTCGAACGCCGCCGTCAGGTTGACCGCGACGGTGGGGTCCCACTTGTCGCGTCCGAACTCGGTGACCTCACCGAGCGGGCAGATGCCCGCGCTGTTCACCAGGATGTCGATGGACCCCAGTCGAGCCACGCACTCGTCGATCACCTGCTTCGGGACGCCGTCGGCGGTGATGTCGGCCGTCATGTATTCGTAGCGGACGCCTTGGGACTGCACCATCGGACCGGTGGTGCCGTCGTCGTCCATGATGCTGGGCACGAACACGTTCGCCCCACCCTTGGCCAGCGCCAGGGTGAACGCCTGCCCCAGGCCGGTGTTGCCGCCCGTGACGATGGCGTTCTTGCCGCGCAGACTGAAGAAGTCCATCTCGAACTCGCTGATGTCCATCCAGGTCCCCTTCGTCGATGGCGCAGACGGATGTTAGTGCCACACCTCGCAGAGGCCGGAACACTCGTACCGGAAAATGCGCTGGTCTCAGACCCAACGTGGGACCGCCTCGCCCCTGACGCGACGTGACCTGTTCGTCCCCAGCAGGTGGAAGTCGCGGCGATGCAGGTCGTACAGTCGTGATGGCTACACGAACGAGGAGATCGACATGTCGAACGAGTGGGGACCGCTTGCAGCACTGGCCGGCGAATGGCACGGCGAAGGGGGCCTGGACACCGCGTTCTCGCACAGTCGAGGCGAAGTGCTGGGCACGCCCTACCTCGAGAAGGTGACGATGAAGCCGTTCGGTCCGGTCGACAACGGCCGTCAGAGCCTCTACGGCCTCGACTACAAGACGGCCATGTGGCGCGACGACGAAGAGAACCCGTTCCACACCGAGGTCGGGTACTGGCTGTGGGACGCCGCCACGGGTGAAGTGCTCCGCGGGTTCGTCGTCCCTCGCGGCATCACCGTGTTGGCCGGTGGCACGGCCGCCGCCGACGCCACGTCGTTCAGCATGTCGGCCACGCTCGGCGGCGCGCAGTACTCGATCGCCGAGAACCAGTACCTCACCACCAACGCCAGCTCCATCAGCTACGACGTCACCATCACCATCGGCGACGGCACGTGGTCATACAGCGAGACCACGATGTTGAAGATGAAGGAGTTCCCGGAGCCCTTCGCACACACCGACGCGAACACGCTCCACCGCGTCGCCTGACGCGGTCAGCCCGTGACCGACGATCATTCCTCCGTACCTCACTGGCTACAGGGTTGCTGGCGCCGTGAGTGGATCCAGTTCGCCGACGGCACCCGCAACGACAGCGATCACGTGTACTGGCTGCAGACCGAGCGGGCCATGGCCGACGTGCGCGTCTCGGGCGATCGCCCATCCTTCTTCGGCGCGACCGATCTCGCCGAGTGCTCCGTCGAGCAACTCGCTTCGCTGGCCACCAGCAACGCGAGCACTGGCTTCACCACTACCACCGATGTCGTCGAGCACGACAACGGCTCGTACTCGTGCGTCGCCCAGTGGTTCACCTACGGACATGGAGCCAACTTCCAACCGACCTGTAACTTCCCCGAGCCGGGACTGTTGTCGGTGGACCCCACGGGCACGTTCATGATCGAACGCGCGCCCAGCGGCGAGTACGTGGAGGAGTGGCACCTGGTGCTCGGCTCACGCGACCTCCTTCACCACGCCGAACTCGGCGGACGCGAGGTGTTCGTCGCCGGTCCCGTGGCCATCGCCGTGCGCGACCGAGCGACGTCCGTCGAACCGGGCGCGCCCCTCACCGTCGAGGCGCTCGACTGCGAGTTCTCCGTGGCCATACAGGGCGACGACGGCGTGTACCGGGTCGAGGTGTCCACCCTGCCATGGCGAGAGGGCACGGTGCTCGATGTCGCTGTCTGAACCGCTCCGCGCCGCCTTCGCCTCCGCAGCACGCGCCTCGTTCGACGAAGCCCGCATGTTGCCGCTCGAGGCTTACCGGTCCCCCATGGTGCTGCAGGCCGAGCACGAGCGCATCCTCGCGCCGGCGTGGCATTGCGTCGCCCGAACTGCCGATGTTCCGAACGTCGGCGACCACGTCGTGGGTGAGATCCCCCATCGGCACCCTGACGGGAGCGACGGTCATCGGTCGGTGCTGGTGGTACGCAGCGACGACAGTGTCGTGCGCGTCTTCGACAACGTGTGCGTCCACCGTGGCGCACCTCTCGTTGGAGGAGCGACACCGGTGGCCGGGTGCTCTCACGAGGCACGCTTCACCTGCCCTTATCACGCGTGGGTGTACCGGTTGGACGGCCAGCTGGTGGGTGCGCCGTACATGCACCGCATCGACGCACCGTTCGACCCGACGACCCATCACCTGGGCGAGTTGCGCACCGAGGTGTGGGAAGGCTTCGTGTTCGTCACGGGGAACCCCGACGCCGAGCCGGTCGGTCCCTCGTTGGCGGGTCTCACCGAGGTGGTCGGCCGGTTCCACATGGCCGAGTACGTGCCGGTGCACCAGCAGGTCGACGTGTGGGCCACGAACTGGAAGCTGCTCGTGGAGAACTTCATGGACACGTACCACGTGTTCAAGGTGCATCGCGCCACCTTCGGTCCCACGAGCAACAGCCCGCTGAACACCACGATGTACCCCGGCACCGACGCCTGGGCACACCATGTGGCACTCGACCGCGACGAGATGGCGCATCCCGACAACACCGCGCTCGACAGCGATTGGCGCCGAGCCGTCGTGTTGGCCGCCGTGTTCCCCACGCACGTGATGCAGCTCCAGCCCGATTACCTCTGGTACCTGCAGATCAGCCCGCTCGGCACCGACCGTGTGCGCATCCGCTGGGACGTCTCCGTCGCCCCCGATGTGCTCGCCGCGCAGTCTCACCGCGAGCGGTACGTCGCCGACCTCGTGGGCCTGTTGACCGCGGTGAACGGCGAGGACCAACCGGTCGTCGAGAGCATCCGTCGCGCCGCCGACGGACCGCAGTTCGAGCGCGGTCCGTTCAGCGAGTACGAGCAGAACGTGTACGACTTCGACCGTTACGTCGCGGGCCGGCTCAGCGACTGACCGCCTTCACGTCCCGAAGCTGGTGGTGGCGGGGAGCAGTGTGTCGTACCGCCGACCGGTCCGCTGCACCCAGCCACGCTGGAGGCGCTTGAGCCGCAGCAGTGTCGGAAAGAACTTCGCATCGGCCTCGAATCGCTCCTTCGCCAGCACTTCCGACAGCTCGATGCCGTGCCTCGCACGGGCAGCCGTCGCGACCGAAGCGCACCACGCATCCAATCCACTTCGATGCAGTTGCACCATCAGATCCGTGAGCACCCACTCCACGTCGGCGAAGCCGGGTGCCATCTTCATCAGTTCCTTGTAGACGATGCGCCGCACGAAGGCCGGATACTCCCGCACGAAGCCGGTGGTGTCGAAGCAGATGTCACCCCCCGGCGTCATCATCAACGGCGTCGACAGGTCCAGCTGCCACGGCCGCTCCTCGAACCAGTACCAGTTGGCGAACTGCGAGTCCATCGGGATGCCGTCACCCACCACCCGCACCACATGGTCCACGACCGCCGTCACCAACGGCAGCTCGGCGTCGGGCTGCGTGCGCCGGAGCAGGTGATCGGCCAACCGGTCGGGTGTGAGCAACGGTTGGCAGTGGTACACCACCGCCGACCCGTCGGCGCGGTCCAAGGTGTGCAACCCCGTCGCCACACACGCGACACCGCGTGAGGTCATGTCGGCGATGCTCTGTCGAACGAGCCCGCAGTACTCGTCGGCCGTTCTGCGCTCGGGAAACGGTGGGACGCGCTTGATGACACATGCGGACTCACCGTCGTCCCAACGGATGGCGATGGTGAGTTCACCGTTGCCGATGATCCGCAGAAGATCCGGTCGACGTTCGTCGATGGCTCGCCGCATCACCGCCTCGATGGCCGTCACGTCCGGAGCCGGCGGCTCGACGTCGGGCCGTACTGCGTCCATCGCTCCGTCCATGTCGTCGTGTCCCCCCACCATCGGTGTCTCGACCCCACACACGTCGAGCCAGCAGGCGAATGCTAGATGAGTCGCACCGACATGGTCAGTCCGCCACGAGCTCGGCCGCGACGGGCACGGCGGGCACCGTCGACATGCCCCGAACCGTGAGACCTTGTGTGCGGGCGAACACCGCCACCGCCACCAGCGTGCCGACGATGGTGAGTGCGCCACCACCCACCAGCGTCCACCGTGCGCCGTACTGCTCGGCCACCCACCCCAGCAGCGGCGCACCCACGGGGGTGCCGCCCATGAAGATGGCCAGATACAGAGCCATCACTCGACCACGGACCTGGGTGTCGGTGGCCATCTGCACGAATGCGTTGGCACCGGTGATGAGCGTGAGCGCCGTGATGCCGCAGATGGGCAGCATCAGGGCGAACGTGAGGTAGCTGGGCATCAGCCCGGCGACGACCACCGCCGTGCCGAAGGCGAGCGCGGCGCCCACCACCAGTCGTTGGCGGGCCACGGCACGGCGAGCCGCGAGCAGCGAGCCGGCGAGCGAGCCGACGGCGAGGATGGAGCCGAGCATCCCGTACTCGCCCGCGCCCTTGTCGTACACCCGGGTGGCCATCAGCGCCGTGGTCATCTGGAAGTTCAAGCCGAACGTGCCGGCCGAGAACACGATGGCCATCACCAGCATGATGTCGGGACGGTTGCGCACGTACCGAAGGCCGTCGCGGATCTGGCCACCCGCCCGCGGCAGCCGCTCGACGGGCGCGAGGTCGGCGCTGCGCATGAGGGTGATCGAGTACAGGACGGCGATGTACGACGCCGCGTTGATGAGGATGACCCATCCCGTGGCACCCACGCCGGACCCGAGCGAGGCGATCATCACACCGGCCACCGCCGGGCCCACCATGCGGGCCAGGTTGAACGATGCGGAGTTCAGCGCCACGGCGTTCGGCAGTTCGTCGCGTGGCACCATCTCGTTCACGAACGCCTGTCGCGCCGGCGTGTCGAAGGCCGCGGCGCTGCCGAACACGAACGCCAACACGTACACGTGCCACGCGGCCACCCAACCGGTGATCGCGAGGAGGCCCAGCAGGCCCGCCGTCGCGCCGAGCACGGCTTGCGACACGGCGATGACCTTGCGCTTCGAGTAGCGATCCGCGAACACGCCGGCGATGGGCGACAGCACGAGCATCGGCAGGAACTGCAGCCCGGTGGTGAGCCCCAACGCGCCCGCGCTGCCGGTGAGCGTGAGCACCAGCCAGTCCTGCGCGACGCGCTGCATCCACGTGCCGATGTTCGACACCAGAGATCCGACCGCGAAGAGCCGGAAGTTGCGGATGCGCAGCGCCGCGAACGTGGACTTCACGGGGCGTGCCTCATGACGCGGCCAATCGATCCAGCAACGGCGCTGCCTCGGCGAGCAGGGCACGCTCGTCGTCGGTGAGCTCGGCGAGTCGCTGTGCGAGCCACGCGTTGCGACGACGGCGGTCTTCGGCCAGCACTGCACGCGCGCCATCGGTGAGCTCCACCACCACCTGGCGGCCGTCGGTGGCGTGCGGTCGCCGCGTGACCATGCCGGCCTCGACCAGGCTGTTGACGATGCGGGTCATCGACGGCGGCTTCACCCGCTCGAGGTTCGCCAGCTCGCCGACGGTCGCTTCGCCGTGCCGGTCCAACGAACCGAGGACGGCGAGTTGGCTGAGCGTGAAGTCGTCGGACCCTCGCTCCACTCGCAGCCGCCGCGCGAGGCGCATGCTGGAGAGTCGAAGTGCACGAGCCAGGTCGGCCTGGACCGTGTCGTGCGGTCGGTTCGAACCAAGGGAGCGCTGCGCGGCCATATCGTTAGCATAGCTCATTACTCCTGCGAATGATCGTGTCGCTCCCCGATCGGTCGGAAGTAGGTTCGCGGTGTCACGCGGATCGGAGGGCACCATGTCGGATCGGTTTCACCAGGGACAGCGAGCACTTCAGGACCGCTTCGACACCCGACGACTCGCCGACAAGCTCGCGAGTGCGGCGTCCGACACCTTCGCCGAGCCGTTCCACCGGTTCATCGAGGCGCGCGACATGTTCTTCATCGCCACGACCGACTCCAACGGGGCACCGGACTGTTCCTACAAGGGCGGCGATCCCGGCTTCGTGCGGGTCATCGACGACCGCACCCTCGCCTTCCCCGTGTACGACGGGAACGGCATGTTCCTCACGGTCGGGAATCTCACCGTGAACCCGCAGATCGGGATGTTGTTCATCGACTTCGAGACCGGCACCAGGCTGCGGGTCAACGGTGAGGCGACCGTGGCCCTCGACGATCCGCTCGTGTCGACCTACCCTGGTGCCATCGGTGTGGTCCGGGTTCGAGCGACGGCCATCTTCGCCAACTGCCGCCGGTACGTGCACGAGTATCGAAAGGTGTCCGCATCACCCTTCGTCCCGCACGATGCCGCCGACGCGCCGGTGCCGGACTGGAAACGCGACCCGTGGTTCGACGGCACGTTGCCGGCCGGCGACCCCGCCCTGGATCCCGACCGGCCGAGCGCCCCGGCGATCCCGCAGTTCTGAAGCCTGCCCGGCGCGCGACCCGCCCTGAACGTCGAGGACCCCGCCACCCGTGGCGGGTGGCGGGGTCCTCGAGTTGACGGTTCAGGCAGTGCCCGCGTCGGTCAGCTGTTGACCTCGATCATCGTGAGGCCGATCTCGCCGGCACCGTCGTTGTGCGAGACGGCACCGAGGTAGTGACCACCCGGGAGCAGACCGGTCCAACCGACCGTGACTGTGCCGGTCGTACCGATGACGGCTGCCGCCGGTGCATCGACGATCGACAGGCTGCCACCGGTGGTGGTCGGGATGGTCCAGCTGTCCATCGAGAACGCCAGCGGCTCCACCGGCACCTG
This sequence comes from Actinomycetota bacterium, assembly GCA_016213625.1. Lineage (GTDB taxonomy): Bacteria > Actinomycetota > Acidimicrobiia > Acidimicrobiales > Ilumatobacteraceae > UBA668. The sequence continues at coordinate 67,103 of JACQZZ010000042.1, forward strand.
CCAGCCATGCACGACCATCGTGTAGTTGCCATCGGCGGGGTGATCGAGCTCGATGAGTTCGTCAGTGCCACCGTTCGTGCTCGCTGCCACGAGGGCGTTGTTGCTGTCGAGCAGGAAGAGGTCGAGGTCGGCGTCGCCGGGGATCGACAGGGCGAAGCGGGCGAACGCCGTGCCGCTGAAGGTGAGGGGGAAGGTGACGATGCCACCATTCAAATCGTCCGGGCTCGGGAACGTCTGATCGACGTCCTGGAGCACCGAACCGGCCAGTGGCACCGAGGGCACCAGGCCGAGGCCCGCTGCCGAGTAGGCGCCGGAGTAGCCGAAGTTCACGTCGAAGGCGGCCGTGCCGTCGACCCCTGCGCCGACGACGTTGGCCGGCGCACCAAGTGCCACGGCCTTCACCGCGATCGGGCTGCGAGCCGAGAAGCCGCCGCCCGCCCAGGTGAGCGAACCGGTGCGCCATTCGCCGAGCGGCGCCGACACGTTGGTGAGGACCACCTGGTAGCTGGCCGACTCGCCGGGGGCGAGCGTGAGCGAGCTGGGCGACACCGTGGCAGTGAAGCCGGCAGGGGCGACCACCGTGGGCACGAACGTGACCGTGGTGCTGGCCACGCTGGTGACCGTGCGGGTGACCGTCTGCGAACCGGGCAGTTCAGCGACGGCGATCGACGGGTAGTTCAGGTCGCTCGCGTCAGACGGGATTCCGGCCGCCTCGAGCCGCGCACAGAACGCCGCGGACGTGATTGGAGTATCGGTGCCGCAGAGGAAGCCGACGTACTCGAACAGGCCGGCGTCGTAGACGAGACCGGGGTTGAACGCCGATCCTGCGGCGTTGACCTTGCCGAGTCGCAGCTCGCCCGAGCCCATGGCGAACGGACCGGCCTGGCTGACCCGATCGTTGTCCTTCACGGCGGTGTTGGCCGTCGTCATCAGGGCGGACTTGGCCATGGCGGCCGACCAATCGGGGTGCGCCTGCTTCAGCAATGCATAGGCGCCGGCGATGACCGGGGCGGACATCGACGTACCGGCGATGGCCTGGAACAGCTCACCTTGCGGCGCCCCACCCGGGTCGGGGAACGGTGAAGCGCCGGCGAGGATCTGGAGACCGGGGCCGGTGATGTCGGGCTTGATCACGTCGGGTGCCGTCGGGTTCGGACCACGCGACGAGAAGATCGTCATCGAGGGCGCGTACGGGATGGTCGTGACGGTGGCCGTGTCGGTGATCTGTGCACGGGGCCGCTTGGCGGTGGCGATGTACTTCTTGACCTTCTCGCCGTCGCGGAGGTCGACGTGCACCGTCGGCACGAAGTGGTTGTCCGTGAACAGGTTGTCGTCGTTCGACGCGTTGTACAGGATCATGCCGGCGCCGCCGGCCCTCGCGACTTCGGCACCCTTTGCCACTCGACCGTTGCCGCCTCGGCGACACAACACGATCGCACCCGTCACCTTTGCCGGGTCGAGCGAGCCCGCCAGGCAGAGGTCGCTGGTGCCGGCGTTCGCCGCATCGACGATGGGGAGCGAGCGGGTTCCACGGGTGATCGACGCGCCCTTCACGATGGGCCCGTCGTTCATCTTCGCCGTGCCCTGGAAGAAGCGCTTCATGGAGTTGGCGCCCACCGCGGTGACCCAGGGCGCATCGGCGGGGCCGCCGATGGTCTCCGGCCCGGGGCCGTCGTTGCCGGCCGAGACCGACGCGAAGACTCCGGCGTCGGCGGCGAACAGGAACGAGATGGTGTCGCCGCTCACCAGCTGAGCACCGCCACCCACGGAGTAGTTGATGACGTCGACGCCGTCGGCGACGGCCTGGTCGATGGCGGCCACGAGGTCGGAGGTGAAGCCACCGAGGTCGCCCAACGCCTTGTAGGCGATGATCTGCGCCCGGGGGGCGACGCCGGACACGACACCGACCTTCTTGCCGAAGATGGTGGCCTGCACGTTGGCGTTGCCCGCCGCGGTGGACGCGGTGTGCGTGCCGTGACCGTCGTCGTCGCGTGCCGACCAGAACTCATCGGGCTCTCCGCCGACGAAGGCGCGGTAGGTGTCCAGCATGTCGCGGGCACCGATGAGCTTGTTGTTGCAGGTGAACGGAGCGTCGTTCGCGTTCTTGGCGACGTTGCCGAAGTTGCACGACTTGCCGACCGTCTCGTCGAGGGGCTCGTGCGCGGGGTACGTGCCGTCGTCGGCGAAGCTCGGGTGCTCAGGCCAGATGCCGCTGTCGATCACGCCGACCACCACACCCTCACCCGTGAGGCCGCTCTTCCACGCCGCACCGCGAGCCGTGAGGCCGAGGTAGTTGGCCAGGTCGTCGGGCCGGGTGCCGGCTTCGCTGCGGTCGTCGTCGCGGGTGAGCTGGCGCAACTCGTCGGGCAGCACCATCGACACGCGGGGGTTGGATGCCAACTTCACCGCGTCGTCGTGGCTCAACACGGCGGAGAAGCCGTTGAGCGCGTTGGTGTAGTCCTGCGTCTTGCGCGACGTCGACACGCCTTCCTCGCGCAGCACGGCGGTGTGCGTCGCGTCGAGCGCGGCCGCCTTCGCATCGGCTGCGGCGGTGTCGAGGTTCTCGGGAGCGATGGTGCTCACCAAGGGGTCGTCGACCATGACCACGATGTAACTGCCGGTGGGACTCTCGATGACGGACTTGGAACCATCAGCGTCAGGTGCCGATTTGGCACTGGCCGATGGTGTCCCGATCGATACGAACGCAGTTGCTGCGATCGCACCTGTTCCGATCAAGGCTGCAAACTTCCTCACGCGTACGCTCCTGCGTCTCTTCGGCCAACGGACATTCGCCCGCTGGCAGCCGCCCCACCCCATGTAGTGACCGACGCGAGCATCGCTCGCGTCGAGCCGGCGCCAAGCTACCGCGCCCCATGGAACGGAACAAGACCGATCGGCGACAATCTGGAACGCCCGTTCCGTGGCTGGTCAGCCGCCTGTGGTGGTGGAGCCGAAGGTCCGCTTCGGGTCGCACCAGAACGGCGTCGTGTCGCCGCCGGCGTGGTAGTCGTACGTCGCCCCGTCCACCTCGAGCACGATCTTCGCTCCGTCGGTCTGCACCTGGGCGTACTGCATGCCGGGCATCGGGCAACCGAGCGACGCGTCGGGCCACACCATGAGCACGGCCGACTGCGTGGTGATCGACGCCGGCTCGCGCTGCAACCGAGCGGCCAGATCGGCGACCGCCAGGTCGATGTACGGCTGGAGACCGGGATCGATCTCGTTGGTCGGGTTCGTCGAGGTCACGGCAGCTCCTGGTGTGGTCTCTCCCGGGGTCGTCGACGCCGTCGATGCCGGCGACGTGCTCGGCTCGTCGGCGGAACACGACGCGACGACGGCGAGCACACCCACCGCCAACGCCACCCAACGGGCTCTTCGCGTGCGGGATCGATCGTCAACGGTGTGCACGCGCGCAGAGTACCCCGCAATTCGCGTCGATCGCAGTCGTGACATCCGAGTGGGTGCTCTGCGACCGTTCCGACCCCGGAAGTCGATGGTGTACTGTCCACGCGGGCGGTTGTACGAGGAGTCCAATCAATGCGCACGACCCTGTCTCGGGTGCTCTGCACCGCCGCACTCCTGACGTCGGTGATCGCCGTCACCCCCGCCGACACTGCACGGGCGCTGTCGGCCGACATCGTCATCAGCCAGGTCTACGGCGGTGGCGGCAACGCCGGCGCGCCGTACCAGAACGACTTCATCGAACTGTTCAACCGGGGCACGACGACGGTCTCGCTGGACGGCTGGTCGGTGCAGTACGCCAGCGCCACCGGAGCGGGAACCTTCGCCGTCGCCGCTGTGCTCGCGGGGTCGCTGGCACCGGGCCAGTACCACTTGGTGCAGCAGGGTGCCGGCGCGGGCAACGGCGTCACGCTGCCCGTGCCCGACGCGACCGGCACGACGCTGATGAGCGCCACCGGCGGCAAGGTCGCACTGGTCGCCTCCACGGCGGCTCTCGCGTGCAACGGGTCCGGCCCACTGTGTGCTGCCGATCAGTTGGCCCTGATCAAGGACCTGGTCGGCTACGGCACCGCCAACTTCTTCGAGGGCGCAGCAGTACCCGCCCTGTCGAACACGACCGCGGCACTGCGCGCCGCCAACGGATGCACCGAGACCGACAACAACGCGGCCGACTTCGCGGTCGGCGCGCCCGCGCCCCGCAGTTCCGCGACCCCGCTCGCCGTCTGCGCGACCGCCGACGCTGCCCCCGCGGTGAGCAGCACCTTCCCCGTCAACGGCGCCACCGACTTCCCGCTCCACCGCGATCTGTCGGTCAGCTTCAGCGAGCCGGTGAACGTCACCGGTTCGTGGTTCACGCTGGTGTGCTCGGAGAGCGGCTCGGTCCCGGTCGTGGTCACCGGGGGCCCGACGACGTTCACGCTCGACCCAAACGTGCCGCTGACCGATGGCGAGTCGTGCACGTTGACCGTGCTGGCGAGCCAGGTGACCGACCAGGATGGCAACGACCCGCCCGACAACATGGCAACCGACTTCGTGGTCGGGTTCTCGGCGATCGACGTCTGCACCGCCCCCTTCACGCCGATCCCCGTCATCCAGGGCAGCGGCACCGCCACGCCGGCGCCGGGCACGGTGAGGACGCAGGGCGTCGTCGTCGGTGACTTCGAAGGCGCCAGCGGGGCGCAGGGCTTCTATCTGCAGGACCCGATCGGCGACGGCGACCCTGGCACATCCGACGGGATCTTCGTCTTCACGGGCAGTGCCAACCTGGTCAGCGTCGGGCAGGTCGTCAACGTCAGCGGGTTCGCCCGTGAGCGCTTCGGCCAAACGGCCCTGAACGGCTCGAACAGCAACACCGCGGTGGTCCCGGCGGCGAACATCGTCCAGTGCGGCAGCGGGTCGGTGGCCGCCACCGACGTCACCATGCCGTTCGCCACGGTGGGCGAGCCGGAGCGATTCGAGGGAATGCTCGTCCGCCTGCCTCAGCCGCTCGTCATTGCCGAGTACTTCAACTACGACCGTTTCGGCGAAGTGGTCTTGGGCCTGCCGCTCGCGGGTGAGACCCGACCGTTCACGCCGACCGCCATCGACGAGCCCGGTCCCGCAGCGAACGCCCGAGCGCTCGCCAACAGCCTGCGCCGGATCACGCTCGATGACGCGGTGAGCACGCAGAACCCGCCCAGCCTGCGGCACCCGAACGGCGCCCCGTTCTCGTTGTCGAATGGCTTCCGGGGCGGCGACACCGTGCAGAACACGGTGGGCGTCATGGGCTTCGACTTCAACCTCTACCGGATCTTCCCGACCGGTCCGGCCGATCACACAGCGACCAACCCCCGACCGACCGCACCGGAACCGGTGGGCGGCACCTTGCGCGTGGCGGCGATGAACACGCTCAACTACTTCCTCACCCTCGACTACCCGACCGGCAACGTGTTGGACAACAAGTGCGGGCCGGCGCAGAACGTCGAGTGCCGCGGCGCCGACGCCGATCAGCCCGACGAGTTCAGCCGTCAACGCACGAAGCTGCTCGCGGCGTTGAGCGGCCTCGACGGCGACGTCATCGGTCTCAACGAAGTGGAGAACACGACGGGTGTCGAACCGCTGGCCGACATCGTCAGCGGCCTGCCCGGGTATGCCTACATCAACACGGGCACGATCGGCACCGACGCCATCCGGGTCGGCATTGTCTACCGGCCGACGAAGGTCGTCCCGGTGGGCGCGTTCCAGACGCTCGACTCCGCCGACGACCCACGCTTCATCGACACCAAGAGCCGTCCGGCGCTGGCCCAGACGTTCGAAGATCTCTCGAACGGGGCGCGCTTCACGGTGGTGGTCAACCACCTCAAGTCGAAAGGCTCCGATTGCGTCGACGTCGGCGACCCCGACCTGGGCGACGGCCAGGGCAACTGCAGCGCGACGCGCACGCTGGCCGCACAGGCGCTGGTCGACTGGCTGGCCACCGACCCGACGGGCAGCGGCGACCCCGACTTCTTGATCATGGGTGACCTGAACTCGTATGCCCAGGAGGACCCGATCGATGCCATCAAGGCAGGCGCCGACGACATCGCCGGCACTGCCGACGACTACACCAACCTGATCGCCCGGTTCCAGGGCGCCTACGCCTACTCGTACACGTTCGACGGACAGGCCGGCTACCTCGACCATTCGCTGGCGAGCGCCAGCATGGTCGGCCAGGTGACCGGGGCCGCGGACTGGCACATCAACTCCGACGAGGCCGATGTGCTCGACTACGACACCAGCTTCAAGCCCACTGCCCAAGACGTGCTGTTCGAACCGAACGGCGTCCGCTCGTCGGACCACGATCCGGTGGTCGTCGGCCTGAACCCGGTGAACGTCGCCCCCTCAGCCGACGCCGGTGGCCCGTACAGCGTGATCGAAGGCGACTCGGTCACCTTGAGCGCCACCGGGGTGGACCCGGAAGGGACGCCCGTGACGTTCGCGTGGGATCTGGACGGCAACGGCACGTTCGAGACGCCCGGACACACCGTGACCTTCTCGTCCGCTGGCCTGGTGGCACCCGCGGTGGAGACCGTGACGGTGAGAGTGACCGACGCGTTCGGGTTCTCCTCGGTCGACGAGGCGACGGTCGCCGTTCTGTACGACTTCGCCGGGTTCTTCCGGCCGGTGCGCAACCCGCCGGCCGTGAACCGGGTGGAAGCAGGCGACGAGGTCGAGTTGAAGTTCAGCCTCGACGGGAACCACGGTCTACGCGTCCTCGCTGCGGGCAGCCCCACCATCCAGTTCGTCTCGTGCACCACGTGGCAACCCATCGGCGACGCCGTGGCGGCGGACACGGCTGGCAAGTCGAAGCTGGAGTACAGCAGGGGCTCGGATCGCTACACGTACGAGTGGAAGACGAACAAGTCGTGGGCCGGCTCGTGCGGCCAGCTGCGGCTGACGTTCAACGATGGCACGACCCGTACGGCGCTGTTCCGGTTCACCCGCTGAGCCTCGGCGCGCGTGAACGCCACGACTGTTGCCGGGGAACGAGAAAGGCCCAGGTCGTGTGACCTGGGCCTTCGGTTCGTGGAGCTGAGGGGAATTGAACCCCTGACCTCTTCCATGCCATGGAAGCGCTCTGCCAACTGAGCTACAGCCCCGAACGAGTGAGGGACGATATCAGCGCAGGTCCCTCACCCAAAACCTGCCGAGCAAGGAGTTCCTACATCGTGCGCTTGGCGCGCAACTTCGAGCGAAGCGGGCCCACACCGAGGCGCATCACGGCGGTGATCAGGAGCGTGGAGATCACCACTCGCACCTCCAGCGGAAGTTCGGTGATCCGCGGTGCGACCACCAGCGAACTGGCGATACCGATGGGGTACACCCACGCCACATCGGTCGCGATGCGACGCCACAGCGAGCGCTTCGGCTCGGCTCGGTCGGGCAGTTCGAAGAAGTTCTCCACACCGACCGTGCGGGTGATGCGCTCGCTGGTGACGAAGTCGCGCGACCGGTCCATGAGCGTGGCGCGCTGCGGCGAACGCTCCCACTCCCGAAGGTGGATGCCGTCGACGAAGCGGAACACGAACTGGTGGTCGCCACCGTCGGGTCCGGGGTGCAGGACGCCGGCGCCGAGGCAGCCGTGGAACTTCGACAGCACGTCGATGACGTCCTTCGTCCAGGCCTCGTACTCGACCTCTCGCCCGGGTGCCACCGTACGCGCCACCGTGATGGTGACGGGCTCGGGAGCGATGCGGGGAAGTTGGGCCGTGTCGAACGGGCCGGAGAGTGCGAGTGCCATACGGAGCCATCAACAGTAACGATGGACGGGTTCATTCCATCGGTGACGACGATCACATGCGCACGAAGCCGCCGGCTGCCGGCGCTGTGCTATTCGGCCCAGTCGATCTTCGGCACGTCGCGGTACAGCCGCTCGATCTCGTAGTACATGCGGATCTCCTCGGCGAAGACGTGCACCACGACGTCGCCGTAGTCGACCAGCACCCATTGCTGCTCGCTCGCGCCCTCGATGCGGATGGGTGACCGCCCCAACGCCTCGCGCACGGCGTCCTCCACGGCATCCACCACGCTCTTCACCAGGCGACGGTTGCTCGCGCTGGTGATGACGAAGTAGTCGGTGATGGCCAACACCTCGCCCACGGCCAACACCAGCGTGTGGTCGGCCTTCTTGTCGTCGGCGGCGCGAGCGGCCACGCAGGCCAACTCCTTGGCCGCCTGGGCTCCGGGGGAAAGGGTCATCAAGGCACCGTCGTGGTCGTGGTCGTGGAAGGAAGTGTGTCGGGCGATTCGGTGTTCCCGAGGTAGACCGAGCCGAGCTGGATGACGACGTCGATGCCTTCGATGCGCACCTCGGGGGTGGCTGTCTCGATGGGTTTGCCGAAGAGCGCCTCGGCACCGAGGACGTCGTCCTGGAACCGGTCGTCGTAGAGATAGATCACGGTGGCGTCCTGGGTGGGCCCGTTCAGGTACACCTGCTGCACGTTGGCGCCCAGGTAGAGCAGCGCCTTCACCACGAACTTCACCTTCGCCTCGGAGCCCGGCGGGGCCTCGATGCGGAACATCAACCCGGGATTGGCGGCCGACATGTTGCTGGGCGCGATGGTGGCGAACACCATCACCGCCTCGGGGCGATCGAGTTCCTCGACGTCCTTGCCCTCGGGCACGTCGCCGGCGGGCAGCGGGCCGGCGGGCAGACCGCGGGACTGCGCAGGACCACCGTAGAGCTGGGTGATGAACAATTCGAACGACCCGGGGATGACCGGTGCCGGCACGTCAGTGACACCGTCGCCGATGGCCGCTGCCACACCTGCCCACACCGCTTCCAGCGTGGGACGGCGGTCGGCTTCGGTCTGGTCCTCGACGCGGGCGTTGATGACGCTGGCCGCCTGCTTGCCCGACAACGCCACCTCACCTGCCGGATACACCGTGCTGCTGCTGGAGTTCGGATTGGTGTTCACCTCGATCGGAAGATCGACGGTGATGGGTGCCACCGGCTGTAGCACCGCCGCCAACTGATCGGGGTTGGCCACGTACGACTGATCGACGGTGACCGACAGGATGCTCTCGACCGCCAGCGTGAGCGCCTCGGCCCCGCCGGTGGCATACACCTCGGTGAGCGGGATGCGCTGGCCGTCGACCCCACCCGCCGTGTCGGACGAGATGGGCACCGACACGATGCTGCCGCCGACCAGGGCGTTGGCCTTCAACACCATCACGGTGACGCTGCTGAGCGCGTCGTCGCCGTCGACCGACGCCAGCATCGCCACGGGCGTGCTGGGCACCTTCACCATCGTGACCGACGCGTCCTTGGCCCCTTCATAGCGGCTGAGCGCGAGTGCGCCGGCGTACAACAACGCGCCGACGCCGAGCAGGACCACGAGGTTGATGGCGAGCATGACGAGCGTGCGGCGTCGACGCACCGAGGCAAGGGCGCTCACGCGGTCTCCCGGTACAGCCCACGCTCGGCGATGAGATCCAGCACCGGCTGGGTGACCAGGTAGTCCAGCGGCCGGCCGTCGACGCAGCGCGCCCGGAGGTCGGTGCTGGACACCTCGAGACGGGGCACTTCGACCCGGATCCACGGGTACGAATCGGGCAGGGCCACGGGGTCGCCCGGGCGATCGACCACCACCAGGTGCGAGTGGTGCGCCACCTCGGTGTAGCGCTGCCAGGTCTCGAAGCCGGCGGCTGCGTCGTCGCCGACGATGGTGAAGAGCGTCGCTCCCGGGTGTTCCTGTGCCAAGAACCCCAGCGTATCCGCCGTGTAGCTGGGTCCGCCGTGATCGATCTCGGCGCGACCGGCCACCAGCCCCGGCACGTCGGCCACGGCAGCCTCCACCATCGCCAGACGGTCGAGCGCCGGCGTGATCGGCCGGCTGCCTTCCTTCTGCCACGGCACGTTGGCCACCATGAGCACGACGAGGTCGAGCGCGAGGGCATGGCGCACGTTCACCGCCGTGACGAGATGGCCCACGTGCGGAGGGTCGAACGTGCCGCCGAAGAGTCCGATCCGGAGGGGCACGGCGCCCGAGTGTACGACCCCGAACCACCAGGCCGCAGGCACCACAGTTTGTCATGAAACGCACAAATTCACTTCTGACACGACAACCCTTGACCGATGTAGTACTGTGACCTGTCCCCCCAAATCCCACCCCCCAGTCGGGGTTTGGCGACACCCCAGGTCATCAGGGGCACGTGCTGTGCCGGATGACACATCTTCCCGCGGAATCTGACGACGAACTGACAAGTTGAGAAGCACTGCCATGAATGACTCCATCGGTCTCTACCTGAACGACATCGGCAAGGTCTCTCTCCTCAATGCTGAGGAAGAGCGAGAACTGTCCCGTGTCATCGAAACCGGCCGCGAGGCCGCCGATCGTCTCGCCACCGGCGAGAAGGGCGCCGCCCTCAAGGCCCAGGTGGCAGCTGCCGCCGAAGCCAAGGATCGCTTCATTCGCGCCAACCTGCGCCTCGTGGTGAGCATCGCTCGCCGCTATCCCCTGCCCCAGGGCATGGACCTCCTCGACCTCATCCAAGAGGGCAACCTGGGCCTCGAGCACGCCGTCGACAAGTTCGACTGGCGCCGTGGCTTCAAGTTCTCCACCTACGCCACGTTCTGGATCCGCCAGGCCATCGGCCGTGCGCTCGACCAGAAGGCCAGCCTCATCCGCATCCCGGGCGATCGCTCCGCCAGCCTCCGTGCGGCGCTGCGTCAGGCCAGCGGCGATGGCGAGACCCTCGACGTCGGCAACGCCGAACTGCACCGCCTCACCACCCCGGTCTCGCTCGACAAGACCATCGGTGACGACGGCGACGCCACGCTCGGCGACCTGATGGCCAACGGCGACGGCACCCCCGAAGACGCCGTGATGGCCATGGTCGACACCGACCTGCTCGACGAGCTGCTCGGCACGCTCGACAAGCGGGCTCGTTACGCGGTCGAGGCCCGTTTCGGTCTGCTCGACGGCGAGCGCAAGAGCTTCCGCGAAGTCGGCGAGAACCTGGGCGTCACCGCCGAGGCCGCTCGTCGCCTCGTCAGCCGTGCGGTCGCCGGTCTGCGTGAGGATGCCGTCCGCATCCTCGCCGTCTGATCCCTGCAGACCACACACATTTCGAACGCCGTGGCATTCGTGCCACGGCGTTCGCAGTTTTCTCCCCGGGCGTCGGCACAGGTGAGCCGTTAGCATTGCCACGTGGCAAGAGCGTGGTCTCCTTCGTCGTGGCAGGCATTTCCTGCCCACCAGCAACCCGAGTGGCCCGATGCGGGCGATCTCGATCGTGCACTGAAGCAGATCGCGTCGTATCCCCCGCTGGTCTTCGCCGGCGAGGCCCGCTCGCTGCAGGCATCGCTGGCCCAGGTGGCCGCGGGCAACGCGTTCCTCCTGCAGGCGGGTGACTGCGCAGAGAGCTTCGAGGAGTTCTCGGCCGTGAACATCCGCGAGAAGCTCCGCGTCATCCTGCAGATGTCGGTGGTGCTCACCTACTCGCTCGGCGTGCCCGTCGTGAAGGTCGGCCGCATCGCCGGACAGTTCGCCAAGCCGCGGTCCAGCAACACCGAGAAGGTGGGCGACCTGGAGCTGCCCAGCTTCCGCGGGCACATCGTCAACGGCGACGCGTTCACGCCCGCGGCACGCATCCCCGACCCCGACCGTCTGGTGCAGGCGTACAACCAGTCGGCGAGCACGCTGAACCTGCTCCGCGCGTTCACCAAGGGCGGCTTCGCCGATCTCACCCGGGTGCACGCCTGGACACAGGAGTTCGTCGCCAGCAGCCCCGAGGGCCAGCGGTACGAACAACTCGCCGGCGAGATCGACCGTGCGTTGCGCTTCATGCGCGCATGCGGCGTCGACACCGAGGCCACGCACGATCTGCACGAGACCAACGTGTACACCAGCCACGAGGCGCTGCTGCTCGGCTACGAGGAAGCCCTCACCCGTCAGGACAGCCTCACCGGCGGTTGGTACGACTGCTCGGCGCACATGCTGTGGATCGGCGAGCGCACCCGTCAGCTCGAGGGTGCGCACGTGGAGTTCCTGCGCGGCATGGGCAACCCCATCGGCTGCAAGGTCGGTGTCACCACCGACCCCGGGTACGTGCTCGAGCTGTGCGAGAAGCTGAACCCGGCGCGCATTCCCGGTCGGCTCACACTCATCAGCCGCATGGGTGCCGACAAGGTGGAGGACGCGCTGCGTCCGCTGCTGCGAGCAGTGCGCGACGCCGGCCATCCGGTGGTGTGGGCGTGCGACCCGATGCACGGCAACACCATCACCAGCGTCGGTGGCCGCAAGACCCGCGACTTCGACGCCGTGTGCGCCGAGATCGACGGCTTCGTGCGTGCCCACAAGGCCGAGGGCACCTGGCCGGGCGGCATCCACGTGGAGCTCACCGGCGACAACGTCACCGAGTGCATCGGCGGCGCCGACAAGATCCTCGACAGCCAGCTCGACGACCGGTACCAGACCGTGTGCGACCCCCGGCTCAACGGTCGCCAGAGCCTCGACCTGGCATTCCACGTGGCCGAAGGTCTCCGCAGCACCGGCCTCGCCTGAGCCGAGCCCGTGCAGGCGCTGGCGCTCACCGCCGACTGGCCGGTGCCACACGTCGCGGCCGCCGCCATCACGGCCGACGGAACGCTGCACACGGTCGGCGACCCACGTCGCAGCTTCCGGCTCGCGTCCATCTCGAAGATGCTCACGGGATGGGCCACGCTCGTCGCGTGTGAGGAGGGCATCGTCGATCTCGACCAGCCGGTCGGCCAGCCGGGGTGCACGCTGCGCCACCTGCTCGCCCACGCCGGCGGGTACGCGTTCGACGGCGCGGCGCCGATCGCGGTGCCCGGTCAGCGGCGCATCTACAGCAACACCGGCATCGAACTCGCCGCGCAGGCCGTGGCGCAGGCGGCGGAGATGCCGTTCGACCAGTACCTGCACGAGGCGGTCATCCGGCCACTGGGCATGCACGACACCGTGCTCAAGGGCTCACCTGCGCACGGGGTGCGCAGCACGGTGCACGAACTGGCCACGTTCGTCCGCGAACTGCGTTCGCCCACGCTCCTGGCAGGGTCGACAGCCGACGACTTCCACACGGTGCAGTTCCCCGATCTCGCCGGCATCGTGCCGGGTGTCGGGCGCTTCCAGCCCTGTCCCTGGGGGCTCGGCACCGAGATCCGCGGCGACAAGCAACCCCACTGGACGGGCACACGGAACTCGCCCGACACGTACGGACATTTCGGGGGAGCCGGTACATTCCTGTGGGTGGATCCGGGGGCCGAGGTGGCAGTGATCGCGCTCACCGACCGTCCGTTCGACGACTGGTCGGCGCAGGCGCTCCAGCAGTGGCCCGCGCTCGCCGACGCGGTGCTCGCCGAGGTGGCCGGCGCATGATGTTCTCTCCTGGCGACCGCATCCGCTACGAGTGCACCGGCGACGACGGCTTGCCCCTCGTTCGCTACGGCTTCGTCGGCGGGCTGGCGGGCACCGGTGGGCCCGTGGTGGTGCTGCTCGACGGCGAGCTCGGCGGCGACGTCGTGAACCTCACCGAGGTGCAACACGTCACGGTCACCACTGTGGAGCTCGTCCTGCACGGCACCGACTTGGTCGATGAACCCGAGCTGCGCCGAGGCCTGGTGTCGATGTGGTTGGCAGAAGCCGACACGGCCGGCCTCGACATCGATTCGCTGCACGCGCTCGGCGACGGCGAGTGCGACGCCCCCGGCGGCTGGTGTCTGGCCGATCTGCACGCCGGCGATGAGCGCTACGTGCTGCGGGCGGTGCAGCTCCCCCATGAGGTCGACATCGTGCGCGTGCGCGCCGAGTCGCCCACGTGACCTCCACCCGCGTCGCCGGCTGGTATCCCCTCCTCATCGCCACGGCGAGCATCGGGATCGCCAACAGCGTGGTGTTCACGCTCCTCAGCGACCTCCAGGACGAGTACGGGTTCAGCGACGCCGGCCTCGGCCTGATCGCCGGGTCGGGTTTCCTGGTGGGGCTCATCGGCCAACTGCTGCTCGCCCCGTTCGCCGACCGTGGCCACTCGAAGCTCCTCCTGCTGGCCGGCCTGGGCATGGCCGTGGCGGGCAGCGTGATGTTCGCCCTGTCGAGCACCCTGCTCATGCTGGTGGTGTCGCGCATGGTCGTGGGCTTCTCCAACAGTCTGTTCCTGCCGGCCTCGCGCGCCATCACCATCAGCATCAGCGACGAGGACGTGGGCAGACGGCTGGGCACCATCAGCGGTGTCGAACTGGCGGGCTTCGTCACCGGTCCGGTCATCGGCGGGCTGCTCGTCGATCCGTTCGGCCTGAAGGTGCCGTTCCTGGTGTGCGGCGGGTTCGCGCTGATGGCGCTGCTGATGCTCGCCACACGCCAACTGCCGCAGCCGCCCGTCGCCGAGCGGCACCGTCTGGCATTCGACCTGTTGCGCATCCCTCGTGTCCGTGCCGGCGTGTTGATGAGCCTCGCGCTGTTCCTGCCGGTGGGGTTCTACGACGCGACCCTCGACCGCTATCTCACCGACATGGGCGCCAGCAACCGCCTCATCAGCATCGCCTTCCTCGCGTACGGCATTCCCTTCGCGCTGCTCGCCACCACGGGCGGACGCATCGCCGATCGTCGCGGACCTCTCCGTGTGGCATTCGCCGCCGTGGTGCTCGTGGGTCCGCTGACAGCCGCCTATGGATTCATCGCCGTGCCGCTCGTGGTGGTGATCGTGTCGTGCATCGAGGGATGCATCCAGGCACTCGGCGTGCCGGCGTCGCAGGCCGTGGTGGCCGAGGGAGCGCCTCGCGGGCGCGCCGCTGCGGCCCAGGGCCTCGCGGGGTCGGGCAACCTGCTGATCGGCGCGGCCACCGGGTACATCGCCGGTCCGATGTACGCGGCGCTGGGGCCGCGATGGATGTATCCGATCGCCGGTGCGGGCGTGGTGCTGTTCGGGGTGCTGGCGCTCGCTCAGCGCGAGCGCCGCACCGCGACGGTCGAGATCAGCTGAGACGCTCGACGATCATGGCCATGCCCTGGCCACCACCGACGCACATGCTCTCGAGGCCGAACTGCTTGTCTTCCCACTGCAGGCCGTTGATGAGCGTGGTCATGATGCGGGCGCCGGTCATGCCGAACGGGTGACCGAGGGCGATGGCGCCACCATGCACGTTCATCTGCTTGTCGAGGTCGATGCCCAGGTGACGGGCCGAGCCGATGACCTGGCAGGCGAACGCTTCGTTGATCTCGACCAGATCGATCTGGTCGATGGTCATGTTGGCGCGGCCGAGGGTCTGGCGGATGGCCTCGATGGGGCCGAGGCCCATGATCTCGGGGTTCAGGCCCGACACACCCGAAGCCACGATGCGGGCGAGCGGGGTGAGGCCCAACTGCTTGGCCTTGGTGTCGCTCATCACGAGCACGGCGGCGGCGCCGTCGTTCAGCGGGCAGGCGTTGCCGGCCGTGACCGAGCCGTCGGGGCGGAACACCGGCTTCAGCTGGCTGACCGCTTCGTAGTTGGTGCCGGGGCGGGGGCCGTCGTCCTTCGACACGACCGTGCCGTCGGGCAGGGTGAGCGGCGTGATCTCACGGGCGAAGAAGCCGTTGTCGACGTGCTCGCAGGCCAGGTTCTGGCTGCGCACACCGAAGCGATCCATGTCTTCGCGGCTGATGTTCTCGATCTCGACCACGTTCTCGGCGGTCTGGCCCATGGCGATGTACATGTCGGGCAGGCCGACCGGCGGGGTCCAGGTGCCCTGGCCGCCCTGGGCACGCAGCTTGGTGCGCTCGCCCGGCTCCTTGAAGATGGGGTTCGGGGCCATGTCGCTGGCGCCCGAGGCGTAGCGGCTGACGGTCTCGACACCGGCCGCGATGAAGCAGTCGCCCTCGCCGGCCTTGATGGCGTGGAACGCCATGCGGATGGTCTGCAGGCTCGACGAGCAGTAGCGGTTGACGGTGACGCCGGGAACGTCGCCGAGGCCGGCGAGCGTGGCGACCACGCGGCCGATGTTGAAGCCACCTTCGCCGGCGGGCTGGCCGATGCCCATCATCAGGTCCTGCACGTCGGAACCCTGCACCTGCGGCACCTTCTCCATCAGTGCCTTCACGATCTGGGCCGCCATGTCGTCGGGCCGGAGATCGACGAGCGATCCCTTGTTGGCTCGGCCGATCGGGCTGCGAGCCGTGGCGACGATCACTGCTTCGGTCATGGAACTACCCCCTGGGCGTCGGAACAACGAAGCGTCAGCGTAGCTACCGGTGAGTAGCTTCTCGAAACCGGACCGTCGGCAGCTCAGTTGGCGCGGACGACACGGAACGCTTCACCGAGGCGTCCGTCGGCGAAGCCGGCAGCCACACCGGTGAGGCGCATCCATTCGCGGACGCGAACCTGCATGCCGTCGGGTTCGGGGTGCTGACTGGCATGGCTCAGCAAGGCCTCGAACTTGCGCTCGACGAAGTCGGTGACGTCGACGAAGTCGGACGGCTGCGGGTGACCGGACAGCCAGATCTCGTCGACCGTCCACGGCTCGAGGCCGGACTCGAGCAGCTCGGGGTAGGCGAACGGGTTCCGAGCATCGGGATACACGGCACACATCGCCGCCTCGCCGGCCGCGAGGTGATCGGGGTGGCTGGCGAAGATGCGATCGAGGTTCCGTTCGGGCGACTGGGTGACCACCACCTGCGGCCGCACCTCTCGGATGACACGGCTGATGTCGCGCCGCAGTTCGAGTGTGCACTCCACCCGGCCGTCGGGGTAGCCGAGGAACACCAGATCGTGGACGCCCACCGCATGGGCCGCTTCGGTCTGCTCCTTGCGCCGCAGGGCCGCCATTTCGTGTCGGCTGATCGTGCGATCGCTGCCGCCGGCGTCGCCGTCGGTGACGAGGCAGTAGGTGACATGGACACCGTTCGACGTGAGCCACGCCATGGTGCCCGCCGATCCGAAGTCGACGTCGTCGGGGTGCGCCATCACCACGAGGAGGCGCTGAATGTCGGGGGCTTGCAGCACGATTCGCAGCCTACGGCGGGTTACGATCCGCCGATGCACCCTGCCCCCGTCGCCCTCGGAACCTTCAACCTGTCCGACCCCGAGTTCTGGATCGCTCCTCGGGACATCCGGGAAGGGGCCTTCCAGACACTGCGCAACGAAGCGCCCGTGAGCTGGTGGGAGGAGTGGGACTTCCCCGACGCGCAGTTCCCGAAGGGTCCTGGCTACTGGTCCATCGTCAACCACGACGACATCTGGCACGTGAGCCGCAACCCGCAGCTGTTCTGCAGCGGCCAGGGTGTGAATGTCGGCGACATGCCGTTGGAGATCGGCGAGTTCTTCGGCTCGATGATCATGATGGACGACCCGAAGCACTTCCGCCTGCGCTCCATCGTGTCGAAGGGCTTCACTCCGAAGGAGATCGCACGCGTCGAGGAGTACGTGAAGCAGAAGGCCACCGGCGTGGTGGATCGTCTGCTCGCCGAGTTCCCCGAGCGCGAGTGCGACTTCGTGCACGAAGTGGCCGCTCCCCTGCCGCTGCAGATCATCTGCGAGATGATGGGTATCCCCACCGAGGACGAGGCGCAGATGTTCGCCTGGACCAACGTCATCCTGGGTGTCGGCGACCCCGAGTTCGCGTCCACCTTCGAAGAGCTCATCGCCGCGGCAATGGGCCTGTTCCAGTACGCACAGGCGCTCGGCGAAGACCGTCTGAAGAACCCTCGCGAAGACCTCACGTCGGTGATGATGCACGCGGAGGTCGACGGCGAGCGCCTCACCGCGCAGGAGTTCGGGTCGTTCTTCATCCTGCTCGTGGTGGCCGGCAACGAGACCACGCGCAACGCCATCAGCCACGGCATGAAGCTGCTCACCGACCACCCCGACCAGCGTGCGCTGTGGTGGGACAACTGGGACACGAACACCAAGACCGCGGTCGATGAGATCGTTCGCTATGCGACGCCGGTGGTGCACTTCCGCCGTACCGCCACCCAGGACACCGAGATCAACGGGCAGAAGATCCTCGCCGGGCAGAAGGTCATCATGTGGTACAACTCGGCCAACCGCGACCCCAAGGTGTACGCCGACCCCTATCGGTTCGACGTCACTCGCCAGCCGCAGCCGGCGCAGGTGGGCTTCGGTGCGGGTGGTCCCCACTTCTGTCTGGGCGCGAACCTCGCTCGTCGCGAGATCGCAGTGATGTTCGACGAACTCCGTCGACGGATGCCCACCATCCACACCACCACCGAGCCCGACTACCTGCAGAGCAACTTCATCAACGGCATCAAGCGGCTGCGCTGCACCTGGTGAGGTTCAGCGCGTGCGAGCGTCGTGTGGCAAATGCTCGATGTCGCTCAAACGCGTGAGCGCGAACGTGTGCCCGTCGCCCATCTGGAAGCTCTCGAGCCGAGTGATGGACGCGTGGTGGGTGACGAACCGGTCCCACTCCCACGGCACGGGGTCGAGGCCGAGCAACTGACAGAGCAGCACGCCGTTCGTGCCGGCGTGCGCCACCACGACGATGCTCAGGTCGGGTTGGTCGAGATGCCACACGGGCAGCGTCTGCTTCGCCCGATACATGCCTCGCGCGGCGAAGAACTCGGTGGCACCGGCGCGCACTCGCTCGACGAACTCACGGGGCGGCTCGCCGCCACCCTGCAGGCCGTGCCAGCGGTCTTCGGCTGGTCGTGACCGCTCTTCCTCGTACGCGGTGCGCGCCAACTCGGCGGGCGTGCCGTGCCAGTTCGGCTCGCGGATCTCCTCGAGGAACGGTTCGATGTGCTCGTCGTGGCCCACTGCGGTGCGCAACGGCGCCGCCGTCTGCCGAGCCCGCCGAAGCGGCGACACGACGATCTCGTCGAACGTGAGATGCCCCAGTTCGCCTCCGACGCACTCGGCCTGCATGAAGCCTCGTTCGGTGAGGGGCGGGTCGACGACGTTGAGGC
Organism: Actinomycetota bacterium; assembly: GCA_016213625.1. Taxonomy (GTDB): domain Bacteria; phylum Actinomycetota; class Acidimicrobiia; order Acidimicrobiales; family Ilumatobacteraceae; genus UBA668. The sequence goes on from JACQZZ010000042.1 coordinate 85,945, forward strand.
CATCGCGAACCCATTCGGGTTCGCCGTGGCGGATGAGCACGATCTCCATACGTCCTCGACACTAGAGGCACTCGACGGGCAACCACCGGTAACGTCGTGCAGGTGAGCGATCAGCGGGCTGCGGCAGGGTGGTTCCCCGACCCCACCGGCCGATTCGAGTTCCGCTACCACAATGGGGTGCAGTGGACCGCCGACGTGTCGGTGGGTGGGCGGCGTTTCGTCGACCAGTCGGGCGCTCCGACCTGGAACGCGGGCTGGACTCCGCCGGGCACCGGCGGCCAACTGCCCGGCAAGGGCATGGCCGTCACTTCGTTCATCGTCGGGCTCGTCTCGCTGGTCATCGCCTGGCTGCCGTTCATCTTCGTGCTCGCCGCGATCGGCGCCGTGCTCGGTGTGGTCTTCGGAGTGCTGGGACTGCGCAACGCAGCGGTTCACGAGGGCTACGGCCGCGGGTACGCGGTCGCCGGCGTCGTGTTGTCCGTTGCCGCTGCGCTGATGTGCGTCGTCGGGTTCTTGTTCACCCGGGCTGTGATGCGCGAGGTGAGCGACTTCCTGGATCCGGGCGAATACTCCGTGGAGCTCACCCGCTGCGAGACCGAAGGAACCTTGGTGAGCGCCGAGGGCAACATCACCAACCTCGGCGATGACGCTCAGGCCTACACCATCACCATCGACTACCTGGTGAACGGTGTCCGGGAGGAGAGCGACACGGTGACCGTGTCGCAGGTTCGCCCCGGCGAGACGATGACGTTCGAGGCCACCGCCTTCGTGAACACCGCCGCCGCGGTGACGTGCGAGGTCAACGACGTGCTCGGCCCCACCCCGTTCGACGTCCCCAACGACTGACGGCCAGCCGGGGACACGGGTCAGCCGGCGGAGGTGGCGGCGACCCAGGCGTCGTACATGCGCGTGTACGTGCCCCCTGCCTGCACGAGTTCGGTGTGGGTGCCGTCCTCCACCAGCCGACCGTGGTCGAGCACCAACACCCTGTCGGCGCGAGCAGCGGTGGACAGCCGGTGCGCGATGGCGATGGTGGTGCGGCCCGACGCGAGTCGCTCGAGCGCGCGGGCCAGCCGCACCTCGGTGAGCGCGTCGACCGACGACGTGGCCTCGTCGAGCACCAACACGTCGGGGTCGACCAGCGACGCACGGATGAGCGCGACGAGTTGGCGTTCACCCGCGGACAGTTGCGCGCCTCGCTCGCCGACTTCGGTGTCGATGCCCTCGGGCAACGTGTCGAGCCAGTCGCGCAGATCCAGCGCGTCGATGGCTGCCTCGAGATCGGCGATGGTGAGGTTCGGGCGGGCGAACAACAGGTTGGCGGCGATGGTGCCTTCGAACAGGAACGGCTCCTGGGGCACCACGGTGAGCCGGTCGCGTAGGTCGACGTTGCTCACCCGGGTGAGCGGCACGCCACCGACGAGCACCGTGCCGGCCGTGGGGTCGGCGAGGCGGGCGATGAGGCGGCCGAGCGTCGTCTTGCCGGAACCGGTCTCGCCCACCACTGCCACCTGTTGCCCCGCGGGGATGTGCGCGGTGAGATCGACCAGCACTGGTGGCTCGTCGGTGTCGCCGCGGCTGCGGTAGCTGAAGTCGACGCGGTCGATGGTGACCGCCAACGCGCCGACCGGCAGGGTCATCGGCACCGCCGGTTCAGGCGGGCCGATGGGGATCTCGAGCACGCCGAGCACGCGCCGCATGCCCGCGACGGCGGTCTGGGTCTGGTCGAGCACCTCGGTGAACTCGGCGATGGGTTCCAGGAAGCGATAGGTGAGGAACAGGAACCCCACCATGGCGCCGGCGGTGAGCCCGCTGTCGGGCCCGCGCACCAGGCCGGTGACCACCACGGCCGACACGGTGAGCACACCGAACACCTCGCCCGACGGGAACAGGAACGCTCCGATGGTGCCGGCACGGATGAACGAGTTCGATCGTTCGTGGCTGGCCTTCTTGACATGGGTGGCGTAACGGTCGCCGGCGTCGTACGCGCGCAACGTCTCGGCCCCCGACACGACTTCGCTGATCTGGGTCATCACGTTGGCGTTCTTCGACCGTGCGGAGTCGTATGCCTTCGACAAGTGGCGCTGCACGCGCTGGAGCACGAACGCCAGTGGTGCGGCGACGATGAACGCCACCACGGCGAGCACCCAGTCGTACGCGAGCATCACGCCCGCCACGAGGAGCATGAGCGTGCCGTCGAGCAGCCACGCCAGCCCGCCCCACTGGAAGAACTGGGCGAGCGTCTCGACGTCGGAGGTGACGCGAGCGACGAGCGCACCCTTCCGTTCTTCGCTGTGGTCGGCGATGCTCAATCGGTGGATGTGCTCGAACAGCCGCACCCGCAAGCCGTAGAGCGCTTCCTCACTGCGGCGACCGAGGCGGTACACCGCTGTGCGCTGAGCCCACGTGGCGATGCAGATGACCACGAAGGCGATGACACCCATGCGGATGACCGTCTCGACCTTCACGCCCGACGGTGACAGCCCACGGTCCACCGCCTGCTGCACGAGGATGGGGATGACGACGCGTCCTGCCGCGCCGACGAGTGCCAAGCCGAGGGTGGTGACGAAACCGATGCGCAACGCGGGCGCGGCACGGACGCCCTTGCCGATGGTCTCGGCGGCGCTCCAGCGGCTGACGGGCTCGCTCATGTCGCTTCCTCGGCGAGTGCGGCGTCCATGGCGGCGCGATCGTGCTCGAACGCCTCGATGAGTTCTCGGTACGCGGGGACGGCGTTCATCAGTTCGTCGTGCAGTCCGTGGGCCACCACTTCGCCATCGACGAGATAGAGGACGTCGTCGGCGAGTGAGATGGTGCTGGGTCGGCTGGCCACGGCGATGACCGTGGTGGTGCTGAGCGCGGCACGGAGGTTGGCGATGACCTTCGCCTCGGTCGACGGGTCGAGCGCCGAGGTGGTGTCGTCGAGCAGCAGCACAGACGGCCGACGGACGAGCGCTCGAGCCAGCGCCAGGCGCTGGCGTTGACCACCCGACAGCCCCACACCGCGCTCGCCGATCTCGGTGTCGAGACCCTCGGCCAACTGGTGCACGAAGTCGGCTTCGGCCACCTGCAGCGCCAACTCGACGGCGTCGGGCGCGACCTCGGCGCCGAGCGACACGTTGTCGCGCACCGTACCGGCCAGCATGAACGCCTCCTGGAACACGATGTGCGCGCCGCCGTCGGGCACGGTGACGGAACCACGATCGGTAGCGATGAGGCCCGCCACCAGATGGAGCAGCGTGGTCTTGCCGGCCCCGGTGGCTCCGACGACCGCGACGGTGCGACCACCGTCGATCCGTGCGTTCACACCCCGGAGCACCTCGCGCTCGCCGTCGTGGCTGTAGTGCACGTCGTCGAGCACCACGCTGTTGTCGTCGCCGTGACGCAACGACAGTGCGGGGTCGGCCTCGACCGGCTGGTCGAGCAGCGATCGGATGCGCGTCCAGCCAGCGAGCGAGTGCGGCAACTCCGACAGGGTGAAGCCGATGAGTCGGAGCGGGAACACCAAGAGCGTGAAGAGATAGATGAAGCTGGTCAGCTCGCCCACCGTCATCGCACCCGATCGCACCCGGAACGCTCCGGCCACCAGCAGACCGATGTTGACGACGCTGGGGATGCCGTCGAGCAGCGCCTCGAACACGCTGCGCAACCGCACCGCGCCAAGACGAGCGGTGCGCAGCCGATCGGCGATGACCGCCAACCGCTCGGTCTCGCGGTGCTCGGCACCGAACGACTTCACCCCGGCCACGCCGTCGAAGCTCTCGTGCACGGCGGCGCTGAGTCGGCCGAGTTCGTCCTGCGCCGTGTTGTAGTACCGATCGACCCGGCGCTGGTAGCCGACGTTGAGCGCGATGAGCAGCGGGAAGACGAGCACCGCGGCGATGCCGAGCGGTAGGTCGGTGATGAGCAACCATGCCGACGACAGGAACACCAGCACCACCACGCCCGAGGCGAAGGGCAGCGGCCCGAGCACGGCGGTGGCCGCCTCGGCGTCGACACCGGCACGAGTGATGAGGTCGCCCGTGGTCTGGCGACGATGCCACGGCACGGGTTGCTCGGCCAGGCGATCGACCACTTCCGCGGAGAGCCGTTCGGTGACGCGCCAGGTGGTGCGCCCGGCCCACGTGCGCCGCACGACCACGCCAACGGCACGGACCAGTCCGAGGAGGATGAGCGTGCCGAGCACGGACACCACCGTGCTGACGGACACCTCGCCGTCCTCGAACCGCGGCGTGATGACGTCGTCGATGACCTTGCGGACGACGATGGCCGAACCAACGGTGCAGGCCGCGAAGACGGAGGCACCGCCGACGGCGATGAAGAACGTGCGCTTCTGGTGCTGGAGCAGGGCTCGCACCAGGCGGAACGCCTGCACCATTCGACCCGGTTCAGCCGGAACGTTCATGCCCTCCCCCACGGCCGTCCGTTCTACCACCGGTCCTGTGACGACCGGCCGTGAATATGCCACGTCATCCGTCACGCCGTAGCGTGGTACCCGTGCAACAAGCGAACTTCGCCCTTCTCGTGCTCCGCGCGTCGTTCGGCCTCTTCCTCGCGTACCACGGCTACAACAAGATCTTCGGCGGCAACGGCCTCAAGGGCACGGCCGGTTGGTTCGAGTCGCTGGGGATGAAGTGGCCGATGTGGCAAGCCCGAATGGCTGCGGCCACCGAGATCGGTGCAGGTGTGCTCTTCGCCGCCGGGCTGCTCACGCCACTGGCCGCCGCCGGCATGATCGCCGTCATGGTCGTCGCCATCTGGACCGTCCACTGGAAGGTCGGGTTCTTCGTGTTCAAGCCGAACCAGGGCTGGGAGTACTGCGCGTCCATCGCCCTCGTGGCGTTCGCCGTCGCGACGATGGGCCCGGGCGAGTGGTCGCTCGATCATGCCGCCGACCTCACCTTCACCGGGTGGAACGGTGCCCTCATCGCCGCTGCGCTGGGGTTGGGCGGGGCCGCCGCACAACTCGCCGTCTGCTACCGACCGAAAGCCCGCTCATGACCGCAACGCTCGAGAGTTCACCCACCCCCACCCGCCCGGGTCGCACCTGGGTGAAGGTGATCCTGGGGGTGCTGTGCGCACTGATGGCCGCGATGTGGATCTACTACTTCGTCACCTACGTGCGCCACGGCGATGATCCCGGCATCTACCAACTCGAGGACACGAGCTGGAGCGCCACCGCCGGCCCCATCTGCCAGGCGGCCCAGGACCAGCGTGCCCAACTCGAGGACACCACCGAGGGGTACATCGAGAACCCCACGCTCGAGCAGATGATCCAGCGTGCCGACATCGTCGACGAAGCCACCGACATCGTGGAACAGATGCTCGACGACATCGTCGCCATCCCGGTGGCCACGGATCGAGACCGCGAGCTGCTCGCCATCTTCGAGGAGAACTACCGCATCATCCTCGAGGACCGCCGTCGCTACACGGCCAGCCTGCGCAACGGCGAACTGGTGTCGTACACCGAGACCGTGGTGGCCGGCGGTCCGGTCACCAACGTGGTGGCCGACTTCACGGCCGGTGTGAAGGGCAACGAGGTGCCCGAGTGCACGCCTCCCGGCGAGCTCGGCGGCGACATCCGCACGTGAGTCTCAGTCGGGGCGCACCCAGCCCTGGCCCTCCACGAAGCGGCGGATGACCTTCGCCGGCGACCCCACCGCGACGCTGTAGTCGGGGATGTCGCCGGAGACCACCGAGTTGGCGCCGATGGTGACGTGCTTGCCGATGCGCGAACCCGGCAACACCACGGTGCCGTGGCCCAGCCACGACCCGTCGCCGATGGTGACCGGTCGCTCGGGCTGGGTCTGCAACGAGATGGGCACGGTGACGTCGTCGTACCCGTGGTTCTGATCGGTGATGTAGACGTGGTGGCCGGTCCACACGTCGTCGCCGATGTGGATGCTGAAGTGGCCGACGATGCCGCTGCCCTTGCCGATGAGGCACCGCGAGCCGATGTGCACCACCGGATCGCTGAGGCACTCCTGGCCCGGCACCATGCCGGCCGACAACGTGGCCTGCGGACCGATCATGGTCTGCTCGCCGATGTGGATGTAGCGCTCGTTGAAGATGGTGTTGGGCGGGAAGCAGATGATGCTGCCGGCTCCGAACCGACCGAATCGACGGCCCGCGGAGGAATCGGGTCCGATGGCACCGACTCGTCCCAACCATGCCCACGTGCGGCGCACTCCCTCGCCCCCGATGCGGTAGCCGACGGCACGCGCCCGGTGCAGCAGATTCGACGCCATGAGGCGAACCTACCGGCTGAACGGGGTAGGGTGGACGGTTGACGGATACCGAAGGTGTCCGCTCACCCGCCACGATGTCCGACCACTCCTCCCTCCCCGTGCGTGAACTTCGCCACCCGGTGGCGAAGGGCTGGCTCGTTCACTCGTTCACTGCACTCGGCGCGGTGTGCGGCATGTTCGGGCTCATCGCCGTGGCCGATGGCAAGGCCGAGCAGGCCATCCTGTGGCTCGCCATCGCCATGATCCTCGACGGCGTCGATGGTCCCGTGGCCCGTGCGTGGTGCGTGAAGGAGAACGTGCCCCGCATCGACGGGTACACGCTCGACCTCATCGTCGACTTCGTCACCTGCATCGTCATCCCCGTGGTGTTCATGCACCAGTTCGGCATGCTGCCCGAGGGCTGGTCGCTGGTCATCGGCGCGTTCGTCCTCTTCATGTCGGCGCTGTGGATGTCGCGCACCGACCAAGAGGCCGAGGACAGCTTCTTCAACGGGTTCCCGTGCGAGTGGAACATGATCGTGCCCACCCTGTACCTGCTCGACTCAGGTCCCTGGGTCACGGGCGTGGTGTGCGTGCTGCTGTCGCTCACCCAGCTCACCAACTGGAAGTTCGTGCACCCGATGCGCGTGCGCCGCTTCCGCCCCATCACCATCACGGTCACCGTCATCTGGTTGGCCACCGTCATCGCCATGACCTACGACCTGCCGAACCAGAACGAGGTCGGCAAGTACCTCCTGGTCGCGTGCCCGCTGTACATCGTGGGCCTGGGCGTGTGGCGCACCTTCGGAGCCGGCGCCATCGCCGACACGGCTCCTGCCACCTCCGACGTCTCACACCTCACCGGGTCGTGACCAACGGCGGTTGCCTCACCGACGTGCCGGGGATTCGCGTCGGGCACCACCAGCGCCGTGGAAACGGTTGGCGCACGGGCACCACGGTGGCGCTGCTGCCCGCGGGCACCATCGGCGGCATCGACGTCCGGGGTGGCGGGCCGGGCACCCGCGACACCGACTTGCTGCGGCCCACTGCGACGATGGACGTGGTGCACGCCGTCTGCCTCACCGGTGGCAGCGCGTACGGGCTGGCCGCCGCCGGCGGCGTGATGCGACACCTGGAGGCCAAGGCCATCGGGTTCAAGGTCGGGCCCGGCACGCACGACGTGGTCCCCATCGTGCCCAGCGCCGTCATCTTCGACCTCGGCCGCGGTGGTGCGTTCGGCCGACGCCCCGATGAGTCCTTCGGCGAGCGTGCCGCCCGCGCTGCTCGTGCCACCCCGTCACCGCTCGGTGCCGTCGGCGCCGGCACGGGTGCTCGCGCCCGCGGGTTGCAGGGCGGCGTGGGCACGGCCAGCGTCACCCTGGCGAATGGAGTGGTGGTGTCCGCCCTGGCGGTGGTCAATGCCGCGGGGTGCGTCATCGATCCGTCCACGGGTCTGCCGTGGATGCCGGGCCGAGTGGTATTGCGGCGCCCAGTGGCCGCCGAGCGCGAGGCCGTGCGACGCCACATGGAATCCGCCGTGCCGCCGCTGAACACCACCATCGGCATCGTGGCCACGACGGCGGCACTCACCAAGGCCGAGTGCAGCAAGTTCGCCTCGGTCGCGCACGACGGGTTGGCCCGAGCCGTGCGCCCCGTGCATTCGTTGCTCGACGGCGACACCATCTTCGGCCTCAGTACCGGACGTGACGAACTGGGTTCACTCGAGAACGCCGCGGGCGACGGACTCCCGCCACAACGCAGCCGCATCGTGTGGCTGAACGCCGTGCTCGAGGCGGGTGCGGCGTGTTTCGCCGCGGCCTGCACCGATGCCATCGTGCACGCCGTGAGCACGGGTGGAGATCCGTCGTACCGCGATCTGTGCCCGAGCGCATACCCCCGCGCTTTCCCTTCGGCGAAATGAATGGCTAGCGTCCCTCTCGTGGATCGCCAGAAGGTCACCGTGCCCGACCTCCTTCGGATGAAGGGGCTCGAGGAGCGGATCACCATGATCACCGCCTACGACGCGACCTTCGCACGGCTCGTCGACCTCGCCGGTGTCGACATGATCCTCGTGGGCGACAGCGTGGGCATGGTGGTGCAGGGCGAGGCCAACACCATTCCCGTCGAACTCGACGAGATGGCGTACCACGTGCGACTCGTCTCGCGAGCCAAGCCCACCGCGCTCATCGTCGGCGACCTGCCGTTCGGCAGCTATCAGGTCAGTCCGCAGCAGGCGGTCGAGAGCTCCATCCGGCTGATGAAGGAAGGCGCCGAGTGCGTGAAGCTGGAGGGCGGCGTCGTGATGGCCGAGACCATCCAGACCATCACCCGTGTCGACATTCCCGTGGTCGGCCACATCGGCCTCACCCCGCAGAGCTTCCACCGCATGGGCGGCCACAAGGTGCAGGGCAAGAAGAGCGGCTTCGAAGCCGGTGGCCGCGAGCGGTTGCTGGAGGACGCCCACGCCGTCGAGCAGGCAGGGGCCTGCGCGGTGGTGGTCGAGGGCGTGCCGCGCGACCTGGCTCGAGAGATCACCCAGAAGCTCAGCATCCCCACCATCGGCATCGGTGCGGGTCCGGACTGCGACGGGCAGGTGCTGGTGTTGCACGACGTGCTCGGCCTCAGTGAGCTCACGCTGAAGTTCACCAAGCACTACGCGGATCTGCGCAACGGCGCCATCCGCGCCACCGAGGCCTTCATCCAGGAAGTCCGCGACGGCACCTGGCCCGACGACCAGCACAGCTTCCACTGACCGGTCGCGCCCCATGCAGGTGTTCACCGACCCTGGCGACCTGAGCGCCTGGAGCGACGTCCAGCGCGTGCACGGCCAGCGCGTCGGTCTCGTGCCGACCATGGGCGCGCTGCACGATGGTCACCTCGCGCTGATCGACGAGACGCGCCGGCACGCCGATGTGGTGGTCGTGACCATCTTCGTCAACCCGTTGCAGTTCAACCGCCCCGACGACTTCGCCACGTATCCCCGGCCCATCGACGACGATCTGGCGCGCTGCGAGGCCCAGGGTGTCGACGCGGTGTATGCGCCGTTGGCGAACACGATGTACCCCGAGGGGTTCCAGACCCACGTCGTGCCGGGTCCGCTCGCCGACGTGCTGGAAGGCGCCGAACGACCCGGCCACTTCCGTGGTGTCACCACCGTCGTGGCGAAGCTGTTCAACGCAGCGCGCCCACACGTCGCCGTCTTCGGCCAGAAGGACTTCCAGCAGCTCGCCGTCATCCGCCGCATGACCACCGACCTCGACATGCCCATCGAGATCGTCGGGCTGCCCACCGTGCGCGAACCCGATGGGCTGGCGCTGTCCAGCCGCAACCGGCGTCTCACCCCCGAACAGCGGGTCGCGGCGGTGTGCGTACCGCGCTCACTGCAGGCGGTTCGCGATGCGTACCTGGCCGGCGAGCGACACAACGACGCACTCGTGCGCATCGGCCGGGCAACGGTCGACGCCGAGCCACTTGCCCGGTTCGAACACCTCGAGCTCGTGCACCCCGACACCCTGCGGCCCGCCGACCCCGTCGAGCGCGGCACCGTGGCGGTCACCGCGGTCTGGTTCGACGAGGTACGCCTCATCGACAACCTCGTCATCTGACGGCGGCGTCCACCCCGACAGCACCACCGCCATCGCCACGCCGTTCAGAATGGCGTGAGCGAGCATCGCCGGACCGAGCCGTCGAGCCATGTACGCCGAGGCGCCGAGCACTGCACCCACCGCGCTCAGCACCAATACGAGACCGACGTTGCGCACGCCGCGCTCGGGCCCGATGTGCGCGATGCCGAACAGCAGCGCCTGCAACGCCACCGCCGTTGCGGCCGAGTACCGAGAGAGCAACCCACGCAGCACGAGGCCGCGGAACACGATCTCCTCCACGATGGGAGCGGCGATGACCGCCAGGACGAGCATCGCGATCACGTAGCCGCGGTTGTCGCGTAGGTCGCCGATGGTCTCCGTGTTGCTCTGGAACGGGATGTTCGTGAGCTGCACCAAGATGGCCACCACCACCTGCGCCGCCAGGCACGCGAGCCAGGTGAGCGGCCCACGACCGAGGTCGGCGCGGCGAAACGACAGGCCGACATCGTGCGCCGGCCGCCCCGAACCCCAACGGCGGCTCGCAGAGCGCCAGAAGGCCAGTGGCGGACCGTACGCGAGGACTCCCGCGATGATGACGTACACCACGACCGGCCACCGCTGGTCGGCGAGCGCGCGCATGATGACCCGGCTGCACACCAACGGCACCGCCGTCGCCACGAGCGCTCCCACCGCCACGGCCATCGGCAGCGTGGGATGGGGGTCCACCGCAGGCTTCGTCCAGGCTGCCTCGAAACTCGGGTCGCGAGCCATGGGGTTCATCGAGCGGCGACGCTAATCGCGTTGGGAGGCCTTCCGTCGACCTCCCTAGGCTGGCGCGATGCACGAGCTGTCGAACCTGTCGATGTGGCATGCCACGATGTCGGACGAGGAGTGGGGGCCGGGGCGCACCGCGTTGGGCGGCGATCTCGACGTCGACGTCGCGATCGTCGGTGCCGGTTACACGGGTCTGTGGACGGCGTACTACCTGCTCCAGCGCCAGCCCTCGTTGCGTGTGGTCGTGCTCGAGGCGAACGTCGTCGGCTTCGGCGCCAGCGGTCGCAACGGCGGATGGTGCTCGGCGTTGCTGCCGATGGGGCTCGACGCGGTCGCTGCGGCGTCGTCGCGCGACGCGGCGGTTCGACTGCAACGCGCGATGCACGACACGGTCGACGAGGTCGGCCGCGTGGTGCAGGCCGAGGGCATCGAATGCGACTTCCAACGCGGCGGCTACGTGAGCCTCTCGCGCAGTGCGATGCAGCTCGATCGGGCCAAGGCGTCCATCGAACATCTCCACTCGTTCGGGTTCACCGACGACGAGTACCGCCTCCTCGGCGCGGACGAGGCGCTCAGCATGTGTGGCGCATCGAAGGTGGAGGGCGGCACGTTCACGCCGTTCTGCGCAGCCATCCACCCGGCGCGACTCGCACGCGGTCTGGCACGCGCGGTCGAGCGGGCGGGCGCGACCATCTACGAGCACACGCCGGTCATCGAGATCGGGAACCGCCAGGTGCGCACGCAACTCGGCACCGTGCGCGCCGGTGTCGTCGTGCGGGCGACCGAGGCGTACACGTCGAGCATCCCTGGCCATGCCCGCGACCTGGTGCCCGTCTACTCGTTGATGGTCGCCACCGAGCCGCTGCCCGCGGCGTTCTGGGACGAAGTCGGCCTGCATGATCGGGCGACGTTCAACGACGGACGGCAGATGATCGTCTACGGCCAGCGCACGGCCGACGACCGGTTCGCGTTCGGTGGGCGGGGTGCGCCGTATCACTTCGGGAGCAAGATCAGCGCCGATTACGACCGGAACGAGCGCGTCAAGGAGTTGCTGCACGAGACGTTGCGCGAGATGTTCCCTTCCATCGGCGACGCCACCATCACCCACCAGTGGGGCGGTGCTGTGGCCGCTGCACGCGACTGGTGGTGCTCCGCATCGTTCGATCCCGAGACGGGCCTCGCCACCGCGGGCGCCTATGTGGGCGACGGCGTGGGCACGACGAATCTGTCGGGCCGTACGCTCGCCGACCTGATCACCCGCGAGCCGTCCGACCTCACCGCGTTGCCGTGGGTGGGGCACCGGTCACGGAAGTGGGAACCCGAGCCGCTGCGTTGGCTGGGGATCAACGCCATGGTGCGGCTGCCCATCAGTGCCGACGAGCACGAGGCGAAGAAGGGCACCAGGGCGAAGCTGCGTGAGGCGCTCATCGGCCGCCTCACCGGCCACTGACGGCGGGAGCCACAGCTCGGGGTGGTCAGTCCTCGAAGCCGAGCGATGACGACAGCTCTCGGTGTGCTTCGATCTGGCGCTGGAGTTCGGCGATCTTGCGCTCGGCAAGTGCGATCACGTCGGCGCCCGCGATGAACCGTTGCGGAGGTGGGTCCTCGGCAGCGATGCTCATGACTGCACGGGCGAGTTTGTCGGGGTCTCCCGCCTGATGACCGTCCTGCGCCTGCCACCATTGTCGTTGCGTGGCGCTGCGCTCGGCGTAGTCGTCGATCACGATGTCCGGCCAGATCAACGACTCCGGGCTCGCGAGACCGGTGCGGAAGAAGCCCGGGTTCACGATCGTGGTCCTGATCCCGAAGGGCGCCACCTCCTGCGCGAGTGCACCCATCCAACCCTCCAGCCCGAACTTCGACGCCGCGTAGACCGACGAGTACTCGAAACCCAAGAGGCCGGCTCCGGACGAGATCGCAATCAAGTGACCAGCGCGTTGTCGACGCATCACGGGCAGCACGGCGCGGGTGACGTTCATTGGCCCGAGCAGGTTCGTCGCCAACTGCTGCTCGACCTGTTGCGGCGACATCTCCTCGAAGAAGCCCTTGAACGAGGCTCCCGCGTTGTTGACGGCGACATCGACGCGACCGAACCGCTCGACCGCCGCACCGACTGCCGCGTCGGCGTCATCCACGCTCGTGACGTCCAGGTGGAGGGCGAGAAGGTCATCGCGTGTGCCGAAGGTGCTCGTGATCTCCTCCGGCCGGCGACCCGTGGCGACCACCGCGTGGCCTGCATCGAGAGCGGCCGTGACGAACGACCTGCCCATGCCTCGAGCCGCCCCGGTGATCAACCACACCTGCCGGTCAGCCATCTTCGTCTCCTCGTCAAGATCCATCGGCACCTTACGACGTGCGGACGAACCGTGGCGCGGGTACGGATCCACTCGGCGAGCGAGTGGATCCGTGACAGCGATCGACGTTCTGCCGGCTCAGGGGAAACGCGATGGCGGGCGCTGAGCGAACAGCCAGGTGTCGAAGAACTTGGTGAGGTCCTCGCCTGACTCGTCGTTCGCCATGTCGATGAAGTCGTCGGTGGTGCGCGACGTGCCGTTGTGCTCCGCCACCCATCGACGCAGCAGGGAGAAGAAGTCGTCGTCGCCGATGGTGCGGCGCAGGGCGTGCAGCACCACTGCCCCACCGTCGTAGCTGTTGACGCCGAACAGGTCGTCGACCGTGGGACTCGCGCTGCTCCCCGGAAGCCGGTACCGCAGCGCATCGGCGGCGGCCGATGCGACGCTGCCGAAGCCGGCGTGTTCCATCCACATCCACTGGCCATAGGTCGCGAATGACTCGTTCAACCAGATGTCGGTCCACCGTGCCGGAGTGACCGCGTTGCCGAACCACTGGTGGGTGAGCTCGTGCGACAGCAGCAGGTGCACCATGAAGTCGGGAGCTCCCACCACGAGATCGTCGCGACTGAACAGTGAGCGCTCCTGCGTCTCCATCGCCAGACCGCTCGCGCTGTCGGTGATGGCAAGGCCGTAGCGATCCAACGGATACGGACCGAACCACTGCTCGAGGAAGTCGATCTGTTCGACGGTGAGGTCGAACAGCGGCTGCGCCATCGCCACGTCGGTGCGCAGCACGGCGTGCACCAACGGCAGCCCATGGGGCCCGACCCCGTCGACCACCTCGTAGTCGCCGGTGAGTACCTGGATCAGGTAGGTGGCCATCGGCCGATCCTCCTGCCACACCCACGTCTCTCCGGTGGGCGACGTGGTGTGGTCCTGCAGCCCCCCGTTGGCGACGGCGGTGACCCCGGGAGCCACCGTGATGCGAAACGTGTAGGTGGCCTTGTCGCTCGGGTGATCGTTGCACGGGAGCCACGAGTGTGCGCCGTCGGGTTCGTTCAGGGTGTACGAACCGCCAGGCGTGTTGAACCAGCCCGACGGCAGGCCCACGGAACCTGCGCCGCCACGAGGGTCGACGGTGTACTCGACGCGTACGGTCGCGTCTGCCCCATCCGCGAGCGGTTCGGGGAGCTCGATCGCGAGGTTGCCCGGCTCGGTCTCGAACGACGCGTCGACCCCGTCGACGGTGACCGCCTGAACGTCCGGGCCATCACTGTCGAGGTGCACCAACTCGATGTCGTCGGTGACGGTGAGGCGAAGCGTGACCGCGCCCTCGACGCGATCCGACGTCGCGTCGTACGCGAGATCGATGTCGTAGTGGACGACGTCGACCGATGGACTGCCCAACTCGGGAAACAACTCGTCGCCGACCCCGAGCGGATCCGAGCCGGTGACCGGAGGGCGGCTGTCGTCGGGCGGTGCGGTGGTGTCGACCGGTGCCGACGGGGCGGTGTCGGCCTTGATGGCGCGCACGCCACCCGAGTGGCAGGCGGCCATCGACGACAGCGCCAGCACGACGACGCCGATCGTCACGGAACGTGACCGACGAGGGCTTCGGCGACGCGACATCGCCCGCACGATACCCGCCCACCTGGCCAGGAGTTCTGCGGCCTTGATGAGGATCAAGCGATCGTCAAGTTGTCGTCGGAAACCTTCAGGTCGACCACATCGGGACCGATGAACAAGTGACAGCGGAGGGCTGGCGTCCACCGCGCGAGGAACGAAGCGATGCGCAGGCTACGGGCAACACTGACGGCGATGGTGGTGGCGGTATCGGCACTGGCGATTCCGCAGGTCACTTCCGCCGCCGATCCGATTCCGCCGTTCATTCCGCCCACGTCCGACTGGCTCACCTCGGTGAACTACTTCAGGGCGATGGCCGGCATGCCCGCCGTGGTGGAGAACCCCACCCTCTCCGCCGGCGCCTACAACCACTCGTGCTACATGCTCTACAACGGCATCACGCACTACGAGACCCCCGGTCTCACGGGCTACACCGCCAACGGCGACACCGCCGGACGCCAGGGCAACGTGGCCGTCAGCTCGGCCTACGGCACCAGCGCTCGCAGCCACATCGAACTGTGGATGACCGGACCGTTCCACGCACTCGGCATCCTTCGCCACAACCTCCGCTCGGTCGGCTTCGGCAAGTGCGACCTGAGCACCACCCCGACGTGGCACTCGGGCGCCACCCTCAATGTGATCGCCGGGCTCGACGGCACGGCACCTCGTCCGTCGTGGCCGGTCACCTTCCCCGGCGCCGGGACCACCACGAGCCTCTCGAAGTTCGTCACCGAATCGCCGAACCCGCTCACCTTCTGCGGATGGACCGGCACTGCAGGCCTGCCGGTCATCTCGATGATGCCCGAGAAGGTCAGCAGCGTCTCGGCGTCGATGACCGGCCCCAACGGCCCGCTCGAGGTGTGCGCACTGTTCGCCGGCAACACCAGCGGTGACGCCGCAGCCATCCTGAACGCCGACAACGCCGTCACCGTGGTGCCCCGCACCCAGCTGACGCCCGGCGTGTACACCACCACGATCACGACCAACGCCCGCACGGTCACCTGGTCGTTCACGGTCGATCCCACCGCCGCCACCGGCGTCATGCCGATGCCCACCGTGTCGCCGGTGTCCGGCCCGTCGGCGTTCACTGCGGTCACGCCGTTCCGCTTCGCCGACAGCCGCATCACGCTGCGGTCCACGAAGATCACGGCCAACGTTCCCAAGCGAGTGCAGATCGCCGGCGTGGCGGGCATCCCCGCCGATGCCACTGGCTTCAGCGCCAACATCACGACGACCGAAGAGACCGGGGTCGGCTACCTCACCGTCTACAACTGCACCGATGCACCACCCACCGCCTCGACGCTGAACTTCTACCCGTACGAGCCCGTCGGCAACGCCGGCATGTTCCCGCTCGGCCCCTCCGGTGAGATCTGCCTGTTCTCCTCGAAGGACGCGAACATCATCATCGACGTCACCGGGTACCTCCGCCCGTCCGCCGAGTTGCGCTACGAGGGCTTGGCCCCGGCCACGCTGATGGACACCACTCGCGGACTCGGGTTCTGGGCTCGCATGATGCAGGGCCAGACCGTCACGGTGAACGCACCGAGCGCAGGCATCGGGGTGCCGTGGGGCGCCACCGCGATCGCCGTCAACATTACCGGCATCTGGCCGAACGCCAACGGCTACATCACCGCCTATGAGTGCGGCACGGAACGGCCGTACGTCGCCAACGTGAACCCGACCGTCGGTGCCACCAAGCAGAACTTCGCCATCGTGCCGCTCGACGCCGACGGCAACATGTGCCTCTACACGCATCACGGCATGGACGTGAAGGTCGACGTGCTCGGCTACTTCATGCCGAACGCCCCGCACGCGATGATCCCCACCACGCCCACCCGCGTCGCCGACACTCGCGATCTGTACCGGGCCGAGATGAACCTCGGCACCTCGGGCTACCCGCTCCCCGCCTACCAGACCAAGACCATCCAGCTCGCCGGGCAGCGTGGAATTCCCGCCAACGCCACCGTCGTGTCGGTGAACGTGGCGGTCGTCGCACCGGGGTCAGTGGGCTCGCTCACGATGTGGGGATGCGGGACACAGCCGGCCATCCAGTCGGTGAACTACGCCGGCCGCACGGTGGCGAACGGCATCCAGGTGCAACTGTCGGCGGGTGGCGCACTCTGCGTGCAGACCACCACCGCCACGCACCTGATCATCGACGTGACCGGCTGGTGGACCTAGACGACCCGGCACCGCGGTGGACGTGGTCCACCGAGTGGTCAGCGGTGCAGGTGATGGTCGTGCACGGTGGCTCGCACGCGCACGGTGAACACCGAGTCGCCGGACAGCACCCCACCGCGGCCGAACAGCCGACCTGACTGCCAGTTGCTGAGACCGAGCTCGGGCTGCACGAAGGCGAACTGTCCGTCGACCCAGCGGGTGAACCCGTTGCCGACGAACGGCGCGTCGACCGACTGATAGAACGCATCGTGCTCGGCCGGATCGTCGCTCACGAGCGATGCCACGAAGTGCGGGCTGAAGCGGTTGCACTGCTGCACCGCGTGTTCCACCGAGTCGACGACGATCAACGCCACCTCGGGCACCGTGTCCCACTCCCACTCCTGCGCCAGACGTTCGTCGTCGGGTGACAGTTCGTGGATGATCGGTTCGACCCCTCTGACGGCTGCCGCCTCGCCGACCGCGGCGCGGAACACCGGTACCAGCTCCTCGGCACGGGACCGAACGACGCAGCACACGTTCAGCGTGTTGCACACCTTGCGGTCCATCGAATGCCGCACGGACAACGCGAACTGCTCCGCGTCGGCAGCCTCGGACGCCACCAGCCAGGCGCCCCCGGTGCCGTGCAGGCTGACCGGCACGCCGTGCTGACGGGCCACGGCACCCAACTGCGCCACGGCGCCTCCGCTGCCACGGGCGACTGCCAGCGACAGTCGCTGATCGGCGAACAGCGCCCAACCCGCAGCGTGCGCAGCGCTGTCGACGAGTTCCACCGATCCCGCGGGCAGGCCGGCGGCGGCCAATGCCGGACGCACCGCGTGCTCGACGATGGCCCGAGCGGTGCCGAGCGCGTCGCTGCCGATGCGGAACACGACGGTGTTACCGGTGCGCAACACACCCGTGGCGTCGGCGAAGACGTTCGGTCTGCCCTCGAACACGAACCCGACCACGCCCAGCGGATCGCGCCATTGCTGCACCGTCCACTCGGCGTGGCGCACCTCCCCCACCATCTGCTGGCGACGCGTGGGCACGTCGCGCCAGACGCGCAGGCCCGCAACCATGTCGATGCGCATCGATGGCGACAGCACCAGGCGACTCGTGGCGCGACCCCGGGCGAGTGCCGACTGCACATCGGCCTCGTTGGCCGCGGCGATGGGGGCGAACACCACATCGTCGGCCAGGCGGGCGGCGCACTCCTCGAAGAAGGCGGAGATGGCGTCGTCGGCGACCCGTGCCAACCCTTCGAATGCGGCGCTCGCTCTGGCGACGGCAGCTGCGACACCTTCGTGCTCGGCACGGGGGATGTGCAGCAGGTCGCCGGTCTCGTGCACCACCACCAGGCGGTCGCCCTCACCGAACGCGGCAGCGAGCGCTGCCGGCACCGTGACGAACCGATCACCGCCGACGAGAATGCGCTCGCCCTCGACCAGATGTTGCAGCGGTTCGCTCATCGGGCGAACACCTCCTCGATCGCGACCGGACGCCCCAGGTCGATGGAACGATGTGCCGCTTCGCCGACGGCCACGGACCACAACCCGTCGGCGAGCGTGACGGCGGGGGCGAGGCCGTGCACGACGGCGTCGCGGAACGCCACGTGCTCGAGATACGAGGCCCCGTGGTGGAGACCCTGATGGCGAATCGACGAGTCGTGGACCGGGCGCTCGGTGACCACACCGATGCCGTCGGAGCGACGGCCGACGCGCACGATGCCCTCGGTGACCAGTGCCTCCACTTTGCCCGCGGTGCCGACCACGGAGATCTCCTGCTCGTTCCGGCTCGCCTCGGCGAACATGCACAGGTCGAGCATCGCGCGGGCGCCACCCTCGTACTCCACCACGACGAACGCGTTGTCGAGGATGTCAGGCGTCTCGCCGTCGTAGCGCTCGTCGAGATGGTTCACGTCCTGTGCTCCGCTGGCCATCACGCGCACCGGTGGACGCTGCACGATCAGGTTCATCAGATCGAAGAAGTGACAGCATTTCTCCACCAGGGTGCCCCCGGTGTTACGGGTGAACCGGTTCCAGTTGCCCACCTTCGGCAGGAATGGAAACCGGTGCTCGCGAATGGCCACCATGCGCACGTCGCCCACCGCGCCGTTGCGCACCTCGTGCAACACCGCCGTGGTGGGCGGCATGTAGCGGTACTCCAGCCCCATCCACACCACGCGATGCGGGTACTCGTGGGCCCCACGTTCGGCCGCCGCGATCGCCTCCAGGCAGTCGGTCACGGTGGTACACAGCGGCTTCTCCACCATCACGTGGTGAGGGGTGGACAGCACGTCGAGCAGCACCTGATGGTGGGTGTGGTTCGGCGACGCGATGACCACCGCGTCGCACAGGCCCGACTGCAGCAGCTCGCGATGGTCAGCGAAGCGAGCCAGCGGCGTGTCGAGTCCGACGGCCAGCTGGGCCCAATCGCGGCTTTCCGGATGCGGATCGCTGATGGCCGTCACCACCGCGTCGTCGAGATGCAGGAGGTTGCCGATGTGCTCGACGCCCATCATCCCGGTACCGATGACGCCGTAGCGGAGGGGGCCACTCACGGATGGATAGCGTACGGCCAATGACTTCCCCGTCGGCCAACCTGGTGCAGCCCGGTCCTCGACGAGTGGGTCCGTTCGATGTCGGTCCCATCGGCTTCGGGTGCTGGCGGCTCACCACGTCGTCCACCGATGAGGCGGGTGCACTCGTGGCCGGCGCCCTCGACCTCGGGTGCACGTTGGTGGACACCGCCGACGTGTACGGACTCGACTGGGGCGGCGATGGGTTCGGCGCGTGCGAGGACCGCTTGGGGCAGGTGCTCCTGCAGCAGCCGTCGTTGCGCGACCGGATGGTGCTGGCCACGAAGGGCGGCATCGTTCCCGGTGTGCCGTACGACAGCAGCGCGTCGGGCATCACCCAGGCGTGCGAGGCCTCACTGCGGCGCCTGCACGTGGACCATGTCGACCTCTACCAGATCCATCGTCCCGACCTGTTCACGCATCCCGCCGAGTTGGCCGAAGCACTGATCGCCCTGCATGAGCGCGGGCTCGCTCGCGAGTTCGGCGTCTCGAACCACACGCCTGCACAGACCGCCGCGCTGCAGCAACACCTCCCGATGGCGCTCGTGTCCACGCAACCCGAGTTCTCGGCAGCACGGGTGGAGCCGATGTTCGACGGCACGTTCGATCATGCACTGCTCACCGGTCTCTCGGTGCTCGCCTGGAGCCCGCTGGCCGGCGGACGTCTCGCCACGGGGGAAGGACTTCCCACCGAACTGATGGCGACGCTCGACCACCTCGCCGCCGTTCACGACACCGATCGCGCGTCCGTGGCGTTGGCGTTCGTGCTCGCCCATCCCGTGGGAGCGGTGGCCATCGTCGGTACCCAGACGATCGCGCGTCTCGAGGCCGCGGTGGAAGCCGTGCACGTGCCCCTGAGTCGAGCCGATGTCTACGCCATCGTGCAGGCAGCCCAGGGTCGACCGCTGCCATGAGTGAGCCGCTCGAGCTCGCCTGGTTCGCCGCGCTGTGCGACGACGACTACGAACTGCTCGGCGTACCCGACCCGACTCGGGTGAGCAGCTTCGAACACTGCAGCGCCATCGTGCACGCCGCAGACCGCGCCGGATACGACGCGATCCTCATGCCGTCGGGTTACGCACTCGGCATCGACACCGTCGCGTTCACCGCGGCCATCGCGCGCTCCACCACCTCCATCCGCCCCATCGTCGCGGTGCGCATGGGCGAGATGTGGCCGCCGCAACTCGCTCGCCAACTGGCCACGCTGGACCACCTGCTCGACGGCCGCATGGTGATCAACATCATCTCCAGCGAACTCCCGGGCGAGTCACTCGCGGGCGGCCCGCGCTACGCACGGACACGTGAGTACATGCACGCGCTCCGCACGCTGCTCGACGGGCGACCGCTGCATGCCGACGGCGACTGGGTGTCGCTCGACCTCGACCCACCGCGGGTGCGAACCACCACCGGCACGTGTCCTCCGTTGTACTTCGGCGGATTGTCCGACGAGGCACGCGACGTGGCGGCCGAGGCGGCCGACGTGTACCTGATGTGGCCCGACACCATCGACGGAGTGCGCGCCATCGTCGACGACATGCGAGCGCGCGCTGCCGCACGAGGCCGCGCCCTGCGCTTCGGCTACCGGGTGCACGTGGTGGTCCGGCCCACCGAGGCCGAAGCACGGGCTGCCGCACGTCACCTCGTGTCGGCGCTCGACCCCGAGGTCGGTGACGCCATCAGGGCACGCTCGCTCGACAGCCAGTCCGTGGGCGTGCGAGCACAAGCATCCCTGCGCGATGCCGCCGACGACGACGGCTTCGTCGAACCCCATCTCTGGACCGGCATCGGCCGAGCACGTAGCGGCTGCGGTGCTGCGATCGTGGGCGATCCGCAGCAGGTGGCGGCGAAGATCCGTCAGTACCGCGACCTGGGCATCGACACGTTCATCCTGAGCGGCTATCCCCATCTCGAGGAGTGTGAACGCTTCGCTTCGCTCGTGATGCCGCAGCTGCGCGACGCGTAGCGTGTGCGCCATGGCTCAGGACCGTTTCTACTTCCGCCAACTGCTCTCGGGTCGCGACTTCGCCGCCGACGATCCGGTGGCGCAGCAGATGGTGAACTTCGTGTACGCCATCGGCGACCGCGAGAAGGGCGAGTGCGTCCTCATCGATCCCGCGTACGCCGTCAACGAACTGCTCGACCTCGTGGAGGCCGACGGAATGACCGTCACCGGCGTGCTCGCCACGCACTTCCACGCCGACCACATCGGCGGGTCGATGATGGGTCACCACGTGGAGGGTGTGGCCACGCTGCTCGAGCGGTGCAGTTGCCCGGTGCACGTGCAACGCGACGAGGTCCCGTGGGTCACCCGCAGCAGCGGGCTGGACTCGGATCAACTGGTGGCCCATGACGGCGGCGACGTCATCTCGGTCGGCGACCTGCAGATCACGCTCGTGCACACGCCAGGGCACACGCCCGGCAGCCAGTGCTTCCACGTCGACGGACGTCTCGTCAGCGGCGACACGCTGTTCCTCGACGGGTGTGGCCGCACCGACTTCCCGGGCAGCGATCCAGAGGCCATGTACGACAGCCTGCAGACGTTGGCCGCCATGCCCGATGGCACGGTGGTCTACCCCGGCCATCGCTACTCCCTGCCGTCGAGCGCCACCATCGACGCGATCCGCGAACAGAACTACGTCTTCCGCCCGAAGACGAAGGCTCAGTGGCTGACGATGTTCAGCCGCTGAGCACGGGCGAGAGGTGATCGATTGCCGCTTCCAGTGAGAGCCGGCGTGGCGGCCAGAGGTCTTCGTCGAGGATTCGGCGTGCAGCGGCCACGCGTGACGGGGCGTGCTGTGCATAGTGTGCCGCCGTCGTGCCATCGCGATTGAACAGGAGCAACACGGCCATTGGCAGCGTGCCGGCGAACTCCGCCACCACACCGTGCCCGGGCCCTGCCATCGTCGGGTGTCTTCGTGATGCGTGACCATTGATCTCGGGCAGTCGGTCGAGGCCCTCGCACAGGGAGTCGGCGGCGAGGAAGTGCACGGTGCCGATGTGCGTCATCACCATTGCCGAGCGGCACAGGAGGCACGGCTCGAGCGATGTGTACAGGGTGTGCTGCGAGTACTCCCCCATCGGCAATTGCGACAATGCATCGACCTCGGCGTGGGCGATGGCCGAATTGCGCATGCGACCCGGTGGGGCCTCACCCTCACCGGCGCGATTCCGGCCCTCGACCACGATGTCGCCCCGAGGATCGGTGATGACCGACCCCACGGGGAAGGAACCCGCACGGTACGCCTCCCATGCGAGCTCGAGTGCCCGCCTCATCGGCGGCTCCAACTCATCGAGCATGAGCGAACACTAGACCTGGAGGCCGAGCCGCTCGATCTGCTCGGCGGGCGCGTCGAGCTCGCCGAGCGCGGTGCGCAGGAGGTCCTGCATCCGGCGTTCGACCGACTCACCACGACGGTTCTCCGCCTCGTCGGGGTCGACGTCGAGGTCGTACAGGTGGTGCTTGCCGACGTTCGCCGCGCCGCTCACCCAGAACGGGAGTGCGTCGCCCGGCTGGAAGGGTTGCCGGATCACCGGCACCTCGCTGTCGGGCATGCGATCGAGCCATGCGCGACCGTCGGGCTTGGGGAGTTCGACCATTCCCTTCACGTGCACGGGCATGGTGCTCCACCGGTTGCTCCACATGCTGAGCGGGAAGTTGTCGCCTTCGGGCGCGCGGGCGTACTTGAACCGGCCATCCGTGACCTGCACCCAGTTGCCGAACACGCCGCCGATGGCCCAGTCGCGCACGCTCGCGGCCTCACCGCGCAGCAACGGTGCGAGGGATCGGCCGTGCGTGCGGTGCTGCGGTGACGCATCGAACACATCGGCGATCGTGGCGTGCAGATCGACGGCCGTGGTGAGCGCGTCGCACACCGCACCACCCTGCACGCCGGGCCAGTGGATGAGCAGCGGGATGTGGCCGAGCGGTTCGAACTGCGGCACCATCGGCTTGCCCCAGATGTCGGCGCCACCACGTCGCTCACCGAGATAGTGACCGTGGTCGGTGCACACGATGACGGCGGTGTCGTCCCAGAGTTGGTGCCGATCGAACTCGGCCATCAGCCGGCCGAACCAGTGGTCGATCATCGACAACTTGGCGCCGTAGTTGCCGCGCACGTGTGCTGCCTCACCCTCGGAGAGGTGGCCCTCGGTGACACCGCCGACGACGTACGGCGGCCAGATGATGCGCTCACCGTCCCACGGCTCGGCCTCGTACATGCCCTGCCACGGCTCGGGGGTGTCGAACGGTTCGTGCGGGTCGAACTCGTCGACGAACAGCATCCATCGCTGGTCGCGGTGGTGCTGCGCTGCCCCCGCAGCCCAATCCGCGGCGGCCTGCATGGTGCGTGGACCGGGGTAGTCGCTCTCTGCACGGAAGTACGTGCGTGACGTGTCGTAGGCGCGGTGGATGCGCGGCGCGTGGTCGCCGTAGCGGCGGCGCAGCCACCAGTCGCCGGTGAGCGCCGGCGGCGCCGGCACACCGATCCAACTGGGGTCGAGCCAGGTGCGCCAGGGGTCGCCCTCGTGGCCGCGCACGTAGTCCCACGCGCCGAAGTCGGTGTGGTAGTTCTCGCCGCCGGTCTCGAACAGATGCGGATGATCGGTGACCAACATCGTGAGGACGCCCTGCTGTCGGAGGTCGGCAGTGATCGGCTGTTCCCAGAGCTCGATGGAACCCCACGGCCGCCACAGGAAGTCGAGCGAGCCGCACAGGATGTCGTGGCGGGCAGGCATGCACGGCAACGAGCCGGTGACGTGGCGGGTGAAACGAGTGGCGTGCTCCACCGCGAACCGGTCGAGGTGCGGGGTGGCGAACTCCGTCCCGCCGTAGCTCCCGAGCATGTGCCGGTTCAGCGAGTCGAGCAGCACCACCACGACGTTGCGGGGTTGCGACACCGGGGTGACCATTCGTGCAGCTTGGCACGACGGGACGGGGTCGACCGTCGTCAGACGAGGGCGAGGATGATCGTGCTCGTGCCGGCCACGAACAGCAGGCTGAGCACGAGGATGCGGAAGCGTTCGCCGTGCACGTGCTTGCGTACCGGCCACGCCAGCCCCTGGCCGATCACCCACGCCGGCAGCGCGATGGCGGCGGCCTTCAAGCCGTCGGCGGTGATCTTGCCGTTGAGCGCGAACAGCGTGATGCCGACGACGTTACTGAAGGCGAACACCGTCGAGATCGTGGCGCGGAACGCGGCAGCGTCGAGGTGCCGAGCCTGCAGGCCGAACACGAGCGGAGGACCGTTCGTGGAGAGCGAGGTGTTCAGCACGCCCGAGACGAACCCGACCCCCATGTCGAGGCCAGGTCCGACATGGCTGAGGTTGATGCGGGCGATCAGGAGGATCGTGGCGATGATCACGGCGATGCCCAGCCCCAGGCGCAGCATGTCGTTGTCCACCACGTTCAGCAGATACAGGCCCAGTGGCATGCCGACGAAGGCGGACAGCGTGAGCCGCTTGGCCAACGGGCGCTGAGTGTCGGCCCGCAGGTGCCATGCCTGCCAAGTGGTGCTCAACATGCCCAACAGCGTGCTCACCACCACCGCTTCCTTGACCGGGATGGCAATGGTCATGATCGGCATGCTCAACAGGGCGAAGCCGAAGCCGCTGAGCACCTGCACGAACGCTGCGGTGAAGATGGCGATGGCAACCACGATGAGTTCTGTTGCCGTCACGGTGGTCGAGTCTGCCACCTACGCTGTGCCGCGATGAAGCTCTTGCCGGTCATCGATCCAGCAGCGCCCGACGCCGCCGAACGCATCGATCGAGCGTGTCGGGACGTGGGGTTCTTCGCGGTGCCACTGCCGCCCCCACTCCGTGCCGAGCGCGACCGCCTCATCGCGCTCGCCAGCGACTTCTTCGCACTCGACCAGGACGAGAAGGAACACGTGTCGATGCAGGTCGGCGGCTCCGCGTGGAGGGGTTGGTTCCCACTCGAGGGCGAGCTCACCTCGGGTGTGCCCGACCGCAAGGAGGGGTACTACTTCGGTGCGGAACTCCCGCCCGACCCGAGGCCGATGCACGGCGCGAACATCTGGCCCGCTCGCCCAGAGGGATTCGAGGATGCAGTGATGTCGTGGATGGCCGCCATGGAGGCCCTGGGACAACGCCTGCTGTCGCTCATGGCGAGCGGCCTCGGCCGGCCGCCCGATTTCTTCGCCACCGGACTCACGGCGACACCCACTCCCCTGTTCCGCGTCTTCCGGTACCCGCCGCACCCCGAAGGCGACACGGCCACGTGGGGTGTGGGCGAGCACACCGACTACGGACTGCTCACCCTGCTGGCCACCGATGGCACGCCTGGACTGGAGGTGAACGTGCAGGGCGAGTGGGTCGACGCTCCCGCCGACGCCGACCTGGTGATCTGCAACCTCGGCGACATGCTCGATCGGCTCACCGGCGGCCGATACCGCAGCACGCCGCACCGCGTCCGCAACCACGGTGGCCACGATCGCTACTCGCTGCCGTTCTTCCTGGATCCTGGCTGGGATGCATCCGTCGAGCCGTTGGAGTTCGCCGACACCTGGACGCCGTCCGCGCAGGCCCACGCCCGCTGGGATCGCCAGAACCTCACCAACATCGCAGGTACCTACGGCGAATGGCTCGGCGCGAAGGTGGCCAAGGTCTTCCCCGACCTCGCACGCGACATCAGCACCTGAGTTCTCATGCGCGGCTGAGGGTGTAGGTGCGGGCGTGGCGGTCGACGGCGCTGACCACCCACCCGTCGGCCAGGTGTGGCGCCATCGAGTCGCGCACGGCGATGCGCGCCGTGAACGCCTCGGGCTCTGACGCGGCGATCTGCGCGGGGGTGACCGGCGGGACGTCGAGCACGAACGACTCGGCGAACTCGGGGCGAGGACGGTCGAGCTGCCACAACACCGTGAGGCGATCGCTGGGCAGCGAACCGTTGATGCCGCCCAGCGCGCCGTAGTGGTTCACGTGGTAGGTGACCCCCAGCGCGCCGAGCTTGTTGAGGTTCAGGTGCGCGTTGGTGAGCTGCAACGGGTCGAACGTCCATCGCATGGCGGTGTAGCCGTTGGCCAGGCACCACTCGGCCTGCGTGCGCTTCATCTGCTCGCCGAGACCCGAGCCTCGGTACTCGGGATGCACCGCCAAGTAGTGCGAGTGCAACACGTGCGGGTCCTTCGTGGGAAAGCCGAACGCCGACGCGACGATCTGGCCGTTGGCGAACGCACCCAGCGCCAGGCCACCCTCGGTGATGCACGCCATGAGCATGTTCACCGACACTCGATCGTCGTCGCCGCCCCAGATGAACGCCTCGAACTCGGGCAGTACCGAGACGTCCTCCGCGGTGGTGAGCACGCGGAACTCGATGGTCACCGCACCACTTCCCTGGACTCCGTCACCTGCTCCAGGAACGGTCGGTCGAGGGTGACCCCGATGCCCGGACCCTCGGGGACGGGCATGATGCCGTCGGTGGTCTCGAGCTGCTGCTCGACGAGGTCGCGGGCATAGGTGCGGCTGGCCGACGCCGTGTCGCCCGGGAACACGAACCCGGGCATCGTGGCCAGGTGGATGTTGTGCGCGCGACCGATGCCGGTCTCGAGCATGCCGCCGCACCACATGGGCACGTTGCGCGCCACGCACAGGTCGTGGATCTCGCGCACCGACTGCAGACCGCCCACGCGGCCCACCTTCACGTTCACCACGGTGCACGCGCCCAGATCGAGCGCGGCCTTCACGCGCGCGGGCGACGTGAGCGTCTCGTCGAGGCAGATCTCGGTGCGCAGTTCCTTGGCCAGCACGGCGTGCTCGGTGAGGTCGTCCCAGTGCAGCGGCTGTTCGATGTAGTGCAGACCGAACTCGTCGATCTGGCGCAGCAGCGGCAGCATGTCGAGCGTGTAGGCCGAGTTGGCGTCGACGGTGAGTTCGATGTGCGGGTGCACGGCGCGCACCGCGGCGAGGAGCTCCACGTCCCAGCCGGGTTCGATCTTCAGCTTCACCCGCTTGTAGCCCTGCTCGACGTGCTGGCTGACCGACTCGACCGTCTTCTCGACCGTGTTCATGCCCAGCGACGCACCCACCGGGATCTCGGTGAGTTCGCCACCGAGCAGCGTGCGCAGCGGCACGCCCTGCTGACGCGCGTAGCAGTCCCACACCGCCAACTCGAGCGCGGTCTTCGCCATGGGGTTGCCGCGCCAACGGGCCCAGCGAGCGGTGAGCTCCGAGGGGTGCTCGCACCCGTTGGCCACGAGGTCGGGACCGAACGCGTGCAGGAGCAGGTGGTGCGCCCCGGCGATGGTCTCTTCGCGGTAGTTCGGGAACGGGTCCATGACGCCTTCGCCATAGCCCTCCACGCCCTCGCTGCGCACCGTGACGATGGTGGCGTGCTTCTCGGTCTCCTCGGCGAACGAGGTCTTGAACGGGCTGCGGTACGGCAGGCGGACGAGCCGCACTTCCACTTCGTCGATCTTCACGGCGACCTTCCTACCAGGTGTCGATGTTGGGGCGCTTCTTCCCCGTGCGGACAGGCGCGGGCGGCGCCGCGGTCAAGATGGCGGCGATCCACCGCCGGGTGTCGGCCGGGTCGATGACATCGTCGATCTCGAAGTGCGACGCCACGTTCACCGCCTTGCCGATCTCGTACATGCGGTCCACCATCGTCTGGAACGTGCGCTCCCGTTCGTCGGGATCGGCGATGGCCGCGAGTTCGTTGCGGTAGCCGAGCCGCACGGCGCCCTCCAGGCCCATGCCACCGAACTCGCCTGTGGGCCATGCCACGCATGCCAGCGGGGCCTTCGTGCTACCGCCCATCATCGCCTGTGCCCCGAGCCCGTAGCTCTTGCGCAGCACGATGCTGATGACCGGCACCGACAGGTTGGCACCGGTGACGAACAGACGACTGCAGTGACGGACGAGCGCCGTCTTCTCCACCTCGGGGCCGACCATCATTCCGGGTGTGTCGACCAGCGTGACGACGGGGATGTCGAACGCGTCGCACAGCTGCAGGAACCGCGCCGCCTTGTCGGAACCATCGCTGTCGATGGCACCCGCCAGATGGCTCGGGTTGTTGGCCACCACGCCCACCGGCCTGCCCTCCACCCGCGCCAGGGCGGTGACCATGCCCAACCCGAAGTCGCGGCGCAGTTCCAGCACGCTGCCCGTGTCGAACAGCCGCTGGATGACGTCGTGCACGTCGTAGCCGCGCTTGCGGTCCTCGGGGATCACGTGGCGCAGTTCGCGCTGATCCGCGCAGGACCAGTCGTCGAGTGGTCCCTGGAAGTAGCCGAGGTACTGCTTCGCAGCGGCGACCGCGGCCGCTTCGTCGGGCACGGCGATGTCGACCACTCCGTTGGCGCGCTGCACCTCCATCGGGCCGATCTCGTGTGGATCGAACACGCCCAGGCCGCCACCTTCGATCATGGCCGGGCCACCCATGCCGATGTTGCTGTCGGCGGTGGCGATGACCACGTCGCAGCAGCCGAGGATGGCGGCGTTGCCGGCGAAGCAGTAGCCGGCGTTGATGCCCACGATGGGCACCAGACCGGAGAGCTCGGCGAAGTACATGAAGGCCAGGCAGTCGAGACCGCTGACGCCCGACTGATCGGTGTCGCCGGGTCGGCCACCGCCGCCCTCGGTGAAGAACACCACGGGCAGACGCAGATCCTCAGCGAGCTCGAAGAGGCGGTCCTTCTTGGAGTGGTTCTGCGTGCCCTGCGTGCCGGCGAGGACGGTGTAGTCGTAGCTCATGGCCACCACGGAGCGGCCGTTCACGGTGCCGAGGCCGCCGATCATTCCATCGGCGGGGGTGCGGGCGATGAGGTCGGCGAGCTCACGCCGACGTCGCTGGGCTGCGATGACGACGGGTCCGTATTCGACCAGCGAGCCCTCGTCGAGCAGGTCGGTGACGTTCTCGCGGGCGGTACGGCGGCCCACCTTGCGACGGCGCTCGACGGCATCGGGACGTGCGGCGTCGAGACCGATGTCGTGACGGGCGACCACCTCGGCCAGGTCGGGCCGCACGTGGGCAGGATCCTCTGCCTGCTCCTCCTCCAGCTCGGCGATGGTGACCGTGCCGGGCTCGACCGCAGCCACCACCGCGCCCTCCATCACCGTGGCACCTGGCTGCACGTGGAGCACCCTGATGGATCCGTCGGTGCTGCTCTCGATGGCGTGATGCATCTTCATCGACTCGATGAGCATCAGCTGCTGGCCCTTGCGCACCTGCTGGCCCACCGCGATGTCGACGGTGACGATGGTGCCCTGCATCGGAGCGGTGATGTCGATGATGTCCCCCACGGCTGCGACCGTAGTCGGGCTAAGGTCCGGCTCGTATGAGCGAGGCAGTCGAGCTGCACGTCGCCGGTCGCACGGTCTCCGTCACCAGCCCCGACAAGGTGTACTTCCAGGCGCGCGGCGACACGAAGCTCGAACTCATCGAGTACTACCTCACCGTCGGCGACGCCGTGATGCGCCAGATGCGCGACCGGCCCGTGCTCCTACAACGGTTCCCGAACGGTGCCCATGGGTCGAGCTTCTTCCAGAAGCGAATCCCCGAGGGTGCGCCCGAGTGGCTGCACACCACCACCGTGCTCACCCCGAACGGCACGCCGTCACGGGCGCTCGTCATCGCCGACCTCGCCCATCTCATCTGGGCCGTGAACCTGGGCTGCCTCGGGTTCCACTCCTGGCCGGTGCGCGTGCCCGATCAGGACATCTGCGACGAGCTGCGCATCGACCTCGATCCCGGGCCGGGCACCACCTATGCGATGGCGCAGGAGGCCGCGGCGGAGACGAAGCGACTGCTCGACGACCTCGGCGTGACGGGGTTCATCAAGACCTCCGGCAACCGCGGCCTGCACGTGTACGTGTGCCTCGAACCCACGCACGACAGCATCGCGGTACGCAGTGCTGCCGTGGCGGTGGCACGCGAACTGGAACGCCGCCGGCCCGACCTGATCACCGCCAAGTGGTGGAAGGAGGAGCGCGGCGCGCGCATCTTCATCGACTTCAACCAGAACGCACCGCACAAGACCGTGTTCGCACCGTGGTCCGTTCGGGCGTTGGACCACGCGCCGGTGTCCTTCCCGTTCCCGTGGGACCTGCTCTTCACGCTGCAACCGCACGACATGACCATCGCCACCGCGCCGCGCTGGGTCGACGAACAGGGCGACGCGTGGCTCGACATGCCGACCCACCCACAACCGATGGAGCCGTTCCTGGAAATGGTGCGTCGCGACCAGGATGCCGGGCTGGAAGACGCACCGTGGCCGCCGGTGTACCCGAAGATGGCGGGAGAACCCACTCGGGTGCAGCCCAGCAGAGCGAAGAAGCCGAAGCCCGAGAAGCCGCCGTCGCCGACACCAACAGAGGAATCATGACCGCGCTCCCGCTCGCCACCCGATGGTTCGAACGCACCACCATCGACGACCAGATCACGCTGCTCTGGGAGCCACACGTCATCCCGCTCATGCGCTGCAACATCTGGCACGTGCGCGGACGCGACCGCGATCTGGTGATCGACACGGGCATGGGGTTGTCCAGCCTCGTGTACGAGCTCTCCGATCTGCTCGACAGGCCGGTCACTGCGGTGGCCACCCACGGGCACGACGACCACATCGGCGGCCACCACGAGTTCGACGACGTGGTGGTGCATCCCGAAGAAGCCCATCTGTTGCTCACCGCGCCGTTGTCGTCGCTGGTGATCCGCGAGGCGTGGGGCGACGAAGTGGTGGAGTCCCTGGAGGCGATGGGCTACCCGATGCCCGACCCGTACTTCGTCGACGCGCTCCCGCCGGGCGTGGCCTTCGAGGGGTTCCACCAGCGACCGGTCGCCGCGGTCCGGCACGTCGTGGAGGGCGACGTCATCGACCTGGGCGACCGTACGTTCGAGGTGCTCCACCTACCCGGCCACTCCCCCGGCTCCATCGGTCTGTGGGAAGCCGCGACCGGCACGCTCTTCTCCGGCGATGCCATCTACGACGGCCCGCTGCTCGACGAGCTGCCCGAGTCGTCGATCACCGACTACTGCGCCACGATGGAGCGGTTGCTCACCCTGCCCGCGCACGTGGTGCACGGAGGCCACGACCCGAGTTTCGACGGCGAACGGTTGCAGGTGCTGGCGCGCGAGTACCTCGCCCGCCGCGCCGGCTGAGGTCAGACGCCGAGTTCGGCCGCTCGGGCGAGCACGCGCTCGCGCTCGTCGCCGATGGTGGTGCTGTCGCCGTGGCCGGTGTGCACCACCGTGTGGTCCGGCAGCGCGAGCAACCGGTCGCGGATGGAGCGCAGGATGGTGGGTTCATCGCTGTAGCTGCGGCCGGTGGCACCTGGGCCACCGCAGAACAGCGTGTCGCCGCTGAACAGCACGCCCGATGCGGTGTCGTGGAAGCAGCAGCAGCCCGGCGAGTGACCCGGCGTGTGCAGGATGCCCAACTCGTGACCGGCGATGGTGAGCACGTCGCCGGGCGTGACGGCCCCATCGGGCTGCTCGCCCGGGTAGACGACGTCCCACAGCATGCGGTCGGCGTCGTGCAACAGGATGGGGGCATCCACCAGGTCGCGCAGCGGGACCGCGGCGTTGATGTGGTCGTTGTGCCCGTGGGTGAGCACGATGGCCTTCACCCGGCGACCGTTCACGGCGATAGCAATGGGCGCTGCGTCGTGGGCCGCATCGAACACGACCACCTCGCGGTCGTCGCCGACGATCCAGATGTTGTTGGTGACCTGCCACTCACCGCCGTCGAGGGCGAAGATGCCGTCGGTGGTGACCAGTTCGATCGCCACTCAGCGCACCCCGCTCACAGCACGACCACGGAACGGAGGACCTCGCCGCGTTCCATCTTGTGGAATGCCTCCTCGACGGCGTCGAGCGAGATGGTCTCGGACACGAACTTGTCGAGCGGCAGGCGACCCTGCTGATGGAGCGTGACCAGCATGGGGAAGTCGCGCGAGGGCAGGCAGTCGCCGTACCAACTGCTCTTCAGCTGGCCACCCCGGCCGAACACTTCGATGAACGGCAGCTCCAGGGTCATGTCGGGGCGGGGCACACCGACGAGCACCACGGTGCCGGCCAGGTCGCGTGCGTTGAACGCCTGCTTGTAGACCTCGGGATGGCCGATGGCCTCGATGCACACATCGGCGCCGTTGCCGCCCGTGACCGACTTGATGTACTCCACGGGGTCGGTGGTCCTCGAGTTGACGGTGTGGGTGGCGCCGAACTGCTTGGCCAGTTCGAGCTTCCGGTCGTCGATGTCGACGGCGATGATGGTGTGGGCACCGGCGAGCAGCGCGCCGGCGATGGCCGCATCACCCACGCCGCCACACCCGAACACCGCGACGGAGTCGCCTCGGCCGACGTTGCCCGTGTTGATGGCGGCGCCGATACCGGCCATCACACCGCAGCCCAGCAGACCAGCGGTGGCGGCGGGCACGCCGGGATCCACCTTCGTGCACTGGCCGGCGGCGACGAGGGTCTTCTCCACGAATGCACCGATGCCCAGCGCCGGCGACAACTCCGTGCCGTCCTCCAGGGTCATCTTCTGGGTGGCGTTGAAGGTGCTGAAGCAGTACCACGGGCGACCGCGCAGACAGCTACGGCAGGTGCCGCACACGGCGCGCCAGTTGAGGATGACGAAGTCGCCGGGCTGCACGTTGGTGACGCCCACGCCGACGGACTCGACCACGCCTGCGGCCTCGTGTCCGAGCAGGAAGGGGAACTCGTCGTTGATGCCGCCTTCGCGGTAGTGCAGGTCGGTGTGGCACACACCGCACGCCTGCACCTTGACCACGGCCTCGCCCGGGCCGGGATCCGGGATCACGATCGTCTCGATCGTCACCGGCGCGCCCTTGCTGCGCGCCACCACTCCACGAACCTTCTGAGCCATTGTCCCCTCCTGCACCACGACTCAAGTCCTGGTGCGCGCGTGTACGGGGGGTGAGTTTAGTGCTCCTGGTCAGCAACGGCAGTGGCCTTGATCAGCGACGGCGAGATTCCAGTCCGGCCAGCAGTGCGTCGAGCGCGTCATCGAAGCGACGGTCGGCGGAGCCCTGATACAGGTGGGACGCCACCGCCGCGATGGCAGGGAACTCGTCGGCGGGAAGCGCCGCGTAGTCGCTGCGCCAGGTGCGGTAGGTGGCCTCGCGCGTGGCCACCGGTTGCGATGCCAGTGCGGCGTCGATGGTGGCGGATCCGACGGTGAACTCGATGAGGGCGTGATACGCCCGGGCCGCTGCCGGCGCCCGGAACCCTCCCTTGGCGAGCTCTCGTAACAGCGCCTCGGTGATGGCCACCTCGTTCTGCAAGCGGGTGGGCGCCGAGCGCACGAACACCGCCAGCCGCGGTTGCCGCAGCTGCGCCTGTCGAAGCTCACGGCACAGGCGACGCACGGCCGTGCGCCAGCTCTCCCGAGGGCGCGGCGCGACGTCGACGTCGGCCAGGAAGTGGTCACCGACCGCGCGGTGCAACTCCTCCATGTTCCGGAAGTGCCGGTACAGCGCGGTGGGATCGCAGCCCAGCTCGTCACCCAACGCGCGCACGGTCAGTTGGTCCACGCCTGCACGCGCGGCCAGAACGACCGCGGCCGAGATGATGCGCTCTCTGCTGAGCGCCGCAGGGCGACCCATCAGTCGAACAACCGGGCGCGGCCGAGGCGCTCGGTGCACACCTCTGCGCTCCACGGCAGCATGGTGCTGCCGAGGCGGGCGTCGCGGTACATGCGCTCGAGCGGAAGGTTCTTCTGCATCGACTGACCGCCGCACACCTTGATCGACAGGCTCGCCACCGCCGCCGCGTGCTCCATCACGGTGATGGCCGCAGCCCAGCCGCGCACCAGGTCGTCCTCGCTCGGGTCGATGGTGGCCTCGTCGACGGCGCGGTACATCATCGCCCGCGACTGCTCGTGCTGCAGTTGCATCTGCGCCCAGCCCACCTGCTTGATGGGATGGTCACGACGCGAGCCGGCCACCTGGCCGGGCATCTCGCCACGCAGGTACAGGCGGGTCGCGTCGATGATGCCGCCGGTGAGCCCCAGATAGCTGGGACACAGGCTCAGGAACAGCCACGGGTAGCGATTCGCCGCCTGGTTGTACATGCCGGCCGGCATCCACTCGTTCGAGTGGGGCACGAACACGTCCTTCATCAGCAGCGTGCGCGACACGGTGCCGCGCATACCCAGCGGGTCCCAGTCGTCGACGATCTCCACGCCCTGGCCGTCGG
This sequence comes from Actinomycetota bacterium, assembly GCA_016213625.1. Taxonomy (GTDB): domain Bacteria; phylum Actinomycetota; class Acidimicrobiia; order Acidimicrobiales; family Ilumatobacteraceae; genus UBA668. The sequence goes on from JACQZZ010000042.1 coordinate 120,360, forward strand.
ACGGCACGCCGAGGAGACGGATCTCGTCCTCGCCGGGCACCTGGCAGGTGACGTTGTAGAACGTGGCGGCGCCGGAGAGCGACGCGAAGATCTTCCGGCCGGTGACCAGCCAGCCACCGTCGACGGGCACCGCCTTGGTGGCCACACCGGCGGTGGCGCCCGGCGCGAGACCCTCGGAGAACGGCTGGCTGTGGATGTCGCCACGCTCCACCACCCCGCGATACATCGCGGTGCGGGTCTCCTCGTGGCGTTCACGCTGCTCGGGCGTCATGTCGAGCAGGTCGCTCACCTGTCCGCACCACAGCATGGTCGCGTTGTGCATGTTGAAGGTGAGGCCGGTGGCGCCGCAATGGCGACCGACCTCCTCGCTCACGCGCACGTAGTCGGCGTAGCTGGCGCCCATCCCGCCGTACCGGCTGGGGATGCTCACCGACAGCAACCCGTTGGCACGGAAGTCGGCGAAGTTCTCGTGGGGGAAGCTGGCCTCCAGGTCGTACTTCACCGCCCGCTCGCGCATCGCGGGTCCCATCGCCCGCACCAGCCCCACCATCTCGTCACGCGTCACCTCGGCCATGGCGGGACATCAGACCAGAGCGTGCGCAGTTTGTCAACGGTGTTGACATCACGATTGACACCAGCGATCGGCCTGCCATACTCGTGCCATGCGCGAGCCCCTCGACGTCGACTGCGACACGTTCGCGTGGCGCGAGTCGGGTACCGGCGAACTGGTGGTGCTGCTGCACGGCCTCGGCGGGAGCCGCATCTCGTGGGAGCCGCAACTGGCGACGCTCGGCCGATCGCGGCGTGTCGTCGCCTGGGATCTTCCCGGCTACGGCGCCGCCGCTCCCCTGCCCGATCAGCCGCTCACGTTCCGAGCGCTCGCAGATGCGGCAGCGGACCTCATCCGCGCGCTCGGGGCCGAACGCGCGCACGTGGTGGGCATCTCGATGGGCGGCATGATCGGCCAGTACCTCGCTGCCTGGTCTCCGCACCGGGTGCGTTCGCTCACGCTGCTGTCGAGCAGTCCGGCGTTCGGCCTCGACGGCACGCGACCCGACGAGTGGCGGGCGGCACGGCTGGCGCCGCTGGACCAGGGCCTCGAGCCGGCGGACTTCGCCGACCGGGTGCTGGGAGCCATCAGCGGGCCGCAGATCAGCTCTGCCGCGATGGCCGGCCAGAAGGCAGCCATGGCTCGCGTCACCGGGGCGGCGCTGCGTCGCAGCATCGACTGCCTCGTCACCCACGACTCGCGTCCGTTGCTGCCGGCCATCCAGGCGGCGACGCTGGTGATGGTGGGCGAACGCGACGGGGAGACGCCGGTGCAGTACTCGCAGTATCTCGTCGACCACCTTCCCCACGCGCAGCTGGTCGTCGTGCCCGGCGCCGGGCATCTGCTGAACGTGGAGTCCCCCGACGTGGTGAACGAACACATCGAACGACATCTCGCAGCCGTGGAGGCAGCATGACCCAGGACCGAACCGAGTGGCGCTACATCGCCGCGTTCGCCGCGCACTTCGCCCGCTGCGGGCTGCACGAGGGCGAGAAGGTGGCGCTGCTCAGCGAGTCGCAGAGCCGGCCGTCGCTGGTCGAGACCGCACGCCTCGCCGCGCAGTCACTGGGCGGCAGGGTGTTCGACATCGTGGTGCCCACGCCACCGGCAGCGCATGCCGTTCCCATCCGCAGCACCGGCGCATCCCAGGCCATCGCTCACCATGACGCCGTCATCGCCGCACTCGTCACGAGCGATCTCGTCATCGACTGCACGGTGGAGGGGCTGCTGCACTCGCCCGAGTTGGGCCGCATCCTGGCCGGCTCGGCCCGCGTGCTGATGATCTCCAACGAGCACCCGGAGGTGCTCGAGCGCCTGCCGTGGGACGACGACCTGCCGCGTCGAGTGGCGCTGGGTCACGAGTGGCTGCGCACGGCGAACACCATGCGCGCCACCAGCGCGGCGGGCACCGACCTCACTGTGCAACTGGCGGGCGGGTTCAGCGCCGGGAGCACCGGCCTCACCGACGGTCCCGGCTCCATCGCCCACTGGCCCGGAGGGCTGGTGCTCACCTTCCCGGCCGCGCACTCGGTGAACGGAACGGTCGTGCTCGCCCCGGGCGACATGAACCTCACGTTCAACCGCCTCGTGGAGTCGACCGTGACCCTTCGAATCGAGGACGACCACATCGAGGCCATCGAGGGTGACGGCGTCGACGCCATCCTGTTCCGTTCGTACCTGTCGGCGTTCGGCGATCGCGAGAGCTACGCCACCAGCCACGTCGGGTGGGGCATGAACCAGTTCGCACGCTGGGACGCCGCGCAGCTGTACGACAGGCGAGAGACATGGGGCACCGAGGCGCGTGCGTACGCGGGCAACTTCCTCTACTCCACCGGTGCCAACGAGACGGCAGGGCGCTTCACGGCCGGTCACTTCGACCTCCCGATGCGCAACTGCACCGTCACGCTCGACGACCGCGTGGTGGTGAGCGAGGGCGTGCTCGCTGCCGAGCTGGCCCCGCCCGCGTGACCGACCGTAGGCTCCGCGCATGACGAACGACCGGGTCATCGAATCGGCGCAGGTGGTGCTGCCGTGCACCGATCCGGCGTCCGCCACCATCGGCTTCTTCACCGGCATCGGCTTCAAGGTGCGCACCATCGTGCCGGCCGATCACCCGCGCATGGTCGTGCTGAGTGGGCACGGCCTCACGGTACGGCTGGAGGTGGGAGCCGACGCCGCACCCGGACGCCTCCGTCTGCTGTGCACCGACGGGGCACCCGGCGAGCTGGTCGCCCCCAACGGCACCGTCGTGGAGTTCGTGCCGGCACACCCCCCGATGGACATCCCGCCGCTGCAGGAGCGGTTCGTCGTCACCCGCATGCCCCGCGGCGAGGGCGACGCCGCGTTCGGTGAGGGTCGCTCCGGGATGCGCTACCGCGATCTCATCCCCGACCGCCTCGGCGGACGCTTCATCGCGTCGCACATCCTCATCCCCGACGGCGGGCCCGTGGGCGACTACGTGCACTTCCACAACATCCGCTTCCAGATGATCTATTGCTACCGCGGTTGGGTGAAGGTCGCCTACGAAGACCAGGGCGAGCCGATGCTGCTCACCGAGGGCGACTGTTTCCTGCAACCCTCCACCATCCGTCACCGGGTGCTCGAGGCGAGCGATCGCATGCAGGTCATCGAAGTCGGCTGCCCGGCCGAGCACGAGACGTGGGGCGACCCCGAGATGACCCTGCCCACCGGCCGCACGTTGCCCGACCGGGGGTACGGCCCCGACGGGCACCGATTCGCCTTCCACCAGGCCGCGCATGCGTCATGGGCACCCTGGCGTGTGGCCGGGTACGAGTACCGCGACACCGGTATCGGCGCGGCCATGGACGGAGTGGCGGGCTGTCGCGTGGTACGCCCCGTCGGCTCGCCCGGCGCCGTCACCACCAGCCACACGGCCGAGTTCGTCTTCACCTTCGTGCTCGATGGCGCCGTCACGCTGCAACGCGAGCACGACGCGCCGTTGCGGCTGGACGAGGGCGACTCGTTCGTGGTGCCGGCACACACGAACTACACGCTCAGCGAACCCACTGCGAACCTGCAACTCCTCGACGTCACCCTCCCCGCCGACGTCGCCTGACCCGTGACGTCAGTCCAGGGCTTGGAGGACCTGGCCGAGCCATTCGATGGCGGGTTGGGTGATGGGGTCCACCACCAGTTGCACGTGCGCGGCGCCGGCGTGCGCGAAGGCGGCGAGTTGCTCGGCCAGCTCCTGGGGCTCGCCGCGCAGCGGTTGGATACGCGCCATCGACGGGTCGCCCATGGTGCGGCCCACTCCCCCGGGCACCTGCACGTACACGCACGCCGTTGCCTCCACTTCGTCGGGATCGCGCCCGACCGCATCGGTGCGAGCACGCACATCGGCGACCACTTCGGCGAAACCCTCGGGGGTGTTGCCGTAGATGCTCCACCACACGTTCCACGAGTGCACGTGCGGCAGCGTGATGGAGAGCATGCGTGGGCTGTTCGAACCCACCATCAACACCGGTCCACCCGCTCGCGCCGCGGGCGGATCGATGACACATCGGTCGACCGCGTAGTAGGTGCCCGAGTGCGTGACCATTTCGCCGGCCAGCAGCCGGCGCAGCACGTGGAACGCCTCTTCGAACCGGTCGACCCGATGATCGAACGGAAGACCGAAGGCGCGGTACTCGCGCTCGTTCCAACCCGAGCCCACGCCGAGCACCAGTCGCCCGTCGGACACCGCGTCGATGGTGGCGGCCATCTTGGCGATCATCGCCGGGTCGTGGAACCCCAGCGACGACACCAGCGAGCCGAGCTGCACCCGTTCGGTGACCGCCGCGAGCGCGGCGAGTGAGGTGTACACCTCCCACGGTCCGCGAGCGGTGCCGTCGGGCAGGTCGTAGAGCAGGTGATCGCCCAGCCAGACGGAGTCGAAGCCCACGGCCTCGGCCGCCCGGGTCATCGAGATCAGCTCGGGCCAGGGAACACGCCGTTCCACTTCTGGGAGCTGCACACCGATCTTCAGGGGCCGAGTCATCGGCCGAGCATACGGGCGGGTCAGGCGCCGGGCGGCTGATCGCGCAGGGCCGAACCGCCCTGCGCGCCGAACGGGTGCGTCAGCCGAGCGCCACCCGCAGCGCAGCGTCCACGTAGGGGGCGAGGAACACCGACGCGGTGGCCGTGATGTGGCTGTTGTCGCGGTACATCAACACGTTGCCGACGATGACCGGGCAGGCGGTGTCGGTGCACATCCAGTCGCTGGTGGGGATGAAGTCGGCGTCGTACTTCGCGGCCACCTCCCGCTCCACCGCCAACCGACCAGGCCGCACCGCACCGTCGCGACTGTTCATGCACGAGGCCACGCTCGACAGGTTGCCCGCCAGACAACTCGGCACGTCCTCCAGCGGCGTCGCCGAGTCGCCCAGGAGCAGCAGGTTGCTGGTGAGGGGGCGCACCTTGGAGACGGTGAGGTCGAGGCCCTCCTTCCACACCTGATCGGGGTCGCGACCGGCCGCCGCGCCGACCTGCTTGTAGCGATACGCCGACATCACCACCAGGTCGGGTTGGAGCTGGGCGATCTGTTGGATGACCGCCTCGCGCCACGGCACGCAGTCGGTGCGGTTCGGGTCCTTCTCCGTGGGGATCTCTGCGGTGGGGCACGCCTTCTTCGTGTGCACGAGGAGACGCCACCCGTTCTGGCTGGCCACCTGGTGCATCGCCGGCATCCACTCTGCGGCGTGCGAGTCGCCGAAGAGCACGACGGTGACGCTGCCGTTCGGGTCGCCGTAGATGCAGGTCTCCGGGGAGCTGACACCGAGGTCGAGGATGCACCCGTTGTCGTACACCTGTGGCAGGTCGTCGCGAGCGGAGGCGAGGCTGGGCGACAGGTTGCTCGGCACCTTCGACGTCTGTACGCCCGCCTCCAAGGTGGGGAGGTTCGCCGCGATGAGCGCTGCCAGCTCGGGCGGGTTGTCCTTCGACGCGTCGACCGTGGGCACGCGTGCGGCAGTGGTGGAGGTGCCCGGCGCCACGGTGCTCACCGGGCTGGTGGACGGCACGACGGTGGAGCCGACCGCGGTCGGCACCGTCGTGGTCTGGCCCACCAGGGTGGGGGCCGCGGCTTCGACCCCCGCGTCGAGCGGCGGTGGGTTGTTGAGGAGCAGCGCGGCGCCGCCCACGCCCGCCAGCGCGATCCACGCCCCCATCGCCAGGCTGCGCGCCGGTGACGCCGCCAACGTGGGCGAGTGGCGCACGGGGTTCTCCACGAGCTGGTAGCTGATCGCGGCGATGACCACCGACAGCGCAAGGATGCCGAGCCGGGCGGCGACCGACAGCGGACCCCATTCCCGCTCGGCCAGGATGAGCATCGGGAAGTGCCACAGGTAGATCGCATACGAGCGAGCGCCGATCCACTGGAGCGGCATCGCCCGCAGCACCTGGAACGGGCCGGCCACCGCGCCCGCCGCGCCGGCGTTGATGACCAGTGCCGTGGCGAGCACCGGGATGGCGGCCACCCAACCGGGGAAGCGCATGGAGTCGCTGAACACCACGCCGCACACCACGATGACCAGCAGACCGACCCAGCCGAGCAGCGCCCGCTGCTGGCGACGCATGGCCACGCTGCCACCCACGAATGCGAGCGCGGCACCGGTGAGCAGCTCCCAGGCCCGCGTGGGCAGCATGAAGAACGCCCACGGTTGCGAGCGAGTCGTGAGCCACACGCAGGCGACGAACGACGCCACCCACATCGCACCGATGACACCGCCGAGCGCACGGCGACCGAGCCGCATGAAGCGCACCAGCACCATCAGCAAGCCCGGCCACACCATGTAGAACTGCTCCTCCACGGCGAGCGACCAGAAGTGCAGCAACGGCGACGGCGGGAGTTGTGAGGTGAGGTAGTCGGTACCCACCGCGGCGAAGCGGATGTTGACGACGAAGGCGCAGGCGGCGATGGCATCGCGAGCCAGTTCCGCCTGCGACAGGCCGTCGAGCATGAACCGTCCGGCGATCAGCGTGGCGACGAGCACGAGGCCCGACGCGGGAAGCAGGCGACGGGCGCGACGTGCCCAGAAGTTGGCCAGCGAGATGGTGCCGGTGGATGACAGCTCGCGCAGGAGCAACGAGGTGATGAGAAACCCGGACAGCACGAAGAACACGTCGACACCGATGAAGCCGCCGGCGAACAGCGAGAACTTCGCGTGGTAGACGAGCACGAGGAGCACGGCGATGGCCCGCAAACCCTCGATGTCGGGGCGGAACGAGGCGGCCGACGTGGCCTCACGGAACGCCGGCGGTGGCACCTCCAGTGGCGGACGGACGGCGCCGCGTGCCTGCGGCTCGGCCCCGTCCTGGTTGCGGGACCATTCGGCCTTCTTCACCCACCAGAAGGCGAAGAGCGCGACGAACACTGCGCCCACGAGAACCGAATCCACGGGTGGCGACGTTAGTGCCTGGCCATCGAGCTCAGAGGGTGCCGTCGTCGATGAGGCGCGCGATTTCGTTCGCGATGGGCCACGCGCCCTCCGACGTGTTGGCGCACACGGCATAGGTGATGCCGGTCGCGCGGTCGTGCCCGGAGCGGAACGACTGCCCGGCGTCGTAGCCCTCCCACTCGAGCGTGTGCCGGGGGTTGCGCAGCCAGCAGCCGAGGCCGTAGTCGTAAGAACCCGAGGCGGTGGCCGGCGAACTGCGCGGCGAGGTCATCGATTGCACCGTCGCTGCGGCCACCACCTCGCCGGCCACCACGGCCTTCCACAGGCGACAGATGTCGCCGACGGTGGTGTACACCCCGCCGTCGCCGTTGCCGCGCACCGGCAGGTGCAGCACGTTGCTCCAGCCCGGCGTGGTGTCGTCGAGGTAGCCAGTGGCGGCAGAGCCGGGCAGCATGTCGTTGCGCAGGAACGCCGTGCCGGTGAGCGCCGCCGGGCCGATGACACATCGTTCCACCACCTCGTGAAAGCCCTCGCCGGTGGCACGCTCCACCAACAGCGCCAACACCACGAAACCGCCATTGCAGTACTCGAAGCGCTCGCCCGGCGCGAACGTCTGAGGGTGCCCATCGAGCACGGGGAGGTAGTCCTCGGTGTGCAGCAGCCGATGCACCGGCACCGGCATCGGGTACGCAGTGACGTCGAAGTCGCCGCTCTCGTCGAGATAGTCACCGATGCCGGACCGGTGGGACAGCAGGTGCTCCACCGTCACCGCATCGTCGATGAGCGGGAGGTCCTCGCGCAGGAGCGACCGGGCCGTGGTGTGCAGGGCGAGGACGCCCTCGTCCACGAGTCGCAGCACCGTGAGCGCAGTGAGGCCCTTCATGCCGCTGGCGATGCCGAACTGTGTGTCGACGGTGTTCGGCACCGCGTGCGCACGCTGGGCGAGGCCGTGAGCGCTCGCATGCAGCGTGACATCGGCTCGGTCGACCCTGACCGCACCCGAGAAGGCGGTGCTTCGGGCGACCTCGGCGAGCGACTCGATCATGGCTCGACAGTACTGCGATGGACCTCGACCCGGGCACGACAAATCGGGTGTTGCCAGCCGCTCAGCGGAACGGCGGGCAACACCCGGATTGTTTGATCGATGGACTCGACGCCGGGAGAGCGTCAGGCCATCGCCGGTACTGCACCTTGGTCGACGGTGGGTGTGCGGTCCGCCCGCTTCGACACCCAGATCCGACCGCCGCACAGCGCGAAGCTCCACAGCACGAGCACCGTGTCCACCACCAGCAACACTGCTGCGGCCAGACCGAGGCCACGGAGATGCATGTTCCACGTCGCCTGCTTGCCGACGCAGAACACGTCGCAACCCGGCTGTCCGCCGATCAGGACCGGGGTGTTGTCCTGGATCAGGTAGGTCGGGTGCTTGAGGTGTGCCGAGTCCTCCAGGTGGTGCACCTGCAGGTAGTAGTCGTACCCGGAGTTGACCATCACCGCCAGCAGGCCCACCAGGAACATCGCGGTGATCATCGCGAGCAGGCTGACCGCGGTGCGGCTGCCCCGCGAGTGCTCCGGGCGGAACGAGCGACGGGCGAGCGCCAGGGCGCCCACCGCCGCTGCCAACAGGAACGGCAGCAGGATGGCCGAGATGCGCAGCCACAGCTGGAACGGCGGCTGACGCCGCTCGATCGCACCGACGGTGCGCTCCAGCGCCACCAGGATGAACGCATCGGCGAGCGCGACCACCACGGCGATGATCACCACCGTGGGCCAGCTGACGTCGAGCCCACGGAGGAACCGCCGCAGCCGCCTCACGTGACCTCCCAGCCGAACATCATGGCGTGGTCCTCGTGGGCCAGGTTGTGGCAGTGGGCCACGTACTTGCCCGTGAAGTCGCGGAAGCCTCGGTACACGATCACCGATTCGCTCGGGTCGAGGTTGATCAAGTCCTCCTTCGAGACGTCGTCCGGGTGACCGCGATCGGGGGTGGTGGCCACGGATCTGCCGTTGCGCATCACGGTGCGGTGCTCCTCCATGTGCAAGTGGAATGGGTGCACCCACCCACCACCGCCGTTGCGGATCTCCCAGAGGTTGAAGCTGCCCTTCTTCTGTTGGGCGAGGGGGGTCTTGCCGGCCGGGTTGCGGAAGCTGGTCGCAGGCACGGTGGGATCGAACTGCCGACCGTTCACCAGCCACTCGAGCTCGCCGCCGGCGCTGCCACGCTCGACCTCGAAGATCATGCGGTTGTCGAGCATGCTCTGCCAGTTCGACGGCAGCGGCGGCAACGTGGCCAGGCGCCGGTTGGGCGCCGGCATGAGGCTGTTGTCGGGAGCATCGTCACCGATGACGAACTGCAGCACCGGCACCTTGTAGTTGGGGTCCAACGACGTCCGTGACGACGTGTCCATCTTCCGGCCGTCACGCATTTTCATGATGTTGGTCAGGTAGATGATGTCGCCCTTGGTCGTCGGTGTGCCGTCCATGTAGCGGGTGAAGTCGACGATGAACTCGCGGCGCTTTGCCGGCCAGAGTTCGAACGAGTTGCGGGTGATGGCGAACGGGATGATCCCGCCGTCGGCCGCGATCTGGGTGAACGTCATGCACTGCTGTCCGTCGGGAATGCGGTACTGGCCCTGCAGTTCGTCGCCGGAGTAGCCGAGCGAGGCCGCCGACTTCGGGCCCTGGGTCGACGCCATCAGCTGGAGTTCGTAGCAACGGGCGATCGACGCATCGAGGAAACGCAGCCGGTACTTGCGGCGCTTCACGGTCATCGTCGGGTAGGCGGTGCCGTTGACGGTGAAGATGTCGCCGACGAATCCGTGGTTGGGGAAGTGCTTGAAGAACGTCTTGCCCCACCATTCGGGGTGCACGCGGGGGTTCTGCGCGGCCGGGTACTCGCCGAGGCCGTCGTGCATGTCGTGGTGCACGGTGACGCCGTCGTCGAGCCGGCAGTCGTACAACGCGAGCGGAATGTCGTACTCCACGTCGAAGGAGCCGTCGGGGTTGTTGGTGCGCACACCCGGGAACCGGAGACCCTTGGTCTCGTCGCCCATGTCGCGGCCGCCCTTGGGGTCGTAGATCGGGTACAGGCCGACCATGCCCTTGTACACGTTGGCGCCGGTGTGATCCATGCGGTGGTCGTGGAACCAGAAGAAGCTCTGCTTCTCGCGGTCGTCGCCGCCCGCGGCCCAGTTCAGGTACAGGTTGTCCACCCACTGGCCCGGCTGGTAGCCGTGGTTGAACGGACCGTTGTTCATCGTGTGGTGCGGGTTGCCGTCGCTCTCGGGTGCCGTGTGAGCATTGTGCAGGTGGGTCAGGAACGACAGGTCCGGGGCTCCGAAGTCCTGCCGGTCCAGGTTCTGCGGGTTCTGGTCGAGTTCGTTCTTGAAGCGCACCAGGCAGGGCTTGCCGTACTCGGCGTTGATGCGCGGACCGGGGAACGTGCCGTTGAAGCCGTAGATGGTGCTCAGTGGCAACGAGCGAACCGTGCCGGCCGCCACTTGATTGCCGAGCTCGTCGAACGACACGGTGGGCTGACCCGCGCTGTTGATGGGCATGACCGTCGACGAGGTGAAGGCGTGCTGTGCCACCTGCAGCTTGATCTCGTAGACGATCGGGTCGGGCAGGCCGACCTTGCTGCACCACATCTGGTGGCGTTCGTTGCCGAGCGAGTTCTGCTGGCCGATGCCGGGCCCCGGAGGGTTCCGCCAGTCGTACTTGTAGGTCAACGACGGCACCGGCGCGAGCGCCTTGGGAATCGGCAGCGAATCCACGAAGGGATTCATGATCAGAGGGCTGGTGGGGAACACCTCGGTGTACAACGCATCCGCCATCGCCACGGACGCTGCGTCGAAGACGCCGTCCTTCGACAGGAAGCCGTCATTCCGCAGTTCCGGCACCAGCAGCCCGCTCGTTGCTCCCACCGCCACCGCAGCTGCGCCCGCTGCGCCCAGCTGCAAGAACGTGCGACGCGACGCGCCATGTTCACTCTCTACTTCGGTCATGTGATTCTCTCCCGTCTTCACTCCCGACAGTGACGTTGTAACGAGCGAACCCTCGGAAAACCTTCGGGAATCGTTCGGCCCCGAACGATTTCGGGACCGGAGAGGGGCGAACGACCCTGGAAGTTGCCTGCTGACCAGGGGGACGATGGCGTCAACGATTCGAGGAGACGCCATGCAACTGCAGCTCACCGACCACGAGGCCCACCTGTTGCGACAGGTGCTCGACTCCTACCTGAAGGACCTGCGCGGCGAGATCGTCGACACCGACAATCCGTCCTTCCGCCGCGAGCTGCGCGGCGAGCGAGATGCGTTGGTCTCCATCGTCGATCGGCTGGACCACAACCCGTCCATGTCGCCGCCGGCCATCGTGAAGATGGTGCAGGTCACCACCGTCCTCACCGAGTACGACTGAGCGTCCGCCGAATCCCGGTCAGGGCGTCGACACCACGTACGGCGCCAACAGCGCCGACGTACGCATCCAACTGCCCGTGAGCGCGTCGTGGATGCCGACCAGCGTTGGGTCGGCCAGTGCCGAGGCCACCAGTCGAACGCGGCCCGCGCCTGCGTCGTACCACGTGGGCTTCACGACGGGCGCGGCCGACACGAAGGTGCCACCCTCTCCCCTGCTGAACGACACCGACGCCACCACGCCGTCGTAGGTGGACGGATGGTCCGAGCCCTGGTTCGCCACCAGGTTGCCCAGGCTGAGCAACGCGTACTTGCCGTGGAACATCTCGATCGGCTGCAGCACGTGCGGGCCGTGCCCCACGAGCAGGTCGATGTCGGCCGACGCGAGCAGTTGGTCGGCGAGCATGCGCTGATCGGCCGAGCCCGACGAGTCGTACTCGTTGCCCCAGTGCACACTGACCACCACGATGTCCGCGCCGGCGGCGCGGGAGGCGTGCGCGTCGGTGAGGATGCGCCCGGTGTCGATGACGTTGGCCATCCACGACTGCGGGGGCGACACGCCGTTGAAGCCCCACGTGTAGGCGAGGTGCGCCACGTGCACGCCGTCGACGTCGACGATCGGCAAGGTCGATGCCTCGGCCTCGCTGCGGGCCGTGCCGCTGTGCGCCACCTCTGCGGCGTCGAGTGCGTCGAGCGTCGCCGCGATGCCGGCAGCGCCTCGATCCATGGTGTGATTCGACACGGTGGAGCATCGGTTCCATCCGGCGGATGCGATGCCCGCGCCGATCTCGGCGGGGATGCCGAACTCGGGGTAGCCGCCGAGTGCGCTGCCCGCCGGCGCCACGGGCACCTCGAGGTGGCAGATCGACAGGTCGGCGGCGCTCACCGCCGGCGCGATGTCGGCGAAGATCGGCGCGAAGTCGTACGGCACGCCGGTGACGGCGCCGTACTGGCGGGCCCGCTCGACGATCGACGGGTGGGGCAGGATCTCGCCCGAGACCTCGATGGTGAACGTCGGCGCGGAGGCCGCTGCATCGACACCTGCCGGCACCAGTGACAGGCCGTGCTGGTTGACGTCGGGCGTGGTGACGCGCAGTGCCAGCGAGCCCGCGAGGGCGCAGAGGAACACGGGAGCCGCCCACCACAGCGACACACGAGGGCGATCCGCTCCATCGACCATGAACGCAGTATGCAGCAATTCCTCGCGCGGAGGGTGGATGCTATCGCGCGCACCGCGCGAGCAACGTCACGACCCAGCCCGAGCCGAACCGCCCTCGCATCCACGTTCATGTCATCTCTCGACCGAGGAGTTCTCGGCCGAAGCATGACATGACCGTGAGAACCGGCATGCATCGAGGCGGTTGGCGGTGGCGGGTCGGCACTGGCCCGAAAACGAGAGAACCCCAGGCGCTGGGCCTGGGGTTTCGTCGTGTCGAAGGGGGGAGCCACCAAGTTCGGTACCGGTCATTGGCGACTCGTCGGATGACCACGGAACTCCTGGCGGACGTGAAGAGCCTCACTCGTGGCGGCCGCCAGGAGGCATGTGACAACTATCGGGGTTCCCGCGGCCAAGCCCGCAATGCGAGATCCGCCAGTTCGGCCTGCCGCGCGTCAATCGCCTCGGGGGTCCACGCCGTCTCGTCCGCCGCCGATCGCGTCAGCTGCAGATTCGAGCTTGCCAGAATCGGCTTTTTCACGGACCACGGCTTGTTGCCAATCCGACCGTTAACGCCCTTTTGCAGGAGCGCCATGTTGCCAATTCGGTGCACGTAAAGTCGATGCTCGTCCGGGGTGAACGAACTCCACTGGTCACCTTTGGGTGACTTGGGCAGGATGTGCTCTAGATTCACCTTGCTGACGTCAGGGTTGACAACCAACTCGGGCTCGTCGTCACCACGTTCCTCAAGTTCGAGCGCCCGGAGAATGTATCGAGCCAGTGAACCCTTGACCAGACTCCATTCAGCAAAGTCGGCGCGGAATGCCTTGTCCGTAGAGACAAGGTTGTCGATTCCGGGATCCTTAAGAATATCCTCCGTCGTCTTGATCTTCTTGGCGCGGATCCGCTGGGCGACAGTGCAGAACGCGGCCTCTGCGACTCCGCCGCCCAGGCGCCCTGCGGCGAGACCACGGACGGACCAACACACCATGGTGCGAAGCAGCCGCTCGACCTCTGCCTTTTCGAACGTTGCCAGCGCCGCAAGGAGCATGGGACGTGACTGTCCGAGATTGAAGTCGACGAGTACCTCTGCCGCCTGCCGAGTCTGTTCCCCGAACTCGCCCCACACGTCACTATCGACCGACAGCAGCGCGAAGTACAGGCGCGAGTTGACGGCCAACTCCTTGGCAAAGTTCACAGCGCTGGCAGAATCGACGACCTCCTCCTTGATTCGTGAATACAGTTCGCGCTCCCTAACGATTCCCTTACGGGAACTCATGTAGTGGCGCGCGAAGAGAGTGAATCGACTGTTACCCGCCCGAGGAGTGTCCAGATTGTTGAGAGTGATCACCCACGCGTCGCGGACCTCATCGAGCCTTGTCCCAGAGTGGCTGAAGAGGTAGTTCTTTAGAAGGTCAGCAACCGTGAGATCGGCACCGCGATCGTTCAGGGTTTCGAAGATCAGAAACGCGTCAGCCTCGGTTGGCACGGTGATCATGATCACCTGAGCGGAGCTCTGCAGATAGGTCGAGAACTGATCGAGAGCGTTCTTCCAAGAGGCGCCTTGGCTGTCGCAGAACGACAAGACCTTTGCTTGGAGGTCATTCCAGGCGGCCTGGAGCAGCCGCTGGCTCTCGCAATTGGCGACCTGTCCGGGCACCACCTGGACGACCAACTTGTCGAAGAAGTCTCGATCGTCGCTGTTGAGAATGAGCTTCGGCTGATCCTTGCCGGCATGGCGATCGAACTTCGCGACGAAGTCGGAGTGGATTGATCCCGCGTAGGCGACCTCACCACGCTCCCTGTACGCGTTCCGAATTGCGGCCATCAGGAGGCAGGTGGTTGCGAGACGTTGCTGTCCATCAATGACAGACTTGCGCCCAGCTGACTCGGCCTCGTTGGTGAGCACCACCGTCCCCAAGAAGTACGGTCTCCCCCGTTGGTGACCACGCATGAGATCGTCCCAGAACTCGGGCACCTGCGCCCGGATCTCCGCAGACTCCTCAGTGTCCTTCTCCTCCCTGGTGCGCCACGAGTACGAGCGCTGATACATCGGAACCTCGAGAAACTCAGTCTCTAGCACCGCAGCAACACCCAGGGCCTCATACGTTAAGAACTCAGCGTTCGACACAGCTCCTCCTCTGACTCGACCGTAGTGCAGTGTGAGGCCGTCCGATGATCCACCAGCCTCGGGTGCGAGCCCTGTATCACAGCACCCCCAAACTGCATTGACTGGCTCAGACTCCAGTCGGGCACTACTTGTCCTCGAACGGACCACCTACGAGCGAGATGGGCGCACGCTCCAGACCGACGGCGGCCGGCCGCCTGCCGCTACTGGAAGCAGGACCCAGACGACGAATCACTCACGCCGCCTCGATACCGGGTACACGCTGCCTGCCGGTGCACATGAGCCGCCGAGCCCGTAGGGCGAGAGCGGGACCGCCGAAGGCGGCACGTCACGCTTGACATCGAACTACAAGGGTGTCATTCTTCGGTTCTCGCCCTAGTCGATTCAGAACCATTTTCCCGGGGCACGACTCCCGGTTGACAGCAGCAAACAAGCGCAGGGCCAACTCACACCCGTTTGTTTGCTGGAGGTTCGCCGTGCTCTCTGTAGAGCTCTGTTCCGGGGTCGATGCCCTGTATCTGTCCGCCCGAGGGGCCGCTCCCCAATCGCTGTTCGCCGATCTCGAGCAGGCGCGCGCCTCGGCTGAGCTGGATGGGCTTCCCGTCTCAACTCACCTTGGCGGGTATCCAGTCAAGGTCCAATCGAGAGCCTGGGGGAAGTACCGGTACTGCGCTGTTCATGAGCTGGCGAGGATCGGCTTCACGCCGAGCGAGACGCTTCCTGTCGTCCGCTTCCAGCCGACGGCCGTGGCGCTGCACGCACTCGGCCCCGAGCTGACCGTCCTGTGGGCCTCGAACTTCCTCGACGCCTGCGGAATCCAGGCCACGTTGCACGTGAGCCGGCTCGATCTGCACAGCGACTGGCACGGCGTCGAGTTCCACGCGAACGAGCGGAGCAACTTCGTCACGTACTCGACGCGCCGAGCATTGTGGGAAGTCGCCGAAGAGTTGAGCGGACTCGCCTTCGGGAAGCGCGGAGGAGCGCTTATCTGCCGCATCTACGACAAGTCGCGCGAGATGGTCGAGAAGGGTCATGACTGGTGGCCGGACGTGTGGGGCCCGGCGTACGACTCCGAGCGGAAGGTCACACGCGTCGAGTTCGAGTTCAGTCGTGCCGGCCTCAAGGAGTTCGGTGTGGACGGTCCAGAGGAGGCCCTCGAACGGGCTCCGGAGCTCTGGGCGTACGCCACTTGCTCTTGGCTGTCGCTTCGCATCCCGACCCAAGATGACACCCGATCGAGGTGGCCCGTCGATCCACGCTGGCAACTGGTCCAGGGTTCCTCGCTGGCTGGCAGATCTGCTCCAGCCACCCGCATTCGTGCCGGCATCC
The DNA here is from genome assembly GCA_016213625.1 of Actinomycetota bacterium. GTDB lineage: Bacteria > Actinomycetota > Acidimicrobiia > Acidimicrobiales > Ilumatobacteraceae > UBA668. The sequence continues at coordinate 136,330 of JACQZZ010000042.1, forward strand.
GCGAGGGAGAGCTCAGGACTTTCCGAAAGCTGGCCACCGGCGTGTTGTCGAGCATGGCGGTGCCACTGGGAACCTTTGACATTCGCGACACCCTCCGAGCAGTCGAGCCAGAGCTCCGCGTGTACGAGCGGGTCAGCCAGAGGGACTTCGCCGACCGAGTCGATGAGAAGCGCCGACGGAGCACGCCATGAGCGACTCGCCGAGCTGGTCGATCGTTGCGAAGACGCTGGTGCAGATCCAGCTGCGTATTGTTCTCGCCCAACAAGCAGAGGAGGCCATCGCCCATGCTGACGATCGCGTACATCCGGGTGTCGACGGAGGATCAGGTGGACTACTCCCCCGACGCCCAACGAAACCGGTGCCTCCAACACGCGATCAGTCATGATCTCGGTTCGGTCACCTTCCTCAGCGATGAGGGACTTTCGGGCAAGGATCTGAACCGGCCGCGAATGGCTGAGCTGATTGAACTGGTCGAGGCCGGCCAGGTCGCCAACGTCATCGTGTGGCGACTCGATCGCCTGTCTCGCGACAGCGGCGACCTGAACCGGCTGATCAAGCTGTTCGAGAAGCACTGCGTCGATGTCCACTCGGTGAGCGAGGGCAAGGTCGACGTGGCATCGGCGTCGGGTCGGATGCAGGCCGGCATCCACGGCGTGCTCGCGCAGTACTACCGCGAGGGTCTGGTCGAGAACGTGAAGATGGGCAACCACCAAGCGATCGCCCAACGGGGCCGCTGGTTGAACAGGGCACCCACCGGATACTCAATGGTCAACGGCTTTCTGGAGCCCAACGAGATGGCGCCGCTCATCCCGCGCGTGTTTGCGCTTCGTGCGGCCGGCAAGTCGTACACCGAGATCGAGGCTGCCACCGGGATCAAATACTCGACCGTCCGCCAGATCTGCCACAACCGTGCATACCTGGGTGAGACCAGACTGAAGAAGCAGTGGTACCCCGGCATCCATCAACCGCTGGTCTCCAACGACCAGTTCGATGCGGCCCAACGTGGCAACTCCACGGGCAAGCGCATCGGCAAAGACATTCTGTCCGGTCGCGTGAAGTGTTCGCTCTGTGGCCGACGCCTGTCGATCGACACCAACGGGCGTGGCGAACCGATCTACCGATGCAAGCACCGGGGCAAGGGCTGCGATGTTCCAGGACGGTCCAGCAAGGGTCTTCAGCGGGCAGTCAAGCTCGCAATGCGCGTACTCGCTGAGGATGAGTCGCTTCAGGAAGCAATCAGGCAGGAGCTTGGACTGAGGGCCACGGGCACGCGGCCGGCTTTGCCGGCGCGGGCCGGGGCCGTGGCACAGCTCCGCAAGAAGCGCCAGAAGCTTCTCGACCTGTACTACGCCGACAAGATCACCGCTGAACTCTTCGCCGAGCAGGAGCAAGCGCTCTCCCAGCAGATCCGCACGATCGAATCCGAGGCCGAGGCCAAAGTCGAGGACGCTCGCCGACGTACTGCTCTCGCGGACCAGTTCGAGGAGGTCGCCCAGCTGCTGCGCTCGATGGACACAGATGCCATCTGGAACGCAGCGAGCGAACACGAACGCAAGGTCCTCGTCGGCGAGATCGTCGAGGCGGTCGTGGTTCACCCCGATCACCTGCGCGTCACGATTCACGGCGCGCCGCCGATCCTGGTCACGCTCGCCGAGGTGGGACTCCGAGAAGTGCAACGGCCGCCCCTGGAGGCGGCCGGTACGGGAATTGTCGTGTCGAAGGGGGGACTTGAACCCCCACGAACCTAAGTTCACTAGCCCCTCAAGCTAGCGCGTCTGCCTATTCCGCCACTTCGACGTGGTGCCCAACAAACTACCGCTGGGCGATCAGCGCACCAACAGGAAACTCAGTGCGACGACGGTACCGATCCAGATGATGCCGAACACCACCGTGATGCGGGTGAGGTTGCGCTCGGCCGCCGTGCTGCCGAGGGCAGTGGTGCCGGCGCCGCCGAACATGTCGCTGAGACCGCCGCCACGACCGCTGTGCATCAGGACGCCGGCGACCATGCCGAACAGCGCCAGGATGTTGACGACCACGGTGACGTACATGATGAAATCGCGCACGAGAGAAGATCCTATCGGTACGGGGTCAGACTGCGGCTCGCGTGGGGAGCACGACTTCCACCGCTTGGGCGAAGTGGCACGCCACGGGATGACCCTGGCCGCGGTCCTTCAGTTCGGGCTCCTCCAGCGCGCACACTTCCTGCGCGATGGGGCACCGAGTACGGAATCGGCAACCTGACGGCGGGTTGATGGGGCTGGGCACCTCGCCCTCGAGCAGCACGCGCTGGCGGGCCCGCTCGATGTGCGGATCCGGCTCGGGGACGGCCGACAGGAGCGCCTGCGTGTACGGGTGCGAGGGCATGGAGTAGATCTGGTCGGCGGGACCGATCTCCATCAGCTTGCCCAGGTACATCACGGCCACGACGTCGGAGATGTGGCGCACCACCGACAGGTCGTGGGCGATGAACAGATAGCTCAGGCCCAGCTGGTCCTGCAGGTCCTCCAGCAGGTTCACCACGCCGGCCTGGATGCTCACGTCGAGGGCCGACACCGGCTCGTCGAGCACGAGCATGCTCGGGTTGAGGGCGAGCGCGCGGGCGATGCCGACACGCTGACGCTGGCCGCCGGAGAACTCGTGCGGGAAGCGGCGAGCGTGGTCGGGCGACAGACCCACGAGGCGCAGCAGTTCGGCCACGCGCTCTTGATGGTTGCCCTCCACCTTCTGGATCTTCAGCGGCTCGGCGATGGCGTTGCCGACGGTGAGGCGCGGGTCGAGTGACGCCTGCGGGTCCTGGAACACGATCTGCATGCTCCGACGTAGCCGGCGCATGTCCTTGGCGCCGAGACCGATGGTCTCCTGGCCCTTGAACTTCACCGAGCCCGAGGTGGGTTCGGTGAGGCGCAGCACGCAACGGCCGACCGTGGTCTTGCCACTGCCGCTCTCGCCCACCAGACCGACGGTCTGGCCGGCGTCGACCGTGAACGACACGCCGGACACGGCGTGCACGGTGCGCTTGATGGTGCGGAAGCCCTTCGAGGACTTCACCGCGAAGTGCTTCACCAGGTCGGTCACCTGCAACACGGGGACGTCGGTCATACCTTCACCGCCAGATCGATCTCGTTCACTCGGATGCACGCCGACATCGACTCGCCGTGGGGCACCAGTTCGGGCAGCACGTCGACGGCGCAGGCATCGGTGGCGAAGGTGCACCGAGCGCGGAACGCGCAACCCGACGGCGGCTGCAGCATGTTGGGAGGCGAGCCGATGATGGGCTCGAGCCGGGTCTGGCCGTGCCGCGGCAGCGACGAGAGCAGGCCCACCGTGTAGGGGTGCGACGGCTCGTCGAACAGGTTCATCACGCTCGCCCGCTCGACCACACGGCCGGCGTACATCACCTGCACGCGATCGGCCACGCGAGCGATGACACCGAGGTCGTGGGTGATCATCACCACGGCCGTGCGCATGTCGCGCTGGATGCGCTGGATGACCTCGAGGATCTGCGCCTGCACGGTGACGTCGAGCGCCGTGGTGGGCTCGTCGGCGATGAGTACGTCGGGGTCGTTGGCGATGGCCATGGCGATCATCACGCGCTGGCGCATGCCGCCGGAGAACTCGTGCGGGTACTGACGCGAGCGCTCCTTCGGCTGCGGGATGCCGACGATGTCGAGCAGCTCCACCGCACGAGTGGACGCCTCGGAGTTCGACACGTCGTTGTGGGCGCGGATGATCTCGATGATCTGGTCGCCGATCTTGTGCACCGGGTTCAAGGCCGACAGCGGATCCTGGAAGATCATCGCCATCTTCTTGCCACGGATGCCGCGGAGCACCTTCTTGCCGCCGCCCACCATCTCCACGCCGCCGACGGTGGCGGAGCCGGTGACGGTGGCGGAGCCGGGCAGGAGGCCCATGACGCCGAGGAAGGTGACGGACTTGCCGGAGCCGCTCTCGCCGACCACACCGACCATCTCGCCGGCAGCCACGTCGAGATCGACGCCGCGGACGGCTTGCACGACGCCGTTCTCGGTGTTGAACGACACCTTGACGTCGCGCAGTTTGAGTACCGAATCGGTCATTGGATCAGTGCCCCTTGTCGAGCTTCGGATCGAGGGCGTCGCGGAGACCGTCGCCGATGAAGTTGATGCACACGGCGAGCAGCACGAGCGCGCCGCACGGGAAGACCACCAGCCACCAGTTGCCCTGACGGGCACCGGAGCGGGCGAGTTCGATGAGCTGACCGAGCGAGGTGGAACCCTGGCCGGGCTGCGGCCCAAGACCGAAGAACGACAGTGTCGACTCGGCGGTGATGGCACCGATGACCGACAGGGTGAGCGCCACCAGGATGGGGCCGATGGAGTTCGGCAACAGGTGGGCGATGACCACGCGCTTGTTGGTGGCACCGACGGCGCGTGCGGCTTCGATGAACTCGCGTTCCTTCAACGCCAACACCTGCCCGCGCACCAGTCGAGCCACGCCCATCCAGCCGAAGATGGCGAACAGGAAGATCATGAACTTGATGCTGCTCACCTCACCGATGATCGGCTCGAGGAAGTCGAGACCACCGAGGAACTGACGCACCACGATGACCGCCACCAGGAACGGGAAGGCGAGGAAGATGTCGGTGACCCGCATCACGATGTCGTCGAAACGACCACCGCGAAGGCCGGCGATGGCGCCGACGGCGGTGCCGATCAGCACCGACAGGAACGCCGAGGCGATGCCGATGAAGATGGACACGCGCATGCCGTAGATGAGGCGGCTGTACATGTCGTGGCCGATGGAGTCGGTGCCGAACCAGGCGATGGAGCTGGGCGGCAGGAATTGGTTCTTGCACACCGAGATGTCGCACACCTGCTCGTCCACCCCGTAGCGGGCGGTGATGGGGGCGAGGATGACCACCACGAGCAGGAAGCCCATGATGACGGTGGAGATGGCGGCGCCCCAGTGGCGCCAGTAACGGCGCCACGCCATGCGGGTGGGCGACACCGACTGCACGGTGAGGCCTTGCACGGCATCGGCGGGCGGCAGCTCGATGTCGTCGGAGTCGGATACAGCGATGTCAGTCAAGGCGGATCCTCGGGTCGAGCACGGCGTACGTGAGGTCGGCGATCAGGTTGAACATGAGCACCGACACGATGATGATCACCATGTAGGGCATCAGCTGCGGGAAGTCGCCGTTGCCGGCGGCCCTCAGGAAGAACACGCCCATGCCCGGGTACTCGAAGATGGCCTCGGTGATGATGAGGCCACCGAGGATGGTGCCCAGGTCGAGGCCCAGCAGCGTGACCACCGGGACCAGCGCGTTGCGCACGGAGTGCCGGGTGAGCACGCGGAACTCGCTGATGCCCTTCGCGCGGGCGGTGCGCAGGTAGTCGCTGGAGCGCACGTCGAGGATGGACGCACGCATGTAGCGGGCGTACCCAGCGATGATCTGGATGGCCACCACCGTCACCGGCAGGATGAGGTGCTGGGTCATCAGCCACAGGTCGAAACCGTCCTGGCCGGGCGGGTAGACACCGGCGGGCGGCAACCACCCGAGCTGCACGGCGAAGATCAGCTGCAGCACGACGGCTGACACGAACGGCTGGATGGAGCCGACGACGAACGCCGAGGTGTTGATGACACCATCGACGATGCCACCGGGACGGAGCGAGGCGATGATGCCGGTGAGCAGCCCGATGGAGATACCGATGATCGTGGAGATGCCGGCCAGTCGGAGCGTGTTGAACATCGAGTAGCGAAGGGGCGGCCAGACCTCGGCGCGGCCCTTGATGGAGCGCGGCCACTGATCGGGACCCTGCACGAAGCTCCACAGCCAGCTGAAGTAGCCGCGGATGTAGCCCCAGAACCCTTCGTAGAGGCCGTTGACCTCGATGTACTGCTGCACCTTCGCTTCACTCGCGCGCGGGTTCGCGCGCTTGTAGGTGGCGACGGGGTTCCATCCGATGCGGATGGCCACGTAGACCAAGAAGGTGACGAAGACGACTGTCGGGACCAGCCACAGCAATCGTCGGATGATGAACCTGAGCAACGAAACCCCCTGCCGAGTTCCTACAAGGATAGAGAATGGGGTCGGCCCTGACGGACCGACCCCATTCCAGATGTACTACGGAGTCAGAAGGTCAGAGGACCTCGACCACGGCTTCGCCGGTGAGGAACTCACTGGGGACGAAGGTCTGGTCGGCCGTGGTGATGTACGCACCCGGCAGCACGCGGTTGGAGATGAGCCACACGTACCACGAGGAGTTGGCGCACTCGGTGACGGGGTTGGCGCAGGCACTGTCGGGGAACTGCTCGGCCCCGAGAATGATCTGGCCGTCGCCGTCGACGTCGGTCCACTGGTAGTAGTCGTTGAGCGCGTCGTAGTTGGCGAGCTCGCCGTAGGCGTTGTCCACGCGGTCGGTGCGACGTGCGCCGACGTTCGGGAACTGCAGCAGGGGCAGCATGACGTAGTCGTCGTGCATGAGCTGGAGGGCCTTCTTCACCTCTTCGGTGCGGACGGCTTCGTCGAGCTCGGCGTCGGCGGCGATGAGGGCGTCAGTGGCCTCTTCGTTGCACCAGCCGATGCTGTTCTGACCCTGGTTGCCGTTCTCCTCGGTGGGGATCTGGTCGCAACCGTAGGTACGGAGGTACGCGGGATCCGGGGCCACCGTGTTGATGAACATCGCCATGTCGTAGTCGAGCGCCGGCAGGCGGGTCTCGAACACGCAGGGCAGTGCTTCACAGTTGTCGGCAACGACCTTGAAGCCGGACGCGGCCAGCTTCGGGATCAGGAATTCCTGCGTGCTCTCGCGACGGGTGTTGCCGGTGTTGACCATCCAGCGAACTTCCGGCACGTTGCCACTCGCGTCGGCCCAGAAGCCTTCGGCGTTCTTGGTCCAGCCAGCATCGGTCATGATCTGATCGGCGCCGGCCTGGTCGAACGTGTCGACCCAGACGCCATCGCAGTACGGGCCAGGAGCGATCGGGCCGCAGTTCAGGAGCGGGGTGCCCTGAGCGAACGGTGCGTAGATCTGGTCGTAGACAGCGTTGACGTCGATGCTCTTGCTGAACGCCGTACGGTAGTCGGCGTCGGCGAAGGGACCTTCGTACGACTGGAAGTAGAAGCCTTCGAAGCTACCGCCGAGGGCGCTCTCGTATTCCACGTTCGGGTCGGCCAGTTCCTGGTCGATGCCGGTGTACGCCTGCGGGAAGATGAAGTCGACCGTGCCGGCCTTGAGGAGGGTCGGACCATCCTCGGCGGGAACGACGACCAGCTTCTGGACGCCAGGCGTGCGGGGGCCCTTGTAGCCCTCGTTCGGCACGAGCACGAGCTGCTCCGGCGTCCACGAGTCGAACTTCCACTCACGGCCCGAGAACGGGATGGTGCCCTCGTCGAACGACGTGGACACGTCGTTGCAGTCCTCGAGAGCAGCAGCCTTCAGCAGACCGCTGAAGAGGCCCTTCCAGGGGGCGTACTTCGACGAGAACGTGATGACGACCTCGCTGGCGCTGGCGCCTTCCTCGACCGACAACACCTGGTCGTAACCGGTGGTGCTGAGCGAGCCGGGCGTGCCCATGATGGCTGCACGCGTGCACTCGAAGTCAGCGGCGGTGATGGGCGAACCATCGTCCCAGACCGCCACGTCGGACAGCGTGTAGGTGATCTTCATCGCGGCGCCGGCCTCGCCGGCAGTGGTCTCGCCACCGCCAGCCGTGGTCTCTGCGCCGCCAGCCGTGGTCTCCGTACCACCTGCGGTGGTCTCGGCTGCGTCGGTCGTGGTGCTTTCCTTGTCGTCGCCGCAAGCAGCAACGATCAGGGAAAGACCGACCGCGAGAGCAGCAATCTTGCTGCCTTTGCTAGTCCTCACTGAATGGTCCTCCTGGTGTGAGTCGGAGGGAGGTGTGTGGTGGGGCGGGAGCTCCACCTACGCCCATGTAGTCCTCCCCGATCTACATGAGCGGGGCGAGGCTAGCACCGTTCGTTACCGAGCGGTAGCACCCCCGTTCCCGTTTGTACGAAAAGTTGGACCGTTTGTTCCAGCCGAGTTTCCGCACTGCGCGAACAGCGCTGGTCAGACACCCAACTTGCAGATGCGCGCGAACTCGTCGGCGTCGAGACTCGCACCGCCGACGAGCGCGCCATCCACGTCGGGTTGAGCGATCAACTCGGCGATGGTGCCGGCCTTCACGCTGCCGCCGTACTGCACCCGAAGGGTGTCGGCGGCCTCGGCGCCCGAGAGCTCGGCGACGCAGGAGCGGATGGCAGCGCACAGCTGTTGGGCATCCTCGGCGGTGGCCGTGCGCCCGGTGCCGATGGCCCAGATGGGCTCATAGGCGATGACCATCCGGCCCACCTGTTCGGACGTTCGACCGGCGAGCCCGGCGCGCACCTGACCGAGCACCTTGGCCTCGGTGTCGCCCGCCTCGCGCTCGGCGAGGGTCTCCCCCACGCACATGATGGGCGTCATGCCGTGCTGCTGGATGGCGGCGACCTTCTTCGCCACCATCTCGTCGGTCTCGCCGAACAGCTCTCGCCGCTCGCTGTGACCGCAGATGACGTACTGCACCCCGAGCTTGGCGAGGAACACGGGCGACACCTCGCCGGTGAACGCTCCCTTGTCCTCCCAGTGGCAGTGCTGCGCGCCGAGGGCGTAGCCCAGCTTGTCGCTGTCGATGACGGTCTGCACGCTGCGGATGTCGGTGAATGGCGGGTGCAGGCTGACGTCGGCGTGCTCCAGCTCGTCCTTGCCCACCAGATAGGCGAGCTTCTGGGTCACCTGGATGGCCTCGAAGTGATTGAGGTTCATCTTCCAGTTGCCGGAGATGAGCGGCTTGCGGCTCATGCGTTGGGCGCCTTTCTGAGTGCGTCGAGCCCGGGCAGGTCGCCCAACTCGAGGAGTTCCAGCGACGCGCCGCCGCCCGTGCTCACGTGCGACACCTCGTCATCGAGGCGGAACTGCGCCAGCGCCGCCGCACTGTCGCCGCCACCGACCACGGTGAACGCCTTGGTGTCGGCCATGGCCTGGGCGACGGTGCGCGTACCTGCCTCGAACCGCGGGTCCTCGAACATGCCCATCGGGCCGTTCCAGAACACGGTGCGAGCGTCCATGATGACGTCGCTGAACGCGGCAGCGGTGCCGGGCCCGATGTCGAACCCCTTCGCCCCTTCGGGCAGACGGGTGCCGAACGTGGCGAAGTTGCCCTGGGCATCCACGCCCACGATGTCCTCCGGCAGATGAATGGTCTTTCCGCTGGCCTTCGACTGCTCGAGCAGACGCTTGCAGGTGTCGACCTGATCGGGTTCGAACAGCGAATCGCCGATGGGATTGCCGAGCGCGGCGAGGAAGGTGAAGCACATGGCTCCACCCACCACCAGCGAGTCGACCACCCGCAACAGCGCCTCGACGACGCCGAGCTTGTCGCTGATCTTCGAGCCACCGAGCACGGCGACGAACGGATGCTTCGGGTCGTTCCGCAGGCCGAGGAGCACCTCGACCTCCTTCTGCAACAACAGCCCCATCGCGCTCGGGAGCGTGAGGGGAGGGCCGACGATGCTGGCGTGCGCGCGATGGCAGGCACCGAAGGCATCGTCGACATACATGTCGATGCCCTCGATGAGCTTCGCGACGAACGCCGGATCGTTGCCTTCCTCGCCCGGGTCGAACCGCAGGTTCTCCAACAGCTCCACCCCCGGTGCGAGCTCGCCGAGGCGGGCGCGCACCGGATCCATGGAGTACTTCGGATTGGGTTGGCCCTTCGGCCGACCGAGATGCGAGCAGGTGACCACCTGTGCACCGCGTTCGGTGAGCCAATTGATGGTGGGCAGCGCGGCGCGGATGCGGAAGTCGTCGGTGATCTCACCGTTCTCCATCGGAACGTTGAAGTCGGTGCGAACGAGCACCCGCTTCCCGCGCACGTCGCCGAGATCGGCGAGCGTGGGGATGCGGCTCATGGCGACTACTTCTTCTTCGACGACTTGTTCGCCTTGGCGACCTTGGCGCCGGCGAAGAGCGTGGTGTCGACCAGACGGTTCGAGTAGCCCCACTCGTTGTCGTACCACGACAGCACCTTGATCATCTTGCCCATGCTCATCGTGAGGCCGGCATCGAAGATGCTGCTGTGCGGGTCGCCCTGGATGTCGCTGGACACGATGGGATCCTCGGTGTACTTGAGGATGCCCTTCAGCGAACCGTTGGCGGCCTTCTTGAACGCGGCATTGATCTGCTCGACCGTCGCTGCGGTCTTCAGGTTCGCCGTGAAGTCGACGACCGAGCCGGTGGGCACGGGTACGCGCAACGAGGTGCCGTCGAGCTTGCCCTTCATCGAGGCGAGCACGAGGCTGGTGGCGCGGGCAGCGCCGGTGCTGGTGGGCACGATGTTGATGGCGGCGCCACGAGCGCGGCGCAGGTCCTTGTGCGGGCCGTCGACGAGCTGCTGGTCGCCCGTGTAGGCGTGCACCGTCTGCATGAGACCCTGCTCGACGCCGAACGCGTCGTCGAGCACCTTGACCACGGGGACGAAGCAGTTGGTGGTGCAGCTGGCGTTGGAGATGACCTTCTGGGTCGTGAAGTCGAAGTCCTTGTGGTTCACGCCGTAGACGAACGTGGCATCGGCGCCGTCGCAGGGTGCCGAGACGATGACGAGCGGTGCCCCGCCCTCGAGGTGATACGCGGCGGTGTCGCGCTTGGTGAAGATGCCCGTGCTCTCGATGACCACGTCGACACCGAGGTCGCCCCACGGCAACTGCTTGGGATCGCGCTCCTGCAGCACGCGCAGCTCGTCGCCGTCGACCGTGATGCCGCCCTTGCTGGCCTTGATGGTGAAGGGCAGCGTGCCCATGACCGAGTCGTACTTGAGGAGGTGCGCCATCGTCTCGAGTGAGCCGAGGTCGTTCACCGCCACGATGTCGATGTCGGCGCCGCGCTCTTTCACCGCGCGGAAGAAGTTGCGCCCGATGCGCCCGAAACCGTTGATACCAACGCGAACCGTCATGGCTGCGTCCTTTCCTTCTGGAGGGGTTTGCTGATGACGAGCCTAATCGCGATCAGGTCAGCGGCTCAGATCCCGATGACCGGTGCGCACCGCGTAGCCGTGCTCACGCAATCGGGACGCCAGCTCCTCCACGACGGCCACACTGCGATGGCGTCCGCCGGTGCACCCCACGGCAACGGTGAGGTAGCTCTTGCCCTCCACCTCGTACGACGGCAGCAGCGACAGCATGAGGCCCTCGAACCGGTCGAGGAAGTCGCTCGCCTGGGCGCGCTCGAGCACGAAGTCGCGCACGGCCGGGTCGTGACCGGTGAGCGGTCGGAGCGCCTCCTCCCAGTGCGGGTTGGGCAGGAAGCGCACGTCCATCACGATGTCGGCGTCGATGGGCAGGCCGTGCTTGTACCCGAAGCTCTCGACCGCGATCTGCAACCGGTGCCCCTCGCCGGCCTCGTCGAACGCGGCGAGCAACTTGCTCTTCAGTTGGTGCACATTGAGTTCCGTGGTGTCGATGACCAGATCGGCCGCCGACTTCACGGGTTCGAGGAGTGCCCGTTCGAGCACGATCGCCTCGACCAGACCGGACGCCTCGCCGTCGAGCGGGTGTTTGCGCCGGGTGGCGTCGTAGCGCTTCACGAGTGCGGTGTCGGAGGCGTCGAGGAACAGCAGTCGTACCCGATGCCCGGCCGCACGCAGCGCCGACACCTTGGGCAACAGCTCGACGTGTTGGCGGCCGGCGACGAGGGCGAGGCGCTCGATGTCGCTGCCCGGCTTGCTGACGAGTTCGACGATGGTGTCGACCAGCGAAGTGGGCAGGTTGTCGATGACGTACCAGCCCAGGTCCTCCAACACCGCGGCGGCGCCGGAGCGACCGGCCCCGGACATGCCGGTGATGAGGAGGATGTCGGCCATCGCTACGACTGTACGGCCTGCACCTTGCGCGTGCGGAGATACAGCAGGCGCGGAATGGTGCTGGCCGCCTGGTACTCCTCGGCCTTCGCGAGGAACCCGGCCGGCGGCGACGGTTCTTCCATCCGCTCGAGCAGCAACCCGTTCTGTGCCAGCGCGTTGACGTAACGGCTGAGGGGGCGGTGGATGAACGGGATGAACACGTCCTTCTCCACCTCCTCGATGGTCTCGTTCTCCACCAGGTACTCGCCGATGCGCCAGTACTGCTCGGGCGGGTCGAGGAACTGGTCGTCGATCCATCCGCTGTTCGGGGTCTGCAGCAGCGGGTGGTTGAGGAAGAAGCAGAACCGACCGCCGGGCTGCAGCACCCGAGCGACCTCGGCGATCGCGTCGTCGACGTCGCGGATGTGTTCGAACACCAGACAGGCCACCACGGCGTCGAAGCTCTCGGAGGCGAACGGCAGCCCGGCCGCGGCGGCACGAGCGACCGTGGTGCCGCGCTGGCTCGCGACGCTGACGCAGTTCCACGTGGGGTCGATGCCGATGACCTGCGCACCGAGTGTCGCTGCGAGGCGGCTCACCTGACCGTCACCGCAGCCGACGTCGAGCACGTGCGTGGCACCGGCCAACTCGCGGGCGGCGAGCGGGAGGATCTGCTCCTCGTACTCCGGATCGGCGCCGGCCGTGAAGCCGTCGATCCACCATTCGGCGTGCGTTTCCCAGAGATTGTCGCTCACCGGGACAGCGTAGAGTCACCCGGATGAAGTTCTCCGTCTGGCCCTCCTACAACCGCTCGTGGGACGAGACCATCACGCTCGCCCGATTCGCCGAGACCAACGGCTTCGATGGCTTCTGGTACGCCGACCACCTGATGCCGTACACAGAGGACGGCGCACCCGACCAAGGCGATGCCCACGAATGCTGGACCGTCCTGGCCGCCGTCGGTGCGCTGGTGCCGCGGCTGCGGTTGGTCTCGATGGTGTCGCCGGTGAGCATTCACCACCCGGTGCTGCTCACCAAGCGGGCCATCAGTGTGGACCACGTGTCGGGTGGACGCGCCGTGCTCGGCCTCGGCGCCGGCTGGCAGGAGAACGAACACAGCTCGTACGGCTTCCCGCTGCTCGACCCTGGCCCGCGCGTCAGTCGGTTCGAGGAGGCCATCCAGATCGTGCGCGGGTTGCGCGATCAGCCATCCACCACCCTGCACGGCACCCACTACTCCGTCACCGACGCCCCGTGTTCACCCAAGCCCGTGGGACCGCTGCCCTTGCTCGTGGGCACGGGGAGCCTGCGCATGCTGCGTCTCACGGCGCGGTGGGCCGACGAGTGGAACACATGGGGTGGACCCGACGAGGTGGCAGTGCGGCTGCAGCGGTTCCAGGACGCGTGCGACGCCGTGGGCCGCGATCCCGACACCATGCGCCGCTCGGTGCAGGCCCTCGTGTTCCTGGGCGACCCCGACCCTGCGGCACCCGCCGCACGCACGGTGTCGGGCACGCCCCAACAGTTGGTCGATCAATTGAACCGCTACGTGGAGATGGGCGTGCACGAGTTCGCCATCCTCGACGATCCGCTGGGCGACACGCCCGCGGAGCGGATGGACAACCTCGACCGTTTCCACGCCGAGGTCATGCCCCACGTGGGGTGACGCACCAGCGGCGGGCGATGTCGCCGAGCATCTCGGTCAATCGGTACAGGCTGTCCTCGGTGACCCACTCGAGGTGCTCGTGCAGCCCCTCACCCGTGGGGCCCAACACGACGGCCGGTGTTCCCGCTGCGTCGTGCAACGCCGCGTCGGTCCAGTAGGGCCCGTGCTCGGCCTCGCCACCGACCACCGCGAGCACATCGGCGAGGAACGGATGATCCAGGTCGATGGACATCGCTCGCCGGTGCAACGTGACCTCCAGGTCGACCGTGGTGTCGCCCTTCGACGAACGGATGGCGTCGAGCGCCGCCGCGACCTGCTCGTCCTCGTCGGGGGCCACGGTGCGCAACTCGGCGAGCAGCGTGCACCGTTCGGGCACGGTGCACGGCTCGCCAGCACTGGTGACGGCGTTGGCCAGCGCCAGCGGCCGGGTGCTCACGTCGCCGCGGAACAACCATGAGTCGCTCAGATCGGTGAGCGCGGTGATGGCCCTCGCTGCGGCGTGGACGGCGTTCGCGCCGCGATCGGGCCGGCTGGTGTGCGACGGCCGGCCCTGGAAGTCGGCGCGCACCATCACCCAGCCGCGGTGGCTGCGGATGACGCGAAGGTCGGTGGGCTCGAGCACGACCGCGGCATCGGGCACCCACTCGCGCACGAGCGCTTCCGTGCCCACGCTGGCGAGCTCCTCGTCGGCCACGGCGGCGATGATCACGTCACCCGCGAGTTCACCCGGTTCGATGGACGCCGCGGCGATCATCGCCGCGGCCAAGCCACCCTTGGTGTCGAGCACACCGCGGCCGTGCAAGCGACCGTCGGCCCGGAACACCCGCAGCGTCTCGGGGCCGGTGGACCCGACCGTGTCGAGGTGACCGTTGTACAGCAGCGATCGACCGCCACCGCTCCCCGTGCGCACACCGACCACGTTCGGCCGCCCCGGCGCAGCCTCGCTGCAGTGCACCTCGAACCCGCGCTCGCGCATCCACTCGGCCACGAACTCGGCCACCGCGGTCTCACCCGCGCCACCCGGCATCAGGCCCGGGTTCACCGAGTTGATCCCCGCGAGCGCCATCGTCAACCCCACCACGTCGTCCAACTCTGGCTCGCTGCCTCGCTCGATCATGGCCCCACCCTACGAACCCAGAACAACCCACTCGGATTCGCGTCGCGACAACCACGGTTGTCAATGCGACAACCGGGCTTGTCATCACGTGCAGTCGGCGGGTGCCCCAACCCCAACGGCAGCCCTGTGCGCCAACAGCTCCAACGATTGCTCGATCAGTCCCTCGGCGACGACCCGCGGCAAGCGCTCATCGCGGCGCACCAGTTGGGTGAGGAACGGGAATGGCTGCTCCAACGCGCCGTCGCACTGGCCAGGCGCGAGCAGTGGTCGTGGAGTCGCATCGGCCGTCTGCTCGGTGTGTCTCGGCAAGCCGCTCGGCAGAAGTTCGACGGCGTCGCTCCGAGGTTGCCGCCGCATCAGCGGGCTGACCACCGCAGTCCGCTCGAGCAGCAGGCTCGCGACACCGAGCGCGTGTTGCGGGACATCCGCAACGGCACCTGGCAGCGCGATCAGGGAGCGGGTGGCGACGACGTGGTGCCCTGGTGAAACTTCAGGTAAATGGCTTCGGCCACGGCGTCGGGCAGGAACGAGTGCGACTTGAGGTCGTCGAGCGAGGCGTTCTTCACCGCGGTGACGCCACCCATCGCCTGCACCAGCTTCTTCTTGCGCGCCTCGCCGAGGCCGGCGATGCCGTCGAGCGAGCTGGCCGTCATCCGCTTGCCGCGCAGCTCGCGGTGGAACGAGTTGGCGAAGCGGTGGGCCTCGTCGCGGATGCGCTGCAGCATGAACAGCGCGTCGCTGCCGCGGGGCACCTCCACCGGATCGCTGCGACCGGGCAGGTACACCTCTTCGAAGCGCTTGGCGAGCGACGCCAACGGAATCTCGTCCTGCAGTCCGAGTGAACGCACCACGCGCTCGGCCACGGCCAGCTGACCCTTCCCGCCGTCGACCACCAGCAGCTGCGGCGGGTAGGCGAACTTCTTCGGGCGACCGCGCGCCCCCGGCCGGGTGAGATCGTCGGCGAGTTCGTCGTCGAGGGGCTGATCCCGTTCGTTCAAATACGCGGTGAGGCGCCGGGTGAGCACCTCCTCCATGGCCGCGTAGTCGTCGTTGCCAGGCACGTCCTTCACCTTGAAGCGGCGGTACTCCCGCTTGTTCGGCAGGCCGTCCTCCAGCACCACCATGCTGCCGACGTAGTCGGTGCCTTGCAGGTGCGCCATGTCGTAGCACTCGATGCGCAGCGGTGCCTCGGGCAGCCCCAACAGGTCCTGCAGTTCGGTGAGCGCACGGCTGCGCGCATTGTGGTCGCCGGCGCGACGGAGGCGATGCCGGATGAACTCCTCCTGCGCGTTGCGGGTGACGGTCTCGTGCAGATCGCGCTTGTCGCCGCGCTGTGGCACACGGATCTGCACCTTGCTGCCACGCAGGTGGGCCAGCCACTCCTCGTAGGTCGCGACGTCGTCGGGCTCAGACGGCACCAGCACCTGCTTGGGCACCCCCGCCGGAGGCTCGTCGCCGTAGAGCGACTCGAGGATGCGGTCGACGAGGCCGCCCTCGGTGAGCTCCTCCACCTTGTCGAGGATGAAGCCCTTCCTGCCCACCACCCGGCCCTTGCGCACGAAGAACACCTGCACGGCCGCTTCCAACTCGTCGTCGGCGATGCCGATGACGTCGATGTCCTCGCTGCGGTCACCGACCATCTGCTGCTTCTCGATGGCCTTGCGCACGGCGAGGAGCCGATCGCGCACGCGAGCGGCGCGTTCGTACTCCAGACCCTTGGCCGCCGATGCCATCTCGGACTCGAGCCGGCGCACGATGTCGTCGGTGTCGCCGTCGAGGAAGTCGCACATCTCCTGCACGAGCTGGCGGTACGGCATCTCCTCGATCTCGCCCACACACGGTCCGCTGCACTTCTCGATGTGGAACAGCAGACACGGGCGACCAAGACGGTGGTGCTCGTTGAACTTCCCCGGGCTGCAGGTGCGAATGGGGAAGCTGCGCAGCAACAGGTCGAGCGTGTCGCGAATGGCGTAGGCGTGCGCATACGGGCCGAAGTAGCGCGTGCCCTTGCGCTTGCGGCCACGCATGACCATCGCCCGCGGGAACTGCTCGTCGACCGTGACGGCGAGGAACGGGTAGCTCTTGTCGTCGCGCAGTCGCACGTTGAAGCGCGGGCGGTGCTGCTTGATGAGGCTGTACTCCAACATCAGCGCCTCGACCTCGTTGCGCACTTCGATCCACTCGACGGTGGCCGCAGTGGCCACCATCTGAGCGGTGCGCGGGTGGAGGTTGCGGGGATCCTGGAAGTAGTTGCTCAGTCGTTGACGCAGGCTCGACGCCTTGCCGACGTAGATGACGCGCCCTTCTTTGTCCTTGAACTGGTACGACCCGGGACTCTCGGGAATCGTGCCGGACGGCGGGCGAGCTACCACGGGGCAAGGATAGGGTTGACCTCGTGCCTGGCCGCTACCAGTTCTCCATGCCCGAGCGACGCAGCCGCGATGGCTGGTTCCGCATCGGCTCCATCGACATCACCACCACGGCGCTTCTCGTCATCCTGAACATCGCGAGCATGTTCTGGTACGCCTTCGACAAGGCCTCGCAGACCAATCTCATCTTCTACGGAGCCGGCGTGCGCGCCGGCGACGTGTGGCGCATCTTCACGTGGCCGTTGTACGCCCGCCCGACGGTGTGGGTGGCCATCACCCTGGTGTTCTTCTGGTTCGTCGGCCACATCGTGGAGGAACGAATCGGTCGCGGGCGCTACACCATCCTGCTCGCCACCATGACCATTCTCCCGGCGCTGCTGGTCACGTTGTTGCAGCTGGAACCCGACGTCGGGGTCGACGGGCTCAACCTCCTCGCACTCGCGTTGCTGGTGGTCTACGCACTCGACAACCCGTCGGCCACCGCCTGGTTCGGCATTCCCATCTGGGTGTTCGCGGCCGTGTACGTCGGATTGATGGTGCTGCAGTACATCGGCGACGGCGCGTACGAGGCGCTGCTCATGGGCCTGCTCGTCATCGTCGTCGCCCTGGTCGGCGCACGGCAGTGCGGCATGCTCGAACAACTCGACTTCATCCCCCGCATGGGTGGTGGACGCACGAAGCGTCCGTCCCAGCCGAAGCCGCGCAAGGGTGGTCAGACCGTGGTGTCGGGCCCATGGGAGGGCAGCACGCCCACGCACTCGCCGCTGGAGGAGCACGAACTGAACCTGCTGCTCGACAAGATCAGCGAGCAGGGCATCGATGCGCTCAGCAAGCCCGAGAAGGCACGCCTCAACGAGCTCAGCAAGAAGCTGCGCGGCCGTTGAGCCGCAACTGCACGTAGGCGATCACGAGCAGGCCGCCCGCCAACAACGTGGCCGCGTCGGCCAGCAGGTGGAAGCCCCACGCCTGCTTCACGAAGCCCGAGCCGAACGCCGCCAACCCACCGCAGAAGCTCATCGTCAGGTCGGCCGTGCCCTGCACCTCGACCCGACTGTTCGACGGCACGGTGTTGGTGAGCAGCGCCGAACCGGCGATGAGCCCGATGTTCCAGCCGACTCCCAACAGGAACAGGCCGGCGAAGATGAGCCACGGCACGTACCCGGCGACGACTGCGGCGATGGTGCCGGCGCCCAGCACGACC
Organism: Actinomycetota bacterium; assembly: GCA_016213625.1. Taxonomy (GTDB): domain Bacteria; phylum Actinomycetota; class Acidimicrobiia; order Acidimicrobiales; family Ilumatobacteraceae; genus UBA668. The sequence continues at coordinate 154,545 of JACQZZ010000042.1, forward strand.
GAGCCGATCATGATGCTGCGGATCTCGCCGAAGTGGCCCACGAACCGACCGACGAACGGCGCGAACGCGTACATGCCGGCGATGTGCAGCGCGATGACGTAGGCCGACAGATCGGCCTGGCCGTGATCCTTCATGTGCGACGGAGTCATGGTCATCACCGCGACCATCGCCGTCTGCGAGGCGACCATGGCCACCAGGCCGAGCGGTGCGAGGTGACTGCGGCGGATGACGCCCGCCGACAACTGCACCTGCCGCAGCGGCCGAACCCGTTGGGCGTGCGGATCGAGCTGACCGTTCACCGCCAACGGGTCGGGCCGGAGGAAACGAGCGATGACCGCGAGCGACACCAGCAGGAACAGCGAGGCGAACAGGAACGGACCGATGAACTCGTCGAGCCCGATGGCCACACCCACCCGCTTCTCCCACGGGGCGAGGATGGGTCCGAAGATGGCGCCCAAGGTGCCCACCACCACCACGCTCGCGATGGCTCGGGCGCGGTCGTGCTCGGGGGCGAGGTCGGCCGCCACGTAACGGCCCTGCAAGGTGGCCGCCTGCGCGCCGCCGAAACAGAGCATGCCGACGAGGAACAACGGGAACGACCGCAACTGGCCACCGGTCGCCGCGATGGAGGCGCCGACCGCGCCGAGTCCGAACGCGAACATCAATCCCGGTCGCCGACCGCGCCGGCGCATGAACGCCGACAGCGGGACGGCCAGGAACGCCGAACCCAGGGTGAACGCGGCACCGCCCGAACCGGAGAACCGGTCGTTGCCGTGCAACAGGTCCTTCGCCAGCAACGCGCCCACCGCGACCACACCGGCCACGGCGGCCTGCCCGGGCACCTGCGCCGACCGCAGCACGTTGAGCGTGCGTCGTTGCAGCACCGAGTGATCGGGCTGCAGCGCCGACTGCGGCGGTGGGGACGTGTTCACTCCAGGCCCAGCAGCGGACGCAGGAAGCGACCGGTGTGGCTGCCCTCGGTGCGGGCGATGTCCTCCGGGGCGCCTTCGGCCACCACCAGGCCACCACCGCTGCCACCTTCGGGACCGAGATCGATGATCCAGTCGGCCGTCTTGATGACGTCGAGGTTGTGCTCGATGACGAGCACGGTGTTGCCTTGATCCACCAGTCGCGACAGCACGGTGAGCAAGCGGCGCACGTCTTCGAAGTGCAGGCCGGTGGTGGGCTCGTCGAGCAGGTAGATGGTGTGGCCCGTACTGCGCTTGGCGAGTTCGGTGGCCAGCTTCACTCGCTGGGCCTCGCCGCCCGACAGCGTGGGCGCCGACTGGCCGAGACGCACGTACCCGAGCCCCACGTCGAGGAGGGTCTGCATGTACCGACCGATGGCGGGCTGGTTGGCGAAGAAGTGCACGGCCTCGGCGACCGGCATGTCGAGCACGTCGGCGATGTTCTTGCCCTTGAACTGGATGTCGAGCGTGTCGCGGTTGTAGCGGGCGCCCTTGCACACCTCGCATGGCACGTACACGTCGGGCAGGAAGTGCATCTCGATCTTGATGGTGCCGTCGCCCGAGCACGCCTCACAGCGACCGCCCTGCACGTTGAAGCTGAACCGGCCAGGCATGTAGCCGCGCACCTTGGCCTCGGCGGTGGTGGCGAACAGCTTGCGGATGTTGTCGAACACCCCGGTGGAGGTGGCCGGGTTGCTGCGCGGCGTGCGGCCGATGGGCGACTGGTCCATGTCGATGACCTTGTCGAGCAGCTCGACGTTGCGGATGGTCTTGTGCCGGCCCGCCGCGTCCTTCGACTTGTAGATCTTCTGCATGAGCACCGGCAGCAGGATGTCGCGCACGAGCGTGCTCTTGCCGCTGCCGCTGACGCCGGTGACGGCGACGAAGCAGCCGAGCGGAAGGCGCACGTCGATGTTGCGCAGGTTGTGCTCGCGCGCGCCCACGATCTCGACCCACTCCAGCCCGGGTGAGCGACGCACCTGCGGCACGGGGATGCTCCGCTTGCCCGACAGGTACTGACCGGTGATGGACTCCTTCGATTTGAGGATGCCCTTCACCGGACCGCTGTAGACCACGGCCCCACCGTGCTCACCGGCACCCGGGCCGATGTCGACGATCCAGTCGGCCTCGCGGATGGTGTCCGCGTCGTGTTCCACCACGAGCACCGTGTTGCCCAGGTCGCGCAGCCGCAGCAACGTGTCGATGAGCCGCCGGTTGTCCCGCTGGTGAAGGCCCACCGACGGCTCGTCGAGCACGTACAGCGTGCCCACCAGACCACTGCCGATCTGGCTGGCGAGCCGGATGCGCTGCGCCTCGCCGCCGGCCAGGGTGCCGGCTGCACGCGACAGCGTGAGGTAGTCGAGGCCCACGTCGAGCAGGAAGCCCAGACGCGCGTTGATCTCCTTGGTGACCCGCTCGGCGATCATGCGATCGCGCTCGTTGAGCTCGAGTCCGCCGAGGAACTTCGACGACTCGCCGATGGCCATGTCGCAGATCTCGGAGATGTTCTTGTCGTTCACCGTGACGGCGAGCGTGGCGGGCTTGAGCCGGGCGCCATCGCACTTGCTGCACGGCACCTCGCGCATGTACCCCTCGTACTGCTCGCGGGCCCAGTCGCTCTCGGCGCCCTCACGTCGGCGGTTCAGCCACGGGATGACACCTTCGTAGGCGGTGGAGTACTCGCGAGTACGTCCGTAGCGGTTCTTGTACTTCACCTTCAGGTTGCCGTCGACGCCGTACAGCACCACCTTCTGCTGCTTCGCGGTGAGGCTCTTGTACGGCTTGTCGAGGTCGATGCCGTAGTGGTCGGCCACGGCTTCGAGCATGCGCGTGAAGTACTGCGTGTTGCTGGTGCGCCACGGTGCGATCGCGCCACCGTTGATGGACGCGTCGACGTCGGGGATGACCAGGTCGGGGTCGACCTCGAACGTGGTGCCCAGACCGTCGCACGCTTCGCAGGCGCCGTACGGAGAGTTGAACGAGAAGTTGCGCGGAGCGGGTTCGTCGTAACTCGTGCCGCACTTCGGACAGGCGAGGTGCTGACTGAAGGTGAGCGTCTCGCCCTCGACCTCGCCATCCTTCGCCACGAGCTCGACCTCGGCCACACCGTCGGCCAGCTTGAGCGCGGTCTCCAACGAGTCGGTGAGGCGGCGCTCGATGCCGTCGCGTCGCACCAGACGGTCGACCACGATCTCGATGGTGTGCTGCTCGTAGCGAGCGAGCTTCTCGTCGCGCTTCAGGAACTCGGAGATGTCGACCACCTCGTGGTCGATGCGCGCGCGCACGAAGCCCTGCGACGCGAGGTCCTGCAAGAGCGTGTCGTACTCGCCCTTGCGGCCGCGGACCACGGGCGCGAGCACCTGGAACCGAGTGCCATCGGGCAACAGCAGGATGCGATCGACGATCTGCTGCGGGGTCTGGCGCTGCAGTCGTGTGCCGTCGTTGGGGCAGTGCTGCACGCCGATGCGGGCGAACAACAGGCGCAGGTAGTCGTAGACCTCGGTGATGGTGCCCACGGTGGAACGCGGATTGCGACTGGCGCTCTTCTGGTCGATGGAGATGGCGGGCGACAGCCCCTCGATGACATCGACGTCGGGCTTGTCCATCTGGCCGAGGAACTGACGCGCATACGCGGACAGCGACTCGACGTACCGCCGCTGCCCCTCGGCGTAGATGGTGTCGAACGCAAGGCTGCTCTTGCCGGATCCCGACAGACCTGTGAACACCACCAGGCGGTCGCGAGGGATCTCGATGCTGACGTTCTTCAGGTTGTGCTCGCGCGCGCCGCGCACCGTGATCATCGGTTGATGGATCTTCGCTTGGGAAGCCGGGGGCATGAGGCGAGGCTACCGATGGTGGATGCCCGGGTGGCCAGGCGCTGCGGGACACGACATGTGCGGCATGCTAGCACTCGACGACGAACACATGTTCCCTCGCGTCATCGCACCGTCGGGGCCGGGTGTTCGGCGTGTGCAAGAGTTCCCCCATGCCCTCCCGACCCGGCCCACACTGGTCGTCGGGGTCCCGTCCGGCATGGTGGCTCGCAGGTGTCGCACTGCTGCTCACGGTGCTCGTGGCCAGCGCGGCCGGCGTGTTCCGACACTTCGAGCCGGCCGACATCGACCGCGGCGACGCCCTGCGGAGAGCGGCCATCGGCGCGGTCATCGGCGGCGTCGTCGCCTCGGGAGTGTTCCTCGGGTTGCGACGCCGGGATCGCGCTCCCGACCGCGAGACGCTGAAGGGTCTGGCGATGGTGCTGGTGTCGCTGTTCGCGATCGCGGCGGTCACCACATCGCCTCGGTCGGCACCGCAGACCGACGACGTCACGCCGCCCGCCACGACGGTGCTGCTGCCCTCCAATCCCACCACCGACACCGGGCCTCCCGCCGACCGCCCGGCCGACGACACGACGGGTTCGTCGGAGGACGTGGGGTCGGGGCTGATGGGCGTGATCATCGGCTTCGGCCTCGCCGCCATCGTGGCCATCATGCTCACCTATCGGCGCACGCGCGACGACCGACGCGGACGGCTCGCACCATGGGGCAGCGCACCGATGCTGCCCGAACCCGCTCCGATGGACGAGGAGGCGGCCGCACAGACCTTCGCCGACACCGCACGGCTGCTGCTCGACGACGACGACCCTCGCCGCGCGGTCATCGCCGCGTACGCCGCGCTCCTCGATGGGCTCGCCGACGCAGGCGCTCCGCGGGCACCGTACGAGGCACCGGAGGAACACCTTCATCGTGCGCTCGATGCATTGGACATCCCGGCCGACGCATCGGCCGTCGTGACCGATCTGTTCCTGCTGGCCCGATTCAGTGAGCACCCCGTCACCGACACCGAGCGTCGCCGAGCCGTGGCCGCGTTGCAGGCTGCCGAGCGCGCCCTCCGCGAGCGGAGCGTGCGCGCGTGAAGCCCATGCAGGTGCTCACCGGCGGCAGCGCGGTGGCACTCGCCGTCGCGCTCCTGCGACCCGACGTGGCGCACCTCGCGCTGCGCGCCGTGCTCGCGATGGCGCTCGTGCTGCTGGGCACGCACCTCGTCGTCGGGTTGGTACGGCGAGTACCGCCGAGCCCGTTCGAAGCGGCACCGCCCGACTTCGAGATCTCCTCCCCCGAACTCCCGCGCGACCTCGCCGGCCTCGCCGAGGAGCTGCGCGTGCGTGGTCGCTTCGTGTCCGAGACCGTCACGGCCCGACTCGCCCGCGAACTGCGCATCACGCTGCAAGCCCGCCGCGGCCTTTCGAACGACCTGCTCGCCGACGAACGCGCGCTCGCCCAGTTCGTCTCGCCCATGGCGGCCGCGCTCGTGGCCTCCGAAGGAAGGGCCCTGCTGCCCCGCCGCCAACTCGATTCCGTCCTGCACGAACTGGAGCACCTGTGACCACCCTCTCCCCCGCTGCCGCCGCCGACGCCGTGAAGGCCATCGTCGACGAGGTGAGCAGAGCCGTCATTGGCAAGCGGCCGGTCCTCGAACTCATCGTGGCCGGGCTGGTGGCCGACGGCCACGTGTTGCTCGACGATGTCCCCGGCGTGGCGAAGACACTCACCGCTCGGTCCATCGCCACCGCCGCCGGCCTCAGCTACTCGCGAGTGCAGTTCACCCCCGACCTGCTGCCGGCCGACATCACGGGCGCCACCGTGCTCGACCTCGCGTCGCGTGAGCCCAGCTTCCGACCCGGGCCCATCTTCGCCTCGCTGGTGCTGGCCGACGAGATCAACCGCGCACCCGCCAAGACCCAGGCAGCGCTGCTGGAGGCGATGCAGGAACGCCAGACCACCGCCGACGGAGTGGCCCACGCGCTGCCCACACCGTTCCTGGTGATCGCGACGCAGAACCCGATCGAGTCGGAGGGCACCTACCCGCTGCCCGAGGCACAACTCGACCGCTTCATCCTGCGCACCACCATCGGCCTCCCCGCCCGCGACGCGGAGGTGGAGATGGTGCACCGTCGTCTCGACCGCCAAGTCGACGACGTGACGCTGCAGCCGGTGATGGACGCGGCCACGTTCGTGGCGCTGCAACGATCGCTCGAGCAGGTGCAGGTGAGCGACGTGATGACCGACTACGTGGTCGACCTGGTGCGCAGCACGCGCGGCGTGCGGGACCTGTCGGTGGGTGCCAGCCCGCGCGGCACGCTCGCGGTGCTCAAGCTCAGCCGAGCCACCGCGCTGCTGGCCGGCCGCGACTTCGTCACACCCGATGACGTACGAGCCGTCGCCGTACCGGCGCTGGCCCACCGCGTGGTCCTCACGTCCGAGGCCTGGGCGCGCGGCATCGACCCGGCCGACGTGGTGGCCGTCGCGATCCGATCGGTCCCGGCACCGTCGTGGCAGTGATCGCCCCCAGTCGCGATCCGCGCCTGCTCGGGTATGCCGGGGCGGCCGTCGTGCTGGTGGTGGTCGCACTCAGCTTCGGCAAGCCGGCGCTGGTGGCCGCCGCCGCGCCGTTCGCCACCAGCCTGGCCATCGGCCTCCGCCGCCGCGCACCCGTCGACATCGCTGCCGAGCTCACGCTCGTCCAGACGTCGATCATCGAGGGCGACTCGGTGGAGGGCGGCCTGCAGGTCACGGTGCCAGCGGGACTCCATGTCATCGCTCGTCTGGATCTGGGTGGGGTGTGGGAACCTCGATGGCCGGCACACGGCGTGGCGTGGCAGATCCGCGCCGACTCGCCGGTGGAACCGTTCGCCGTCACCGCCACCGGGTGGGGCCGGGCCTCCATCGGCAGCGTGGTGGTGGAGAGCCGCGCGCCGGGCGGCCTGCTCACCTGGGACACCACCATCGAACTGGCCGACCGGGTGCGCGTGCTGCCCCCCGCCGCACGCGTGCGCGAGTTGCTGCCGCCACCGGACTCGAGAGCGTTCCTGGGCGCCCACACCTCGCGTGCGGTGGGCGACGGATTCGACTTCGCCGAGATCCGCGGCTTCCAGCCGGGCGACCGACTGCGCGATCTCAATTGGCGAGCCACCGCACGCACCGGCGATCCGCAGGTGAACCGGCGACACCCCGAGCGCAACGGTGAAGTCGTGCTCCTCATCGACACCTTCGCCGACGGCCTGGGATCGTTGAGCATCACCCAACAGCGGGTCATCGGGCGCGCCGCACACGCCGGTTGGGCCATCGCCCAACTGCACCTGGCGACGCAGGATCGTGTGGGACTCATCACCCGCGGCCGTCTGGTGCGCACGCTCGCGCCGGGCACCGGCAACCGAGCGCGGTACGCGATGTTGGAAGCCCTGCTCGATGTGGGGACGGCGGTGCAGCACGGGCAGGCCGACCGCGTCGACCTCACTCGGCTGCGGGTGTCGCCGGCCGCGCTGGTCATCGCGCTCACACCGCTCACGCGCACTGATCTGGTCGACGATCTGCACCATCTACGTCACACCGGGCGCTCGGTGGTGGCCGTCGTGGTCGAGACCCTCGATCTGCTCCCCACTCCGGTCGACCAGGCCGATGCCACCGCTCGGCGGATGGTGGCCCACGAGTGGCGGCTCCAACGCGAGGCGCTCGCCGACGAAGGGTTCCCCGTCACCACGTGGTCGGCCGACACCTCGCTGGCCAGCGCCGTCGCCGCGCTGCGCCGCTCCCAGCACGCTCGGATGCGCCGATGACCCGCCGAGCCGTCATCGTCGTGCACGCCGCCCTCGCCGCATCGATCTCGCTGGTCACCGGCTGGGTGGGTTCGGGCGTCGTGTTGTGCCTGATCGCACCGATGCTGCTCGTACGCTTCGTGTGGCTGGACCGCGAGACCACGATGTTCGGGGCAATGACCTTCACGGCGGTGCTGGCGATGATGGGGTTGTCCGAACGAGGGACCTCCGGCGCCGTCACCGTGGCACTCGGGGGGTTCATCGCTGCCGAGGTGGCCGCGCGGGGCGCTCGCGTCCGGCGATCCTCCCCACTCCCCCGGCTGCGGGGCGATCTGTTGCCCACGGTGGGTGTCGGTGCAGCGGCGACCGCAGTGACCGTCGCGGCCGCGGCACTCACTCGCTGGCGACCACCCGCCGCGCTGGCCGTGGCGGGCCTCGCACTGCTGGTCACAGCCATATTCGTGGTGATCCTGAGCCGCCCCGACCGGGACGTCTCCGACCCGGACTCCCCACACCTGCAACCGTGAACGAACCTTCATGGGTTGTTCAAGTTGCACCGTTGTGATGCCGATATCAGAGGCATGACATCCGGATCCAGCAACGACACGAATTTCTCGCGTACGTCGCTCGGCGTCCTCGAACACCTTTCCGCCACCTCCGGTCTTCCCACCTGGGTGCTCACACGTGCGCAGGGTGGCGTCAGCCAGGCCCTTGCCGTGGTGGACCCGAGCGGCGTGCTCCGCGTGCATCAGGCAGTCTCGAAGGACGTGGGCGAGAGCGCCGACAGCCGACTCGAAGTCCCCGTGCTCCTGCCCGATGGCGAGATGTTCGGTGAGCTCGTCGGCTTCGGTGGCACACCTCCCGCGTATTCGTGGTTCGAAGCCCTGCGCACGCAGGCGGCTGCATTCGGTACCGTCCTCGGCGCGCTCGCCCACGCAGAGCGCTCCCTCGCCGTGGAACGGCGCGCCGCCGACCGGCGCGCACCCGAGGTCTACGAAGGTGCGGCCGATCCGCTCACCGGGATGGCCACCCGTCAGGGCTGGGAACACCGCATGCGCCACGACGAGCACTTCTGCGCAGAGTTCGGCGAGAACGCCGCGATCTTCGTGATCGAGCTCGACGAGCTGAAGCGCAGCAACGAGATGCACGGCCACTCCGCCGGCGACGAGCAGATCCGCACCGCGGGCACCATCGTGCGCGAGGTGTTGGGCGACCACCACTACGGTGCCCGCCTCACCGGCGATCGCCTGGGCGTGATGCTCGTGGGCATTCCCGACGCCGAGATCGCCGAGATGGAGCGCCTGCTCCGTCAGGGTTTCGGCGCCTCCGACATCTCCGTCGCCATCGGCGCCGGCGTGCGCCACCCCGAGCGTGGCCTCGAGGGTGCATTGCTGGAGGCCGAGGCGCAGCTCGAGCACACGCACAGCACCCGCCACGCCCCCACCCCCGACGCCACCGAGGCGGCCGCTGTGCTGGAGGCCATCGAGCTCGGAGCGATCAAGGCGTACTTCCAGCCCATCGTGGAGCTGAAGACCGGCGCGGTCGTCGCCATCGAGGCGCTCGCCCGCTGGCAGGACCGCGACGGCGTCCGTGAGCCGGATCAGTTCCTGCGCATCGTGCAGCAGGCCGGGCTGCTCGGTGCGCTGTTCGATCGCATCCTCGACGACGGTCTGGAGCATCTGGCAGAGTTCCGCCACATCGTGCCGAACCTGCAGTTGGCCGTGAACTTCGAGTTCGACAGCAAGATGGACAACACGTTCCACCACTCGGTGTCCACGTTGCTGGCCAAGCACCGCATCCCGCCGGAAGCGCTCTCGATCGAACTGAGCGAGCGGCAGACCTTCGAGCTGCCGGCCACCGTGCGCAACGAACTCATCGCCGTCGCCGACATGGGCGTGCATCTCGTGCTCGACGACTTCGGGACGGGCTTCGCCTCACTGGAGACACTCACGTCACTGCCCATCAACGGCGTGAAGCTGGACCGTCGGTTCACCGGCCAGGTCGTGAACGGCGATCGCGAGCCCGTGGTGGTGAAGGCGATGATCGCCATGGCCGCCGAAGCAGGACTGAACGTGATCGCCGAAGGCATCGAGACGCAACTGCAGTGCGACCGTCTGGTGCGCATGGGCTGCCGTCTGGGCCAGGGCTACCTGTTCGCCCTGCCGCAGCCGGCCGACAGCCTGAGCGTGGTGCTCAGCGCCCCCCTCGTCAGCACCTTCTGACCCTGACGAGCGAACTCAGGTCCTGTTGCTGGGGACGGTGACGTACTTGGTGAGGTCGCCCTCGCGGGCCGATGCACCGGGCGGGGCGATCACCCAGAACGACCAGTCGCGTGGAGCGAGTGAGGCCGTGAGGGCACTCGCCGAGCCGCTGCTGCCGGTGCGCCAGTCGAGGACGTCGGCCACATCGTCGATGACGTACGAGTCGGTGATGTTCACCCCCGGCATCGACGCGTTGACGGCGAGCACGTAGGTCCACCGGCCCCGATCCGTCGTGGCGGTGGCAGTGGCCCACGCGAGCCGCTCGCCGCGGGCTGGCGCACCGAACAGGCAGTCGTCGACGAGTGCCACGGGCGCATCGACGTGGCGGAGACGACCGTCGCCGTCGCACGTGCGGAGCACCACCTCGGCGTCGGTGTGGCCGATGCGATCGCCGATGCCCACCACGCCGGCCGAGAGCGCCGACAGCAGCGCCTCGAACTCGGCGTGCGGGTCGCCATCGATGGGGTCGGCGTCCGGTTCTGGCACCTGCGAGAAGAACACGTCCTTGAACGCCGGCAGCCCCAGCGCCCCGGCGAGCCGATTGACGGTGAGGTACCAGATCCAGAGCTGCGCCGGGTCGGCGGCGAAGCGATAGTCGTCGCTGGTGCGCACTGCCACCACGCCGGGGAGCGAGGCGGCCAGCACGAGATCGGCCGGGGTGGCCATGCACCACATCAGCCCGACGCCGGTGTCGTGGGCGTGCTGGTCGAGCGCACGCTGCCACTGCTGCGCACGGCCCGCCACCGCCCGCAACGCGCGCACGCCGAACCAGTACATGAGCATCCAGTCCTGCTCGATGCAGCACACGCCCCAGCGCACGGCATCGTCGAACCAGCGACGGAAGAACGCTGGATCGACCGGGAACGCGGCGAGGTCGTCGACGAACCACTCGCCCTCGGCGAGGTACGTGGACGCCGGGCCGATGTGCCGCGAGTGCACCACGAGCGGCGGATGCCCGACGCCGGCCGACCACGCCTCGATCGGATCGGCAGGTGCACCCGCCGACGGGAACGCGTCGGGCCGGGGCTCCCAGCGCATCATGCCGGTGGGCGGCACTTCCTCCGGGTAGCCGATCTCGGCGATGGGCCGCAGCACCTCGTGCGGATAACACCACGAATCGAGCTCCACCGCGTGCACCGGCACCCCTGTGCCGCGCAGCTGGGTGACGGCGTGGGCCACCGATTCGCCGATGGTGAGACCGGGCTCGGTGCGATACCAGTAGGCCGCGCCGTTGTCGGTCCAGTACGACAGATGCGAGGTGACCGGGTTGCGGTCGCGGCTGCGCATCGCGAGCGGAGTGCCGCCACCGAGGTCGGCCGACCACTGCTCGAACACCTCGGCCGCCGAGGCGCCCTCGTACACACCGAGCACGGTGGAGAAGCCGGCGGCCACCTCCTGCAGGTCGCCGTGCCATCCCCACCGCAACGCACCCGCGTGCACCGCGATGATCTGTTCGTGGGGGTTCGAGATCGGAGCGACGAGCGCGGTGCGATCGCCCGCCCGCACCACCAGCACGCCCACCGCCGACGGAGAGTGCAGGTTGTGGGCCGGATGGAAGTCGAAGTCGAGCGACGGACCCGCCACCACCGGCAGGGCGAACTGGGTGAACGCGAAGCCCAGGTACTCGGGCGCACCATCGGAGTGCACGACGAGACCCGCCCAGGCACTTGGCGCGGCGAACCGACCCGTGGCCAGACGGTCGCCGTCGCCCAGCGAACGCGCCGCCGTCAGCACCACGTGCACACCGTTCGGTGCGGGACGCACGTCGAGCTCGACGCCGTCGGGCACATGGCCCGGTTGGACGGCGACGAGCGACGGGCTCACTGCGCGTCGCGGAGTTCGCGGCGCAACTCGTTGACCTCGTCGCGCAGTCGGGCGGCGTACTCGAACTTCAGCTCGGCGGCGGCCTCGTGCATCTCTTCCTCGAGCGTCTGGATGAGACGTGCGAGCTCTTGCTGCGGCAGCGTCTTCAGCTCGCGCTGCACCTTCTCGCGCTCGCGGCTGCGGCGCTGGCCCTTGCCCGGCACCGGCGCTGAGTCGTCGGGGCGCAGCAGGGACAGGATGTCGCCCACGGCCTTGCGGATGGTCTGCGGGTCGATGCCGTGCTCGGCGTTGTACTCGAGTTGCTTCTGGCGGCGCACCTGGGTGGTGTTGATGGCCAGCTCCATCGAGCGGGTGATCTTGTCGGCGTACATCACCACCTGGCCGTCCACGTTGCGAGCCGCGCGCCCGATCATCTGGATGAGCGACGTCTCGCTGCGCAGGAAGCCCTCCTTGTCGGCGTCGAGGATGCACACCAGGCTGACCTCGGGAAGGTCGAGACCCTCGCGCAACAGGTTGATGCCGACCAGCACGTCGAACTCGCCGAGGCGCAGCGCACGGAGGATCTCGATGCGCTGGATGGTGTCGATGTTGCTGTGCAGGTAGCGCACCCGCAGGCCCTGCTCGAGCAGGTAGTCGGTGAGGTCTTCGGCCATCTTCTTGGTGAGCGTGGTGACGAGCACGCGGTCGCCGCGGGTGATGCGGTCGTTGACCAGCTCGATGAGGTCGTCGATCTGCCCCTTGGTGGGCTTGACGATGACCTCGGGGTCGACCAGGCCTGTGGGACGGACGATCTGCTCCACCACCTGCGTGCTGTGCTGCAGTTCGTACTGACTGGGCGTGGCCGACATGAAGACGCACTGGTTGATGCGTTCGAGCACTTCCTCGAACCGCAGCGGTCGGTTGTCGCGTGCGCTGGGCAGACGGAAGCCGTGCTCGACCAGTTCGTCCTTGCGGCGAAGGTCGCCCAGGTACTGACCGTGCAACTGCGGGACGGCCACGTGGCTCTCGTCGATGACCAACAGGAAGTCGTCGGGGAAGTAGTCGAGCAGGGTGAACGGTGGCTCTCCGGTGGAGCGGCCGTCGATGTGCATGGAGTAGTTCTCGATGCCGTTGCAGTAGCCGACCTCCTGGATCATCTCCAGGTCGTACTGCGTGCGCATGCGCAGGCGCTGCGCCTCGAGCAACTTGCTGTTGGCCTCGAACCACGCCAGCCGCTCCTGCAGCTCGGCCTCGATGCCGATGACCGCCTTGCGCATGCGCTCTTCGCCCGTCACGTAGTGAGTGGCGGGGAAGACGAGGATCTCGCTGTGCTCGTGGAGGGTCTCGCCGGTGAGGGGATCCACCGTGGTGATGCGATCCACCGTGTCGCCGAACATCTCGATGCGCACCACCGATTCCTCGTACGACGGGTGCACCTCGATGGTGTCACCGCGCACGCGGAACTTGCCGCGACCGAGGGTGAGGTCGTTGCGGTCGAACTGCAGATCCACCAGCCGGCGCAGGATGCTGCGCATGTCGTAGTCGATACCGGTGTGCAGCTCGAGCAGCTGCCCCTTGTACTCGGCCGGATCGCCCATGCCGTAGATGCAACTGACCGATGCGACCACGATGGTGTCGCGCCGCGTGAGAAGGGCGGCCGTGGCCGAGTGCCGCAGGCGATCGATCTCGTCGTTGATGGACGAGTCCTTCTCGATGTAGGTGTCGCTGGAGGCGATGTACGCCTCGGGTTGGTAGTAGTCGTAGTAGCTGACGAAGTACTCGACCCGGTTGTTCGGGAAGAACTCGCGCATCTCCTGGGTGAGCTGCGCGGCCAGCGACTTGTTGGGCGCGAGGATGAGCGTGGGCTTCTGCGTGGCCTCGATGGTCCACGCGATGGTGGCGCTCTTGCCCGAGCCGGTGATGCCCAGAAGGGTCTGGAAGCGATCGCCCCGGTTCACGCCCTCGGCCAGCTGGGCGATGGCCTTCGGCTGATCGCCGGCCGGAGCGAAGTCGGACACCACCTTGAAGTCGGGCACGGCGGCCATGTTAGCCATCCGAACGCATGTTCGTCATCCGGTACGATGTCGCGATGTTGTTCTCCACTCCCCGACTCACCGTGCGCTGCATGCGCGCGGCCGACGCCGCTGTTGTGGCCGCGTATCGCAACGACCCGGTGATCAACCACTTCCAGGACTGGGACCTTCCCTACTCGGAGGCCACATTCCTCGAACGGCTCGCCGCCAACCCCGAGTTCGACACCATCCCGGAGGGCCGGTGGGTGAACCTCGCGCTCGAGCTCGACGAACCGGGCGGACCCGTGCTGGTGGGCGATCTCGCGTGCCACCTGCACGATGGCGGCCACGTCGCCGAACTCGGCTACACGCTGCGCGGCCAGTACCAGGGAAAGGGATTCGCGTCCGAGGCGGCCGGGGCGCTGGTCGACCATCTCCTGGCCACCACCGACGTGCATCGGTTCGAAGCCAGTCTCGACGAGGAGAACGTGGCATCGATGCGGGTGCTCGAGGCCATCGGCATGACCTTCGAGTCGTTCTCCCGCCAGAGCTACCCGATCCGCGGAAGCTGGGAGGACGACACGCGGTACGCGATGCTGCGCGACGACCGGGCCGCCTGGTTGGCCCGACCCGACACTCCTCCGTCCGACGTGCAGTTGGCGGAGATCACCCCCGACGACGCGTACCTGTGGGGTCGGTTGCGCACCCACCACTCCCAAGAACGTTTCGTGTCGCCGATGGCGCTGTCGTTCCGCGATGCGCTCTTCCCGGAGGTCATCGATGGCGCACCCGTGGTGCCGTGGCTGCGCGGTGTCGTGGCCGACGGCGAGCGCGTCGCCTTCGTGATGCTCGCCGAGGTCACCGAGCACCACCCCGAGCCGTACCTGTGGCGCCTGCTGGTCGACCGGATGCACCAACGCCGCGGCATCGGCACCACGGTGGTGCATCAGCTCTGCCAACAACTCGCCGACCAGGGGCACCGCACGCTCACCACCAGTTGGGGCGAAGGAACTGGGTCGCCGCGCCGGTTCTACGAGCGGCTGGGGTTCGTGCCCACGGGTCGCATCGTGGAGGGCGAGACCGAGGCCCGGCTCAGATGGTAGCCGTGTCCGGGCTCGCCGTGTCGGGGCTGGATGGCTTCGGGCGGCCCGCGAACTCGTAGTCGGGCGGCAGCTGCGGCAGGGTGTGCAACCACGCCCACAACGCGTCCATCTGCGGCTCGAGCGCCGCCAGGTCGCCGCTGTTGTCGACCACGAACGACGCCATCGCCCGACGCTGTTCGCGCGTCGCCTGCTTGGCGATGCGCGCCCGAGCATCGGCCTCGTCGAAACCGCGATGACGCACGAGCCGCTCGACCTGCGTCTCCTCGGGCACGTCGACCACGATGGCGCCCTGCAGCCCCTCGCGAGGGTTCTCCGCCAGCAGCGGGATGTCCATCACCACCACGCGGTCGGTGGCCACCTCGGCCATCACCCGCCGGTTCATCTCGGCGGCCACGGCCGGATGCACGATGGCATTGAGGTCCTTCAACGCGTCGGCATCGGTGAACACGATGCCCGCCACCGCCGCCCGATCCAGCGTCCCGTCGGCGGCGATCACCTGGGGGCCGAATCGCTCCGCCATCTGTTGCAGCACCGGGGAACCGGGCTGTTGCACGTCGCGCACGATGGCATCGGCGTCGACGATCACCGCCCCGCGTGCGGCGAGCGCCGCACTCACCGTCGACTTTCCCGAACCGATACCGCCGGTCAGCCCCACCAGGATCATGACGCCACCGTATCCGGCCCCTCGCCGGTGAACCGAGTGGCACGGTGAGCGGTCACGATCCGCCCGACCGCCGCGTCAGTAGCATCACCACGTGCCCGACGACAGCAAGGATCCGAGGAACCCACGCGCTGGGCAGCCCGCGGACCCGCAGGGGGTGAGCTGGCCGCTCGTGGAACGGCGCCAGAGCGATCGCCCACCGCCTGACGGCGTCGATCGCCGCGGCCCGCGCACCCTGCACCCGGTGCCGGCCAACCCCACGCTCAGCGCGGCACCGTTGTGGCCCTTCCGCCTCGCGGCGCTGGCCGGGGCGCTGGTTCGTGCCGTCCCCGAACTGTCCGAAGGTCACTGGAGCCTCAGCGTCATCACCGGTCTCGCGGTGGCCTACACCCTCGCCGCGTGCCTGGTGCCCGCGCCGTACCGCAACGACCCGATGGTGCGTCGGCGCATCGTGATCGAGCAGACCCTGAACACCGCCGCGGTACTGCTCACCGGCGCGTGGGGCTCCCCCTTCGTGCTCTTCTTCGTGCCCACCGGCATGCTCGCCGGGTTCGCCGCCGGCGAGATGTATAGCGTGTACATCGCCACGGCCGCGGTGGTGGTCACCACCGTGCAGTACGTGGGCGACGTGGGCGTGCGGACGGGCCTGCAGGACGGCGCCCTGTGGGCCGGCTTGCTGCTGCTCGTGGCGTTCACCAGTGGGCTCGCGCACCGCGCCGCGGCCGACGCCGCCAAGCAGCAGCAGGTGGCGCTCGATCGGGTGAGTCGCCTCGCCGAGGCCAACTCGCTGCTGTTCGCGCTGCAGCGAGTGGCACAGACGCTGCCCGCCTCGCTCGACCTCGACGAGGTGCTGGACTCCACGGTGGGTCGATTGAGATCGATGATCAACCACGACGGCCTCGCCGTGTACCTGCTCGACACCACCACCGAGCGGATGGTGCCGGCGCGCACCCACGGAGTGGCCCGGCCGCGCGCCTACGGCCTCGAAGAGCTGCCACGCGGGTTGAAGATGGCGATGGACTCCCCCAAGACCGTACGACTCGACTTCCTGTCCGACGGGCAGGGCGTCGCCACCGACAGCCACTCCGGTCTGTATGCCGCGCTCCGCACCCGAGGTGCACTCGTCGGCATGATCGCCGTCGAGTCGAATCAGTCGGCCGGCTTCGGGCAACAGCAGGCCGAGGTGGTGCACGGCCTCACGGAGCCGTTCGGCATCGCCATCGACAACGCGCGCATGTTCCTGCGCATCAGCACCCTCGCGGCCGACGAGGAACGCAAACGCATCGCCCGCGACCTGCACGACCACGTCGGTTCGTCGCTGGCGCTCATCGGCTTCGAGGTCGACCGGGCCATCTCCATGGCCGTCAACGACGACGACGTCGAGCCGATCCTCCGCGAGCTCCGAGGGCAGGTCACGGCCGTGGTCGCCGACGTGCGTGAGACCCTGTACGACCTGCGCACCGACGTCAGCGACACCCGCGACCTGAGCGCGACGGTACGCGAGTTCCTGTCCCGTGTGGAGCAGCGCAGCGGCATCCGCACCACCTCCGACATGGACCTCGGTCGCCGCCTGCCGCTGCTGCTCGAACGCGAGCTGTGGCAGATCGTGCGTGAGGCAGTCGTGAACGCCGAGCGCCACTCGAAGGCCACCGACCTGAACGTCAGCGCCCAGCGCGACGGCGACATGATCACCCTTGTCGTCCGCGACAACGGCGTGGGGCTGGACGCGACACGTGCCCGTCCGGACAGCTACGGTCTGATGGGCATGCGCGAGCGTGCTCACCGCCTCGACGGCGAACTGCACGTGCGGTCCGCCCCCGGAGGCGGCACCGAAATGCGAATCGACCTACCAGAAGGACCCCCTCGCTGATGGCCACCACCGTTGTTCTCGTCGATGATCACACGATGCTCCGACAGGGGCTGCGCCGGGCGCTGGAGGCCGAGGGCGTGAAGGTCATCGGCGAAGCGAGCGACGGCGACGAGGGTGTGAAGGTGGCGCTGGCCGCCAAGCCCGACGTGGTGCTGATGGACGTGTCGATGCCCGGCACCGATGGCATCGACGCCACGAAGCGCCTCGTCGGCGCCGACAACCGCATGCGCGTCATCATGCTCACCATGCACGCCGATCGCGACGTCATCGACCGAGCCATCAAGGCTGGCGCCGTCGGC
The DNA here is from genome assembly GCA_016213625.1 of Actinomycetota bacterium. Lineage (GTDB taxonomy): Bacteria > Actinomycetota > Acidimicrobiia > Acidimicrobiales > Ilumatobacteraceae > UBA668. The sequence goes on from JACQZZ010000042.1 coordinate 172,114, forward strand.
TACCTCACCAAGGACGCATCGATCGGCGAGGTCATCGAGGCCATCCGCCTCGCGGCCAACGGCGATCGCCCGATGTCGCCGCGCCTGGCCGAGGCCATGCTCACCGAGGCCCGGAAGGACACCGAGGCCATCATCTCCAGCCGCGAGGAAGAGGTGCTGCAGTTGGTGGCCGACGGCTACGGCACCACCGAGATCGCCGACAAACTGTTCATCAGCCAGAAGACGGTGAAGAACCACCTGGCGTCCATCTACGAGAAGCTCAACGCCCGCGACCGCACGCAGGCCGTGCTGCTCGCCGTGAAGATGGGCATCGTCAAGCTCACCTGAACCAGGCGGCGAAGTCCTCGTCGTGAACCGAGTCCGAGACGCGACGAAGGGGCACGGACCGTGGTCCGTGCCCCCTTCGTGCAGATCACGTGGATCGTGACGAGATCAGGCCTCTTCGGCCACTTCCTCGGCCGGAGCCTCGGTGACCTCGCCGGCCTCGGCGGCTTCCGCAGCAGCAGCTGCAGCGGCGGCCTCGGCGGCTTCCGGGTTCTCCTGGTAGTACTCGGCCCACGCGGCTTCGCGCTCGGCGTCGTCCTGACCGGCGGTCCAGTTGCCGTGCTCGTCGATCTCGAAGTGCTGGCGGTACTCCTCGGCGAGCTCGCCACCTTCGGCGGCCTGCTTGATGGAGAGGCTGATGCGACGACGGGCGAGGTCGAGATCGATGATCTTGACCCACAGCTCCTCGCCGGGGGTGACGACCTGCTCGGGGGCATCGACGTGGTGCGTGGACATCTCGGAGATGTGCACGAGACCTTCGATGCCGTCGCCCACCTGCACGAAACCGCCGAACGGCACGAGCTTGGTGACACGGCCGTAGACGAGCTGGCCGACCTCGTGGGTGCTGGCGAACTCCTGCCACGGATCCTGCTGGGTGGCCTTCAGCGAGAGGCTGATGCGCTCGCGGTCGAAGTCGACGTCGAGCACCTGCACGGTGACCTTGTCGCCGACGGCGACCACGGCACCCGGGTGATCCACGTGCTTCCACGACAGCTCGCTGACGTGGATGAGACCGTCCATGCCGCCGAGATCACCGACTGCACCGAACGACACGACGCTGCTGACGACACCCTCGCGGACTTCGCCCGGCTTGAGGTTGACGAGGAAGCTGTCGCGGCTTTCCTTCTGGGTCTCTTCGAGGTACGCACGACGGCTGAGCACCACGTTGTTGCGGTTCTTGTCGAGCTCGATGATCTTGGCCTGGACGGTCTTGCCGACGTACGGCTGCAGGTCGCGCACGCGGCGCAGTTCGACGAGGGACGCCGGCAGGAAGCCGCGCAGACCGATGTCGACGATGAGGCCGCCCTTGACGACCTCGATGACCGGACCCTCGACCATGCCCTCGGCTTCCTTGATCTTCTCGATGGTGCCCCACGCACGTTCGTACTGGGCACGCTTCTTCGAGAGGACCAGGCGGCCTTCCTTGTCTTCCTTGGTGAGCACGAGCGCCTCGACCGAGTCGCCCAGCGAGACGATCTCGTTCGGATCGACGTCGTTGCGGATGCTCAGCTCGCGGGCCGGGATGACACCCTCGCTCTTGTAGCCGATGTCGAGCAGCACTTCGTCCTTGTCGACCTTCACGACGATGCCGTGGACGAGCTGGCCGTCCTCGACGTCGACCATGGTGCCGGAGATGGCCTCGGCGAATGACATGCCGAGATCGTCGGAGACGATTTCGCGGGGGGTGTAGTTGCCCTCTTCGTCGAAGGTGCCGAAGGCACCGCTGGCTACTGAGGGGGTCTGGGTATCGGACAAGGGAAACTGCTTTCGGACAAGAACCTGAAGGCCCGGCGGATTCCGGACCCAGGAAGGATAGCAGCCAACACCTGCGGAGTCATCAGGCGCGGCGGGCCACCACCAGGAATTCAGCCGTCTCCACCGTGGGCGTCGCCAGGGCGTACGCGCCCGGTTCCACGCTGTTCACCGACTCGACCACCAGCCCGGCCGCGCGGCACAGCACGCGGAGCTCTCGCGGGGTGTAGCACCCGGTCCACAGGTCGACCGTCTTGGACGCACCGGTCTCGCTGCGCACCTCGGTGTGCTCGTGGTTCACCCCGGTGTCCGCGTCGAAGGTGGAGCGGCCCTCGCCCTCGCCGTCGAAGTACTTCACGGCGAAGTAGGCGTTGAACGCGCTCAACGCCAGTCGACCGCCGGGACGGAGGGCGCTGGCCATGCCGGACAGCACCCGTTCGTCGTCGTCGTTCGCCGTCATCAGGCCGAATGCACCCTGGCAGAGGCAGATCACCAGGTCGAACTCGGCCTCGAAGGCCAGGTCGCGGGCGTCCATTCGCTCGAAGGTGGCACCTGCCGGGGCATCGGCCCTGGCCAGCTCCACGAACCGCTCGCTGATGTCGATGCCGTGCACGGCGAGCCCGCGGCGGGCCAACTCGTGTGCGTGACGGCCGGGTCCGCACCCCACATCGAGCACGCGCATCCCCGGTTGCAGGCCCAGCTCGCGGACGAGGAATTCGACCTCCTGCACCGTCCCCTTGGTGAACGAGTACCGCAGATACGCACTCCCGAGGTGTTCAGCAACGGGTTCGAACCAATGCTGGTGGTCGGGACTGGCCTCCGCTTCGCTTCGGCTGCTCCCTCCGTGCGGATCCTCCGCTGGCGCTCCGTCCCGCCTCGCCACGACCGATGCAGAGCCGGGGGGCTCGGTCGACGCCGCAGCCTCGAGTCGACCGCCGTCTGGGTCCCGACCATTCACCGTCACTTCCCTGCGGCCCAGGTGGTGCCCCACGCGGCATTGACCTCGAGGGGCACGTCCAGCTCGGCGGCGGACTTCATCAGGTCGAGCACCAGCGGGCCCACCTTGTCCTTCTCGCCCACCGGCACCTCGACGAGGACTTCGTCGTGCACCTGGAGGACGATGCGGCTGGCCACGCCGATGTCGTCGAGCGCCTGGTCGATGTTCACCAGCGCCACCTTGAAGATGTCGGCGGCCAGACCCTGGATGCCGGCGTTCA
>JACQZZ010000043.1 GCA_016213625.1 Actinomycetota bacterium
TGGCCGTGAGCGCAGCGCCGATGAACACCGCCGTGTTGGTCTCCAGACCGAAGAGCAGTGCCACACCGGCACCGGTCGCAAAGGGCACCACGACACCGATCACGGCGACCGTGAGGGATGCCGTGCCCACCTTGCCCAGTTCGCGCAGGTCCATCTCCATGCCCACCTGGAGCAGGAGGAGCAGCACCCCGATCTCCGCGAGCAGGCTCAGTGAGACACCCCGCGAGCCGGTGAGTTCCACCCACCCGAGCACCGACGGCCCGATGAGCACGCCTGCGAGGATCTCACCCAGCACGGCAGGGACGCGCAGTCGCTCCGCCGCCTCGGCGGCGAGTTTGGCCGCGCCGATGACGATGAGCAGGTCGAGCAACAGGCGAGCGAGGTCCACTCCCGATTCAGCGGCGATCATGGGCTCGAACTCAGTCGGTGAACGAGTCGAGCAGCTCGACTGCCTTGGGCATCGCGTGCTCGGCGATCATCCAGCCGCGGCTGCGCACGGTGACGATCGAATCGGGTCCGAGCATTCGGCGCACCCCGACGAGGACGCTGTCGCAGCGACGGTCGCTCAGCTCGGCCAACCCCGCCTGGCGGGCCAGCTCCCGTCGGCCCACCACGCGGCGGTGGTTGTCCACCAACACAGCGAGGACAGCCCGCTCCTGCCGACCCTGATGCATGAGGGGGTGAGCATCATGAGTCGGAGCAGGAGCGGGACTGACCATGCGTTCGACCGTAGGACGCGCCCGTTTCGCCATTGTTCGCCGAGTGTGAACGGCGTGTGAACCGGCACTCTGCGCGATGCCGTGTCACGCAGTGGGGCGCTGGCGCAGGTACACGAACCAGTACACGAGTCCCACCAGCACTGCGCCGCCGACGATGTTGCCCAGGGTGACCGGCACCAGGTTGTCGGCCAGGAAGTGGCCCCAGGTGACGTGCTGTTGGTCGTCGGTGGGCCCGTGGAACAGCGCGAGGGGGAAGAAGAACATGTTGGCGATGCTGTGCTCGTAGCCGGCGGCCACGAACGCGGTGATGGGAAAGACGATGACCACCACCTTGTCGAACAGGTTGTGCGCCGACATCGTCATCCACACCGCGAGGCACACGAGCGCGTTGGCGAGGATGCCACTGACGAACGCGTGGGTCCACGTCAGCGAGCCCTTGGTCTCGGCCATCGCCAGGACACGCTGGCCGAGCGCGCCGTCACCCGCGTCGAGCTTGCCCGACCAGTGCACCAACGCCGCGACGCTCACGGCCCCGACGAAGTTGGCCAGGTAGACCACGCCCCAGTTGCGAAGGAGTTTGCCGGCGCTCACCCGGCGACTGGCGAACGCCATCACGATGAGGGTGTTACCGGTGAACAGTTCGGCGCCGCTGACCACCACGAGGATGAGGCCCAGCGAGAACACCAGTCCGCCGAGCAGGGCGCGGATGCCGGGTGAGAGGCCGGTGTCGGCGGTGATGACCTGAGAGAAGTTCGCGCCCAGTCCGATGAACGCGCCGGCGAGCACTCCCAGAGGGATCAGCTTCTGGAGGGACAGGTTCGCCTTGTTCACCCCCACCTGTTCGGCCTTCGCGGCCATGTCGGCGGGGATGAGGGCATCGAATCCGGTGTCGGTCGCCATGCGCCAACGGTAGGTCAAGGCACCCCCGCTGACCAGGGCCGTTCGGCCGGACTGGCCTCATCTTGACCCGCGGGTCAATACTGGTGGGATGCAGCTGATGTACTCCGCCGAGGATGAAGCCTTCCGTACCGAACTCCGCGCCTGGTTGCGCGACAACCTGCCCGCCGGGTGGATGGATGCCGTGGACCGCGGCGAGACCCTCGAGATGACCGCCGACGCCCGCAAGGCGTTCAACGAGTCGTGGCCCGAGCGCCTGTTCGAGGGCGGCTGGATCTGCGCCACGTGGCCGAAGGAGTACGGCGGCAAGGGTCTCACCACCATGCAGGGCGTGGTGCTCGCCGAAGAGTTCGCGCGGGCCAAGGCACCCATGCGCGGCGACTTCTTCGGCGACACGCTCGTCGGTCCCACCCTGTTGCAGTGGGGTACGGAAGAGCAGAAGAAGGCATTCCTGCCCGAGATTCTCGGTGGCCGCATGCGGTGGTGCCAGGGCTTCAGCGAGCCGAACTCGGGCTCCGATCTCGCGTCGCTGAAGACCAGCGCCGTCCTCGACGGCGACGAGTGGGTCATCAACGGCCAGAAGGTGTGGACCACGCAGGGCCACCACGCCGACTATTGCTTCCTGCTCACCCGCACCGACCCCGATTCACCCAAGCACAAGGGCATCAGCTATCTGCTCGTGCCGATGAAGCAGCCGGGTGTGGAAGTGCGCGGCATCGTGCAGCCCGACGGCACTGCCGAGTTCTGCGAGGTGTTCTTCACCGACGCCCGTTGCCCGAAGGACAACGTGGTCGGCGGCGTGAACAACGGGTGGAAGGTCGCCAACAGCACGCTCGCGTTCGAGCGCGGTCAGAGCGCCACCACCGGTTTCCGTCGCTTCGAGGAGGAGTACCGGTTGATGGTGGCGAAGGCCGAGTCGAACGGCGCCATCGAGGACGCCGCCATCCGTCAGCGGCTGATGACCTACTACACCAAGATCCAGATCCTGCGCGTGAACGGTCTGCGTTCGCTCGCCAGCACGTTGGCCGGCACGAAGGACCCGAGCATCGCCGCCCTCGGTGCGATGAACAAGATGTTCTGGAGCGAGATGCACAAGGCCGCGATGGAACTGGCGCTCGACATCTGGGGCACCGAGGCGATGCTGGTCGACAGCGGCACGCCCAACGGCTCGTGGCCCGGCACGTCGCGCGACAAGGGCCGCGACAACTACCCGGTCAGCACGATGATGAGCTCGTTCTTCTTCAGTCGCAGCGAGACCATCTGGGGCGGCACCAGCCAGATCCAGCGCAACATCGTCGGCGAGCGCGTGCTCGGCCTCCCCAAGGAACCCCAGTCCCCCCAGTGACGCCGGAACTCCATCGCGGTCACGGATCCACTCGCTGGTCGAGTGGATCGGTGACTGCGGTGCTTCGTCGTTCGCGTGCAGAGGTCAGGCGGTGATGCGGTCGAGGACTGCTGGCGTGGTGACGGTGGGCTTGCCGCCCACTTTGTAGGCGGCGCGCAACAGGGCGGCCGCCTGCACGGCCTGGATGTCGGTGCGTGCGTGCACCACGGCGAGCGGACGGTCGCCGCCCACCACGTCGCCCACCTCGGCGAGGTCGGTGATGCCCACGGCGTGATCCACGGGATCCTGTGGCCGGGTACGTCCGCCGCCAAGGGCCACGACCACCATGCCCACGGCGCGGGTGTCGATGCGCGTGACCGGACCGGTGGTGTCGGCGAACACCGACAGGCGTACGGCGGCTCGCTCCATGTGCTTCCACGGGTCGTCGATGAACTTCTTCGGACCGCCGAGCGCGGACACCATCTGCTGGAACTTCTCGGCCGCCGCGCCGGAGTCGAGCGCGGCCTGCAGCATCGTGCGCGCCTGTTTGGTGGTGCGGGTGAGCTTGCCCAGCACGAGCATCTCCGCGCAGAGCGCGAGTGTCACTTCGTGGATGCGCGGCTCGCGCCGGGCGCCGGTGAGGTAGTCGACGGCATGGGCGACCTCGAGCGCGTTGCCCGCGGTGGAGGTGAGCGGCCGGTCCATGTCGGTGATGAGCGCCACGGTGGGCAGTCCCGCACCGGTGGCCACGCCGGCGATGGAGGTGGCGAGCTCTCGCGACCGGGCGAGTGTGGGCATGAACGCGCCGTTCCCGGTCTTCACGTCCATGGCCAGCCCTTGGAGGCCTGCGGCCAACTTCTTCGACAGGATCGACGCGGTGATGAGCGGCACGCTCTCGACGGTGGCCGTGACGTCGCGGATGCCGTACAGCCGTTTGTCGGCGGGCGCCAGGTCGGCGGTCTGGCCGATGATGGCGCAGCCCACCTTCGCCGTGACCGAGCGGAACTTGGCCATGGTGGGCGCGGCCACGTAGCCGGGGATGCTCTCCATCTTGTCGTAGGTGCCGCCGGTGTGGCCCAGGCCGCGACCGCTGATCATCGGGACGTACCCGCCGCACGCGGCCACCATCGGTGCCAGCATGAGGCTGACGGTGTCGCCCACGCCGCCGGTGGAGTGCTTGTCGAGCACCGGCCCCGGAAGGTCCCAGTGGAGCACTGCGCCGCTGTCGCGCATGGCCACGGTGAGGGCGACGGCCTCGTCGGTGGTCATCCCCTTGAAGTACACGGCCATCGCGAACGCGGCAGCCTGCCCTTCGGTGACCGCGCCGTTCACCAGTCCACCGACGAACGCGGTGATGTCGTCGGCGGCGAGCACCTTCCCGTCGCGCTTGGCGCGGATGATCTCCTGGGGAATCATCAGTACGCCTCCGTCGACGCGACACCCGCGTCGCCCTCGACCGCGGCGATGAGCGCGGTGAGCAGGCCGCTCGCGCCGAAGCGGAACGTGGCGGGTGTGGCCCAACCCGGCCCCATCAGGTCGTCGGCCTGGGTGAGGTAGTGGGTGGCGTCGTCGAGCGTGCGGATGCCGCCGCTCGGCTTCAGGCCCACCGGGCGCCCCGCTCCCTGGATGACGCCGAGCATGATGGCGGTGGCCTCCAGCGTGGCGCTCTGCGGTGTCTTGCCCGTGGAGGTCTTGATGAAGTCGGCGCCATGCGCCACTGCGAGTGCGGCCGCGGCGTGGATGGCGGCCGGCTCCACCAGTTCGCCGGTCTCCAGGATCACCTTCAGCACGTAGTTGTCGGCGGGCACCACGGCGCGGACCGCGTCGATCATCGCCGTGGCGGCAGCCGTGTCGCCCTGGAGGAACGCTCGGTAGGGGAGTACCAGGTCGATCTCGTCCGCGCCGTCGGCCAATGCCTGGCGGGTCATGGCCACCACGTCGTCGATCGCCTCGGCGCCGCTGGGGAAGTTCACCACGGTGGCGATGCGCACATTGGTGCCCCACAGCTGCTCCGCCGCCAGCGCCACGTGGCGGGGCCACACACAGACGGCAGCCGTGTTGCCGTGCGAGCCGTGCGCCCTGGCGCACAGGGCGACGACGTCGGCGTCGGTGGCGGCGTCGCCCAACTCGGTGAGATCGAGCAGCGTGATCGCTCGGCGGGCGAGATCGACAGGATCGTGCGACATGCGATCACCCTAACCAGGGTGGAGAACCACCCGGTAGGGACGGCAGACTCTGGTCCATGACCGACCTGCTCTACCTGCGCGATGCGTATGCCACCCGGTTCACGGCCACCGTCACCGACGTGCGTGACGACGCGATCGCGCTCGACGCGACGCTCTTCTACCCGACGGGTGGAGGCCAACCGCACGACACCGGCACGCTCGCCGGGCTGTCGGTCGTGGAGGTGCGCAAGGAGGGCGCCGACGTGTGGCACCGTGTGGAGGGTGGCTCGTTGCCGGCCGTCGGGGCACAGGTGGAGGGCGAGGTCGACTGGGAGCGTCGCCACCAGTTGATGCGGACGCACACTGCGTTGCACGTGCTGTGTGGTGTCATCTGGAATGAGTGGCGGGTGCCCGTGACGGGCGGGAACATGGAGCCGCTCTCGGCTCGCATGGACTTCGAGTTCGACCCCGTGCCCGAGGGGTTCGCGGCGCGTATCGAGGAGTTGGTGAACGCCGAGCTCGCCGCCGACCGACCGATCACGGTCGACTTCCTTCCGCGCGACACAGCCGTGCAGGACGAGGACCTCATCCGCACCAAGGTGAACATGATCCCCGACTCCGTGAAGGAGATCCGCGTGGTCGACATCGTGGGCCTCGACAAGCAGGCCGACGGCGGCACCCACGTGAAGTCCACCGCCGACGTGGGTCGGCTGCGCGTGGTCAAGCTGGAGAACAAGGGCAAGGGCAACAAGCGGGTCCGCGTGGAGATCCTCGACGCCTGACGTCCCGGTGCGGCACGGCGACGGCGGCGTAGCGTGGGATGCGTGACCTCCTCGGGGAAGACGGCGCATCGACATGGATCGTTGATCATGGCGCTGGTGTTCATCGTGTCGGCGGCTGCGACGGCGTGCGGAGGCGGCGCGTCGACCGACGCGAGCACCTCGTCGGGTGTCGTCGACACCGTCTCTGTGACCGAGGTCGTGGAAACGACCGACGCGGCCACCACCACGTCACACCGATCCACCCCCACGACGAGCACCACCGTCGTCTCGCCGACGACGGTCGCGGCCACGATCCCGCCGTCGCAGCCGTCGGCCACCGCGCCGGAGCCATCGGGGCCGTCGGTGAGCTTTCCGCCGTACACGCCGCTGCCGAGTGTGACCGGCCTCGCCCCGTTGACGGGCCTCTTCGTCGACGACGCGACGGCTTCGTTGCCCATCCTCGCGGTCAAGGTGGACAATCATCCTGCTGCGCGCGGTCAATGGGGGCTCGACGGCGCCGATGTCGTGTTCGAGGAGAACGTCGAGCAACTCACGCGCTTCGTCGCACTCTTCCAGTCGCGTCAGCCGGCAGAGGTGGGTCCGGTGCGGTCGGCGCGCACCGGCGACATCGACGTGCTGGCCTCGATGAACAGGCCGGTGCTGGCCTGGTCGGGCGGCAACAAGGGCGTCACGAAGATCGTGCGTTCCGCCGACGCTGCCGGCCTGCTCGTGGACCTGTCGGCGCTCCGTGTGAACTGCTATCGGCGCGACGGGTCGCGGAAGTCGCCGCACAACCTCGTGTTGAACACGGCATGCGCTCGCGTCAACCAGGACGACGCCGGACCGGCTCGTCCGTTGTGGCCGTTCGCCGATCCGTCGGCCCTCGTCGTCGGCGCGCCCGATGGCGCATTCGACGTGAAGATGGACGGCGTCGCCGTGCGGTGGCAGTGGGATCCGGCGAGTGGCTCGTATCTGCGGTACCAGGACGGCCGCCAGCACGTGTCGGCGGGCGGCGTGCCAGTGGCGGTCACCAACGTGGTGGTGATCTCAGCGGTGCACATTCCGTCACCGGTCGACGCCCGTACCCCCGAACCGCAGACAGTCGGCTCCGGTCGCGTGGCCGTGCACACGGGCGGCACGGTACGCGCCGGTGTGTGGACCCGCGCGTTGGCCACCGATCCGTGGACGTTCACCGCCGATGACGGCACGCCCATCCTGCTCGCACCCGGCACCACCTTCGTCGAACTCGCCCGCGCCTGACGCGCTGCGTGGCGGCCGTACAGTTTCGGCCATGCGCTACATGGTGATCGAGCACTACACGAACGGTCCCGAGTCGATCTATCGCCGTGCTGCCGAGCGCGGCCGAATGCTGCCCGAGGGCTTGCACTATCTGGACAGCTGGGTGGTGGACGGGCCAGGACTCGATCGGTGTTTCCAGTTGATGGAGACCGATGACCCGGCGCTGTTCGGCGTGTGGCTGGCGAACTGGTCAGACCTCGGCACGTTCGAGGTGATCCCGGTGATCGATTCCGCAGAGGCCGCGGCGCGGGTGGCGGTCAGGTGGGACGGGGGTCTCTGAGCATCGTCGCCGCGGTGCCTTCGTCGGCCACCCATTCGAAACCCAGCGATTCGTAGAGCCGACGCGCTACGCCGTTCTCCAGATCCACGCTGAGGCTCATCACCGGCTGGCGCTCGAGCAACCCGGTGAGCACGAGCCGTCCGATGCCCATACCGCGATGACTGGCCACCACCGCCATTCCCAGTTCGGGGATGTCGGGCGACACGTGACCCCAACCGGGATCCTCAGCGGTGGTGCATCGGCTGAACGCAGCGGCCAGACGGGTTCCCGATTCGTCGACCACCACTTGCGCGTCGTCGCCGGGGAAGCGACCGAAGTCGCGCAGGTAGTGCGCGAGCGCGTGGTCGTCGAGGATCGTTCGCGGTGGTGGCTCGTTCCCGTCGCGCACGTGGATGGACAGGTAGAGCACGTCCCACAGGAACGGGATGTCGTCCACCTGCCAGCGCCGGCTGATGTACGTCGGCGGGGGCATGTCGAACGGGTCGAATGTCGCTAGCTCGTCGGCAGTCGGCGGTTGCCATGGTCCGGCGATCCACTCGTCGATGAGGTCGATCGGAATCGGTGTCTCACCCGGCTCGGTGTTGCGGCTGGAGAGTCGCCGACGGATCTCACCGGGCTCCACGTCGAGGTGCACCAGCGACACCAGCACGTCGTGCGCCCGGCACCAGTCGTGCAGCGCGTCGCGCTCATCCTTCGCCCACGTGCCCCACTCGATCACCACATCGGTGCCACGCCGGAGCAACTGCTGGGTGAGCGCCCACTGCTGTGTCTCGATGAGCGCCCGCGCGTTCTCGTCCCACAGATCGATGCCCGCACTCCGCATCCAGTCGTCGGGACACATGCGTACGGCGCCGGCGGCGGCGATCCGTCGGGCTGCCGTGGTCTTGCCCGACCCGGTCATTCCGCAGACGATGATCAGCCGTGCCACGGGTCGCACCCTAGGTCGCAGCGAACGGCTCGCTCCGTCGATTTCCCGACCGACTGCATAGTGTCGGCCACATGAGCAGTGTGGTTCATGAGGCAGAGGAGTTCCTGGCGGCGAACTGGTCGCCGACGGTCGATCCCAACGAGTGGCGCGAGCTCGTGGTGGACCAGCGTTGGGCGGCGTTGCGGTGGCCCAGCGAGTGGTTCGGCCGCGACCTCTCCGACGACGAGGCCAAGGAGGTGGAGGCGGTGTTCCGCGCCGCCGGCGCTCCCGGTCCGGGCCAGGATGTCGCCAACCTCTGGGCCGGCACCATGCTCGCCTACGGCAGCGACGAGTTGAAGCGCGAGTTCATGCGGCCGCTGCTGCTCGACGAGGTGGCGATGTGCCTGCTCTACAGCGAACCCGGCGCAGGGTCCGATCTCGCCGGCATCCGCACCACCGCAGTGCGCGACGGCGACGAGTGGATCGTGAATGGCCAGAAGGTGTGGACCTCGGGCGCCCGCGATGCCGACTACGGCATGCTCATCGCCCGCACCGATTGGGACCAGCCCAAGCACCGCGGTATCACGTTCTTCTGGCTTCCGATGCGCCAGCCCGGTGTCGACGTCCGTCCGCTGCGGCAGGCCACGGGCGACGCGCGCTTCAACGAGGTCTTCATCACCGACGCGCGCGTGGCCGACACCCATCGGCTCGGCGAGTTGAACAAGGGCTGGTGGGTGTTGCAGACCGCGCTCGCCTACGAGCGCATGGTGATGGGCGTGTCGCGACGCGGCGGTGGCAACAGCAAGGCGCCGGTTGGCGCCACAGCGGCGGCACACGGTTCCATCCCCACCCCCGACATCGTGCTCACCAAGCTCGCTCGGTCGATGGGCAAAGCCGACGACGCCGCCGTACGCCAGCGGCTGATGCGGTTGCACTGCATGCGCGTGGTGAACGACCTCAACACCGAACGAGCGAAGGCGGTGGCGAAGGCCGGCGGCTCGTCGCCGCTCGCCTCGTTGGGCAAGCTGGCGATGGCCATCATCCTCCACTACGCCGGCCACCTGGAGGGCGAACTGCTGGGGATGCAGGGCACGCTCGACGGCGACGAGTTCCCGACGTCGCGCGACCACAACTACTCGCAGCTCAACGCGTACTTCTTCTCCATCGGCGGCGGCACCGATCAGATCCAGCGCAACATCATCGGCGAGCGGATTCTGGGCCTGCCGAAGGAGCCGGAGGTGGACCGTGAGGTGCCGTTCCGAGAGGTCAGGCAGAGCGGCGCATCGTCACCCAGGTGAATGGCTGCACCCCGCCACCCGGGGTGTGATGCCCGACGGTCGTGCTCGTCACGGTCTCGAAGCCGCCGGAGAACGCGTCGGAGAGTGACGCGGCGGACCAGCGTCGCACCGGAAGTCCAGAGCAGCTCGTGGGTCCTTCGGGGGCGAACGTCGCGATCACCAGGTGCCCTCCGGGAGCGACTCCGGCGGCGCTGATCCGGCAATAGTGCGCCACCTCGGCGTCATCCACGAGGAAGTGGAACACGGCACGGTCGTGCCACACGCGGTACTGCCGCGTCGGCGACCAGGTGGTGATGTCGGCGTGAATCCACTCCACCGGTGCGTCGTGGCCCACTCGTGCTCGCACTTGGCACAGTGCCGACCTCGACACATCGAGCACGGTGAGATCCGTGTGGCCCTCGGCCAAGAGGTGGTCCACCAGCCGGGCTGCACCACCACCGATGTCGATGATCGGCTCGTCGGTCGACACGCCTGACCGTACGATGGACGTGAGCGAGGTCGTCGGTACCGGTTGCGTCCACGAACGGTCGGCCTCGGGCCGCGACTCGAAGATGCGCTCCCAATGGTCCCGGGTGGGTGCCGAACTCACGCCATCAGTATATACCCATGGGGGTATGTTTGGACGGGTGGCGTAGGATCGGCGCATGGACGCCTCCGTGGATCGACGATCGTTGCTGCGACTGGCCGCGACCGGCGCCGTGATCGCGGGCGCCGGTGGTCTCGCCGGCTGCATGTCCGGCGGCCGCGATGGGAACGGCGGCGACGGTGGCGGCGGTGGGAACGGCGGCAATGGTGGCGACTCCACCGTGAACACGTCACCCACTGCCGGTGGGACTCCTGGCTCGGCGTTCGCGATGCCGTCCGAGGCGCGCAGCGAAGGCGGCCGGCTGCAGGTGGAACTGGTCGCCGCGGCTGCCCAACTGCCATGGGGGAATGGCACGCGCTACGCGCTCACCTACAACGGCGGTGTCCCCGGACCCACGTTGCGGGTCCGTCCGGGCGACACACTGGCCGTCACGCTGCGCAACGACCTCGACGCGCCCACCAATCTCCACACGCACGGACTGCACGTGTCGCCGATCGGTTCGTCGGACAACGTGTTCGTGATGGTCGAGCCTGGTGACTCGCACGCCTACGAGTACGTCATTCCCGCCGATCACCCCAGCGGCACGTTCTGGTACCACCCGCATCATCACGGCACGGTCGCCGCACAGCTGTCGGGTGGTCTGTGCGGCGTCATCGTCGTCGAGGACGAACTGGACGACGACCCGTCGCTCGCGACGACGAGCGAGCGGGTGTTCGTGTTGTCCGACCCGGCCGTCGGCGCCGACGCGAGCGTGTTGGACGTCAGCGCGATGCAACAGATGCAGGGTCGTGAGGGCGATGTGGTGCTCGTGAACGGTCAGCTGCGACCGAGCATCACGGCCACCACGGGGACCACCGAGCGGTGGCGCATCGTGAACGCCAGTGCCTCGCGCTACTACCGGCTGTCGGTGTCCCTCGACACGATGCATCTGGTGGCCAGCGACCACGGCCGGTTGGCCAAGCCGCAAGCCGTCGATGCACTCGACCTCGCGCCAGGTCAACGGGCCGAGGTCCTGGTGCGGCTCGACCAGCCGGGCGACGTCGTGCTGCGGACCGCGGTGGTGGACCGCATGGGCATGGGCATGGGCGGTGGCATGGGCGGTGGCATGGGTGGCGGTATGGGCGGCGGTCAGTCCACCGGCAGCACGCTCGATCTGCTGACGCTCGATGTCGGCGGCACGTTCAAGGCGGCGCCTGCGCTGCCGGTGGCGCTGCGCACGATCGAGCCCATCGAGACGCTCACGGTGGACCACACCCGCGAGATCACGCTGGGCGCCATGGGGATGGGCAATGGCGCGTTCACGATCGACGGCAAGGCGTTCGCCGAGGATCGTGTCGACACCACGGCGGCGATCGACACCGTCGAAGACTGGACCATCACCAACGCCTCGATGATGGATCACCCTTTCCACCTGCACGTGTGGCCGTTCCGCGTGGTCGAACGCAGCAGCAGCACTCGACCCGATCCGGGCTGGCGCGACACCGTGAACGTGCCCGCCGGACAGTCGGTCACCATTCGAGTCGCGTTCCGCGACTTCGCCGGAACCGCGGTCTACCACTGCCACATCCTCGACCACGAGGACCTGGGCATGATGGGCGTCATCGAGGTGCAGTGACCTTCGACCCTTGATGGGTGCGACGGATTTCCGACATTCTCCAGATGTGTCCTTCGCACCCCGACGGTGGGCCGCCCCGTGATCGCACTCTTCCTCGCCGGCTCGTTGGCGTTCGCCTTGTCGCTGTTCGGCACGGGGTTCCTCGAGAAGTTCATGCGCGGTCGCGGGCGCAGCCAGCCGATCCTGGAGATGAACGCCGAGAACATCGCGGTGCCGCAGCATCAGCACAAGAAGGGAACGCCCACCATGGGCGGGCTGGCGGTGCTCGGGGCGGCAGGGTTGGGGTACCTGCTCGCGCACATCCGTCAGGGCGTCGTGTTCTCCAACCAGACGCTCATCATGTTCGCCGGGGTGGTCATCATGGCCGGCATCGGCTTCGTCGACGACTTCATCAAGGTGCGCAAGAAGCGCAACCGCGGCGTGCTGTGGAAGCTGAAGGGGTGGATCACGCTGCTGATGTCGTTCGGCATCGCGGCGGCGCTCGTGGCCTTCACCGACATCGACACTCGACTGTCGCTCACGAGGGCATCGTTGCCGGGATGGCAGTTGGGCTCCGTCGGGTGGGTGCTGTGGGCCGGGATCATCATCTTCGCCACCACCAACGCGGTGAACGTCACCGACGGCCTCGACGGACTGGCCGGTGGATCGGCGATGTTCGGGTTCACCGCGTTCTCGATCATCGCGTTCCTGGGATTCCGTAACCGCGACATCTACGCGGACATCGTCAACCCCTACGACCTCGCCGTGTTCGCAGTGGCGTTCGCCGGAGCGTGCGGAGGATTTCTGTGGTGGAACGCCGCGCCCGCACGCATCTTCATGGGCGACGTGGGTGCGCTCGGCCTGGGCTCCGCGCTCGCGCTTCTGGCGCTCACCACCAACACCCAGTTGCTGTTGCCGATCCTGGTGGGTCTGAATGTCATCGAGATCGGCTCGGTCGCCATTCAGATGTCGGTGTTCAAGGCGACCAAGGGCAAGAAGCGCGTCTTCCGCCTGTCGCCCATCCACCACCACTTCGAGATGGTGGGCTGGCCCGAGACCACGGTGATCATCCGCTTCTGGCTCATCGCCGGCATCTTCGTCGTCTCCGGATTGGGGCTGTTCGTGGCCGACTTCACCAAGCAGGTCGGCCGCTGACCCGGTCTCCGGGCGGGTGTCAGTTCACGCGCGTGTCATAGTCGCGGCATGTGGGTGAAACAGCGTGACGCCAGCGTGGGTGCATGACGATGGCAGAACTGCGCACCCAGTCGGGCATGTGGGACGAACTGATCGAGGAGGACGGGTCCCCGCGGCCTGCCGCCGAGCGGCTCGTCGACCAACTGAAGGAGCTCGGGATGTCCGAGCTCCAGCAGCGTCAGGACCTGGCCGAGCTCGACATCGTCGGCATGGGCATCACGTTCACCGTGTACTCCGACGGCCGAGGGCTGGATCGGTCATGGCCGTTCGACATCATCCCGCGCATCATCGCCGCCGACGAGTGGCGACGCATCGAGCGTGGGTTGATGCAGCGGCTGCGCGCGCTGAACGCGTTCATCGACGACCTCTACCACGACCAGCGCATCGTCGCCGATGGCGTGTTTCCCGCCGGGCTGCTCGAGCACTCGGTGAACTACCGACCGCAGTGCCGCGGCGTGTCGCCGAAGCACGGCGTGTGGGCCCACATCTGCGGCAGCGACCTCGTCCGCGACGCCGACGGCACCATGTACGTGCTGGAGGACAACCTGCGCGTGCCCAGCGGGGTGAGCTACGCCCTGGAGAACCGTGCCATCTCCAAGCGGGCGTTCGCCGATCTGTTCTCCCAGCAGAGCATCCTTCCGGTCGACGCGTACACCGACGAACTGAAGCGCATGCTCACGTCCATCGCTCCCGACGGCATCGACGACCCGAGCGTGGCCGTGCTCACCCCGGGCATCTACAACAGCGCGTACTTCGAGCACTCGTTCCTCGCCCAACGGATGGGCGCCGCGCTCGTGGAGGGCGCCGATCTCGTGGTGGGCGACGACGACTGCGTCTACATGCGCACCATCGCCGGACGCGAGCGTGTCCACGTCATCTACCGGCGGGTCGACGACCTGTTCCTCGACCCCGACGAGTTCCGCCCCGACAGTGCACTCGGCGTGCCCGGGCTGATGCGTGCGTGGCGTGCCGGCAACGTGGGCATCGCCAACGCCCCTGGCGCAGGTGTGGCCGACGACAAGGTGGTCTACGCGTGGGTGCCCGAGTTCATCCGCTACTACCTCGGTGAGGAAGCGCTGCTGCCCAACGTACCCACGTACCGCTGCGTGTACGACGACGAGCGGCAGTACGTGTTGGACCACATGGAGGAGTTGGTGGTGAAGCCCGCCAACGAGAGCGGTGGCTACGGGCTGCTCGTCGGCAACCGCGCCACCCGTGCGGAGATCGACGAGGCGAGAGCCAACATCGAGGCGGACCCGCGCAACTGGGTGGCGCAGCCCATCCTGTCCCTGAGCACCGCGCCCACGCTGTGCGATGGTCGGATCGAGCCGCGTCACGTGGACCTGCGGCCGTTCATCCTCAGCGGCGCCTCGCAGTACGTGAGCGCGGGTGGGCTCACACGTGTCGCGCTCCGTCGCGGGTCGTTGGTGGTGAACTCGTCGCAGGGTGGCGGAAGCAAGGACACCTGGATCGTGGAGGGCTGATGCTGCTGTCGCGCACCGCCGACAACATCTACTGGGGTGCCCGGTACATGGAGCGCGCCGACGACACGGCCCGCGTGGTGCGGAGCTTCACCGAGGTGCTGCTCGACCTCCCGACAGGCGTCGCGTCCAGCTGGGAGCCGCTCCTGGCGGTCATCGGCAGTCGCGAGTTGTTCGACGAAGGTCACGTGCGCGCGAACGAGAGCGACATCGTGCGGTTCCTGGTGGCCGACACGGCCAACCCGGGCAGCGTGGTCTCCAGCGTGGCGCACGCGCGCGAGAACCTGCGCACCACACGCGAGGTGCTGCCACGCGACGCGTGGCAGACGGTCAACGACCTCTTCCTGTACACCGGACGCGATGCCGAGAGCGGCGTGGACCGACGGTCGAGGGCCCGGTTCCTGTCGCGGGTGGTCAGCGAACACCAGCGTCTCGACGGTGTCATCTCCGGTGCGATGCAACGCGACGAGGCCTACGAGATCTGGCGTCTCGGGCAGGCGCTCGAGCGGGCCGACATGACCACACGCGTGCTCGGTGTGCGCGCCGCGGCGTTGCTGGCCGCTCCCGACACGGTCGACGACTACGACGAGGTGCAGTGGATGGGCGTGCTCCGCTCGCTCACCGCGCTGCAGATGTACCAGCGCGCCACCCGCGGCCCCATCGTGGGCTCGGGTGTGGTGGCGTTCCTGCTGTTCGATCGACAGTTCCCGCGATCGGTGGCGGGCTGCCTCGAGCGCATCAAGTCGTCGCTGTCGCGGCTGCCCAACCCCGACATCACCGCTCCCGCCGTGGAGGCCATCGAGCAGTCGCTCGTCTCGGTGCGCGCCGATGCCGGTGATGGCGCGGCGCTGGACGCCGCGATGGACGAGGTGCAACTGGCGCTCGCCGTCCTGAACGACGCGGTGTTCGACGCGTTCATGCGCGCCGGGGAATGATGTCGCGATGATCTCCGAGCAGCTCAGCTATTCGCCCGTCGCGGGCCGCTGGGACGAGATGCTCGACGTCGACGGAGCGCTGCGACCCACATGGCAGGCCGCCGCACGGGCGCTCGGCCCGTTCGACCCCCGCGATCTGCTCGACCGGCAGCGACAGGCCGATCGGCTGCTCGATGCCGAGGGCACGGGCCACCTGGTGCACGAGTTGTCGCTCGCCACCGACCGGCACGGGAACTCTGCTGCTGCACGTTCGGTCAGTCGGCCATGGCGACTGGATCCCATTCCGTTCCTCATCGACGCCGTCGACTTCCAACACCTGACGCAGGGCGCGGTGGAGCGTATGCAGGCGGTGGATGCTCTGCTCGCCGACTGCTACGGCCCGCGCACGCTGGTGGCCGAGGGTGTCCTCCCGGCGTCGCTGTTGCATTCCTTGCCGTCGTTCCGACAGGTGGCCGGCTCCCATCGGCCACCGGCATGGCTGGTGCACTACGCCGTCGATCTGGTGCGCGACGCACGGGGCGCTTGGCACGTGGTGCACGACCTCACCGACGCGCCGAGCGGGTTCGGCTATTCGTTGCTCAACCGGTCCGTCCTCGCTCGGGTGATGCCCGAGGGCTTGCGCGGGTTGGGTGTCGCTGCCATCCACGACCACGCCGACTTCCTGCGCCAGGCGCTGGCCGCGGTCACCCCCTCGGGTCGGATCAGCCCTCGGTCCGTGGTGCTCACGCCGGGACCCGCCGACGCCACCTACGTCGAGCACAGCTACCTCGCGACCCGTCTCGGTCTCCATCTGGTGGAGGGCGCCGACGTGGTGATGCGCGCCGGCCGACTGTGGCTGCGGGTGCTCGATGGTCTGGAGCCGATCGACGTGGTGTACCGGCGGGTGGGCGACGCGCACCTCGACCCGCTCGAACCAGGCCACCACGGTGGTGGTTCGGGTGTGCCCGGGGTCGTGTGGGGCGCTCGCGCCGGCGGCATCACGTTGGCCAATGCCTACGGCAGTGCGCTCGCCGAGGCCCCCGAGCTCGCGCCGTTCGTCCACGAGGCCTCGACCCGACTCCTGCAGCGCGAGTTGTCGCTGCCGTTGTGGACCGAAGGTGCGCAGTTGGCATCGTCGCCCGTGTTCGTCGACGGCGGACTCGAAGGGCGACCCGTCGTGCTGCGGCTGCAGGTGGCGCGCGTGGGCGACGAGTTCGTGGTGATGCCCGGTGGTGCGGGTCGGGTGCTGGCCGAAGGCGACCATCCGGCGCGCCCCACCGCGCAGGTGGTGAAGGACGTGTGGGTCACAGGGTCGGGCGCTCGGGTGCGTCACCACGTGCCGCTCGGTGCGCCGCCACAGGTGGACTTCGGCGGGTCGGTGCCCAAGCGCGTGGCCGACGCGCTCTACTGGCTGGGCCGCGCAGCCGAACGGGCCGAGGTCACCGCTCGCGCCGCGCGGGTGATCACGACGCAGCTCGAGCAGGACCCCATGCTGCCCACCATCGCCGACGGCGCGTGGGCGGCCGGCGCGGTGGCGCTGCTTCGTGCCGCGCAATCGCTGCCGACTGCGCCCATCGCGTTCGGCGTGTCGGCAGGAGATGCCGTGCTGGCCGAGTTGAACTCCACCTCCAACGCCGCCGCTGCGCAACTGGCTGCGTTGGTGCAGGAAGCAGCCTCGGTGCGCGAGTACCTCAGCACCACCACCGGAAGGGTGCTCGGGCGACTCGCTCGTGTGCACGCCGACCTGGCCGATGGCTCGGTGGGCGTCGACGATCTCGACGGCTTCCTCGTGGATCTCGCTGCGCTCAGCGGGTTGATGATGGAGAGCACGGTGCGCGGCCCGGCGTGGCGCTTCCTCGACCTCGGCCGCCGGCTCGAGCGGGCGCTCGCCGTGCTCGGTGCGGTGGAAGGCGCACTCGGGCTGGCGGTCACGGGATTCGCCCAGCAACCCGTGGCCGATGCGGTGCTCAAGGCGCACGAGAGCCTGGTGGCGTATCGCCGCCGATACCGCAGCGAGTTCGACCTCGACGCCGTGCTCGACCTGTTGCTGCGCGACGACGGCAACCCGCGCAGCCTGGCCTACCAGCTGGATCGCCTGCGAGAGCACGTCTCCGGGCTGGCCTGGCCCGAAGGGGCCTCATTGGTGTTGGCGGCCAGCACGCAGGCGCTCGCGGGCATCGACGACGCCGTCGTGAACGGCAGGGTCGTGTCGGTCGACGCGTTCGTGTTGTCCGTGCGAGGCCCGTTGCTCGACCTGGCGGCCGCCATCTCGCAACGCTGGTTCGCCGACCCGGTGAACCCCACGTTGATGAGGGGCTTCTGAGATGACCCGCTTCCGTGTGGTGCATCGCACCGAGTACCGGTACGGCCGACCGATGGCCGACGGCTTCACGGCCACGCACCTCGCGCCGAGGCCCACGCCGCATCAGTCCGTGCTCTCCACGGTGCTGCACATCGACCCCCAGCCCGACGAGTTCGATGCCGCCCACGACTCCTACGGCAACCCGGTCGCTCTGTTCGCCGTGCACCACCCGCACGAGACGTTGCTCGTCGAGTCGACCATCGAGGTCGACGTGTCCGTGCCGCCTCCCGTGCCGTGGTCACCGCCGTGGGACGACGTGGCCGCCGTTGCCGCGGGGGCCACCGGCGACCTCGCGGAGGAACTCGGCCCGTATCTCGCGCACACCAGCGCCACCCCGCGTCTCGAGGTGCTTGCCGAACTCACCGTCGGGTTCACGCCGGGACGACCGGTGGCCGACGTCGTGAGTGAGCTCTGCTACCTCGTGTTCACGACCTTCCGGTTCGATGCCGGTGCCACCGACGTGACCACCCCGCTCGCCGAGGTGATGCAGGAGCGTCACGGCGTGTGCCAGGACTTCGCGCACGTCGCGGCCGCGGCGCTCCGTTCGGTCGGACTGCCGGCGCGCTACGTCAGCGGCTACATCGAGACCGTGCCTACGCCGGGCGAACCGAAGCTCATCGGAGTCGACGCGTCCCACGCGTGGTGCTCGGTGTGGGCAGGTGAACTCGGGTGGCTCGACTTCGACCCGACGAACGACCAGATGCCGCCGCAGCGTCACGTCACCGTCGGTTGGGGGCGCGACTACGACGATGTGGCCCCCGTGCGAGGTGTCGTCATCGGCCCGAGTGGCGAACAGTCGCTGGTCGTCGCCGTCGACGTCACCGCCCTCGACTGACATGTCCGAATTCCGCTAGTCACCGTCGGCCGCGGCGGGCAGACTGATGTCGTGCTCCTCGACCACGACCACTGCTACCGAGCCATCCAGAGCCGCGACTCACGGTTCGACGGCTGGTTCGTGACGGCCGTGCGCACCACCGGCATCTACTGCCGGCCGTCGTGCCCGGCCATCACTCCGAAGCGCACGAACGTCGAGTTCTTCGTGGCGGCCGCTACCGCACAGGCGCACGGCTATCGGGCGTGCAAGCGGTGCCGACCCGACGCCTCCCCGGGCTCGCCCGAGTGGAACACGCGGGCCGACGTCGTCGGCCGCGCGATGCGGCTCATCGCCGACGGTCTGGTGGATCGCGAGGGCGTGGGTGGTCTGGCAGCTCGCCTGGGCTACAGCGAGCGGCAGGTGCACCGGCTGCTCGTCGCCGAGGTGGGGTCTGGCCCGCTCGCGCTGGCACGTGCCCAGCGCGCCCAGACCGCACGCATCCTCATCGAGACCACCACGCTCCCCATCACCGACGTGGCGTTCGCCAGCGGGTTCCAGAGCGTTCGCCAGTTCAACGACACGGTGCGCGAGGTGTACGCCTCCACTCCCACGCAGCTGCGTGAGTCGAAGCCGCCGTCGGCTCCCGCCGGTGGCCCGTTGACCGTTCGTCTCGCGTGCCGCGAGCCGTTCGACGGCGACTCGTTGTTCGACTTCCTGTCCGTTCGGGCCGTGCCCGGCACCGAAGCACTCCACCCCGGTGGCTACGCGCGCTCGCTCCGGCTGGCGAAGGGCAACGGCGTCGTGACCGTGACGGTGGCCGGGGGAGCCGTGTCATGCGCGCTCGTGCTCGACGACGTCGCCGACGTGCAGGCGGCCGTGCAGCGCACTCGGCGGCTGCTCGATCTCGACAGCGATCCGACGCTGGTCGACGAACACCTCGCGACCGATCCACTGCTCGCGCCGTTGGTGGCCAAGCGCCCGGGTCTTCGGGCCCCCGGCCACCCAGACGGAACGGAGCTGCTCGTGCGGGCCGTGCTCGGTCAGCAGGTCAGTGTGGCCGGCGCGCGCACGTTGGCGTCGCGACTGGTGGCGGCACACGGTGAACCGTTGTCGAACCCTGTCGGCGCGGTCACACATGTGTTCCCGTCAGCAGCCACCATCGCGTCGCTGCGCCCCGAGGACTTCGCCATGCCACGCGCACGTGGCGCGGCGCTCATCGAGGCGTGCACTCACGTGGCCGACGGTCGCATCGTGCTCGACGCCGGAAGCGACCGCGACGAGACGGTGACCGCGCTGCAGGCGCTGCGTGGCATCGGCCCCTGGACCGCTGGCTATGTGGCCATGCGCGCGCTCGGCCACCCCGATGTGTTCCTGCCCACCGACATCGGCGTTCGCAACTCGCTGGTGGCGCTGGGCGTCGACGGCTCGCCGAAGTCGGCGGCCGCCCTTGCCGAACGCTGGGCCCCGTGGCGTTCGTACGCATTGCACCATCTGTGGGCACGCTTGTGAAGGAGACCCCGATGAACGATCTGAGCACCACCACCATGGACACCCCCGTCGGCGAGTTGACGCTCGTGGCCAGCGAGCGCGGGCTGCGTGCGGTGCTGTGGCCGAACGAACGACCCGGCCGCGTGCCGGTGAGTGACACCGCGGGCGAAGTGGCGAGTGGCAACCCGTCGGCGGATGCCATCCTGCGCGACGCGGTCCAGCAACTGGAGGAGTACTTCAGCGGTGAACGGCACGACTTCGACCTGCCGCTCGACCCGGTGGGCACCGAGTTCCAACAGCAGGCGTGGCAGGTGCTGCGCACCATCCCCTACGGCGAGACCATCTCCTACGGCGAGCAAGCAGCTCGACTGGGCGACAAGAACAAGTCGCGCGCGGTGGGAGCGGCGAACGGCCGCAACCCGATCAGCATCATCGTGCCGTGTCACCGTGTGGTGGGCAGCACGGGCAAACTCACCGGCTTCGCAGCAGGTGTCGACGCGAAGGCCTGGTTGCTGCAGCACGAACAGGGCGGACGCCTGCCCGTGTGACCCGCGATCGCGGGAGGTCGATCAGACGCGCTTGGCGGCGCGCAGCTGCTGCTCGCGGCGAGCGCGGGCGTCGGCCTGCTTCTTCTCCTTGGCGGCCTTGCGCTTCGCCTTCAGGTCCTCGTCGGCCTGAGGTGCGGGCAGCAGCGTGGTCTCTGCAACGGGGGCGGGCGGCAGTCCGAGGGTCTCGTCGTGCTTGAGCACGCGGGTGAGCATCACCGACGCCGCGGCCTCGCCGGCCACCGACGTGGCGAGCATCAGGCGCGTGCAGCCCAGACCGAAGTCCTCGATGAGGGTGGGAGTGATCTCCAGCAACTGCGGCTCGGTGGGGTTGTCGGAGTGATCGCCCAGCATCTCGATGCACTTGGCCAGGCATGGGTCGGTGACGATGGTGCTCAGCTGCTCGAGTTCACCGGTCTTGCGGCCGCGGCTGGCGGTGGCGCGCATGGCCAACGTGCGGGCGGCAGGATCGGTGAAGCCACCCTCCTTGGCGCCGCAGATGTCGTCGACTGCCTCGCGGTGGTCGTCGGGCAGCGAGGCCACGAGGGACTCGAGCTCGGCATCGGTGAGGGAGGCAAACGCACGGTCGAGCAACGACAGTGCCTGCAGGCGGTTCTTGAGCTGGCTCATCGGGCTTCGAGGCTATCCGCACGGATCGCAGGACCTACGCTCGCCACATGTCACTGGTGTACACCGAAGCCGAGCTGATGCTCGATCATCCCGGGCTGGCGCCCCATGTGGTGGCCGGTCGACGCATGCACGGAGGGTTCCGTCCCGACGGCAGTTACCAGCCGCCACGTGCCCTGGTCCGTGAGGCCGCGCTCGGTGCGTGGCGAGCCGCGCTCGTCGAACGCGGTGGCGCGCCGCTCGCCGCCGACTCATCGCTGCTCGGTGGTGTGCGGCTCCCGAACGTCGAGCAATCGCGCGTGCTGCTGCGTCATGGCCTCGGCGAGACGTTCTGGAACACGCTCACCATCACCGGCAAGATCGAGGCCCGTGGACGTCTGCTGGCCGACATCGCGTTCCCGTCGCTGGCGCCGCACATCGTGGGCGACATCTCCGACAAGGCCATCGGCCACCTCGACAAGGGTCTGTTGAAGTCGCACGGTTGGGACGAAGGTGGGGTCGACGACATCGGTGCCCACGACCAGATGTGGTTTGTCGCGCGCGACCTGGCGTTCGGTGAGGGTGCCTACCCCGACGTGAACCCGCCGGAGAACATCGCTCGGCCCGAGGCCGGCCAGCGGTTCATGCCCGAACTGCCGCCCGAGATCGAGGGCTTGCTGTCGCTGTTGATGAACCTGCTGGTCATCGAGTTCCGTGCCGAGATCGGCTTCCAGGCCACACAGGACATCCTGCGCACCCCCGATCTGTTCGTCGACCGTCGGGCACAGGCCGAAGAAGCAGCCGAGATCGTCGACCGCATTCGCGCCGACGAGGAGATCCACGTCAGCTCCTTGCGGCTCTACCTCGGCGAGTGCGCCGAGGCCACGTTCCGCACCGTCGACGGTGACACCGTGTCGGGCCAGGAACTCATCGACCGCTTCTGGAACGGCCTGGTGCGGTGGGCCACCGTGGACCAGCCATCGCTCGTCGCCGACCAGCAGCGAGCGGTGCTGCACGAGCGGGTGATGCGCCACCCCGACGGCGCCGCCATCTGGGCCGAGTTCGAAGCCGCAGCCTGACGCAGCGGTCGGCGAAGGGAAACATCAGCGTCGCTGCTCGGCGCAGCGCGAGTCATGGCGACTGCGCTGCGAGCGTGCGGGCGATCTCGGCCCGTGATGTGACGCCGAGCTTGTTGAAGATGTTGCGGTGGGTCTCGACGGTCTTGAGGCTGAGGAACAGCTCCACAAGCCCGAATTCATGGAACTGGTCAATGGCGAACTCGACACCGTGCTCGGCGTGGTCTGTGGGCTGCTCGCGTGGGCCGCGTTGATCGTCCTGCGCCCGGCGGTGGTGGGGTCGGGGTCAGCTGACGGGGACCATCGCCTTGGACTTGCAGTCGTAGAGCAGCGATGTTTCGAAGCGGGCGACTTCGGGTCGGGTCGTGAAGGCGTCCATGGCGAGATCGCGCAGGTGGGCGCCGTCGCGTACCGCCACGTGGACCAAGACGTCAGTGGGGCCAGCGATGTGCATCACGCTGGCGACTTCAGGGAGCGTCATCGCGTAGGCGATGAATGAGTCGACGTCTTCTCGGTGGTGGCGTTCGAGCTGCACGGCGAGCAGCGCCTCGAGGCCGATGCCGAGTGCTGAGGGGTCGATGTCGGCGT
This sequence comes from Actinomycetota bacterium, assembly GCA_016213625.1. Classification (GTDB taxonomy): domain Bacteria; phylum Actinomycetota; class Acidimicrobiia; order Acidimicrobiales; family Ilumatobacteraceae; genus UBA668. The sequence continues at coordinate 22,899 of JACQZZ010000043.1, forward strand.
GGAAGCCGCGAATGACGCCGGAGTCGATCAGGCGCCGCACGCGAGTGAGGCAGCTCGACGGGGCGAGCCCGATCTGGCGGGCGAGTTGCTTGTTCGCCAACCGACCATCGTTCTGTAGAAGTGCGATGATCTCGAAGTCAATTCGGTCAAGTGCGGTCATGGACGCCATCTTTGCCGATTGATTCGGTGTACGTCCGAACATTCATGATCGATACTGGACCACGACCGAACCGATGACCTCGAGGAGCTGTCATGCCGATGCCGATCCCCACTGCCGATGGTGCTGCCATGGCGATGTACCCGGAGACGATGATGATGGGGCACGGGTACCGGCCGGAGTGGTCGGAGGGTTCGTTGAAGCCTCCGGTCTTCCAGTCGTCGACGTTCGTGTTCAGTTCGGCAGCGGAGGGAAAGGCGTTCTTCGAGGTGGCCTACGGTCATCGGGGTCGAGCACCGGGTGAGGCGGTGGGCCTGATCTACAGCCGGTTGAACAACCCGAACGTCGAGATCCTCGAGGAGCGGATCCGCGTGTGGGATCGTGCCGAACGAGCGGCGGCGTTCGAGAGCGGGATGGCGGCGATCTCGACGACGCTGATGACGCTGCTCCGGCCCGGTGACATCGTGCTCCACAGCCAACCGCTCTACGGCGGCACCGATCACCTGATTCGTAAGGTGCTACCCGACTTCGGCATCGAGGGTGTCGGCTTCGACGTCCAGGCCACCGCCGACGAGATCGAAGCGATCGCCGACCAGTTGGGCCGCGATCGGGTGGCGATGATCTACGTCGAAACTCCTGCCAACCCGACCAACGCGTTGTGCGACATCAGCGCCTGCGCGTCCGTTGCCGCGCGGTTGTCGGTGCGACGACGGGTGCCGGTGGTGGTCGACAACACCTATCTCGGTCCGCTGTGGCAGCGTCCGCTGGAACATGGGGCCGACATCGTCCTGTACTCCGCGACGAAGTACATCGGCGGCCACAGCGATGTGATCGCCGGCATCGCCCTCGGCGACGCCGAGCTGCTCGATCCGATCAGGGCGATGCGCACGTTCTACGGCTCGGTGGCCGGCCCGTTCACCGCCTGGCTGCTCTTGCGAAGTCTGGAGACGATGAAGGTGCGAATGGACGCCCAGGCGCTGGGGGCCAGACAGGTCGCCGACTTCTTGCGTGACCACCCCAAGGTCGCGCGCATCTCGTACCTGGGTCACCTCGAGCCGGGTGATCAAGGCTTCGACACCTACAAGCGTCAGTGCCTCGGCGCCGGGGCGATGCTGTCGGTCTGGCTCGACGCCGATGAGGCCGGGGCGTTCCGTTTCCTCGATGCGCTGCAGACCATCCACCTCGCAGTCAGTCTCGGCAGCACCGAATCGTTGGCACAACACCCGGCGACCATGACGCATTGCGACGTGCCGATCGACGAACGTGATCACATGGGCGTCACCGAGGGGTTGGTTCGGCTCTCGATCGGCATCGAACACCCCGACGACCTGATCGTCGACCTCGGTCGCGCACTCGATGCGATCTGAACAGTCGTGCCACGGTCATCGGGAAGTGATTCGATGAACGGCATGGACACGAGCACAGATCTCGATCTCGGCACGTTGCGCGAGATCGAGCAGCGCGTGCTGTGGCTGGCGGTGCGAATGGTCGACTACGCGAACCGCGAACGCCCACCGGTGCCGGCTCCCCGCGGCCGGGAGGCCGAGTTCGCGGTCAAGGTCGGCGGGCACATGGCATCGAGCGCGTCGATGGTCAGCATCATGACCTCGTTGTGGTTTGCGCACATCGACGGCAACGACAAAGTGGCTGTGAAGCCGCACGCGTCACCCGTGTTCCACGCGATCAAGTACCTCATGGGAGAGCTCGACCGCTCGTACCTGTTCCGGCTGCGCGAACGAGGAGGGCTGCAGAGCTACCCCAGTCGCACCAAGGACCCCGACGTCGCTGACTTCTCCACTGGCTCGGTCGGCCTCGGCGTGGTCGCCCCGCTGTTCGCGGCGATGACTCGTCGCTACATCGACCACCACTTCACCCATGGCCCGAAGGCTCGCTTCATCGCCCTGGTCGGCGACGCCGAACTCGACGAAGGCAACGTGTGGGAAGCCATCTCCGACGCATCCTTGCAGGGATTGGGCAACGTGATGCTGGTAGTCGATGCCAACCGACAGAGCCTCGACCGGGTGATCCCCGGCCAAAAGATCAAGAAGCTGATGGAGTTCTTCGAGGGCTCCGACTGGCATGTCGTCGAGGCCAAGTACGGCGGCCTGCTGCAGGGCGCGTTCGGACGCGAAGGTGGCGATGCGCTGCGACGTCACATCGACGAGATGAGCAACGAGCGCTACCAGTCGCTGTTCGCCCTGCGCGGCGCCGACCTGCGCCCGGCGTTCCTGCAAGGTGCCGATCCTTCGGTCCGTCGATTCGTCGCCGACATCGACGACCGCGAGCTGGTGCCGCTCGTACAGAACCTCGGTGGCCACGACCTCGGCCTGCTGGTGGACTCCTACCGTGCCTGCGACGAGGTCGCCGACCGGCCCAGCGTTGTGTTCGCGTACACCGTCAAGGGATGGGGACTGCCGATCGCCGGTGACCCGCTCAACCATTCAGCGCTGTTGTCACCGACCCAGATCGACGACCTCCGCAGCGAACTTGGGCTCGATGACGACACCGAATGGGACCGCTTCCCCAGCGAGTCACCGGCGGCCCGCTGGTGCGCCCGTGCCGGAAGCGAAGTCAACAACACCCCGATCCAACCCCGACCATTGCTCGACGTACCGGATTCTGTCGGCGGTGCCACCGGAGCGAAGCCGGTCAGCACGCAAGAGGTGTTCGGCAGACTGCTCACCGGCCTCGGCAACATTGCCGGTATTGCTGAACGCATGGTGACCCTGTCGCCCGACGTCAGCGTCAGCACCAATCTCGGCGGGTGGATCAACAAGTTCGGGGTCTTCCATCACGAAGAGCAACCCGACTATCTCGGCTCGGACCGCTTGCTGCACTGGCAACAGGGGCCCGGCGGGCGACACATCGAACTCGGCCTGAGCGAGATGAACCTGTTCCTCGCGCTCCACGCGCTCGGTCTGGGCCATGAGCTCCACGACGAACACCTCATCCCCATCGGCACCGTGTACGACCCGTTCGTCTGCCGCGGTCTCGATGCGTTGATCTACGGTCTCTACAGCGGCGCCCGCTTCGTCCTGGTCGGCACTCCAGCGGGTGTGACCCTTGCCCCCGAGGGTGGTGCCCACCAGAGCACGATCACCCCGTCGATCGCGCTCGAGCTGCCCGGCATCACCTACGCCGAACCGTGCTACGCACAACCGCTCGACTGGCTGCTCTGCGACGGCATTCGGCGACTGTCGAGTCCGGATGGCGAGAGCCTGTACCTGCGGCTCTCCACCCGACCCACTGATCAGGCCCCGTTCGCTCACGCCCGCGAACGCCTGGGTGAGGCGACGATCAGGCAGCACGTGCTCGCCGGTGGCTACCGGCTGATCGAGCCCGATCCGGCACTGCACGATGCGCCACAGGTGATCATCGCGTCGTGCGGTGCGGTGCTGCCCGAGGCGGTGCACTCCGCACGGGCCTTGGCTGATGAAGGGGTGGCGGCGACGGTGCTCGATCTCACCTCGCCCGATCGGCTGTACCGCGAGTGGCGCGCCGAGCTACGAACAGCCGGGCGTCGGGCTCGCCAAGGTCGTCTGAGCGATACCCACCTCGCCACACTGATCCTCGGCGAAGAACGGCATGCACCGATCATCACGGTGCACGATGCCGCAAGTCACGCGCTCGCGTGGCTCGGGTCGGTCTTCGGCCAGCGCGTCGTACCGATCGGCGTCGACGACTTCGGACAATCAGGCTCCGTCGCCGACCTCTACGATCTGTTCGACCTACTTCCCGAGCAGATCACCAACGCGGCGCTCGTCAATCTGGGGTGATGGATGCGCGGTCAGGTGTCGTCGAGGGGGACGGCGGGGAGTTCCATCGTCACGGGGAACGGGGGGTTGGTGGCCACCACCTGCTCGGCCGGGGCGGGGCGCAACACCTCGCGCACGTAGCTGTCGATGGTCTCCTTCATGCCCACGTCGCCACCGGCCTTCTCGCTGAGGAACCACCGGTGCTCGAGCACCTGGTGGTACAGCTCGGCCGGTTCCAGTTTCGACACGAGGTCGCGTGGGATGGCGGCGATGGTGGGTTCGAAGCGATCGTCGAGCCAGCGGGTGGCGGCCATCGACTGGGTGATCTTCTTGCCGGTGCGGGTCTCGATGACCGCGCCGTAGCGGCTGATGTCGTTGAGCAACCGGCGGGCCTGGTTCTCGCCCGCCTGCAAGCCGGTGAGCGTGCGCAACCGCTGCGTGTGGAAGCCGTGCTCCACCACTCGCGGCACCAGCCGGAGCCGAGTCCCGTCGGCCGCGCTCACCAGTTCGAGCTCGGCGGCGTCGAACCCCAGCTCGTGCAGGCGCCGGAGGCGTTGGTCCACACGGAACGTCTCCATCGCGTTGAACTCGTCGACCCCTGTCAGCTCGTGCCAGAGGGCGTCGTACGCGGTCTCGATGGCCAGCGCCGTGTCCACCGGGTCGATGCCGTCGGCGAGCAGGCCACCGGTCTGCAGGTCGAGCAGGTCGCCGGCCACGTTCTCCGTGGCGATCTGCAGGTCGAGCCGCCGCTGCCCCTTGCTGAGTCCGTCCGAGTGTTGTTCGCCGGTCTCGACGTCGATGATGTATGCCTGCAGTGCGTTGGCATCGCGACGGAACAGGGTGTTGCTGAGCGAGCAGTCACCCCAGAAGAAGCCGGCGAGGTGCAGCCGCACCAACAGTCCCGCGAGCGAGTCGAGGACGCGCTCACCGAGGTACGGGATCTTCAGCCCGCGGCCCGACAGCACCACACGGTAGGGCAGCGAGTAGTCGAGGTGGCGTGTGATGAGCAGCCCGTCGGCGCCGTCGGCGCGACCGGTGACCACACCGACCACTTCCGCCGTGGGCAATCCGGCGTCGACCAGCTCGCGCAGCAGACGCCACTCTCGCTCGGCGAGTTCGTCGGGCAGCTCCTTCACCACGTACGACACGTCGACGGTCTCCACCATCCGCACCACGTGACGGTGCAAACCCATCACCGAATGCATTCCGTCGATCGACCACTCGGCGAGCGACTGCTCGAGCGGCCACCCGACGATGGCGGTGTGCTCGGCCGGCTTGGCGAGTTGCAGTCTCACGATGCCGAGTGTGGCACGCCCGTGCTGGCGCGCACGACGAGCGAGAGGGGCATCTCGCGGTGGTGGGCGGTGCCGATGCCCTCCAGGCGTTCCAGCAGCACCTGGGCTCCGAAGCGGCCGATGACACGGACGGGCTGGCGAACCGTGGTGAGCCCCATGGCCTCGGCCACGGGATGGTCGTCGAAGCCGATCACCGACACGTCGCGGCCGGGCACCAGCCCGCGCTCGCGAAGCGCTTGCAGTACACCGAAGCCCATCTCGTCGCTCATCGCGAACACGCCGGTGGGCGGATGCGGGAGCTCCATGAGTGCGTGCATCGCTCGCCGGCCGCCATCGATGGTGAAGCCGCCGTCGCACACCGATGCGTCGGGCAACTCGATGTCCTCGGTGGCGAGCGCGCTGCGGAAGCCATTGGTGCGGTCGTTGGGCACGTCGTGCTCGTCCTCCGCGTACGAGTGACCGCCGACCACGCCGATGCGACGGTGTCCGAGTTCGATGAGATGCCGAGCCGCCATGGCCGCACCGGCGACGTTGTCGACCGACACCGAGTCGACCGCGTGCAGTTCCTCGCCGAGCACCACCACCGGCACGTCGAGCGCGGCCAACTGGCGGGCGCCCACCTCGCGGCACATCACGTCGACGAGGATCACGCCGTCGACTCGCTGCCGGAACCGGGTCTCGCCCGACAGCATTCGGTCGCGCGCCTTCGGGTCGGCGGTGCCGATGAGCAGGTCGTAACCGGCCTCGGCGAACACTTCCTCGACACCGGCCACCACCTCGCTGGTGTACCAACTGGTGAGCACGGGCGCCAGCAGGCCCACCGTGCTCGTGGCGCCCGACGCGAGACGTGCGGCGTTGGGGTTTGCCACGTAGCGCAGACGTGCGGCCGCTTCCATCACCTTGGCCCGAGTCGCGTCGGCGACATACGGGTGATTGCGCAGCGCCCGGCTGACCGTGGCCGTACTGACCCCCGCCGCCTTGGCGACGTCGTCGATGGTGGCCGGCCCGGGGTGCGAGTCGATCACTCCGGCCTCAGCTCGCGCAGGAAGCTCACCAGGAACATCGCCGGTTCCTGACCCCGACGCAGCGGCACGACGAGTTGCTGCTGATCGGTCTTGTACAGCGCGTCGCGGCTGAGCCGGCGCAGGCGCAGTTCCTCGCTGGTCTTCAGATCGAGCGGCCCCAGCCGCGCCTGGTTGCCCACGATCTGCACGTCGTGCAGGCCCAGGCGATGGCACTCCGCGCGTAGCGCACCGACACTGAGGAGCGACTCGGCGGCGGCCGGCACAGGGCCGTAGCGGTCCTCCCACTCGGCGCGGATGTCGTCGACCTCGGACGGCGTGGTGACCGCAGCGAGGCGGCGGTACGCCTCGAGGCGCAGCGCCTCCTTCGGCACGTAGTCGGTGGGCAGGAACGCGTCGGTGGGCACGTCGAGCTTCAGTTCCGACGGTGCCTTCACCGGCTCACCCTTCATCTCGGCGACCGCCTCGTTCACCATCTGGCAGTACAGGTCGTAGCCGACGGCAGCGATGTGCCCGCTCTGCGATTCGCCCAGCAAGTTGCCGGCGCCGCGGATCTCGAGGTCGCGCATCGCGATCTTGAAGCCGCTGCCCAGCTCGGTGGCCTCGCCGATGGTGCGCAGGCGCTCGTACGCCTCCTCGCTGAGCCGAGCGTCCTGCGGGTGGAACAGGTAGGCGTACGCACGCGATCCGCTGCGACCCACGCGACCGCGCAGCTGGTGCATCTGCCCCAGACCCAGCAGGTCGGCGCGCTCGACGACGAGCGTGTTCACCGTGGGCATGTCGATGCCGCTCTCGATGATGGTGGTGCACACCAGTACGTCGAAGCGGCCTTCCCAGAAGTCGACCACCACTTGCTCCAGCGAGCCTTCGTCCATCTTGCCGTGGGCGATGGCGATGCGTGCCTCGGGTACCAGCTCGCGCAACCGGCTGGCGGCGAGCTCGATGGACTGCACACGGTTGTGCACCCAGAACACCTGGCCCTCGCGCAACAGCTCGCGTCGGATGGCCTCCACCGCGACTCGCTCGTCGTAGCCACCCACGAACGTGAGGATGGGCTGACGGTCGGCCGGCGGGGTCTGCAGCAGGGACAGGTCGCGGATGCCCACCAGGCTCATCTCCAGCGTGCGCGGGATGGGCGTGGCCGAGAGCGTGAGCACGTCGACGTTGTGCTTCAGCTTCTTCATGGCCTCCTTGGCCTGCACGCCGAAACGCTGTTCCTCGTCGACCACGAGCAGCCCGAGGTCCTTGAACACCACGCCGTCCTGGAGCAACCGATGGGTGCCGATGACGCAGTCGATGTCGCCGGTCTTCAACCCTTCGATCACCAGACGAGCCTCCTTCGCCGTGAGGAAGCGGCTGAGCACCTCGACGCGAATGGGGTAGCCGGCGAACCGGTCGGCGAACGTGTTGCCGTGCTGGGTGGCGAGCAGCGTGGTGGGTGCGAGCACCGCCACCTGCTTACCGTCCTGGATGGCCTTGAACGCGGCGCGGATGGCCACCTCGGTCTTGCCGAAGCCGACGTCGCCGCACACCAGGCGGTCCATCGGCACCGAGCGCTCCATGTCGCCCTTGATGTCGTCGATGGCCTTGCGTTGATCGGGCGTCTCCACGTACGGGAACGCCTGCTCCATCTCTTCCTGCCACGGCGTGTCGTGCCCGAACGCGAAGCCGGTGGAGTTCACCCGCTTCTGATAGAGCACCACCAGTTCCTGGGCGATCTCGCGCACCGCGCTGCGCACCCGCGATTTCGACTTGGCGAAGTCGGCGCCACCGAGACGGTGGAGCACGGGTGCCTCGCCGCCCACGTACTGGCGCAGCGTGTCGATCTGGTCGCTCGGTACGTAGAGCTTGTCGCCGCCCTTGTAGGCCAGGAGCAGGTAGTCGCGCTCGATGCCGCCGATGGTGCGCTTGACCATGCCCTCGTATTGACCCACGCCGTGCTGATAGTGGACGACGTAGTTGCCCTTCTGCAGGTCTTCGAACAGCCCGGTGCCCTGGCGTTTGCGCGGCCGCGCCTGGCGGTGTGCGCGGCGACGACCGGTGAGGTCGGCCTCGGCCACCACGGCGAGCTTCGCCTCGGGCACCGTGCACCCGCGATGCAGAGGGGCGACGACGATGTAGCCGCCCGGCCGGGTGAGGTCGGTGTCGGGCCCGGCCATGGAGAACTCGAGCCCGCGGTCGAGCAACAGGTTGGCCAGACGCTGCGCCGAGCCCGTGCCGTCGGCGGCGACGATGACGCGGAACTTGTCGGCCAGCAGGTCGCGCAGACGGTTGGCGAGGCCTTCACCGTCGCCCACCACCGGACCCCAACCACTGGCGTTGACCATCGGCGAGTCGGGCGACTCCGGCGTGCTGCTGATGGTCCACACGGCCTGACCCGCGGCCAGCAGGCGATCGGTCTCGGCGTGCAGGCGAGGGAACTCCAGCGACGGGTCGCGGCCCCAGGTGCTGGCCAGCGCGCGAGCCAGATCGTCTTCCTCCGCGAGCAGGTCGTTGGCTCGGTCGCGCATGCGGCGCGGCTCGACCAGCACCACTTTGGCGGTGGCAGGCAGCACGTCGGTGAGCAGCGTGTCGGCGGCCGACAGCCACGGCAGCCAACTCTCCATGCCGTCGAACAGCGCACCTTCGGCCAGGCGCTCCCACTGCTCGCGTCCCCACGGCTCGCGACCCACCAACTGCGCGGCGCGTTCGCGGACCTCCTCGCTGGGGATGAGTTCACGCGCGGGGAAGATGAACGCCTCGGCCAGGTCGTGCGAGCTGCGTTGGTCGTTCACGCCGAACTCGGTGAGTCGGTCGACCTCGTCGCCCCACAGGTCGATGCGGATGGGGGCGTCGGCGGTGCTGGGGAAGATGTCGACGATGGCGCCGCGCTTGGCCACCTCGCCGCGGTGCTCCACCAGTTCCTCACGGCGGTAGCCGGAGTGCACGAGGGTGGTCAGCAACTCGTCGGGGTCGAGGATCGCACCCTTCGACACGTGCACCGGCTCGACCTGGGTGGCTTCCGGCCCGAGGTGCTGGAGCAGCGCTCGCACGCCGGCGACCACGATGCGCGGGCTGCGCTCGGGCGAACGCAGGCGCCACAGCACCTCCAGGCGACGCCCCATGGTCTCCACGCTCGGGCTGACCCGCTCGAAGGGCAGCGTCTCCCAGGCGGGGAACAGCACCACGTCGCCCTCGGGCATGTACTGCACCAGGTCGTCGAACAACTGCCCTGCGTCGGTGCCGGTGGGGCAGGCGATGACCAGGGGACGACGGTCGCTCAACTGCGCCAGCGCGGCCACGGTGAGGGCGCGGGCACTCTCGGGCACGGCCACGAGCCCGCTCGCCGAGCCGATGGCCTGGGTGAGCGCGGGTTCACTGCGGAGCAGGCGGGGGAGTGAGGCGAGCGACATCCGAGTCGCCAGGGTATCGGCGTGCCCCCAGCCGGTGCGCGAGCGTGCCGACCTCCGAGCGTGTGATGGCAACGCGGCGGTGCGAGATGCCACGATGGTCGGATGCGTCGCAAGTGGTCGTCCGTGTTCGTGCTCGTGGTTCCCGTGGTTCTGCTCGCCGCCTCGTGCAGCGACGACGGCGGCACGTCCGCCGACACGCTCGCATCGAGCAGCACCACGGCGTCCACGGTCGACATGTCGGGCGAGTGCGAGACCGGCACATGGGTCAGCACCGGGATGACCTTCCCCGGTCAGGCGGCCATCACCGTGATCACGCCCACCGGGGGCGGCGACGGCATGGACATCGACATCAACGCCGATGGCACCTTCCAGATCGACTTCGGGCCGATGAACCCCGCCACGGCATCGTTCGACAGCGCCGGCTCGCCGGGCACGATGTCGGCGTCGTTCAGCGGCGTGGGCAAGGGCATCTGGACCGTCGACGCCGAAGGCGCGCGCATGGCGTCGTTCGAGAACTTCAACACTGCGAAGGCGCTGGTGACGCTCACGCTCGGCGAGACGGTGCCACCCATCTTCGACAACACGCTGCAGGACATCAACGACGATCGCATGCTCGACGGTCAGCGGGTGGGTGTGTTCACCTTCACCGAGTGCACGCAGGACACGTTGACGATGACCACGCCGTTCCCTGCCGGCACCGTCGAGATCATTGCCGCCCGCGCCTGAGGGCCCGGGCGGAGCCGTCGCGGTCGAGCCCTCTCGAGCCTTCTGGGTGCTTCCATGCCACCCCGGGGTCGCATGGATGCACCCAGATCGAGCGCATGGCTGCCGATAGGGGCGGGTTCCGTCCTCTCTGCTGATCTGCTCCTCGCAGACACGACGTCCTCGAGATCAGAGGCCGTTGAATGTGGCCATCGCGGCGTCGGCGCCCTCGGCGACGATGACCTCCACGGCATCCGCGGCTCGCTGCACTGCCACATCGAGGAGCTCTCGCTCGGCCTTGGGCAGGCGCGACAGCACGTGGTCGGCGCCGCGCTCCTTCGACGGGGGCTTGCCGATGCCGATGCGCACCCGCACGTAGTCCTGGGTGTGCAAGTGCTGGGTGATGCTGCGCAGGCCGTTGTTGCCGGCCAGGCCGCCGCCCACCTTCACCCGCACCACACCGGGCGGCAGGTCGAGTTCGTCGTGCACCACGATGAGTTGCCCGGGCTCGGTGAGCTTGTAGCGGCGCATCATGGCGCCGACGGCATCGCCACTGAGGTTCATGTAGGTGGTGGGGAAGGCGAGCACCACGCGGTGCGTACCCATGCGCGTCTCGGCCACGGCCGCCTTGTCGCGGCCCACCTTCAGCTTCTCTCCCAGTCGTTCGGCCAGCAGACCGACGACCTCTTCACCCACGTTGTGGCGCGTACGCGCGTACTCGCGTCCGGGATTCCCCAGGCCGACGATGAGCGCGTGGATCACTCGGCGGCGTCAGCTGCCTCGCCCGCCTCGCCCTCGGCATCGCCTTCGGCGGCGTCGGCCTCAGCGGTGGCGGCGGCGGTGATGAGGATGGTGACCACCGGCATGTCGGGATCACCCAGGGCGGTGACGCCGGCGGGCATCGGCAGGTCGGCCAGACGGATGATGTCGTGCGGCTGCATGTCGGTGATGTCGATGACGAACTCGTTGGGGATGTTCGCCGGGGTGCAGCTGACTTCGATGGAGTCGACCGACGGGTCGACCAGGCCACCCTCGGCGGCGACGGCCTTGGCCTCGCCCTCGAGGCGCAGGGGCACGTGCACCGTGAGCTCCTCGTTCATGTTCACCGTGAGGAAGTCGATGTGGCTGACCGTGCGCTTGATGGGGTGGCGCTGCAGTTCCTTGACCACGGCCGGGTACTTCTTGCCGCCGACCTCGAGCGAGAGCACGGTGTTCACACCGGCAGCACCGCTGAGGGCGAGGCGCAGGTCGCGGCGCTCGACGGAGACGCTGAGCGGGTCCATGCCCAGGCCGTAGATGACGGCGGGGATGTGACCCTCGGCCCGCATGCGGCGGGCGGCGGCCGAACCGGTGGCGGTGCGGGACTGGGCGACGAGCGTGGAGGTGGACATTGCGGAGCCTCGATCAGACATGAAAAGAACGACGTGGCAGCCTACCCGGCAGCCATCGCAGTCACAATCGGCGTGTCAGGCCTGATTCTCTCCGCCGAAGATCTCGCTGACGCTGGAGTCGTCGAACACCGCGTTGAGCGCATCGGCGATGAGCGGGGCGATGGAGAGCACCTCGATCTTGTCGATCTGCTTCTCGGGAGGCAGCGGCAGGGTGTTGGTGAGCACCACCCTTGTGATCACCGAGTTCTTCAGGCGGTCGATGGCCGGGTCGCTGAGCACGGCGTGCGTGGCCATGGCCCACACCTCCTTCGCGCCGCGGGCCATGAGCACGTCGGCGGCCGACACGATGGTGCCACCCGAGTCGATCATGTCGTCGTTGAGGATGCACAGGCGGCCTTCGACGTCGCCCATCACTTCCTTGGCCTCGGCGATGTTGGTGGTGCCCTTCGGGCGACGCTTGTAGATGAAGGCGAGGTCGGAGCCGATGTCGCTGAGGTGCGACGACATGCGCTCGGCCACCTTGATGCGACCGGCATCGGGCGCCACGATGACCGGCGACTTCGCGTTCTGGCGCACGTAGTTCTCGAGCACGGGCATCGCGGTGAGGTGATCCACCGGGCCCTCGAAGAACCCCTGGATCTGGCCACTGTGCAGGTCGATGGACACCATGCGCTTGGCACCGGCCGCCTTGAACAGATCGGCCACCATGCGAGCGGTGATGGGCTCGCGACCCTCGGCCTTGCGGTCCTGGCGGGCGTAGCCGTAGAACGGGCAGACGGCGGTGATGCGCTTGGCCGACGCGCGGTAGGCGGCGTCGATCATGATGAGCTGCTCCATGATGGAGTCGTTGATGCTGCGACCGTCGTGGCTGCAGTGGGTCTGCATGATGAAGACGTCGGAGCCGCGGATGCTCTCGCCGAACCGGCAGCGGATCTCTCCGTTGGCGAACTGCACGAGGCCGGGGTTGCCGAGGTCGGTGCCCAGATGCTCGGCCACCTCGGTGGCGAGCGACGGATGCGTGCGCCCCGAATAGAGCGACATCCGCTTGGTGGTGACCTTCTCCATGTTGCTCCCCGGGTTCGTTGCCGTCAGTCCGCAGGTGCAGTGTAGAAGGCGCCGGTGACGGACCCCGCAGCCACTGCGCTGCCGGCCGGCAGAAATGCGTACGGACCGACTCGGGCTCCGGCGCCGATCTCGCTGTCGCGGCCCACCGCGTGCTCGACGATGGCGCCGTCGCCCACCGTGCAATCGTCGAGTCGGGTATCGGGCCCGAGTTCGCAGCCGTCGCCGACGACCGTGTCGCCCTGGAGGATGGTGCCCGGGTAGAGCGTGACGTCGCGGCCCAACGTGACAGTGACGTCGACGAAAGTCTGGCGCGGGTCGAGCATGGTGACGCCGTTGAGCAGCCAGCGCCGGTTGGTGCGGCTGCGCAGTTCGCGCTCGGCCATCGCCAACTGCCACCGGTCGTTCACGCCCTTGGTCTCGGCCTCGGGCACCTGCACGCAGCCGATGCGGTGGCCCATGGCCGCCAGCGAGCCGATGACGTCGGTGAGGTAGTACTCGCCCTGCGCGTTGTCGGGGCTGAGGTGGCGCAACGCGGGGCCGAGCAGGTCGCGACGGAACGCGTACATGCTGGTGCACACCTCGTCGATGGCTCGCTCCTCGGGGGTGGCGTCGCGTTCCTCCACGATGCGCAGCACGCGACCGTTGCCGTCCTTCGACGGCTGGCGCACCACGCGCCCGTAGCCAGTGGGGTCTTCCAGCACGCTGGTGATGAGCGTGGCCGCGTACTGGTTGGCGACGTGCTCGGCCACCAGCGCATCGAGCGAGGCGGGCTGTAGCAGGGGAGTGTCGCCGGGGAGCACGATGACCGTGGACACGTCGTCGAGGTCGTCGCCGGGAAACGCTCCGAGACCCACCATCGCCGCGTCGCCCGTGCCCCGCTGCACGGTCTGCTCGACGAACGTGACATGGGCCCAGTCGGGCGCCTGCTCCTGCACCTTCTTGGTGACCCGTTCGGCGCCGTGTCCGACCACGACCACGGTTCGCTCGGGTGACACGTCCTGCAGCGCGTGGATGACGTGCATCACCATCGGCCGGCCACAGATGCGGTGCAGCGGTTTGGGGCGGGTGGAGCGCATGCGCGACCCCTCGCCGGCAGCGAGCACGATGGCGGAGACGGTCATGGGTCAGTTCTATCGCGCGCAGCGGCGCGTATGGCTCCCGGGCTGAACGTGGTGGCGCAGTGCCGGCACCAGAACCCCTGCTCGAGCTCGGTGCCGCACGGTGCGTGCACGAGGACGATGTCGGCGTCACCGTCGGCCAGATGGTGCTCGCCCCAGCGGATGAGCGCCACCAGTGCAGGCGACAGGGCCACGCCGGCGGGCGTCAGCTTGTACTCGTAGCGCGGCGGGTGCTCCTGGTACGGCTCCTTGGCCATCACCCCACCGTCGACCAGGCGACGCAGGCGGTTGGTGAGGATGGGGCGGGCGATGCCCAGGTCGGACTGGAACTCGTCGAACCGGCGCACGCCGCGGAGCGCCGCCCGGATGATGAGGATGCTCCAGCGGTCACCCACGAGCTGGAGCGTGCGCTCGAGCGTCGTCGCGTCGTCTCCCCGGCCGGCCATTCCCCGGACTGTACCCGCCCCCGTGTTTCCTGCCCCGAGGTCCGAGTGCCTGGCGACCGGTCCGAGTGCCACGACCACCACCCGAGTGGCCCATGCCCATCGGAGTGGGTACTCGCTCCCTGGGTGCGAGTACCCACTCGCATGGCTCGGTGACACTCCGACGAGCGGCAGGTACTCGGGCCGGCGCCGAGGCACTCGGACCCTGGGTTCTGATTCGGAACTGACCTGGAGTAGAGTTCTGAAATGGAACTGACCACGGCGCCGCTTGACGAACTGATGGCCGCGGCCCGGGCGGTGCGCGACCGGGCGCACGGCACACGCATCACGTTCTCGCCGAAGGTGTTCATCCCGTTGACGATGCTCTGCCGCGATCGCTGCGGCTACTGCACCTTCGCCCAGCCGCCGGCCCGCTTGGAGTCGCCGTACCTCACCTCCGAACAGGTGCTGCGGATCGCCGCCGATGGCGCTCGCATGGGCTGCCACGAGGCGCTGTTCACCCTCGGCGAACGCCCCGAAGATCGCTACGAGGTGGCTGCCGAGTGGCTGCGCGCCAACGGCTTCGACAGCACCATCCACTATCTGCACGACATGGCGCAATTGGTGCTCACCGAGACAGGACTGCTCCCGCACGCGAACGCCGGTGCGTTGTACGACGACGAACTGCGCCTGCTGGCCGAGGTGTCACCCAGCCAGGGGATGATGCTCGAGACGCTGCGCGACGACCTGCCGTGTCATCGAGGTGCGCCCGACAAGGTGCCCTCCCGACGCCTGGCCACGCTCGACGCCGCCGGCCGGCTTGGCATCCCGTTCACCACCGGCATCCTCGTCGGCATCGGCGAGACCCGTGACGACCGCCTGGCAGCGCTGCGCGCCATCGCTGAGTCCCACGCTCGCCATGGCCACGTGCAGGAGGTGATCGTGCAGAACTTCCTGCCCAAGCCTGGCACCGGCATGCAGCACGAGCCACCGTGTCCGCAGGACGAGTATCTGTGGTCCATCGCTGCCGCCCGCATGCTGCTACCGCCCGAGATCCACCTGCAGGCGCCGCCGAATCTCAGCGACGACTTCGGTGTGCTCCTCGACGCCGGCATCGACGACTGGGGTGGCGTCTCGCCCGTCACGCGCGACCACGTGAACCCCGAGCGTCCGTGGCCCGCGCTCGATCGACTGCGCGAGGTGACCGAGGGCAGGGGCTACGTGATCGCGCCTCGCCTCACCATCTACCCCGAGTACGTACGCGACCAGCAGCGGTGGCTGCACAAGAACCTGCGTTTCCCCGTGCTCGACCGCAGCGACGCCGAGGGGTTGGGCCGCGACGATCCGGGCTCGGTGTGGCCGGAGAAGGTCACCGCCGCCGACGTGGTGCAGGACGGCGCGGAAGTGGTGCTCGTCGGCCACCGCTCCACCCAGTGGTACTCGGGCGCGACGCACGCCCCGCCGGTGTTGCTGCCGGCCCCCGCACGCGCCTCCGGAGCGATTCGCGAGGTGCTCGACGGTGTGCAATCGGGGCAGGAGGTCGGGTTCGAACAGATCGTCACCCTGTTCCGCGCCCGCGGCCCGGAGGTCGCCGCCGTGGCCGAGTTGGCCGACCAGCTGCGCCACGAGGCCGTGGGCGATGCCATCACGTGGGTGCACAACCGCAACATCAACTACACCAACGTGTGCACCTTCAAGTGCAAGTTCTGCGGCTTCTCGAAGGGGCCGCTGTCGTTGAACCTGCGCGGCACGCCGTACCTGCTGACGCTCGACGACATCGCCCAGCGGGCGGCGGAGGCGTGGGAGATGGGCGCCACCGAGGTGACTCTGCAGGGCGGCATCCACCCCAACTTCGACGGCGACTACTACATCGACGTCACACGTGCGGTGAAGGACGCGGTGCCCGACATGCACGTGCACGGGTTCACTGCACTGGAGGTCACCGAGGGCGCCAAGCGGCTCGGCGAGGACCTGGCCACCTACTTGCGACGGCTGAAGGACGCGGGGCTGGCGTCACTGCCGGGCACCGCTGCGGAGATCCTCGACGACGAGGTGCGCGCGGTGCTGTGCCCCGACAAGATCACCACCGACGAGTGGCTCGACTGCCACGCGGCGGCGCACGAGGTGGGCCTGCGGTCGAACGTCACCATCATGTTCGGCTCGATCGAGCACCCGGAGAACTGGGCGCGACACATGCTGCGAACTCGCGCGTTGCAGAAGGTGACCGGTGGGTTCACCGAGTTCGTGGGGTTGCCGTTCGTGCACATGGCATCGCCCATCTACCTGCAGAAGGCGTCGCGCCGTGGCCCCACGTTCCGCGAGAACCTGCTGATGCACGCGGTGGCGCGCATCGCCTACCGAGGGCTCATCGACAACATCCAGCTGTCGTGGGTGAAGATCGGTGAGGCCGGGGCGATGCAGTTGCTGCAGGCCGGCTGCAACGACCTCGGCGGCACGCTGATGGACGAGAACATCTCGCGTGCCGCCGGCGCCGCGCACGGGCAGGGCATGACCGAGGACCGCTTCGCGTCGATGGTCGCGCCGCTCGGCCGCCGCCTGCAGCAGCGCAGCACCCTCTACGATCGAATCGACCGAGTCAGCCCCTGAGGGTGAGGAGGCCGTGGGTGAGGGCAATGGTGCCGTCGGGGTTCACGGCGTCGAACCACAAGTACTGATCGGTGGCGCCCAGCAGGCGCACGTCGAACGACGAGCCCAGCGCCACCGGTGTGCGGAACCCCCCGGCGACTCGACGGACCGATGCCAACGGGACGTCGGCCAACGCTGCGGCGATGCCGACCGACCGGGCGAGCGTGGCGGTGCCGTGGAGGATGGGCGCCGGAAGTCCCGCCCGCTGCGCCGCCACCATGTCGGTGTGGATGGGGTTCCAGATGCGAGCACACTCGGAGTAGACGTGCGCATCGATGCTGCGCACCGTCGAGGTCGCAGTGGCGAGGGGCGTGGCGGCGGAAGGCGCGGTGGGCGTCTCGGGCCATTCGAGGGGGAGTGATGCGGGCTCGCCCTCCAGTTCGACGCCAAGGAAGAGCGACGTGAACCGCGTGCGCCACACGACCTGGCCGTCGGCATCGGTGGCCGTGAACAGGATCTCCTGCGTGGCGCCGGCCCGCCGTCGGTCGACGCCGATGATGCGACCATCGAGACGCACCTGTTCGCCGGCCCGCAACGGACGGGCGAGATGAAGGTCGTGGCCGACGTGGATGCCCCGACGGACTTCGTCGTCGGTCATTCCGGTGCGGGCCGACCGCTGGGCGATGATGAGCTCCCACTCGGGGGCGACGGGGAACAGCGGATGCACCACCACGCCGGTGACGGTGTCGTAGAGCTCGCGCCGCTCGTCGGGCACGCCTGCGGCATACGCCATGGTCCAGCGTGCGTCGTACCGCACCTCGATGGTGCCGGCGGACTCGCCGAGGGCCTGAGCGTGAAGGGGCATGGACAGTCATTGTACGCTGTACAAGGTGCCGTACCCAGACCTCTCCTCGCTGTCCGCCAAGTTGTTCGAGCGTGGCCAGGAGGTGATGCCCGGCGGCAACAGCCGAGTCGGCGTGATGTTCCAGCCGTACCCGCTGTACGCCGCGTTCGGCAAGGGGTGTCGGGTCACCGATGTGGAGGGCGTCGAGCGCATCGACTTCATCAACAACTGGTCGTCGCTCATCCACGGTCACGGCAACCCGCAGGTGCTCGCCGCCATCGCCGAACAGTCGCAACGGCTGCTGGCCGTCGGCATGCCCACGGAAGTGGAGATCGAGCTGGCCGAACTGCTCACGTCGCGGGTGCCGGGCGTGGAGCAGATTCGCTTCAGCAACTCCGGCTCGGAGGGTGTGTTGATGGCGTTGCGTGCGGCGAAGGCATTCACCGGTCGACCGAAGATCGCCAAGGTGGAGGGGGCGTACCACGGCAACGCCGACGCCATCGAGGTGAGTGTCGCCCCGTCGCCGAAGCAGTGGGGAGCGCCGGAGGCGCCCGCCACGGTCGCGTCCACCGAGGGTCTGACCGCAGGTGTGTTGCAGGACAGCATCGTGCTGCCGTTCAACGATGTCGAGGACACCCGGCGCATCATCGAGGCGCACGCTCACGAACTGGCGGCGGTGGTCATCGACCCGGTCGTGTCGCGCATGGGGTTCGTACAGGCCACCCCCGAGTACCTGCGGATGGTGCGCGACGTGACCGAGCAGCACGGCGTCCTGCTGGTGTTCGACGAGGTGTTCTCGTTCCGCATGGGTTACCGCGGCGCACAGGGCGAGGTGGGCATCACGCCCGACCTCACGGCGCTCGGCAAGATCATCGGCGGTGGACTCCCGGTGGGTGCCACCGGTGGACGGCGCGACGTAATGGCCGTGTTCGACCAGACCAAGCTGCCGTTGCGCGTGGAGCACGGTGGCACCTACAACGCGAATCCCATGACCATGGCAGCCGGCCTTGCTGCGATGCAGCAGATGACACCGGCGGCGTACGACCGGTTGAACGCACTCGGCGACCGCGCGCGCGACGGGCTGCGCGCCGCGCTGCACGACTCGGGTCTCGTCGGTGCGGTGCACGGGTGCGCCAGCATGGTGGCGCTCATCTTCAACGACGCGCCGTTCTCCAACTACCGCGAACTCCCGCTGCGCCGGCGAGAGGCCGAGATGATCTCCACGTTGCACCGCTACCTGCTGAACCACGGCGTCACGATCATTCCTCACGGGATGATGCTGCTGTCCACGGCGATGACCGAGGACGACATCGACGAGATGCTCACCGCGATGCGTGGCGGCATGAAGGTGCTCGCCGGAGCGGCGAGCGAATGAGCCGTCCGCCCGGCGTCGGTGTTGCCTCGCCCCGCGTGGGTGTTGTGGGCTACATGCACGAGGTGAACGCCCTGGCCGACCCCGTCACGCTGGGAGACGGCCTGCAGACCGCCGAGACGCCGGGTGGGCTGGAGTCGGTGTGGGAGGCAGGCGCCGTCATCACGCGACTGCGCGAACTCCGACCGGTGGAGATCGTCGAGTTCCCGGTGTGGGAGTTCGGCGCGAGCGGGCCGCTGGTCGACGACGACTTCCGCACGATGCTCGACGGCACGGTGCGGGCGTTGCGCGCGGCCGGACCGCTCGATGCCGTGGCCGTGGCCGGTCACGGCGCCGGTCGCACGGTGACCGACCTGGATGCCGATGCCACGTTCCTGCGTGCCGTGCGCGCCGTGGTCGGCGCCGTGCCGCTGGTGGCAGTGCTCGACTTCCATGCCAACGTGTCGCCGGCGATGGTGGATCTGTGTGACGTCATCGTGGGGTATCGCACGAACCCGCACATCGACATCGTCGAGCGGCTGCGGGAGGCGGGCGATCACCTGCACCGACTGCTCGACACGCCGGGCACGGTGCGCGCTCGATGCCGGCTGCCGATGGTGCTCCCGCAGATCGCGCAGCTCACCACCCCTGGCGAACCGCTGGGCGAGGTGTCGGCGCTGGCGGACTCCTTGCGCGTGGCGCCCATCCGCAACATCAGTGTGTTCGGCGGGTTCTCGTTGGGTGACGTGCCCGACTGCGGAGTGTCGGTCTGCGTCACGGCGGACCAGGGGCACGAGCAAGCTGCCGCCGATGCCGCGACGGAGTTGGCCCGCCTGGCGTGGTCGCTCCGCCCGCAGTACCGCCTGCACTGCACCGGGGTGGCCCAGGCCGTGGATCGAGCCGCACAGGCGGCATCGGGTGAGTGCGCGCCGGTCATCCTCGCCGACACCGCGGACAACCCCGGCGGCGGTGCGCCGGGCAACACCACCTTCCTGCTCCGTGCGTTGACCGACGCGGGTGTCAACGGCGTGGTCATGGGTCTCCAGTGCGATCGCGGCGTGGTGGACAGTGCGTGGGAGGCAGGCGTGGGGGCCATCGTGCGAGTGGTGTTCAACGAAGGCAGCACCCGGCCGCTCGCCACACCGTTCGCAGCCGATGCGACGGTCATGGCGCTGGCCGACGGAGTGTTTGTGCCCACTCGTGGTGTGTACGAAGGTGCGAACCGGTATCCGGGCCGTTGTTGTGCGCTGGATCTCGGTGGCATCCGCATCGGCGTGTCGTCACACA
>JACQZZ010000044.1 GCA_016213625.1 Actinomycetota bacterium
GCACACCTCCGATCCGAGCAGCGTTGACCGGACCTCGAGTGCATCAGGGGGCGAGGAGGTGGGCGCCGAGGTTGGTGAGGCCGGCGAGGTCCTGCACGTCGTCGAGCAGGGGGACTTCGGCGAGCGGCACGTCGCCCGCCAGGGTGCGCAGGGTGCCCATCTCGCGGGCCTCATCGGCGGCCAACTCGGTGAGGTCGCGATGCAGGTCGAGTTGATCCTTCAACGGGCCCGGTGCCAGGTCGCGGGGCGACGGCATGCCCAGCGGTGCCGGCGTGGGGCTGACGAGGTTGACCACCATCGCCTCCAGTGGGAACCCGCCCTCGCGCAACGCCCCCGCCAAGTGGGCGGCTTCGTCGATCGCCTCCGCGCGTGGGCTCGACACGAGCACGAACGCGGTGTGTTCGCTGCGGAGGATCTGCGCGGTCTCGGCGGCTCGTTGGCGCAGCCCGGCCTCCATCCCCGATAGCGAGCGGAAGAACTCGATGGTGTCCTCCACCACCTTCGGGCCGGCGAGCTTGCGGATGGCCCACAGGAACGCCGAGGAACCGGCGTTGGTGACCCTGGCGAAGGACCGGCCGGGCACGGTGAGGATGCGATAGATGGGATGGCTGAAGAACGTCACCAGCCGGTCGGGTGCGGCGAGCAGATCGATGGCGTGGCGCGATGGTGGCGTGTCGATGACGATCAGGTCGTACTCGCCGCCGGTCCACAGTTGGTGCAGCCGTTCGATCGCCATGTACTCCTGTGCGCCGGCGAGCGAGCCGGCGATGCTGCGGTAGATGGGGTTGGCGTGGATGGCCCTCGCTCGTTGCTCGTCGCCGGCGCGGTCGAGGATCATGCGGTCGAACGTCGACTCTGCGTCGAGCATCTGCGCCCACAGCGCACCATTGGGATGGGCGGTGGCGCCGACCACCTCGCACGGGTCGTTCGATCCCTCGATGCCCAACGTGTCGGCGAGGCGCCGCGCCGGATCGACGGTGACGACGATGACCCGCCGCCCCGCGTTCGCCGCGGCCAGCGCAAGCGCGGCCGCCGTGGTGGTCTTGCCGACGCCACCCGGCCCGCACGTGACGATGAGGCTCGCGTCGCGCAGGATCTGGTCGAGCGCGGTCATCGCGACGCGCTCTCGGGCTCGATGGGCACGGCGGCGAGTGCGTCGGCGAGCACGTCGAGGTGCTGCGGGAACAACCGGGCGACGGGAAGCCGGGGAAGATGGATGCGCGGCATCGGCAGGCCGGCATCGAGGCGGGCGAACTGCTCGCGCTGGCCGTCGAGTCGCACTCGGCCGAAGCGGATGACCTCGTCGAGCGCCCTCCTGGCCGGGATCGGCATGGTGACCTTCTGCTTCCTCGCTGCTGCCGCGGCGGTGATCGACAAGCCCGCCCGCTCGGGCCAGCAGGCGTTCACCACGAGAGGGGCGAGCGCCAGGCCCAGATCGTCCTCCAGGTCGCGGGCGAGCTCGATGACCTCGTTCACCGGGGTCTCCTCGGGCAGGGTGACGAGCAGGCTCTGACAGCGGCGATGATCGGCCAACAGCGCCGACACCTCGTCGGCCTGATCGCGCACCGGGCCACTGGCGGCGGCTGCCTGCAACGCCGAGGCTGACCGGAGGAATGGCGCGGCATGACCGGCCGGTGGCGCGTCGACGATGATCAGGTCGGCGGCACGTTCGCGGTCGAGCTCCTTGATCTTCCCGAGCACGAGCAGGTGTTCCATGCCGGGCGTGGACCCTGCGATCACGTCGAACGATGCCGCCTTCGCGGCCCGTCGCAGGAGCCCACCGAACCCCTTCAGTTCCAGGTAGTCACCGAACGCCTGCTGCGGCGAGATGGTGCGGCCGCGGACCCTGCCTCCGTGGCGATCGACGATGCGCAGCGTCTGTTCTTCGGGTCCCAGCGGTTGACCGCCCAGCAGCGGCCCGAGTCCCGGCTTGCCGTCGACCGCCACCAGCAGCACGTCGGCGCCGCCCTTGGCCGCCAGCAATGCCAGCGAGGCGGCGACCGTGCTGGTACCCACTCCGCCCTTGCCGACCACCACGAGGACACGGGTGCGGCCGAGCCACACCGGTGCGGACTGGACCGGACCCATCAGGGCAGGGTACCGGCCAACTCATCGAGCGGAGGTGGCGCCCTGTGCCTGACGAACGCCGTCTGGTCGAGTCCCTGTCACGATGGCGGGCGCAGCATCGTCCAGGTGGCAGGTCCGTGTCGCCCCATGCGCGCGGTGTCGCGCAACTCGAAGCCGGCGCCGGCGTAGAACCCCAGATTGGCCTCCTTCATCGTGACCAGGTAGGTGGAGACCCCATCGCGATCCGCCTCATCGGTGACCGCACGCACGAGTCGCCGGCCGTGTCCGCTGCCCTGCGCGGTCGGGTCCACGCCGAGATACATCAGGTACCAGAACGGCTCGTTCGGGTGCAGCCGCTCGATCGGCGGGATCTCCACGAAGTGACGCACGGTGGCCCGCACTCCCGACGTGAGGATGGTGCGCCACTCCTTCAGCTGGGGGAGCAGCGGCAACGGGTAGGTGCCCGGTGGCATGGCGATCGCGCACCCCGCCACTGCGCCGGCGTCGCCGTCGGTCACGAGGGGAACCCCGGCCGTTGCCTGGCGCAGCACCGACCGGAAATAGGGCGGCAGCATCCGTGCCCGGCGAGTGTCCGACGGTGCCAGGTGCACCATCATCGGGTCGGCGTGGAACGCGGTTGCGAGCGCCGCGGCAGCGCCGGCGTGGTCGTCGACTGAGAGCGGGCGAATCGGCATGGCCTGCTCACAGCCAGCGACGAGGCACGGGCAGGTGCTCGCGCAGGCGAACGAAGGCGAGTGCGCCCGTGGAGAGCGCACGCGTGTTGTCGAATCCGCGCACGGCGGTGGGTCGCAACGCCACGAGCGTGAGACCGCTCGCTGCATACGTGGAAGCCGTGAGGCGGCGGTACTCGGCGGCACCCACCCGCCCGAAGTAGCGCACCGCCATGCCCTGGGTGGGGTCGCGATCGGGGTCCAGCGGGGCGAGTTCCGCCGTCCCCTCGAGCACCACGGCGCGGTAGGGCGGCCGCTCGTCCTGCACCGTGAGGCTCACCCTGCCGTCGCGCTGCAGCGCCCGGTGCTTGGGCGAGTCGGTGACGGTGGTCAGGAAGAACACGCCGTCGTGATACGTGTACCAGATGGGGGACTGATGAGGGCGACTGTCGTGGCGGAGGTAGGCCAACACGGCCACGCGACGTTCGGACACGAAGCGCTCGAGGTCGTCGGGGTTGAACGCCGGTTGTCCGCCCACTGCGATGAACGGAAGGTGGCGCAACCCTGTTGCCTGTTGGGGTACATCGTAAGCCATGCGGATGGACTCTATGGCGTACGCTGTACCCCGTCAACCACTTCGAGTCGAAACGAGTCGCCGTGTCGTCGCGCCGCCCGCTGCCGAGAGGAACACTCACACCCGGTCTCATCGTGGGTGCGGCACTCGCGCTCGTCGATCGTGACGGGCTCGATGCCCTGACGATGCGTCGCCTGGCCGCCGAGCTGGGGTGTGAAGCGATGTCGCTCTACAAGCACGTGCCCGACAAGGCGACCTTGCTGCAGATGGTGATCGACCACGTGATGAGCGACTTCCGAACCCCATCGGCGGCGCTCGGCTGGGACGATCGACTTCGAGCCGTGGCGCGCGACCTGCGTCGGCTGGCGCTCGCGCACCCGCATGTCGTTCCGTTGCTCGCCGTGCAGCTTCCGTCGTCGGCGATGTCGTTGGTGCCCGTGGACGCGGTGCTCGGCGCGCTGCACGATGCGGGCCTCGACGACGAACGGGTGGTCGGGCTGTTCTGGGCGCTGGTCGCCTACGTGACCGGGGCGTTGGTGGCCGAGGCCGCGGCCGTGACCGGAGTGGAACAGCCCTTTCCCTTCGGCCTCTCAGGTGACGCGACCGAACATCTCCCGCATGTCGCGCGACTCGGTCGGCTGCTCGCAACCTCGGAGTACGAGGTGGAGTTCGAGCGCGGGCTCGAGCTGTTCATCGACGCGGTGGAACGGGCCGGCGCGTCCTGAGCCCGGCGAGCGCGTCAGTGGAACGTGTTCGGGAAGATGCCGGTCTGGAACTCGTGATTGGCCCACGACGTGTAGGCGGTGTCGGCCATGTCACAGAGGTGCGTGCCGCCGGTGCGCAGATCTCGCCAGAAGCGCTCGAGCGGGCGAGTGCTCCACACGCCGGCCGAACCAGCGCGTGACATCAGCTTGTCCACCGAGAAGAGCACGCGCTGCACCGCGCGCACCTGGTTCCGACGGAACTCGAGGCGGTCGGCGGTGGTGAGCACGTGGCCATCGGCCACCTGCTCGAGCCAGCGGCCGAGCATGTGATCGATGTGCACCACCGCAGCGGCCCAATCTGCCTCTGCCTCGGCAAGCGCCTCCTGTTGGAACGGATCGGTCTTGCCCTGCACGCCCAACGCGGAGATGCGGGTGACGAGGTACTCGCGATACGCGTCGATGGCCCCGCGGGCGATGCCGAGCGTCGCCGACGCGATGGCCGCGGAGAACACGCACCCGAACGGCAACTGGTAGAGCACAGCACCCTCGCGGCGGTCGCGATAGGCGCCGTCGGCGAGGGCGATGTGGCCGACAGTGCGGTAGTCCGGCACGAACGAGCCCTGGATGCGGATGTCCTTGCTGCCGGTGCCCGACAGACCCATCACGTGCCACGAGTCCTCGACGATCTCGTAGTCGCCGCGGGGAAGGATGAAGTGGCGGATGTCGGGGAACGCGTCGGGGTTCGCCTCGTCGACCACTACGCCCCCGAGCACGATCCAGTCGCAGTGGTCGGTGCCCGTGGAGTACTGCCATTGGCCGCTGAAGCGGAATCCGTCGGCCTCCGGGCGGCCCTGGCCGACGGGCGCGTACGGCGACGCGATCCAGGTGTCGGGATCGGTGCCGTAGATCTCCTTGCCCACTCGCGGGTCGGCAAGGGCGATCTCCCACGGGTGCACACCGACGACACCGGCGATCCATCCGGCCGAAGGGTTGTACTGCGCCACCGCGCGCACCCACTCGCAGAACACACGCGGGTCCTCCTCGAACCCACCGTGGTCGGCGGCCTGCAGCAGGCGGATGCCGCCAGAGGTGCGCAGGATGGATGCGGCGGTGTCGGTGAGGCGACCGAGTTCGTCGCTCGGCGCGTGCTCCTGGCGGAGCGCAGCGCCTTGGTCGTGGATGGCGGTGATGGCCGGATGCATGGTGGTTCCCCCAAAGGTGTATCGACTTGTTGAAGTGATCGCTCCATTATGCTACTGTAGCGATCACTTCAGCAAGAGGCAGTTGGTCGCAACTGCCGAACTCGACCTTGGGGGCCGCTCATGATCACTTCGTTCGCATACGTGGGGTTCGTCTCGCCGAACGCCGCCGACTGGCGCACCTTCGGCCCGGAGGTGCTCGGCGCGCAACTCGTCGACCATCCGGAAGGCGCCGTCGCACTGCGCGTCGACGACCGGGCCGCGCGCCTGATGGTGCACGAGGGGGAGGTCGACGATGTCGCGTACGTCGGCTGGGACTGTGGCGACGCAGTCGGCCTGGCCGACATCGTCCAACGCGTGCGCGCCGCTGGCATCACCGTGGTCGACGACTCAGCCGCGGCGGCGGTGCGTCAGGTCGAGGCGCTCGCCGCGTTCACCGATCCGTGGGGGTTCCGTCACGAGCTCACTCACGGTCTCGCCGAGGGCGGTCCGTTCCAGCCGGGTCGCCCGATGAACGGGTTCCTCACCGGTGGACAGGGTCTCGGGCATCTGGTGTTCCTGTTGCCCGACCTCGACGACGGGATGCGCTTCTACACCGAGACACTCGGGTTCCTGCTCTCCGATCACATCGAGATGGGCATCAGCCTTCGGTTCCTGCACTGCAATCCGCGTCATCACACGCTGGCGCTGTCGGCCGTGCCCGGCATCGTCGGCATTCACCACCTGATGCTCGAGGTGAACGACGTCGACGACGTGGGGCGCGCGCTCGACATCGTGAACGAGCGCAGTATCCCGGTGGCCATGGGGCTGGGTCGCCACACCAACGACCACATGACGTCGTTCTACGTGCGCACACCCTCGGGCTTCGAGATCGAGTACGGCGCCGGCGGTCGGGTCATCGACGACGCGACGTGGGAGGTCGAGGTGTACGACGCGATGAGCATCTGGGGGCACAAGCCGCCGGCCGAGCCGCTGATGCCGGGCATGCTGCGTCCGTTCGCTCCCGCCGATCAGTGAGGCGCCGAACGTGACCAGCGTGCCATCAGCGGCGTGTACCCGCGGCCCGCTTCGCGGCGAGCAGCCGGTCGGCGGTGCCGAGCACCGCGGTTGCCAACAGATCGAACGAGCGGCGCATGTCGCTGTCGCCCGCTTCTTGTGCCACGAAGAGTCCATCGGCCAGTGCCAAGGTGAGCATGGTCAACTGCGAGATGTCGGCGGCGTCGAGTTCCGGGAACTGCTCGGCATAGCCCTTCGCCGTCGACGCCAGCGTGGCGCGGCGCACCTCCACGAACTTGCGGCGCGCACTCAGCTCGTCGGGGCGACGCTCGAGGATGAGCATGATGCCCAGTCGCAGGAAGTCGGGGAAGTCCGCGATGGCCGCGCCCACTCGCTGCATCTCCGACATGAACACCTCGTGGTCCTCGGCGATGCCTGCGCCCATCGGGTGCGGCGTGGACGCCGCGACCCATCGCTGGTAGCTGCGCTCGATGACCTCGGCGATCAGCTCGTCCTTGTCCTTGAAGTGCCAGTAGATGGAGCTCGGGGGCACGCCCGACCGCTCGCTGATGAGGTTGATGCTGGTGCCCTCGTAGCCGCGTTCCCCGGCGATCTCGGCGGCTGCGTCGAGCACCTTTTCTCGCGATGCCTCGCCGTTGGCTCGCCGTCGCCGCGTCTCGCTCACACGGTCGACCTTACACGGCACCCCATTTCGCTCACAGGAGAACCGACATGACCGCACCGATCACCACCTACGACATCGCCGTCGGCGACCACCACTTCCGCGTCGCGGAAGCCGGGCCCAGCACCGGACGGCCGGTGCTGTTCCTGCACGGCTCCGGGCCCGGGGTCACCGCGCTCACCAACTGGGAGTGGCTGATCGGCGAACTCGGCGACGAGTTCCGCTGCATCGCTCCCGACGTGCTCGGCTTCGGCGACTCCAGCCATCCGAACCCGCCGCCGCAGGGGCTGGGCGCGTTCACCCGGTTGCGGGTCGAGACGCTCGTCGGCCTGCTCGACGAGTTGGGCATCGACGAGGTCACGCTGGTCGGCAACTCGATGGGCGGCATCATCTCCGCGGCCATGACGCTCGACGTGCCCGAGCGAGTGCGGGCGCTCGTGCTGATGGGCACCGGCGGCGCGCCCGTGGGGCTCACGCCGGGGTTGGTGCAGCTGATCACGTTCTACGACGAACCGACGGCTGCCAACATGGCGAGCCTGCTCAGCCAGTTCGTGCACGATCCGGCGCACTTCGGCGACGACCTGCAGTCGATCGCCGAGGCGCGCATGCCGCGAGCGATGCTGCCCGAGGTGGAACGTTCGCATCGCGCCACCTTTGGTCCGGGCGATGGTGTGGGGTTCACCGCCGAGCGCATCGCCACGATCACACAACCGGCGCTGGTGGTGCACGGCGACGACGACCGCATCGTGCCCATCGCGTCGGGGGAGTGGTTCGCCGAGCACCTGCCGAACGCTCGCTTCGAGGTCTTCCCCGAGACCGGCCACTGGTTGCAGATCGAACAGGGCCCCGCCTTCGCCGCCCTGCTGCGGGACTTCCTCGCCGAGACGAGCGAAGGAACCGTGGGATGACGGTTGCCGACGACGACCTCCGCCGTCTGGCCATGGACCTGTCGGAGGCCTACCGCACCGGGGTGCCCATCGCACCGATTCGTGACAGCCTGGCCGACGGTGGCATCGAGGCGGCCTATCGGGTGCAGCAGTTGCAGACCGAGCAATGGCTGGCGGCGGGTCGTCGCGTCGTCGGCCGCAAGATCGGACTGACGTCGGAGGTCGTGCAGCGCCAGCTCGGCGTCGACCAACCCGACTTCGGCGTGCTGCTCGCCGACATGTGCCTCACCAGCGGCGAGGCGGTGCCCTTCGGTGCCGTGCTGCAACCCCGCGTGGAAGCGGAGGTGGCGCTGGTGGTGAACCGCGACCTCGTCGAGCCCGACCTCACCATCGCCGAACTGCTACGGGCCGTCGAGTTCGTGCTGCCGGCGATCGAAGTGGTGGGCTCGCGCATCGACGGATGGAACATCACCATCCTCGACACCGTGGCCGACAACGCGTCGAGCGGCATGTTCGTGTTGGGCACACGTCCGGTGAAGCCCACCGACATCGAGCTCCGCGACCTGGCGATGGAGCTCACGGTCGACGGTGAGGTCGTGTCGACCGGCGCCGGTTCCGCGTGCCTCGGCCATCCGTACCGTGCAGCGCTGTGGCTGGCGCGTCGGCTGGCCTCCGCCGACACGCCGCTGCGAGCGGGCGACGTGGTGATGACCGGTGCGCTCGGGCCGATGGTGCCACTCGTGCCCGGCGCACAGGTGGCCGCCAGCATCGAGGGCCTCGGCACGGTGCGTACCTCGGGGGCCACGTCGTGAGCGGCCGATGGCCGGTGGCCATCATCGGGTCGGGCAACATCGGTACCGACCTGATGATCAAGGTGTTGCGCAACTCCACGCGGCTCAGCATGGGAGCGATGGTGGGCATCGATCCCGACAGTGACGGGTTGCACCGTGCGCAGCGGATGGGTGTGCCCGTCACGTCCGCCGGCGTCGACGGGCTGCTGGCGATGCCGAACTTCGCCGACATCCGGCTGGTGTTCGACGCCACGTCGGCGTCGGCCCATCGTGCGAACTGGGCGATGTTGGAACCCACCGGGGTGCGGGTGCTCGATCTCACACCGGCCGCCATCGGCCCGTACTGCGTCCCGGTGGTGAACCTCGAGGACCATCTCGACGCATCGAACCTCAACATGGTCACGTGCGGCGGCCAGGCGACGGTACCCATCGTGGCTGCGGTCAGCCGCGTGGCCCTGGTGTCGTACGCGGAGATGGTGTCGTCGATCGCGTCGAAGTCGGCCGGGCCCGGCACCAGAGCCAACATCGACGAGTTCACCGAGACCACGTCGCGTGCGCTGGAGGTGGTGGGTGGTGCCGTGCGCGGGAAGGCGGTGATCGTCCTCAACCCGGCGGAGCCACCGCTCATGATGCGCAACACCGTCTACTGCCTCGTCGACGGCGACTGCGACCACGCAGCCATCGAGCAGAGCATCCTCGCCCAGGTCGATGCGGTGCGTGCCTACGTGCCCGGGTACACGTTGAAGCAGAAGGTGCAGTTCGAGACGTTCACGCAGTCGAACGCGCTGCACATCCCCGAGACCGGGAAGTTCTGGGGCACGCGAGTCACGGTGTTCCTCGAGGTCACCGGTGCCGCCCACTACCTGCCCGACTACGCGGGCAACCTCGACATCATGACCTCTGCGGCCTTGGCCACGGCCGAGCGGCTCGCCGAGCGGGCAGGTGCGACGGCATGAACCCGCTCTACATCAGCGACGTGACCCTGCGCGACGGGATGCACGCGATTCGCCATCAGTACTCGTTGCAGCATGTGGTCGAGATCGCCCGCGCGCTCGACGCGGCAGGTGTGGACTCCATCGAGATCGCGCACGGTGACGGACTGTCGGGCTCGTCGTGCGTGTACGGGTTCGGTGCGTACACCGACCTCGAGTGGATCGAGGCCGTCGCCGCCACGGTCACGCGGGCGAAGGTGGCCACCCTGCTGCTGCCCGGCATCGGCACCATCCACGACCTTCGCCGCGCCTACGACGCCGGCGCGCGCGTCGTACGCGTCGCCACCCACTGCACCGAGGCAGACATCTCCGCACAGCACCTCGCCGCCGCTCGCGAACTGGGCATGGACGCGGTCGGGTTCCTGATGATGTCGCACATGACCCCACCCGCCGACCTGGCCCGCCAGGCGAAGCTGATGGAGGGCTTCGGTGCGACGTGTGTGTACGTGGTGGACAGCGGGGGAGCGCTCACGATGAACGACGTCGCCGCTCGGTTCGACGCGTTCAACGACGTGCTCGACGCAGCCACCGAGACCGGCATGCACGCCCACCACAACCTGTCGCTCGGTGTGGCCAACTCGATCGTCGCGGTCGAGCACGGCTGCACACGCGTCGATGCCTCGCTGGCGGGCATGGGCGCGGGCGCGGGAAACGCACCGCTGGAGGTGTTCATCGCCGCGGCGAGTCGCATGGGGTGGGCACACCGATGCGACCTGCTCGCGCTGATGAACGCCGCCGACGACCTCGTGCGACCGCTCCAGGACCGTCCGGTACGCGTGGATCGCGAGTCGCTCGCACTCGGCTATGCCGGCGTGTACTCCAGCTTCCTGCGTCACGCCGAGCGCACCAGCGAGCGGTACGGCATCCCCACCGTCGAACTGTTGCTCGAAGTGGGGCGCCGTCGGATGGTGGGTGGCCAGGAGGACCTGCTTCCCGACGTCGCACTCGACCTGCTCGCGGCCGATGCGACTCGCACGTCGCGCTCGAACGGGGGTGGCCCGGCCGGCGGCGGGGTGTGACGGACGTCCTACTTGACCGGTACAGAAGGATGGCATACTGTACCGGTACAGACCTTCCCCCGACTGCTCCGGAACGGAGACCACCCCATGGACTTCCATCACCTCCTCACCTTCCTCTCCGTCGATTCGATGGACGATGTCACCGCATTCAGTGCATTGCCGAACGCCCCGGTCCTCGAGGACCGTCCCTCCCGCGTGGCGCGCCTGCGCGCTGCATGGCGGACCCGCCGCGCCGGCTCGGTGCAGACCCCCTCACTGCATCGACCGGCCGCGGCGCCGGCCCTCCGTTCCGCCCGAGTCGCGCCGCAGCCGGCCGACAGCTGCAGAATGGTGGCGTGACGCGAGTGACGCTGCAGACGATCGCCGATGAACTCGGCGTCAGCCGGATGACGGTGTCGAACGCGTTCTCTCGTCCCGACCAGCTCTCGGCCGACCTGCGCGACAAGGTGCTCGCCACCGCCACCCGACTCGGCTACTCGGGCCCCGACCCCGCAGCACGAGCGCTCGCCAAGGGCTCCGTCGGCACGATCGGTCTGGTGTTCACCGATCGCCTCCACTACGCGTTCACCGACGACGTGGCCACGCGCTTCCTCGCCGCCATCAGCGAGGAGCTCGCCGAGTCGGGTCGTGGACTCACCCTGCTGGGCTCGAAGGCCCACGGCGACCTCGTGCCCACACGCGACATCCCCCTCGATGGGGCGCTGGTGTACGCGTGCCGGGCCTCGTCGGAAGCCGTCGAGTGGCTCCTCCGGCGCGGCCTGCCCTTGGTGTTCGTGGACCAGGAGCCGCACCAGGGCTACCCGTCGGTCAACGTCGACGACCGGGGTGGCGCTCGCGCCGCTGCCCAGCACCTGGTGGACCTCGGACATCGTCGAGTGGCCGTCATCACCCGTCTTGTCGACGAGAACGGTGTCGCCGACCTCGACACGCTCTCCGCCGCGCCCTACACCACGCAGCAGCGCATGGCGGGATGGTGGGATGCCCTGGAGCCCGCCGGCGTGGCGCCGATCGTGGTGAACGCCCAGGACAGCACCGAGGCAGCGGGCTATGCCGCCGCGGGGTTCTTCCTGTCGCTGCCGGCCGATCGCCGGCCCACCGCGGTGCTCGCCTACTCCGACCGCATCGCGCTCGGCGCGGTGCAGGCCGCCCGCGACCTCGGTATGGATGTGCC
>JACQZZ010000045.1 GCA_016213625.1 Actinomycetota bacterium
CGCGTTTTCCAGCGCCGGGCCACCGTCGAGCCGCCCGTGGCGGCCCGGCCGGCAGTACCTGGCCGGTGTAGCTGGACGCCATGGCGGGACCGCTCGCGACTTTGTCCGAGGCCCTGGGTCGTCGGCGCGCAGCTTGCTTGCCTACGTGACAGCGTGTAGGCTTCGTCCGTGAGCGAGCCTGCCGGCAGGGATCTCCATCGCCCCACGTGGCTCGACCGGGGCTTTCAAGTCGCGCACATGGCGGCCTACTGGTTGCTCCAGGTCTACTGGCGCCTGTGGGGGCCCACCACACATGGCGCGCAAGTGATGCTGTGGTGCCGCGGTCAGGTGCTGCTGGTCCGCAATCCGTACCTCACCTGCCATAGCGCACCGGGCGGCTCGTTGCGTCACGGCGAGAGTGCGCGCGCGGCGGCGGTCAGGGAGCTTCGCGAGGAGGTCGGAATCTCGGTGGCCCCCGAACGGCTGGTCCAGTCGCTGGAGGTGACGCACGACTGGAGAGGCAAGCGCGACCACGTCGTGATCTTCTGCGTCGAGTTGGACGAGCGTCCCCGCGTGCGCATGGACCTGCGCGAGGTGGTCGAGGCGGCCTGGTTCGACCCCGACGAGGTGGCCCAGAGCAACGTGTTTCCGCCGCTGAAGCGGGCCATCCGCGAGCACGTGTCCCGGGCTGGGGTCCAGCCCTGACGGGACAGGGATGGTCCGGAGGACCGCGCGTGGAGGTAGGGGAGTCTATGTGAGACCCTTCGCTGCGAGCAAGCCACGATAGAGCTGCTCCAGGTCCCGGCAGAGGCGCTCGGCGCCGTACTCGTCGAGCACCGCGCGCCGGAACCTGGCGGCGCGCTGGCGGGACGAGGGCGCGAGCGCCCGCTGGATCCCGCTGGCGACCGCCACGGGGGAGAATGGGGGGGAAACCAGCTCGCCCCGCTCGCCCTCACGCAGCAAGTCGGGGGCCCCACCCACAGCCGTGGAGACGACCGGCACGCCCGCGGCCATGGCCTCGATGAGCGCTACCGGCGTTCCTTCGTTGAGCGACGTGAGCGCAACAACGTCGAGATCAGCGTAGATGCGCTCGAGGTCGCGGCGCCATCCAAGGAAGTGCACGATCGGGCTCAGTCCCAGACCGTCCACCTGGGGGCGCAGCTGCGCCTCGAGCTCGCCTGATCCAACAACGATCGCGCGGAGTGGCCGCGACTCGCGAGTGACGAGTTCCGCCAGAGCGCGGAAGAAGAGCCCGTGATTCTTGACGGGCACCATGCGCCCAACGATCCCGACGAGGACAGCGTCAGGCGGAATACCCAGCTCGCGCCGCAGCTCACCGCGATGCATTTCGCACTGTGCCAGGGGGTGCAGGTCCAGCCCGAGCGGCACGACAGTTATCTTGCTCGCCGGCGCCACCCGGAAATGCGACGAGAGGTCGTCCCGCAGCCCCTCGCTGAGCGTGAGAACGCGGTCGGTGAACCGGGCGACCACGCGCTCGATTGCAAGGAACGCCCACGCCTTCCAGGCCGGGAAGTACCCGTCGAAAACGTGCCCGTGGAAGGTGTGAACGCGGATGGGGACACCGGCCACTAGCGCAGCGATCCGTCCGAGGGTGCCCGCCTTGGCGGTGTGGGTATGGACGACGTCTGGCCGCTCCCGCCGGAGGATGGCAATCAGCTTGAGGAGAGCCCAGACGTCGTCGAGGGGGCTGATCTCGCGTCCGAGCTCGGGGATTTCCAGGGGCGTGACTCCATGTTCCGCGGCGAAGTACCGCATGTCGCCCTCGCGCGGGCCCGGGACGCCAGTGACGAGCACCGTGGGAAACGTGTGGTTCAGGCCCGCCGTGGCCAGGACAGCGTGGATGGCAGGCCCACCAACATTCAGTCTCGCGATGATCCTGACGACGCGCGGCATGTTGCCTCAGGTTGTCCCGGCCTCGGGCAGCGCCGGCTTGTGAGCACGCGCACGGAGTGCCATCGCTGCGACGCGCGCCTTCTCGCGCTCGTCCCGACGACGGATCTGATCGGCGGCGATGAGCATCAGGGGGCAAAACAACACCTGGGAGCGATAGCGGTACATCGCCCCCACGTTGGTAATGGCGGTGGCCCAACCAACGGTCGCGATGATGACATAGAGGAGGATCGGCCAGAAGGCCTTGCTTGGTCCGCGCACGAGCGACCGCAGCCCGCGGAAGGCGCTGGGCAGGAGGAAGTACCAGACGATCATCTCCGGGGAGGACGTGAGTGACAACGAGCTGCCCGTGAATGGAATCGGGGCCAGGAAGAAGAACACCAGTCCCAAGGGCAGCCACGTGAGCAAGCCCAGCGGCGTCGACGTGTCCACCAGGGCCACATCGACGGCCGAACCCGTGCCCGGGCCCTCGGAGTAGACACGCCGGAAGTGAGCAACCTGCTCCATCATGGTGTGCCCGCTTTCCCCGAGGATCTGGGTCATGGCGCCACTTCTCTCGATCGCGAACATCACGATCACCGAGAACAACGCGAAGAGAACGAGGTTTCGAACGACATGGCGCGTGGCACCGAAAGCGAAGCTCGCCAGCAGGCTGAGCGAAACGAACATGACCTCGTACGGACGGTTGATGCCGATGAGGAAGAGGCCCAGAAGGAGCGCCGCGAGAGCTGGCACGCGGAAACGCTCGCGTAGGTGCATGAAGCCGAGCAGCACGAGCTGGGCGCCGAAGAGGGTCCACACGTCCTTCAGGAGCAGTCCCGACCAGAGCACCAGCGAAGGGAATACCGCGGCGAGGAGGCCGGCCCGCCGGGCGACAGCCGGCGAACGGAAGACGAAGCCCGCCAGCAGCGCGGTCAGCACGGCCGTCCATGCGCCGAGCAGGCAGTTCAGGAACTTCGGAACGAGCAGGTGGACGCCCAGGAGATGGTACGACGCGGCTGCAGTCCAGAGCAGGCCCCGGGCGCCGAGGGTCGGCTCGTCTGGCATGGAGGGGTGCCCGGCAAGCTGACGTGCGAGGTCCTGCGCCCACAGATGGTACCCTCCCTCGTCCGGGCCGAAGAAGCCGGGACGCTCGCGATAGAGCAGGAGCTGGACACCAGCGGAGACGACCCATCGGAGCATGAGCGCGATCAGCAACAGATCGACGAGCCCGAGCCGCTGGTCGCGGTCCAGCGCGGAGCAGAGCGCGACGGAGGCCACGACGAGAGGAATGCTCGCGATGACGGCGATGGACAGCCCCGTATCCCAGACCGCGCCGATGACGGCCAGTCCGATGGCTGTCACCACGAACAGCGGGATGGCCTTGCGAGAGCTCAGGATCAGTCCTCCCTAGCGGCCGGCAGCGTCCACCTCAGTCGGCCGCGGGAAGTATGTCAGCGCGGGAAGAGCGGACGTTCCGCCGGCCGCTGGCTTCTTCGGCTTCTTCGGCAGGGCACTTGAGCGCATGCGACTTCCCTATGTCGGTGAGAGCCGGCGACGGAGCACCTCGCCATAGGCTGCCTCGAGGCTGCTCACCACCGCTCGCATTGAGAAACGGCGCTCCACGTGCTGTCGCGCCGCAACAGCAAGGGATCGCCTGAGTGAGCCGTCAGCAAGGAGCCGGAGCATCGCCTTGGCAAGACCATCCGTATCGCCGGGTGGAACCAGCAGGCCCGTGCGCTCGTGCATGACTGCGGGGCGCACGTCGATAGTGTCGAAACTCACGACAGGGCAACCCACGACCTGAGCCTCCAGGACGGTGATCCCGACGAATCCGTCGAGGATCCCGGGGCGCACGTACACGTCGCACAGGCTCAGTAGTACGGGGATGTCCGAGCGCGGGCCGATCAGCTGGACTCTGCCCTTGAGACCTAGCCGGTCGACCTCGGCTTCCAGCCAGGCCCGCTGGTGTCCCTCGCCAACGACGAGGAACCGAGCGTCCGGGACAACCTCGGAGACCTTGGCTGCAGCGCGCACGAACAGCTCGTGGCTCTTGCTTGGAACCAGATTCCCAATGGTCAGGACGACGCGAGCTGCGGGTGGTATTCCGAGTTCGGCGCGGACTGCCTGCATCTGCGCGGCGGTGACGCCCGTGCCCAGATCCGTTTCCACCCCGACCACAGGGCACTCGAACACGCGCGTTCGTGGGACCGGCAACCGATCGACCAGCCTCCCGATCTCGGGCGAGATGACGAAGACGCGTTCAGCGCCGAGGGTGGTAACGAGTGCGCGCGCGTAGGTGATCACGGGAAGCTCACCCGGCGAGGTACGCAGGCCCATGATGCTCGCCACGACCGGTGGCCAAGGCCGCCCATGGAAACGCGCGTGGAGTCGGGCGAGCCGCAAGGCAGCTGCGCTTGAAGCGGAGAAGGCGTGGATGATCTCGATCTGGCGGTCGCGCACGATGGCGGACAGCCGGCGCACCGCGTTGCGGATGTCCAGTGAGCCGAGACGATCGAGGGCCACCTCATGGAAACGTCCTCCGGCGGCGCGAACCCGCTCCACCAATGGCCCCCCCGCAGCGGCGACAGTGACGTCGTGACCGCAGCGGCACAGGACCGTGGTCAGACGGACGATGTTGGTCTCGATTCCCCCGATCCGCAGCCAGTTGGTCGCGAGAAGAATCCGCATGGGGCGGCAGCACGATAGCACACCCTGAGGTCGTTTCGAGCGCGGGCCCGAGAACAGCTATGTAGGTGCGCAGCCGCCGGCCTACACCAGTCTGCGGCGTTGGGACCGAACTTGTTCTTGGCCCGCACGAACGCCACACGACCTCCGCGCGACGTACCGCTGCGACGGGATCGCGCTTGCGATACTCCCTGGAGGGTGGTAAGAGGCGGGACAGCAACAGGATGGCGGAGAGATGCTCCATGGAACGCAGCAGCGTGTACATCCACCCGTCGGCCAACGTCTCCAGCCAGGCACTGATCGGAGACGGAACCAAGATCTGGCACGAGGCGCAGGTCCGCGAGGGCGCTACGATCGGGACCTCCTGCATTCTCGGCAAGGGCGTCTACGTCGACTCCGGAGTTCGGATCGGCAGCAACGTCAAGATCCAAAACCGCGTTTCCGTGTACCACGGCGTGACCATCGACGATGGTGTCTTCGTCGGACCTCACGTGTGCTTCACCAACGACAAGCTGCCGCGGGCGATCACTCCCGATGGGAGGCTCAAGCGCGACGACGATTGGATCGTGGGCAACACGGTCGTCAAGCGGGGAGCATCGCTGGGCGCCCATTCGGTGATCCTCCCCGACGTCACCATCGGCGAGTTCGCCATGGTGGGATGTGGTTCCGTAGTCACCCGCGATGTCCCCGGTTTCGGGTTGGTCGTGGGCAATCCCGCGCGTCTCGTCGGGTTCGTGTGTCCCTGCGGCTCCAGCCTGAAGTCGCGCGGTACCAGCGACGATCCAGTGGCGATGGTGTGCCCCCAGTGCGGCGCGGAGCAACTGATTCCTGCTTCCCACTACGCGAGGCTCCCATGATCTCCATCTCCCGACCCATCATCGAAGACGAGGAACGCCAGGCCGTGCTCGAGGTGTTGGAGACCGGCCAACTCGCTCAGGGGCCTCGCGTGGCGATGCTGGAGAGACGCTTCGCCGAGCAGTGTTGCACCAAGCACGCCATCGCCGTTTCCTCCGGGACTGCGGCCCTGCACCTCGCGCTGCTCGCTCATGGCGTCGGGCCTGGAGATGAGGTGATCACCTCGCCGTTTTCGTTTGTCGCTACGGCCTCTACCATCATGATGACCGGCGCCAAGCCGCTGTTCGCCGATGTCCGAGAGGACGACTTCTGCCTCGACCCGGCAAGTGTGCGTCGGCTCCTGAGTCCCCGCACGAGGGCCATCATTGGCGTTCATCTCTTCGGCCAGCCATTCGATGTCGATGCTGTTTCCAGGTGCGCCGCGGACGCCGGAGTCCCCCTCATTGAGGATGCGGCTCAGGCGATCGGTGGTCGCTACGGCGGTCGGCCAGTCGGCAGCTTCGGGACGGGCTGCTTCTCCCTGTATGCCACGAAGAACATCATGTGTGGCGAAGGCGGCATCGTCACCACGAACGACGGCATCCTGGACGAGCAGGTGCGGCTGCTGCGCTCCCACGGCGCCTCCCAGCAGTACCAGCACGTGCGCCTCGGCTACAACCTGCGCATGAACGACCTGTGCGCCGCCATCGGGGTCGCGCAACTCGCGAAGTTGGAGCGCTTCACCTGCCGGCGACGCGAGAATGCCGCCTTCCTCGACGCGCGTATCCAGGGAACGAAGCTCCCGCGGGAGTTGCCGGGACGCTATCACGTGTACCATCAGTACACCGTGCGCATCGAGCGCGACCGCGATGGCGTGGCCGCGCGGCTCCACCATGCGGGGGTCGGGACCGGCGTCTTCTACCGCACGCCGATCCACAAACAGCCGTTCGTCCGTGAGGCGGTTGGTGACGTTTCGTGCCCAGTCGCGGAACGCCTGGCCAACGAGGTCCTGTCACTTCCGGTCCACCCGTCAGTCACCGACCAAGAGCTCCTCCAAGTTGTGACGGCGCTGAATGGGGCCGTTCGCGGCGCGTGATGCCAATCAACGGGACGGTAGTCAAGCTGGGGGTCATCGGCGTCGGGGCCATGGGCCAGCACCATGCGCGCGTGCTGGCGAACCTGCACGGCGCAACGCTGGTCGCCGTGGCGGATGCGGACGTGGCCCGCGCGCGGGCCGCGACCGCGCAGTACGACGTGGACGTGCTGGCGTCCGCTGACGAGCTGCTCGGACGGGTCGATGCCGTCGTCATTGCCGCGCCGACGAGCTGCCACTTCGAGCTGGCGCGCAGGTGCATCGAGCGTGGCGTGCACGTCCTCGTGGAGAATCCGTTGGCGGCGAGCCGCGCGGAGGCCCAGGCGCTTTGCGAGATGGCTGACAGCTCCGCTGTGGTGCTGCAGGTGGGCCACATCGAGCGGTTCAACCCGACGTATCCGCAGCTGGAGAACGTCCTTCGCCACGAGCAACCGGTTGCGTTCGCCGCGGTACGTTTGAGCCCCCACACGGCGCGTGCCGCCGACGTCAGTGTCGTCTTGGACCTCATGATCCACGACTTGGATCTCGTGCTGTCGCTGAACGAGTCGCCGGTCACGGCCATCTCGGCGACCGGTTGCCGTGCCAAGTCGCCGACCCTGGACCACGCCGTCGCGATGCTCACCTTCGCCAACGGCACCACGGCGACGCTCACGGC
This sequence comes from Actinomycetota bacterium, assembly GCA_016213625.1. Lineage (GTDB taxonomy): Bacteria > Actinomycetota > Acidimicrobiia > Acidimicrobiales > Ilumatobacteraceae > UBA668. The sequence goes on from JACQZZ010000045.1 coordinate 7,140, forward strand.
GAGCAAGATCGCACAGCACAAGGTCAGGGGAATCGCCGTCGTGTGCCGGGAGTCGTTCGTGGAGGGTGATTTCCTCCACCGCACCGTCCGGATTCACCGCGCCTCGGTGTCGTCGTACGACGCGACCGGGGGGCAGCTCACCTACCGGCAGGAGGGCGTGGTCGAGAACGTCCTCGTCCCCGTCGTCGAGCCGCTCCACGCGGAGTTGCAGCACTTCGTGGCCTGCGTGCGAGAGCGCAAGACACCGCTCGTAACCGCCGGGGTGGGAAAGCGCGTGCTCGACCTGGCGCTTGAGATCGAGGGCCTGGCAGAGCGGTCGGTGCGGCCGGGCTGAGAACGGACGAGTTCGTTGCCAATTCGCCATTGTCAGCCTGCCCATAGCGGATGTCAGCGTCCCCGGTGATCCCGTCTTCATCAGCCCATCCCGAGAATCTGGGAGGCGGGTTTCGCTGCCAAGGGAGGGGGAGCAGCCGCCGTTGACGGGATGTTCGCGATGAGCGTGCTCGGCCGGAACATCTCCGCGAACTTCGCGGCGAACGCGTGGTCGACGGTACTGTCGTTGGTGCTGACCCCCCTCTACCTCAAGTTCCTGGGAGTAGAGGGCTATGGGCTGATCGGCTTCTACATGTCGTGGATCGCCATCGTCGGCATCCTGGACACGGGGATCTCGGCGACGGCAGTGCGGGAGATCGCGTGGCTGGAGGCCCGGCCCGACGAGAAGAATAGGATTCCTGTCCTCCTGCGAAGCCTCGAAGTCACCTACTGGGGGATCGTGCTGCTCGTCGGGGCCGGCTTCCTGGTGGCAGCGTGGTGCTTCGGCGCGGGGTGGTTCCACGCGAGCGAATTGCGGCCCGAGTTGGTCCGGGACGCGCTCATGTTGATGGCGGTCTCGCTGGTGGTCCAGGTTCCGTCAGGACTGTACATCGCGGGCCTGATGGGCCTGCAGCGGCAGGTCGAAGGCTCAGGGCTCGTAGCCCTGTTCGGAACCGTGCGCGGGCTCGGTGCCGTCCTGGTGCTGTGGAAGATCAGCCCCGACATCCGCGCGTTCTTCGCCTGGCAGATCGCGATATGTGGACTGCAGACCGCAGTGATGCGCTGGTCACTCTGGAGGAGGGTTCGCGCTGACCGATACTCCCCGAGGTTCTCCCTGGAGGTCCTGCGGTCCATCAGGGGATTCGCCGGCGGGATGATCCTGGTCACCGCGGTCAGCGTGGTGATCACGCAGGCGGACAAGATGATCCTCAGCCGGATGGTGTCGTTGCAGCTACTCGGCTTCTACATGCTGGCGTGGACCGTGGCCTCGGGGCTATCGCGTGTGGCCACGCCTTTGATCCAGGCGTTTGGCCCGCGGTTCACGGAGCTGGTGTCACAGGGAAACGAGGGGGCGCTGGCGCGCGAGGTGCGGCTCGCGTCCCAGCTCATGAGCGTCCTCCTCCTGCCTCCTGCCGCGCTCCTCGCGTTTCTCGCCAGGCCGATTCTGCTCGCGTGGACGGGAAACCCCACCGTGGCCGCAGGGGCCGCGCCCATTCTAGCCATCCTGGTGGTGGGGACGGCACTGTCCGCCTGTTCATACCCCGCCTTGAGCGTCCTCTACAGCCGGAAGCGCCTACGGCCGGTCGTCGTCGTGAACCTCGCCTCCCTGGTCGTCTTGTTGCCCTTGCTGGTGATCGCCGTCGTCCACTTCACGGTCATGGGCGCGGCGGTCTGCTGGGGACTGTATGGGTTGACCCTGTACGTGGCCTATGAAACCTGGGGGCTGCGCGGGCTTCCCCACGCAAGGCTCGTCTCATCAGTCCTGCGGGACTTCGTTGCCCCCTTCATAGTGTCCCTGGGTGTGGGCGGGGCAGCCGGGTATCTGCTGGGTGAGGTCGAGCGAAGGCTGGCCGTCGTTGCGCTCTTGGGCGGCGGACTGGTGGTTGGCTGGCTAGGCTCGTTGATGGTGTGCAAGGAGCTGTTCGCGGTCGCCAAGGGGAAGCTGAGATGGACCACACGGAGCAGCCGCTAGTCAGTGTCGGGGTGCCCGTCTTCAACGGGGAAACGGGACTCGCGCGTGCGCTGGATTCGCTGCTGGGGCAGGACTATGGCAACCTGGAGATCATAGTCTCCGACAACGCCTCGACGGATCGCACGCCCGACATCTGCAGGGAGTACGTGCAGCGAGACCGCCGGGTGCGCTACTACCGATCGGAGCGGAACCAGGGCGCCACCTGGAACTTCAACCGCGTCTTCGAGCTGTCCTCGGGCAAGTACTTCATGTGGGCTGCGCATGACGACCAACGCGAGCGCAACTTCGTGCGGGCGTGCGTCGAGAGGATGGAGCAGTGCCCGGATGCTGTGCTGTGCCAGACCCACACCGCCTCGTTCATCGAGGGACGGCCGGACCTCCTGTGCGTGGGCACCCTGGACAGCTTCGAAGGCGTGACGGATCTGGTGGCGCGGTACCGGGAGACGCTGGAGCGTTCTCCGGCCACTGCCATCTATGGCCTCTATCGTTCCGGCGCGATGCGCAAGACGCGGATGCTCCGAAGGAGCATCGCCACCGACTTGGCCTTCATCCAGGAGCTGTCCATCCACGGCGAGTTCGTTCAGGTCCCCGAAGTGCTCTTCAAGTACCTCGGCCGGGCGGACTGGAACACCGTGGATCAGGACTACCAAGCGTTCACGGGGAAGGAGGCGAAACCGTGGTGGTATCTGCCCTTCGTGGTGCTCTTCGTCGACCACTGGGGTCGGATAGCGGGCGCGCCGATCCCGCTGGGGACCAAGCTCCGGTTGTGGCACGTGTTGCTCGAGCATGAGGCCAGACAGGTGGCCCTCAAGTCGCTGATCAAGGTGGCAGGCATGACCTGTCCCGAGCGGTGGAGAAGGAAGCTCGGAAGTCAGGTGTACTACCGGTGGCTGCACAGCCCGAACATGAGGGTCGGTTGTCAGGAGCTGTTCCTGAAGCGAGTGATCGGGCCGCGGCTGGGCTGGTGGAGGTAGGTGGTCCCGACAACCTGCTTGCTCTCCGCAAGTGCGCTCCGTCCGCGCTATCATCTGCCCTGTCTGATGATTGAGTGATGAGGGACATGGAGAGACCGGAACCGAAGGGCAGTGGCATCGTGCACTGGGCCCCCGTCCGGTTCGGTCTCGGTGATCGCGTTCGCGTCACATGAATGCAAGACCATCAGGCCAGGACCGCTTCTGGCGCGGCGCTGGCATGGCGCTCCTCGCACGAGCGCGGCGACGACCGGCGCGAGCCGTGGCCGCGGCCATCGTTGCAGCGGCGTTCGTCGGGGGCATCCGGGAGTCGCTGCTTGAGCGTGACGACAGCCGCTACGTGCGCGCAGTGGCCCGCCGCGTCGTGGAGGAGGCGCACGCGACTGACGACCGCGCGCGCGTCATCGCGTTGCGCGACTACCTGCGCACACACGTGAACGCAGTGGGGCTGCCCCTCGAGGGGCGGCCCTTCCTTCGCGCTGGGGCGGCCGACACGCTGCGCTCCGGGAAGGGCTACTGTGGCGACGTGACCCGGGCGTTCGTTGTCATGGCGGACGCCGTCGGGATACGCGCCCAGCGCATCAACCTGTCGGGCACCGCGCAGCATGTAGTCGCTGAGGCGCACGTTGGTGCGCGCGAAGAGGTGATCGTCGACGCCTCGAACCCCCCGGCGATTGTCGATCTTGAGCCGCTCTTCACTGTCATGCGCCGGCCCGAGTTCGACGACTACTACACACTCAACCTCAAGCGCCTCCGCATGACGTGGTTGGTGACTCACCTGAAGGTGGACCTGGGCCCGCTCTCCTCCTGGACCGAGAGGCCGCACGCGGTGAGCGCGTTTCTGTGCTTTCTCCTGGCGGTGCTCGTCGCGGCCGCCATCGGCCTGAGGGCGCTCGTGCGGTGGCTCCTTCACCGTCGGGGCTGGGTCCACGTCTCGAACCAGCAGGCGCTCGCGGAGCGCGGACTTGTTCCGGTCGACTCACCGCCTTGCTCGAC
>JACQZZ010000046.1 GCA_016213625.1 Actinomycetota bacterium
ATCAGAGGCATCTACAACCACGAGGTGATGCACACCGTGGCCACCTTCGACCTGGTGCCGCGCAGCCTGCCCGACCAGCAGGCCTGGCTGGCCGACCGCAGTGGCGCATTCGCGGCCATCGTGGCCGTGGATCCGGACGACACCGAGGGTGAGGTGGTGGGATTCGCCGCCCTCTCCCCGTACAAGGAGCGCGCCGCCTATCGCACCAGCGTGGAGGACTCGGTGTACGTCCGCCGCGACCGCAACGGCCAAGGCATCGGGTCGCTCCTGCTGGCCGAGATGCTGCAGGTGGCCGCGACCAGCGGGTTCCACGCGGTGTTCGCCCGCATCAACGCCAGCAGCGAGGGTTCCATCGCCCTGCACCGCAAGCACGGGTTCGACCTGGTGGGTGTCGAGCGCGAGGTGGGCCGCAAGTTCAGCCGCTGGCACGACGTGGTGCTGATGGAGCACCTCATCGCCTGAGCCGGCACCAGCGCGGGCGTCAGAGCTCCAGGCCGAGGGCTTCGGCCTCGTCGGCCAGCGCCAACCACGCCTCCTCGGCGGCGTCCACGGCCATCTGTGCCGCAGCGAGCCGCTCGCCGATGGCGCCCATCTCACGATGGTCGACGGCGGTGGAGAGCTCCGCGGCCACGAGATCGCGCCGTTCGGTGGCGACGGCGAGGTCGCGTTCGGCCTGCCCGAGCTGGCGACGCACCGTCGAGGGGCTACGCCCGCCGCCAGACTTCGGCTTCGCCGGTGCGGCATTCGCCACCGGCTTCGCGTTCGCGACCGGCTTGGCACTGACCGGTGCCGCTTCCCGTTGGGCGAGCCATGCGGCCACCCCACCACGGATCCACTCCGCTCCCCCACGACCGTCGAGCGCGAACAGCTCGTCGGTGACACGGTCGAGGAACGACCGGTCGTGGCTCACCGTGATCACGATGCCCGGCCAGTCGTCGAGGAAGTCCTCCAACGCCCGCAGCGTGTCGAGGTCGAGGTCGTTGGTCGGCTCGTCGAGGAGCAGCACGTTGGGTTGGCGCACCAGGGTGAGCAGCAACTGCAGCCGCCGCCGCTCGCCACCGCTGAGCGTGCCGATGGGCGCGAACTGGGCGTCGCCGTCGAACCAGAACCGCTTCATCAGGATGACGTCGGCGACCGAGGGTTCACCCTTGTCGCCCGCCACCGCTTCGCGGACCCGTCGGGTGAGATCGATCTCGCGCCCGAGCTGGTCGTAATAGCCGATGTTCACGGTGGTGCCGCGTTCCACCGTGCCACCGCTGGGCTGCAGCCGGTCGGCCACCAGATCGAGCAGCGTGGACTTCCCGGCACCGTTGGGGCCGACGACGCCCACCCGGTCGCCCGGCTCGAACGCCGCGTTGACGCGATGGAGGACTTCACTGCCGTCGGGCCAGGAGAACGACAGGTCGCGCACCTCGATGCCCTTCGAGCCGAGGCGCTGCGACCCCATGGACAGCGCCAGGTCGCCGGTGCGGGCCGCCGCCTGCGCCTTGCCCTGCACCAGGGCCGTCGCGGTGGCGATTCGGGCCTTGGGCTTGGCCGTACGGGCCGGGGCGCCACGGCGCAGCCAGGCGAGCTCCTTGGCCGCGAGGTTCTTGCGTACCGCCTCGGCAGCTTCGGCACGCTCTTCGCGCTCGGCCCTGCCGGCCAGATAGGCGGCGTACCCCGAGCCTGCGTGCCAACCTTCGGGCACGTGGAGATATGCCGCGCCGCGATCGATCTCCAACACCTTGGTGGTGACCTTGTCGAGCACGTGCCGGTCGTGCGTGACGAGCACGAGCCCACCGCGATAGGCCGCCAACCAGTCCTCGAGGAAGCGGATGGCATCGAGGTCGAGATGGTTCGTGGGCTCGTCGAGGATGAGCGCCTCGTACTCGCCGATGAGCAGCCGGGCGAGCGCCACGCGCTTCGCCTGGCCGCCGGAGAGCTCGTCGGTGCGAGCGTCGACCAGCTCGGCCATGCCCAGGCGATCCAGCATCGCCTCGCCCTGCCAGGTGCCACCGACGGCGTCGCGCACCGTGCCGACGGGCAACACGGGCTGCTGCAGCAGGAAACCGACACGAGCGCCACGCCCCCAGCGCACCTCGCCCGACTCGGGTTCGAGCTCGCGGGCCAGCATGCGCAACAGCGTGCTCTTGCCACACCCGTTGATGCCCACCACACCCACACGATCACCGTCGGCGATGGTGAGTGACACATCCGCGAAGAGCGGGCGGTTGGGGCGGCTGGCGGCCAACCCTTCGGCGTCGATGACAATCATTGGGGAGAACCTCGGAAACGACGATCGCCAGGCCCGAGGGGCCTGGCGATCTTGATGGTGGGCCGGGCAGGATTCGAACCTACGTAGGACGACGCCGGTTGATTTACAGTCAACTCCCTTTGGCCACTCGGGCACCGACCCATCAGCGGTCACGTACGTTACCGCCTTCACTAGGCTTGACCACATGCCCAGTTTCGATGTCGTCTCCGAAGTGGATCGCCAGGAAGTCAAGAACGCGGTCGATCAGGCCCAGCGAGAGATCAACACCCGCTTCGACTTCAAGAACACCGATTCGTCCATCGAGCACAACGACCTCGTGCTCACCCTGCGCACGGTCAGCGAAGACCGCCTGGCAGCCCTGCGCGTCGTGGTCGAGGAGAAGCTCGTCAAGCGGGGCGTGTCGCTGAAGGGCGTCGACTACGGCAAGGTCGAGGACGCCACGCAGAACACGGTGCGCCAGGTGGTCACCATCAAGGTCGGCATCGGCAGCGACAAGGCACGCGAGATCAACCGCATGATCAAGGAGAAGGGCCCCAAGGGCGTCAGCAGCCAGACCCAGGGCGACACCGTGCGCGTCACCGGGAAGAAGCGCGACGACCTGCAGGCCGTGATGTCACTGCTGAAGGGCGCCGATCTCGGCATCCCCTTGCAGTTCAACAACTTCCGCGACTAGGGCGTCGCGCAACCCGACGCCACCGGGTCGGGCAGCGGGTGGCTGTCGGGGCGTGTCCACCCGTCGACCGGATCCACCATGCCACGCTCGTCGTCGCCGGTCAGGGCATCGGTGCCGGCGTACACGGCACATGCGGCTTCCCGCGGCGTCAAGGAGTCGTCGCTGTCCATCAGGCGGCGGTACTGCTCGATCCGCAACGGCGCACCGCCGAGCGACAACCGCGGCGCGGAATCGTTGGTGGGCACCGCTTCGCCCGGGTCGCACGCGGTGACGGTGACCGCCGTCGGGGCGCCACTCTGGCCGGGCACGCTGCTCACCGCGGTGGTCGACTCCGGGGGCGCTGCTGCAGCCCATGCGTCGAACGCAGCGACGGCCACGGCCGAATGTGCATCGTCGATACGGATGGTGCCGGTGACACAGGTGCCACCACTTCCTGAGGCCGACACCTCGTCGCCGCGCCACCCGAGGGCAGCGTTCCACGCGAGGTCGTCGTCGAGGCGTGCGGCGAGCACGTGGTACCAGAAGAGCATTCCCTGAGCCTGGTCGCCGGCGGACTCTGCACTCCCGGAGGTGAGCCGGCGAAGATCGAGCAGCTGGGCGTCCGTGACCGCCGCTTCGGTCTCGAGGAGGTCGCGTTGCTGCGGGGACTGCGCATCGAAGTACGTCCACAGTGCGAGTCCGGCGCGTCCCGCGGCATACGACGCGAACGGCGACGGGGTCGCGCCACCGGCGTTGTCGCGAACCAATGCGTACAACTGATCGGCGACTGCGGTGCGGTCCTCGTCGGTGAGCAACGACTGAGCGACGGCCAGCGCATCGGCGTCGTAAAGCGCTCGAGTACCGGCTGCCACTGCGGGCGAGGCCGTGGCGATGCGGGCACTCCACCCGAACCGCTGGTCCAGCAGCGCCATGGTGAGTGCCCGGTGGAGGGCGAACGTGCGCACCTCTGGGTCGAGCCCCTGCAGCACGTAGATCGCGTCCGCGGCGCCGTCGTAGAACGCCGGGGAGTCCACGAGTGCACCGCGCCCGATGGCCTGCGTGTCGAGCGCGCCGGTGAGCACACCGAGCGCACGCCAGCTGGTCTCCACGGCGCTCCGATTCTCGTCGGTGATGCCGTGGACCGTCTCGGCGATCTTCGTCGCGTACTCGTCGCCGGCGAGCTCGGTGACGGGGATGTCGTGATCGAACTTCAGCGCGCGAGCGGTCTCGACGTCGACGGCGAGCGGGGCGATGTCGTCGGCCCACTTCACCTTGTCGAGTACGAAGTACTTCACCGCGAACAGACCACCGGCCACCATGCCCGCGAGGACCACGAAGGTGACGATCTTGCGCAGCACATGACGCTTGCGCCGGCGCGGGGGCGGAGTCGCCTTCTCCACGATGTCGGTGTAGGCGTGACGAACCGGCGCCGCCGATTGGCGAGGCGCGTAGAGCTCGGCGTTGCTGAGCACCGGCGCCGCGGGCACCGGCTCCGCGCTCCGCACGTCGGAATAGACGATCTCGGGCACCTCGACCGGGCCGAGGTCTTCTTCCTGATCCGGCAGGTACGCGAGGCGGTTCAGTTCGGCTTCCACGGCCGACATGGCGACGGCGGGCTGCACCCCGGTGACCGGGCGGGCACCATCGACGGTCGCGTGCTTGCCGGACACGGGCGGCGGCAGCACAGCCGGCACCTGTTGCGACGGCGGAGCGGCGGGCACGGCACCGACGCCACCAGCGGGGGTGGGCGGAGCGAACCCGACGACGGCGGGCGTCTCGGCGACCACGGCGTCCTCGACGACCACCACTGGTACGGAGCCGGTGTCGCCCCGCAACGAATCGCGCACGGCTTCCACTCGCGGCATGCCGGTCACCGGTGTCGCTCGCACGATGAGCTCGGCCAACCCGGCGATCTCCGGGTCGGTGTCGCGGGCGACCGGCGGACGTTCCTCGATGGGCTTCACCAAGCCGTCGACGCCGCCGACCTCGGTGGGGGTGTCCACTTCTGCGACCTCACCGGAGAGCATCGCGGCGAACGACGGCAGCGCCGGCGCGGCTGGCCGCTCCCGAACGACGGGAGCATCCTCGACCGTGGACGATGCAGACTCGGCTTCCACCGCGGGCGCGGGGTCCACGGCGGCGGGCATCGTCTGCTGTGCTGGCTGTTCGCCTGATGGCATCGCCCTGCTGGCCACCGAGAACGGATCGGCCGGCGCCGCGAGCAGATCCTCGATCTTCAAGGGCTTGGGAGACTTCGGGGCGGCACCGACGGTCGGGTCGGCACCGTCCGCGGACGGTTCGTCGCTGGGCACGATCGGGATCGACGAGGTGGGGTTCACCACGTGCTCCCAGGTCAACTCGCGCAGACGCGGCACCTGTGCGGGCGCTGCCAGCGCGGGATCGCGAGCGAACAACGGGCTGTCGAGGCGGTGACGGAGGTCGTCGAGGCTCAGGGTGCCGCGTTCGGCTGACGCCTCGCGCTCGACCCCGTCCTCGGATGCCTGCGGTGGAGCGATGTCCGCTGACACGTCTTTCTCGTCGATCGCCACGTGAGAGATATCGGCGGGATCGGAAAGATTCTTGAGCCTTGGGTGTCGGTTCAGTCCTCGGTGGGCGAATCGTTGGCCCGCCGCTGCAACTCCGACACCACGCTGGCATCGGCCAAGGTGGTCGTGTCACCGAGGTTGCGGCCCTCCGCCACGTCGCGGAGCAGTCGGCGCATGATCTTGCCGCTCCGGGTCTTGGGCAGATCGGGAGTGATGAAGATCGCCTTCGGCTTGGCGATGGCGCCGATCTCGTGGGCGACGTGATTGCGCAGATCCGCCTCGGTGGCGGTCGCGCCCCCACGGAGGATGACATAGGCGATGATCGCCTGCCCGGTGGTGGCGTCGTTGGCCCCCACGACCGCTGCCTCGGCGACTGCGGGGTGGCTCACCAGCGCCGATTCGACCTCGGTGGTGCTGATGCGGTGGCCGCTGACGTTCATGACGTCGTCGACGCGGCCGAGCAGCCACAGGTAGCCCTCGTCGTCGAGCTTGGCACCGTCGCCGGCGAAGTAGCGACCGGGGAAACGGCTCCAATAGGTGTCGGTGTAGCGCTCGGGATCGCCCCAGATGCCCCGCAGCATGCCCGGCCACGGCCGGGTGAGGGTGAGATAGCCGCCGCCCACCGGCACCGGATTGGCTTCGTCGTCGACGAGTTCGGCACCGATGCCGGGCAGCGGAAAGGTCGCCGAACCGGGCTTGGTGACGGTGCACCCGGGCAGGGGACTGATCATGATGCCGCCGGTCTCGGTCTGCCACCAGGTGTCGACGATGGGGCACCGACCGCCGCCGATGTGCTCGTGGTACCACATCCAGGCCTCGGGGTTGATGGGCTCGCCCACGCTCCCCAGCAGTTGCAGCGACGACAGGTCGTGCTTCGCCGGCTCCTCGGCCCCCCATTTCATGAAGGTCCGGATGGCCGTGGGCGCCGTGTAGAACTTCGTCACTCCGTACTTCTCGACGATGGTCCAGAACCGGTCGTTGGCCGGGTAGTTGGGAACACCCTCGTACATCACCTGTGTCGCGCCGTTGGCCAACGGTCCGTAGACGATGTAGCTGTGGCCGGTGACCCAGCCGACATCGGCGGTGCACCAGTACACATCGGTCTCGGGGTGCAGGTCGAACACGTACTTGTGGGTGAAGGCCACCTGGGTGAGGTAGCCGCCGCTGGTGTGCATGATGCCCTTGGGCTTGCCCGTCGTGCCCGACGTGTAGAGCAGGAAGAGCAACTGCTCGCTCGGCATCGGGTCGGCGGGGCACACCGGGTCGGCGGCCTCGACGAGATCGTGGTACCAATGGTCGCGGCCCTCGACCATGGTGACGTCGTTGCCACCGCGACGCACCACCACGACGTGTTCGATGGTGGGCGTCCCTTCGATGGCTTCATCGGCGGCCGCCTTCAACGGGAACACCTCGCCGCGGCGATACCCGCCGTCGGCCGTGATGAGCACCTTGGCCTCCGCATCGTTGATCCGGTCGGTGAGACTCTGAGCGCTGAAGCCACCGAAGACCACGCTGTGCGCGGCGCCGATTCGAGCGCAGGCCAACATCGCCACGGCGGCCTCGGGAATCATCGGCAGGTAGATGTTCACGCGATCGCCCCGCTGCACGCCGAGGCTCCGCAGCGCGTTGGCGAACCGCTGCACCTCTGCCAGTAGGTCGGAGTACGTGAGGGTGCGGGTGTCGCCGGGTTCGCCCTCCCAGTGGATGGCCACCTTGTCGCCCTTGCCCGCGATCACGTGGCGGTCGAGGCAGTTGAAGCTCACGTTGAGCTCACCGCCGACGAACCACTTGGCGAAGGGCAACTCCCATTCACAGATGGTGTGCCACTCGGTGTTCCAGTCGATCAGCTCGGCGGCCTGGCGCGCCCAGAACCCCTCGAAGTCGGCGTTGCCCTGGTCGTAGAGACTGGTGTCCACGAGGAGCGCCTGCTCCTTGAACGCAGCCGACGGCGGGAAGTGCCGCTGCTCGTCGAGCAGTGCGTCGATCGTGTCGTGTTCCTCGGTCATCGCTGTACCCCCGGCCGCGGAGGTTAGCGCAGGGCACCCGAGCGGACTGCGCTCAGATCTCGACCCGCGAGCCAACTTCGAAGACCCGCTCCGGCGGAAGGTTGAAGAACCTGACGGCGCTGTCGGCACCGCGATTCAGCCACACGAAAAGGTGCTCGAATGCAGGGTGCATTCCAGGGGCCTTGCCGGAGAAGATCGACTCTCGACCGATGAAGTACGTCACGTCGTCGAGGTCGAACTCGAGACCACGCACCTCCAGCCCAGCCAGCGCGGCGGGGACATCGGGCTCCTCCATGAAGCCGTGTCGCAGGACGACCTGAAAGACTCCCGGCTCCACCCTGACGACCTCCGCACGCTGCTCGGCCGGCACGCGGGGCTCCTCGGCCGTTTCGATCGCGACGATCAAGGTGGTGCGGTGCAGCACCTTGTTGTGCTCGAGATTGTTCACCAACGCTGGTGGAGCCTTGCCGCGGTCCTTGAAGAGGAAGACACCGGTGCCGGCCACACGCGTGACTCCGGTGTGTTGGTCGAGCACCTCGGAGATCGGTCGCTCGCCACGCTGGATGCGCGCCGCGACGAGTTGCCGACCGCGCCGCCACGTCTGCATCTGGACCATCAGGATGATCGCGACGGCGAGCGCGAGCCATCCACCGTGCGGAATCTTCGGGATGTTTGCCCCGAGGAAGCCCAACTCGACGACGAACATCGGCCCACACACCGCGAAGGCCTTCGCGCGCGACCACCTCCAGCGGTCCGTGCAGACGCGGAAGAAGATGAGCGTGGTGATGGCCATGGTCATCGTCACCGCGATGCCGTATGCCGCCGCCAGGTTGCTGGACGTCTGGAAGCCGACCACCAACCCGATGCAGGCCGCGGCGAGGAGCCAGTTGACCAGCGGCACATAGATCTGACCGGCGTGATCCTTGGACGTGTGATCGATGCGGATGCGCGGCAGGTAGTCGAGTTGGACCGCTTGCGCGGTGAGCGAGAAGACGCCGCTGATCAGCGCCTGCGAGGCGATGATCGTCGCCATCGTGGCCAGGAGCACCAAGGGCAAGAGCAGCGCCTTCGGGGCCAGATTGAAGAACATGCCATCGATCGCTTCGGGATCGCGAAGCAGCAGTGCCCCCTGCCCCCAATAGTTCAACACCAGAGCAGGAAAGACGACGAAGTACCACCCGCGGACGATGGGGTGGCGCCCGAAGTGCCCCATGTCGGCGTACAACGCCTCGCCGCCGGTGACGACGAGGAAGATGGATCCGAGGGCGAGAAAGGCGAACTTGGTCTCGTGCTGGAAGTACCGCAGCACCCAGATCGGGTTGACCGATTCGAGAATCTCTGGCTGACGAACGAGTTGGGTCAGGCCCAACAACGCGAGCACTGCGAACCAGAGGATCATGATCGGCCCGAACACCCTGCCGACCGCTCCCGTGCCGCGACGCTGCACGGCGAACAACCCGACGAGGATGACGATGGCGATCGGGACGACCCAGTCGCCCAACCCGGGCGACACCTTCTCCAGCCCACCCACCGCGGCGAGCACCGAGATCGACGGGGTGATGATGCCGTCGCCGTACAGCAGCGCGGTGCCGAAGATGCCGAGACCGACGAGCACTCCGGCCCGTGCGACCTGGCCCGGTTCGCGCCGCTTCATCACCAGGCTGGTGAGCGCGAGGATGCCGCCTTCTCCGTTGTTGTCGGCGCGCATCACGAACATCAGGTACTTGATGGAGATGATGATCACCAATGACCAGAACGCGAGCGAGCAGATGCCGAACACATTGATGCGGTCGACGCCGAGCGCGTGCGCCTCCTCGGTGAATGCCTCCTCCAACGCATAGAGGGGACTCGTGCCGATGTCGCCGTACACGACGCCGAGTGCGCCGACGACCAGAGTTCCCTTCTTGGCGACGGCGTGTGGTGCAGCACTCATGAGTGAGCGACCGTACCTGCGACGTCAAGGGGACGCGAGATCGGCCACCCGGGTTTTTCCGAGTGGCCGATCCGTTGCGTTGCAACCACCGAACTCCCGCCGCTCGATGATCGCTCTGTTGGAGGCGCAGGATTCGTCCTGCGCTCATCTCCGATGGGTTCCGCCGCCGGAGGATGTTCGGTGCTGAGTGAGTGAGGGTGGCGCCGGCGCTCCGTGAGGAGTCGCCGGCGCCGATGTGAATCAGGCTTAAGCGGGGCGCCGGGTGAGGGCGATCATCAGCATGCCTGCGCTCACCAGAGCGAGGCCGCCGAGCAGCAGGATCATCTGCTGGTCGGAACCCGTCTGGGGAAGGCTGCCGCTGCCGGTACCGGTGCCGCTGCCCGTGGTGGGAAGCGGGCCGCCGGACGCCTGGCGGGCCGTGGTGGTCGTACCACCGTCACCGGCGACCTTGGTGGTGGTGGTCTCCTTCTCGGTGGGAGGCGGACCCTCGGACTCGACCGTGGTGGTGGTTTCCTGACCCTGCGACGTGGTGGTCTCTTCGTCGTCGCCCTCGGTGGTGGTGGTCTCCTCCGCCGTGGTGGTCGTCTCCTCGGTGGTGGTGGTCTCCTCCGCCGTGGTGGTCGTCTCCTCGGTGGTGGTGGTCTCCTGCGCCGTGGTGGTGGTCTCCTGCGCCGTG
>JACQZZ010000047.1 GCA_016213625.1 Actinomycetota bacterium
CAGACTCCTGATCACCAGACTCCTGATCACCAGACTCCTGATCACCAGACTCCTGATCACCAGACTCCTGATCACCAGACTCCTGATCACCAGACTCCTGATCACCAGACTCCTGATCACCAGACTCATCGTCGGCGGAGCCCTGGTCGGTCGGGAGATCGGCCTGACGGTTCAGGGAGTCGTCGACACCCACGTCGCTCGCCACGACGGTGTCGTCCACCAGATCCTGTGACGGCCACTCCTCGTCGGCCGCGTCGCTCGATGGGGCGTCACCCGACGAGGCGTCACTCGCATCGGCCGGCGCACTCGGCGATTGCACACCACCGTCGCCCGCCACTGCGCTCGGCGTGGAGGCACCCGAGGTCGTCGCGTCATCGTCGATGTCGCTTCCCCCGCCGCGCGACCGGTCGAGGTTCGACGGGCCGCGTTCGTGATCGGGCGCCACACCCGTGGCCGCACCTGCAGCCTCGTCCTCGAAGATCACCATGCCGATGGCGTCGTGCAACGGCCCGTGCACGAGGGCGCTGCGCGACGTGACTCCCCCGCCGCCGGCCATCGCCGTGCCGACGAGTCCGATCACCACCGCACCACTTGCGAACAACCCCGCCATGGCCGTGCGCTGCGAACGACTGGCACCCATCAAGGCGCCCAACCGCTCGACCACCGTTTCACCCGGCTCGCGCAGGTATCCCGCGAGCACCTCGATGTCATCGCGACGAAGATCCACCGCCGGTGCCTTCTGCTGGCGACGCATCGAGCGCACCAACTTCAGGTAGGCCTCGAGCAGCGACGTGGAGTTGTCGGGCACGAACGTCGTGACCACGCCACCCGCGCTGATGATGCCGGCCCCAACCGCCACGGGCAGGCGCGACGGCAGGATGACACCAAGGTCGCAGCCGTACAACTCGACAATGGCCTCGATCTGGTCGTCGTCGAGCGGGACGGTCCCCGCCTCGAGTGCCTTCAGCTGGTCCTTGGAGAACCGGCCTTCGCTCGCCCGCGCCATCGCACGGACCGAGCGGCCACGCTGCGAGCGGGTCGCGACGAGGAGGTTGGCCAGCCGCTTCGCGAACGCCTGACTTCCGAGATCCACCGAACTCACCGATTCCATGACGACTCCTTGTGTTCCGTCATCGGTATCGGCAGGTCACGGCCCAAGCTTGAGCACTGAGCGGGGTCGTCTTGAGCGATTCTTGCCCGTGCCGGCGGGCGGCCCTGAGCCTCAGGGAAGCGGCGGGCTGCCCGTGTCCACGATGGTTGTCGTGGTGGTCAGGTCGGTGTCGACGAGCGGCGGCTGGGTGACCGGAACCGCGGTCGTCGGCGGGGCCGTCACTGGCGGCCGGGCCGTGGTGACGGTGGGCGGTTCGGTGGTGGGCGGAGCAGTGGGCGTCACCGTCGTGGGTACCGTCTGCGGCGCCACGGTGTCGACCGCCGTGGTCTGGGGCACCGTGGTCTCGGGAACTGTGGTCTCGGGCACCGTGGTCTCGGGCACCGTGGTCTCCACCACCTGGGAGGTGTCCGAGGGGATCGGTGAGTCGGGGGTGGAGGTCTCACTGCTGCCGACGGCGACGGCGGTGCCGACCAGACCGATGACGACGGCACCGGTGGCCAGGACGCCGACCATGGCGGTGCGCTTGGTCTGCGTCGCCTGCATCAGCGTGGCCAGGCGGTGCACGACGCGATCGCTGGGCACCGCCAGGAAGCCGGCCAGTACCTCCACGTCGTCGCGACGCAGGTCGACCACGGGCGCCTTCTTCTGGCGCCGAAGGGTGCGCACCAACGTCAGGTACGCCGCCAGCGTGGCATCAGGGCCCTGTCCGTCGATCTCCTGGTGCACACCACCGGCGCTCACCCGGTTGGCGCTCACGACGACGGGGAGACGCAATGGGAGGATCAGCCCGAGGTCGCATGCATACAGCTGGGCCAGTTCGTCCACGACCTGCTCGTCGAGCGGGCGGCCGCCGCGTTCGAACTCCTTCAGATCGCGACGCGAGAACCTTCCACCACTGGCCTTCGCCACGGCGCCGACGCCGAGCCCGTTGCGGGTTCGAGTGGCCACCAGCAGGTTGGCGAGCCGCAACGAGAACGCCTGGCTCGTGATGTCGACCGATTCGAATGCGGGCATTGCGAGCTCCTCATGGAGCCGTCCGCCGACCCCACACCCTCATCATGCCCGATGATCGCCACGGAGAGAAGTGATTTGACCATTTTCTGAGGTGACCTTGGTCCCTGGAAAACGGCGACGGTCCGGACCCTTGCGGGTCCGGACCGTTCTCCGAGTCGGGCTGGCGGGATTCGAACCCACGACCTCTTGTCCCCCAGACAAGCGCGCTAACCAAGCTGCGCCACAGCCCGTATGTCGACGGTCGACTCTACCGACTACATGAACAACTGCACCACCCGCCAGCCCAGATACAGCGCGAGGAGCACCATCAACAGCTTGAAATGCCAGGGCGCCTTCACGTCCTCGTCGTCACCGTCGTCGCCGGCGGCCAGCTTCTTGAGGTCGAGGTTCTTCGCCGTCACGGGCTGCTGGGCCTCCACCGACCGTCCGCACGACGGGCAGGTGCCGTCCTCGTTCATCGCCGACGGGGTCCAGTACTTGGCGCATTCTTCGCACCAGGGCATGACCGTGCTCCTACTCGCTGCGCTTCCGCACGCGCAGTTTGATGGGGGTGGAACCGAACTCGAACGCCTCGCGAATGGACCGCTCGAGATAGCGCATGTAGGTCTGCGGCAGCTCGCGGTTCACGAACAGGGTGAACGTGGGCGGGTCGGTGGCGCCCTGCAGCGCGTAGAGCACTCGCAGGCCGTGGCCTGCGGGCTGGCGCTGCTGTGCGTCGGAGATCACCCGGTTCACGTCGCGGGTGGGCACGCGGCGGTGGTACTGCTCGATGCTCTCCTGGAGTACGGGACGCAACTTGTGCACACCCTTGCCGGTGAGGGCCGAGATCTTCAGGATGGGAGCGTCGCCCACGAAGTACAGCTTCCGGTGCACCTCGTTCTCGATCTCCAGGCGCTGCTCGGGGTCCTCGATGAGCTCCCACTTGTTCAACATCACCACGATCGGGCAGCCGGATGCGTCGACGCGCTCGGCGAGGCGCTGGTCCTGGGCCGTGACGCCCTCGGTGGCGTCGATGACCAGCAGGGCGATGTCGGAGTCGTCGATGGCCCGCAACGCGCGCACCAGCGAGTAGTACTCGGCCGAATCGTCGATACGGCTGCGACGGCGCATGCCCGCGGTGTCGACGAACACGATGGGGCCGTCGGGCGTGTCGACCAGGGTGTCGATGGCATCGCGGGTGGTACCCGCCATGTCGTGCACGACGGAGCGGTCTTCACCAACGAGGCGGTTGAACAGCGTGCTCTTGCCCACGTTGGGCCGACCGACGATGGCCACACGCGGCGGTGCCGTGTCGCCGGCCTTCCACAGCTTCTCGCCCTCCTCGTCGACCGGGATGTCGTCGGGGTCGGGTTGCAGGTCGCCGTCGCGCTGGGGCAACAACGCGCACACCTCGTCGAGCAGGTCGCCCGCACGACGACCGTGGAGCGCGCTCACCGGCACCGGCTCGCCCATGCCGAGCGCGAGGAACTCCCAGCGGTCGTTCTCGCGGCGGTCGTTGTCGGCCTTGTTGGCCACCACCAACACGGGAGACTTGATGCGCCGCAGCCACTGGGCGATCTGCGTGTCGTCGTCGGTGAGACCCACCGACGCGTCGACCACGAACAGCACGACGTCGGCATTCTGGACGGCGGCCTCCACCTGGCGACTGACCTTCTCGTCGAGGTCCGATCCGCTGGGCAGCCATCCACCGGTGTCGACCAGCAGGAACTTGGTGCCCAACCACTCGGCTTCCAGCTCCTTGCGGTCGCGGGTGACGCCCGGGCGGTCCTCCACGATGGCGGCCTGCTCGCCGATGATGCGGTTGAAGAGGGTGCTCTTGCCGACGTTCGGACGACCGACGACGACGATGGTGGGAAGGCTCATGCCACTGGCTCCAGGCTGGGGGCGCCGAGTGCACGACGCAGTGCGATGCCGTCGGTGGGGACGACCTCGACGGGATGGGGAAGATCGGTGATGGTGGTGCCGTCGAGGAAGCGGCCCTCGCTGAGGCACACGTCGGGCAGCAGGTAGCGGTGACCCGCCGGCTCGTCGGACAGGACGCGGGCGATGTCGGCGCCGACCATCAGCCCGGTGACGGAGGTGTTGCCGCCGAAGAACTCGTTCGGCACCGGGATGACTCGAATGTCGGCTCGACCGAGCGACTGCACGAGCGGACCGATGACCTGGGCGCCGAACACTCCGGTGAGCACCCCGATGGGCGCGTCACGGCGAGGCGTGAGCTGCAGGCCCACGGTCTCGCCCGGCGAGGAGCCACGCAGTCCGGTGTCGCCGGCCGGATTGCGCGGGGCGCGATAGCCGGCGGCCGGAGCGCCGTCGACCCAGGCGAAGAATCCGCTCTGCACGCCGGTGGGGGCGCTGGCCTCACCGCGGAACTCGGCCTCGAACGTGCGGGCCATGCCGATGCCGTCCTCGTGCATGTGGAAACCCTCGTACTCGGCGGCCTCCGGGAAGGGCAGGCCGGCCATCAGGTAGTACTCGTCGGCGGCGAAGACCATCCGCCGGCCGAGCGTGCGCAGGAACACCTGTTGCCATTCGGTGATGGCGTGCACCATCGCTCGCGCCTCGGCCACCGTGTGCAGGCGCATGGCCGACTCGGCGTTGAACCGGCTGAGCCCCAGCGGCACCACGGCCACCGACTCGAGCTCGGGGTACTGGTCCAGCACGCCGGCCATGGTGCGCTCGAAGACCTCACTGTCGTTCACGCCCGGGCACAGCACGACCTGGCCGCGCACCGCGATGCCGTGGTCCAGCAGCGCACGCAACCAGCGCAGGCTCATGCCACCACGTGGGTTCTTCAGCATGCGGTTGCGCACCTCGGGGTCGGTGGCGTGAATGCTCACGTTCAGCGGCGACAGGCGCTCGGTGACCACCCGTTCCAGATCGGCTTCGGTGAAGCGGGTGAGGGTGGTGAAGTTGCCGTACAGGAACGACAGCCGGTAGTCGTCGTCCTTCAGGTACAGGCTGCGACGCAGGCCCTTGGGCAACTGGTAGATGAAGCAGAACTCGCAGTGGTTGTCGCACGTGCGCACCCGGTCGAACACGGCACTCGACACCTCGGCACCGAGCGGCTCGCCGGCGCGTTTCTCGATCTCGATGGTGACCTCGAGCCCGCCGCGCAGCACGTCGAGCGACACCTCCGCGTCGTCGGCGGCGAAGCGCCATTCGATGATGTCGCGGGGTACGGTGCCGTTCACGGACAGCACGGTGTCACCGACGGCGACGCCGGCCCGCTCAGCGGCGGATCCGGGCGCGACAGCGACAACAGTGGGCGACGACATGGGCACCCAGGCTACCGGCGGCCCTGGTGCCACCGCCGCTAGCCTGCCCCGTGTGACCGTGGATCGCGTGCTGCTGGCAGAGCCCCGAGGCTTCTGTGCCGGCGTCGAGATGGCCATCAAGGCGCTCGCGTGGATGGTGCGCAGCTTCGAGCCGCCCGTGTACTGCTACCACGAGATCGTGCACAACAAGATCGTCGTGCAGCGCTTCGAGGCGCAGGGTGTCATCTTCGTCGACGACATCGACGAGGTACCCCAGGGTTGCCCCATCATGCTCTCCGCCCACGGCTCGGCCCCCGAGGTGGTGGCCGCCGCCCGCGCCCGCGGGTCGTACGTCGTCGACTCGGTGTGCCCCCTCGTCACCAAGGTGCACCACGAGGTGAAGGTGCGCGCCGGCAAGGGATTCCGCATCGTCTACGTCGGCCACGAGGGCCACGAGGAAGCAGTCGGCACCATGGCCGTCGCGCCGCACGCCATCAGCCGCGTGGAGAGCGTCGAGGAAGTGGCGGCACTCCCCCAGTTCGACGAACCCGTGGCCCTGTTGGCCCAGACCACCCTGTCGCACCGCGACTGGAGCGATGTGGCGGTCGCCGTGCGCGAGCGCTTCCCGTCCACGTGGTCGCCCGGCCGCAGCGACCTCTGCTTCGCCACCACCAACCGCCAGTCGGCGCTCATGGCCATGGCCCCACAGTGCGACGCGATCATCGTCATCGGCTCCTCGAACTCCTCGAACACGCGAGCGCTCGAGAAGCTCGCCATCGAAGCGGGTTGCCCGCAGGTGTTCCGCGTCAACAGCGTCGACGAGCTCCCGAACTCGTTGCACGGCACGGTGGGCGTCACCGCCGGTGCCTCGGCCCCCGAGGAACTGGTGGAAGCCATCATCGACTTCCTGGCTCCTGCCCTCGGCGTCGAACTGCTGCGCGTCACCGACGAGGACGAGTACTTCCCACCGCCACGCAACATCCGCGAGCTGCAGGCCGCCATCGGCACTGCGGCCGCCGCCATGGTGGGCGGGCCGCCGGAGGTGTCGAACTCGTTCGACGACCGCGGCCTCGCAGCCAGCGATGTGCTCGCGACCCTGCGCGCTTCGTAACCTTCCGCGCATGCTCTCCCCCAACGGCGACACCATCCGCATCTTCCTGCACGTCATCGCGGCATCGGTGTGGGTCGGTGGCCAGATCACCGTCGCCGGCATCGTGCCCGCGATGCGCCGCACCCACCCCGACTCCACCAAGACACTGGCGCAGGCGTTCGGCCGGGTGGCGTGGCCCGCGTTCGGGTTGACGGTCGTCACCGGCATGTGGAGCCTGATGGCGGAAGACATCACCACCACCAGCTCCGCCTACCAGGCCACCGTGCTCCTGAAGATCGCCCTCGCCGTGCTGTCGGGTGTGTTCGCCGCCATCCACACCGTCGGCAAGACCAAGGCCGCCCTCGCCATCGGCGGCGCGCTCGGCGCCCTCACCGCCATCGCCGCGATGTTCCTGGGCATCATGCTCAACACCGCCGCCTGACGCCGACGAAAACTCCCTGGGGAGTTTTCCCACGTCCTGTGACCGCACATGCGCGGAGCGCACACACCGGCCGCAGTGCGCCCCCTCCGCCGTCATCGGTTTCGCGCCCGTGGGTTCGAGAGCGCTCGTGAACGAGCGGGATCGCTCCCACCGCTCGGCCCGCACCGTACGCCGGGTATGGCCGGTCAGTCACCAGCGATTGGTCGCAGGAACTTGCTCAACCAGTTCGCACTGGTGCGCACGTCGCATTCGCCCAAGGCGATGGCGAGTACTGCCGCCTCGGCCCCGTCGATGTCGGGTCCCGGTGCCCAAGTCCACGCGTCGATGTCGACGAACAAACGCAACGAGAACAGCCTTGTCGACGAAGTCGGGGTTGAGATCCGTGTCGCCGAAGCCGGTCGTCGGGGACGTGTAGCGATGAGTCGGCGAGATCGAGGTATTCGAACGTCACTTCGCGAGACGCTCGAGCAGTTCTCGATCCTCGTCGATGATGTGGCGGATGCGGCGACGAAACGCCGGATCCTTCTGGCGACGTTCGACGGCCTCTCGCAGAGCGAGCTTCACCGTCTCGTTGAGGCTCTGGCCTTCGGCACGTGCGAGCGCCTCGGTGTCAGCGGCGAGCTTGTCATCGAGGCGAACAATGAGGTTCTTCTGCAGATAGGTCGCGTCGGCTACACGGCGACCTTCGAGTACTTCCTTTGCGCTGCCTGCTTGGACACTCCCAACATCGCACCGATCTCGGACCATGACCGGTCGGCGCGACGAGCCGAACGAATGGCTTCGACCAACGCCGCATCGACTTCTCCGCGGCGCTCGGCGAGTTCGGCGATCGCCCGTAGCGACTGAGTGTCCGCGACCACCAGGTCGTCTGGTTCGACCCCG
The DNA here is from genome assembly GCA_016213625.1 of Actinomycetota bacterium. Classification (GTDB taxonomy): domain Bacteria; phylum Actinomycetota; class Acidimicrobiia; order Acidimicrobiales; family Ilumatobacteraceae; genus UBA668. The sequence continues at coordinate 7,797 of JACQZZ010000047.1, forward strand.
TCAGCCCACGCTTCGAGAGCCTTCGTTCGTGCGGCTCGAGTTGTGCTCATGTCGTCCACCACCCCTTCAGGAATTTGGCTCTCGTCGGCATCGCGTGGATGACGGCCGCGCCCACGTCGTCCTCAACCA
>JACQZZ010000048.1 GCA_016213625.1 Actinomycetota bacterium
CTGTCGCAGCCGGGCGCGTACACCTCGACGTCGAAGCTGCGGTGGTGGCTCTGGCCCATGTCACCGGTGCAGATCTCGATGATCCGGTAGGGCAGCTCGAGCGCGGCGATCAGCCGCTCGGCGCGTCCCACCATCTCCTGCAGCAGATCGGGCGCCTCCTCGGGCGCCGCAACGGCGAGGATCTCGACCTTGTCGAACTCGTGGGCGCGCAGCATGCCGCGCGTGTCGCGGCCCGCCGAGCCGGCCTCACGTCGGTAGCAGGGCGTGTACGCCATCATCCGGATGGGCAACTGGTCGCTGTCGATGACCTCGCCGCCGTAGATGGACGTGAGCGGCACCTCGGCCGTGGGGATGCACCACAGGTCGTCGCGCTCGATCGCGTAGGCGTCGTCGGCGAACTTCGGCAGCTGGCCAGTGGCGGTGAGCGTCGCCGTGGTGACGAGCGACGGCGGACGGATCTCCTCGAACGCGTCGCTGTTCGAGTCGAGCGCGAACTGGCACAGCGCCCGGGCCAGCGTCGCACCGAGGCCGCGCTGCATGGTGAACATCGCGCCGCTGATCTTGGTGGCGCGCTCGTTGTCGAGGATGCCCAGGGCCGTCGCGGTCTCCCAGTGCGGGACCCGCTGGTGCTCGGGGAACTCGGCCGGCATGTTGTTCGGGCCCACCACCACCGGATTGTCGTGGTCGTCCCGGCCGTCGGGCGCGTCGGGGTGCGGCAGGTTGGGGATGCGCAGCAGCAGCTCACGCAGCGCGGCGTTCAGCTCGTCGGCTTCGGCAGCGAGCGCCCGTTCGTGGTCGCCCAGCTCGCGGCTCGCGGCCTGCAGCGCCTCGGCCCCGGCGGCATCGCCGTCGCGACGCTTCGCACCCACCCGCTTCGACAGGTCGTTGACCTCGGCGCGCACGGTGTCGCGCTGGGACTGCAGCTCGCGGACCCGGCCCTCCAGCGAGATGGCCTCGCTCAGCTGCTCGAGCAGCTCGGGCTTGTTGCGGCGCGCCAAGGCGGCACGCACACCCTCGGGATCCTGGCGGAGCAGTCGGACATCGATCACGTCAGCCAGGCTAGTGCGACCCCCCGTTCCGCCGAACTTAAGTTCCGACGTCGGAACTCAAGTTCGCGTGCTTGGACGCTAGCGTCGGGCGACGTGACGGCGGTGGAGGTGATCGGGCTCTCGGTGCGCTACGGCGACCTGCAGGCGGTGCGCGACGTGTCGTTCACCGCCGAGCCCGGCCAGGTCACCGCAGTGCTCGGGCCGAACGGCGCCGGCAAGACCAGCACGATCGAGGTGTGCGAGGGCTATCGCCGCGCGGCCGCCGGCACCGTGCGGGTGCTCGGCCTCGACCCCGCCACGCACCAGCGACAGCTCGGCGAACGCATCGGCGTGATGCTGCAGGAGGGCGGGGTGTACCCGAGCGCACGGGTGCTCGACACCGTGCGCCACTACTGCGCGCTCTACGGCAAGGGCGCCGTGGCCGACGACCTGGTCGCGCAAGTGGGGCTCACGTCGCGGGCCAAGGCCACCTGGCGACGCCTTTCGGGCGGCGAGCAGCAACGCCTGTCGCTGGCGCTCGCGATGGCGGCTCGACCCGAGGTGGCCTTCCTCGACGAACCCACCTCCGGGGTCGACGTGAACGGTCGCGACACCATCCGCGGCATCGTCCGCGATCTAGCCCGCGAGGGTTGCGCCGTGGTGCTGGCCACGCACGAACTCGACGAGGCCGAGCGGCTCGCCGACCGCGTGGTCATCTTCGACGGCGGCCAGGTCATCGCCAACGGCACGCTGGCCGAGCTGCGCAAGGGGCACGACGAGATCCGCTTCCGCAGCGACCCGCACCTCGACCTGCCGGCGCTCGCCATCGCCATCGGCATGGTGGCCAGCCAGGTGGGCCCCGACGAATACGTCATCGACGCGCCGCCGCACCCACGCCTGATGGCTCAACTCACCGCGTGGCTCGCCGAGCAGGGCCACCCCATCGCCGACCTGCGCGCCGGAGGCCAGCGGCTGGAGGACGTCTTCCGGCGCCTCACCGCCAAGCAGGGTGACGCCCCGTGAGCCGTTTCCTCACCCAGCTGCGCACCGAGCTGCAGCTCACGTTGCGCAACGGCGAGCAACTGCTGTTGACGCTGGGCATCCCGGTGATGCTGCTGGTGTTCTTCAGCCTGGTCGACGTGCTGCCCACCGGCACCGACGATCCGGTCGACTTTCTCGCGCCCGGCATCCTGGCGTTGGCCGTGATGAGCACGTCGATGGTGGCCCTCGGCATCGCCACCGGCTTCGAGCGCAGCTATCACGTGCTGAAGCGCCTCGGGGTCACCCCGCTCGGCCGCCCGCGATTGGTGGCGGCCAAGATCGGCGCCGTCGCCGTGGTCGAGCTGGTGCAGTTCGCCGTGCTCGTGCCGGTGGCCTTCGCACTCGGGTGGTCGCCGTCGCCCGCCAACTGGGCCCTGGCGGTGTGCGCGGTGGTGTTGGGCACGACCGCCTTCGCCGGCATCGGACTCACGCTCGCTGGTCGGCTGCGAGGCGAGATCAACCTCGCCGCCCAGAACGGGCTGTATCTCGTCCTGCTGTTGCTGGGCGGCATGGTCATCCCGTTCGCCAAGCTGCCGAGCGGCATCCGGGCAGTGGCCCATGGCCTTCCCTCGGGTGCCCTCGCCGACGTGTTGCGCGAAACCCTCGGCGGGGCGGGCTCGCAGCCCACCACGAGCTGGATCGTGCTCGCCGTGTGGGCCGTGGTGATGCCCGTGGTGGCCGCCGCCGTGTTCCGCTGGGACTGACCGGCGCGTTCAGCGCGACGGATTGCGCAACAGATCGCTGAAGGCGACATCGGCGTCGAGCACCGGTTCCTTCGCCAGACCCAGCACGCGTTCGCCGAGAGTGTTGCGCTGGATCTCGTCGGTGCCACCACCCAACGACATGCCACGGCAGTTGAGCACGTGGTATTGCCAGTAGTCGGCTTCCACGTCATCGGCCTCCCAGCCGACCGCACCGGGGAACTGCAGCGACGCGGCGATGTCGGCGGCGAGCCGACCCTGTCGGGTGCGCCACAGCTTGCCGATGCTCGGGTGAGCGCGGCGCTCGCCGAGCCAGCGCATGATCCGTTCGCCGGAGTACGCGAGCGCGAGCTGCTGGCGCACCACGGGATCGTCCTGGCGACCGACACGCTGAGCGAGCCGGACCAACTGCGGCACCGGCAGCGGATTGCGGCCGGTCTTGCGCTGCTCGTCGCGGCTGCCCATCACCGAGTTGGTGCCGGTGGCCACTCGCTCGTGCGCGAGCAACGCGGTGCCCATCCGCCAGCCGTCGTGCAGGTCGCCGACCACCCAGTCGACCGGCACGCGCGCCTCGTCGATGAACACCTCGTTGAACTCCGCCACACCGGTCATCTGCCGAAGCGGGCGCACCGTGACACCCGGCTGGCCCATCGGCAGGACGAACATCGTGATCCCCCGATGCTTCGGCATCGACGGGTCGGTCCGCGCGAGCAGGATCGCCAGATCCGCGTGCTGCGCACCCGAGGTCCACACCTTCTGGCCCGTGATCACCCACTCGTCGCCGTCGCGTTCGGCACGTGTGGCCAACGAGGCGAGGTCGGACCCGGCGTTCGGCTCCGAGTAGAGCTGGCACCAGATCTCGTCACCGCGCAGGCCGGGCCGAAGGAATCGCTGCTGCAGCGCGGGCGCGCAGTGATCGCGCACCACCGGCAGTGCCATCCCGATGCCGATGCCGAACACGGCCTCGACGGAGGGCACTCGACCGCGGCTCTCCTCCTGATAGATGCGGTGCAACTCGGGCTGGTCGCCGAGACCGCCCGCCTCGACCGGGTAGCCGAAGCCGGCAAGACCCGCGTCGTAGAGCGCGGCGCGCCACGCCCTGGCGCGCGTGACCTGTCGAGGGTCGTCGTCGCCATCCGACGCACCCACAGGTTCATCGAGCAGCGAGGGGAGGTCGTCGAAGAAGCGCCGCACGTACGCGCGGAACGCGACGGGGTCGGCGGGTGCGTTCACGGGCGATGGCCGGCGGCCAAGGCCGTGAACCATGCGTCCGGATCGTCGAGCTCGCCGCGGAGGTCGCGCCACACGGCGCGGACACCCTGCCGACCCGACGCGGGATACCCGGCGATGCGATCGGCCAACTCCTGCGCACGCGACGCGACCTGATCGTCGGCCACCACCTCGGTGATCAGCCCGAGCCGCAGCGCCTCCGTCGACGGAATTCGGTCGGCGAGCAGCGTCACTCGATCGGCCACCGCCGGCGAGTGCCGCAGGTGCAACCACGCCTGGCACATCGGGGCGGGTACGCCCATCGCCATCTCGGACACCTGCAGGAACGAGGACTCCCCGGCGACCACGACGTTGGCAGCCAACACCAGCGCGGCGCCAGCGTTGATGGCGAACCGCTCGAGCGCCACCACGATGGGGACCGGGCAGCGGTAGATGGCCGTGTGCACTTCCACCCACGCCGACACCGGCTCGGCCTTCAGGTCAGCGCCGGCCGCCTTCAGGTCCATGCCGGAACAGAACGAGCCGCCGGCGCCACGCAACACGATGCAGGCCACCGATGGATCGTCGCCGACGGAATGGATGGCGTCGCGCAGCTCCACGGCCATCTGTTGCACCACGGCGTTCTTCCGCTCGGGTCGGTGCAACACGATGTCGGCGCGTGCGCCGCACCGCTCGATGAGAATCGTCGGGTCGCTCACGCCCCGCATCCTGTCATTCCGCCGCGGCGGCGGGCAGTGTCAGGAGGAACGCTGCACCGTTGGTGACCTCCACCACGTCGAGCGTGCCACCGTGCGCTTCGGCGATGCGGCGAGCCAGCGACAGGCCGAGGCCGGCGCCGCCTTCGTCGCGGGCGCGGGCGTTGTCGAGCCGGGTGAAGGGTTCGAAGATGCGCTCCCGATCCTCGGCAGTGATCTCGTCGCCGTCGTTGTGCACGTGCATCGACGCGACACCGTCGCCGCCGCCCACGTTCACCGTCACCTTGGACACCGCGTGGCGACGTGCGTTGTCGAGCAGGTTCCGCACGGCACGCACCACCAGCGGGCGATCAGCCATCACCCACACCGGCGATTCCGAGTGCACGGCGAAGCGGTCGTCGGCAGTGCGCTGCACTTCGTCGAGCACGAGTGCTGCGAGATCGAACCGCGCCAACTGCACCGCACGCTCACCGCCCTCCACTCGAGCCAACGCCAACAACTCACCGGCGAGTTCCTGCAGACGGTCGACCTCGACCATCACCTCGCCGGCGGTGGCGGGCCAGTCGGTGCGATCCGGGTAGGCGAGACCGACCTCCAGCATCGTGCGCGCCGACGCGATGGGACTGCGCAGCTCGTGTGACGCGTCGGCGAGGAACTGACGACGACTGGCCTCCGACGCGCTGATTCGGTCGAGCATGCCGTTCAACGTGCCGGCCAGCCGGTCGAGTTCGGCGGCGCGTTGATCGGCCGACAAGCGCTGGTCGGTGCGTCCGCCCTGGATGGCATCCACCTCGCGGCGCATCGCGTCGACGGGGCGCAGCGCGCGACCGGTGAGATACCACGTAGCCAGTGCCGACAGGAGCACGAGGATGGGCAGCACGATCCACAACCCGATGACCAGCGTGTGCACCACCTGGTCGGCCGCCTCCAACGACGACACGGCATAGATGGCCACCCAGTCGAACCCGTACCGAACGCTGCGCGCCACCACCCGGAAGCGGTCTTCGCCCTGAGCACCGAGTTCCGCGGCAGTGGTGGTGCGGGCCACCTGCGCACCCACCTCGGGGGGCATGAACACGTCGAGCCGCACCTCGGCCGCGAGCCCCGGCGAGTAGGACAGCACGGTGCGGTCGGGGGCGACCACCTGCACCTGTCCGGTGTTGAGTCCGGTGGGGTTGATCAGCTTGGGGATGACGCCTCGCTCGGCCAGGCCGGCCACCAGGTCCACCTGATCGCTCAGCGCAGCGTCGGCGTCGGTGATCTGCGATGCCTGCAGCCACTGCACGAGCGCGTACCCCGAGCCGACGAGCACCACCGCGACGACGGCGGTGGCGAACACGGTGACCCGCAGTCGTAGTGATCGACGAGGGATGGCCACGTCAGGCGCCCCGCACTCGATAGCCGCCACCACGAATGGTCTCGATGACGTCGACCCCGAGCTTGCGACGCAGAGCGTGCACATGCACCTCCACCACGTTCTCCGGCCCCTCGAAGTCGTCCTCCCACACGTTGGCGAGGATGTCGCGTTTCGGCACCACCTCACCCGCACGGCCCGTGAGGTACTCGAAGATCGCGAACTCGCGCGAGGTGAGGGTGACCTCCACCCCGTCGACCGTGCAGCGACGACTGGCGAGGTTCAATCGAACCGGACCAACCTCCACGTCGTTGCTGATCTGGCCGCGGGTGCGGCGCACCAGCGCGCGCAGCCGGGCCACCAGCACGACGTAGGAGAACGGCTTCGACAGGAAGTCGTCGGCGCCGGTGTCCAGCGCCTCGGCTTCGTCGAACTCACCGTCTTTCGCCGTCAGCATCAGGATGGGGGTGGCGACGCCGCGCTGGCGCAGCTCGGCACACACGCGGTATCCGTTCATGCCGGGCAACATGATGTCGAGGACGATGGCGTCGTAGGTCTGCTCCGTGGCGTGCCACAGGCCGTCGATGCCGTCGTGCGCGACGTCGACCGTGAAACCCTCGGCCTCCAGGCCCCGCTGCAGCGCGGCAGCGAGACGGACCTCGTCGTCGACCACCAGCACTCGCCTGCGCACCATTGTCGCACCGGCGCCGTGCTGGTGTTCCGCTGTTCCTGAAGAACCGCTTCAGGCGTCTTCAGCGTGGCCTCAGGATGGTTCGTGCATCATGCACCCATGACGTTGCTCGACGGTCAAGTCTCCTCCCCTGATGAAGCGCCCGCAGAGGTCGACACCCACGCCGGCCCTGCAGCGTCACCTCACAGCTCGCCGTTCCCACCACCTCCTCCCCCCGTGCTCGACGCCTCTCCCGTCCGGCGTCGCGGCAACGTGGTGGGAACGGCGGTGCTGTGCGCCGCTCTCTCCGCCGGTGTCGCCTACGGCACCGTGCAGCTCACCCAGGACGACTCGTCGTCCGTGAGCATCGTCCAGTCTGGGGCCGGTGGCAGCGTGGCCACCGGCTCCAGCGGGTACGACATCTACGCACTGCTCGAGAAGGTCGAACCTGCCGTCGCTGCCGTCGAGCTCGGTTCGGGCAACGGCGACACGGTCACCCCCGTCGCCGCCGGCTCCGGCGTGGTCATCTCGTCCGACGGCCTGATGGTCACCAACGCTCATGTGGTGGAGGCCGTCGACGGTGCCGGCAACGCCATCGACAATCCGGTCATCACCGTGAAGATGTTCGACGGCACCGTTCGCTCGGCGAAGGTGCTCGGCTCGTCGCCCGACTACGACGTCGCCCTCCTGCAACTCGACGACACGAGCAACCTCACACCGCTGCCCCTGGCCGACGCTTCGACCTTCAGGGTCGGCGACGAAGTGGTGGCCATCGGCAACGCACTCGACCTGGGCGACATGCCCACGGTCACCCGGGGCATCATCTCTGCGCTCGATCGCACGCTGGCCACCACCAACACCACCACGCTGCGCGGGCTCATCCAGACCGACGCCGCGATCAACCACGGCAACTCTGGTGGTGCACTGGTGAACGCGAACGGCGAACTGGTCGGCATCAACTCAGCCGGCATCCCCGATGCACAGAACATCGGGTTCGCCATCAGTGTCGGCACCATCGAGCCACTGCTGGCCGACCTGAAGGCCGGCAAGGAAGTCAGCGCTGCCCCCATCGGCTACATCGGTGTCACGCTCTCGGAGACCCCCGCCGGCATCACGGTGGAGACGGTGCAGCCGAACACCCCGGCCTCCGGAGCCGGCATCGAGCCCGGCGACGTGATCCGCACGGTGAACGGCACCGACGTCTCCACCGCCGAGCAACTGTCGGTCGTGCTGCGTGGGCTGGCCCCCGGCACGAAGGTCGACATCGTGGTCGAGCGTGGCGGTAGCGAGCAGACCATCACGCTCACCCTCGCCGAGCGTCCCACCGACGGGTGATCGACGGCCCCCAGGAACGTCGCTAGCGGCGCTCGTCGGCGGTCGGTTCGGTGGGTGCCTCGGTGCGCCCGAACGCGTCGGCCACTTCGCCGTAGGTGAGCGGGAATTCATCGGTGCCCGTGATCTCGGCTGCGGGCATGCGGCCGGAGCGGCGGTAGCTGTTCTGGGCCTCGACGCCCTTGCCGAACCGACGGAAGAACATGAAGATCACGATGGTCCACAGGTACATGCCGCCGAAGATCTTCATGATCACGGCGGCCAACTGTTGATCGTCGATGGGGCTCAGGCCCCAGACGCGCACCGGCTGCTCGCCGTAGTGCGAGTACACCACGCCGTCGGCGAAGGTGAGCCATGCGGCCGGCAGCGTGGGCACCACGCTCTGCAGGAAGAGATAGATCATCTTCCCGCCGTACGACATCTGCAGTTCGGGGAGCGGCCCCACCACCGGCATCCACATCAGCACCGCGGTGAGCACCACGAACAGGTGCAGTGAGAAGTGCAGCACTCCGTTGGTGGTGGAGGCGTTCACCACGCCCGGCACGTGCAACACCATCACCATCAGGTTGAAGATGACCGCGGCCACCACCGGCTTGCTGAAGAAGCGGACCACGCGGTACGTGCGACCCTGTCCGACGAGCGCGCGCAGCAACCATTCGGGCGTCGCCAGCAGCACCAGCGGAGGCAGCACGTAGCTGAGCAGGAAGTGCTGCACCATGTGAGCCGAGTAGAGGTAGCCCTCACCGATCTGGTGCACCGGCCACGTGCTGGCGAAGAACAGGATGAGCATCGACGCGATGAAGCAGTTGCGTTGCCGCCGGGTGATGACGGGTGTGCCGGGCTCCACCGCGTTGGGACCGATGTTGCGGACCATGTAGATGTACGCGCCCACCAGGAAGGCGACGAGCACGTACACCTCGGGATTGGGCTCGAACGCCCACGGATCGGCGAAGGTCGCCGCCGGCATGATCTACGGCCTGAAGAACTGGAAGGTGAAGAGGAAGACCAGATACACGCCGATTGCGAGCACCAACCCCATGTAGAACATGAGGCTGAAGATCTTGCTGTCGAACTTCAGGTGCATGAAGATCGACACGATCATGAAGAACTTGATGGCCATCATGATGAGCAGCGCCGGGGTGGCGAAGCTGTCCATGCTGTCCGGCCACCAGTAGGTGCTGGTCTCGAGCGCGGTGACGATGGCCAGGATGATGGCGATCTTGATGAAGTAGCCATCGCTGGGCACGTGTTCGTCGTGCGCGTGATGGTGCTCGACAGCGTCGGCCTGGGCGGCGTGATCGGTGGTGGCGCTCATGGTGCGTACCTCAGGACGGGATCAGGTAGACGAGGGTGAAGATGATGACCCAGACGACGTCGACGAAGTGCCAGTACAGGCCCACCATCTCGACGACCTCGGCCTTGTCGCCCGTGACGCGGTTGCGGGTGATGGCACCCACCAGCGCGAGCAGCATGATCACACCGACGGTGACGTGCACACCGTGGAAGCCGGTGAGGGTGTAGAAGCTCGACCCGAACAGGCTGGTCGTGAAGCCCAGACCCTCCTGGTAGAACGCCGTGAACTCGTAGACCTGGCCACCCACGAACAGGGCACCCAGCAACGCGGTGACCACGAGCCACAGGTTGGTGTTGCGGTCGTCCTTGCGCTTGGCCGAGTTCACCGCGAGCACCATGGTGAGCGAGCTCATCAGCAGGATGAAGCTGCTGACCGACGTGAGCGGGATGTCGAAGATCTGGCTGGGACCGGGGCCGCCCTCGTGGCGGCCGCGGTACAGCATGTAGGTGGAGATGAGACCACCGAACAGGAGGCACTCACTGCCGAGGAACAGCCACATGGCCAGCTTGTTGTTGCTGAGCCCCGTGCTGGTGGCGTGCACGACGTGATCGTCGTAGCCACCGTGCTCGGTGTGGGCGTGGTCCTCTTCGTGGACTGCGATGTCAGCCAAGGGTCGCCAACTCCTTCGTCGAGTCCCCGCCGGCCGGCGGGTCGTAATCGCTGTCGTCCGCGACGGACGGCTCGAGGCACCAGCCGAAGATGGCCAGCAACACTAGTGCCGTGCCCACGATGGTCAGCAGCAGGTTGAAGATCACGCCGTAGGCGATGATGGGAAAGCCCAGTGCGAGCACGATGGGCCAGTACGACGGCGACGGCAGGTGGATGTGGTGGTCGGCGTTGGCCTCTTCTTCGGCCAGCACCTCCTCGGCCGTCTTCACCTTCACCAACTTCGGTCCGTTCTCGGTGTCGACCTCTTCGTACTTGCGATGGAAGAACTCGTCGAGCGAGTGCACCGTCGGGATCCGGTCGAAGTTGTGCTCCTTCGGCGGGCTCGAGGTGATCCACTCCAGCGTGCGGGCGTCCCACGGGTCGAGCGGCGCAGCGACCTTCTTCTTCGCGGTGTAGAAGATGTTGATCACGAAGAGCAGCACGCCGGCGGCGATGACGAACGAACCGACGGAGGCCACCTGGTTCCAGAAGGCCAGGTCGAAGAATCCGTCACCGGTGAGCTTCTCGGGCCACACCACCATTCGACGGGGTTGACCCTGCATGCCGAGGATGTGCATCGGGCCGAACGTGAGGTTCACGCCGAAGAACATCAGCCAGAAGTTCCACTTGCCGAGGCGCTCGCTGAGCATCTGGCCGAACATCTTCGGCCACCAGAAGTAGAAGCCGGCGAACAGGCCCATCACGGCCCCACCGACGATGACGTAGTGGAAGTGCGCCACGATGTGATACGTGTCGGTCTGCTGGGTGTCGGACGGCGCCACGGCGTGGGTCACGCCCGACACGCCGCCGATGGTGAACAGCACGATGACGCCGATGGAGAACAGCATCGCGGTGCTGAACCACAGCTTGCCGCCCCACAGCGTGAGCGTCCAGTTGACGATCTTCACGCCGGTGGGGATGGCGATGAGCATCGTGGCCACCGAGAACACCGCCACGCTCACCGGGCCGAGACCACTGGCGAACATGTGGTGGGCCCACACGCCCCATCCGACGAAGCCGATGGCCGCGCCGGAGAACACGACGAACTTGTAACCGAAGAGCGGCTTCCGAGCGAACGTGGGCAGCACCTCGGAGATGATCCCGAAGGCCGGAAGGATGATGATGTACACCTCAGGGTGACCGAAGATCCAGAACAGGTGTTGCCACAGCAACGGATCGGCACCTTGGTTCACGTCGAAGAACGTGGCGCCGAAGTTGCGCTGGAAGCTCAACAGGAACAGTGCCACGGTGATGACCGGCATGGCGAAGAGCAGCAGGAACTGCACGACGAGCACCATCCAGGTGAACACCGGCATGTTCATCAGCTTCATGCCCGGCGCCCGCATGTTGAGCACGGTGACGATGAGGTTGATGGCGCCCACCAGCGAGGCGATACCCGTGATCTGCAGACCCATCACCCAGAAATCGATGCCGTGGCTGGGCGAGAACAGCGCGCTGCTGTTCGGCGAGTACATGAACCAGCCACCGTCGGCAGCACCACCGAGGAACCACGACGTGTTGAGGAAGATGCCGCCGAAGAGGAACAGCCAGAAGCCCACCGCGTTGATGCGGGGGAACGCCACGTCGCGAGCACCGATCTGCAACGGCAGGAAGTAGTTGGCGAACGCAGCGGCCATGGGCATCACGAAGAGGAACACCATGGTGGTGGCGTGCATCGTGAACATCTCGTTGTACAGGCCTGCGCTGAGCACCGTGTTGTCCGGTGCCGCCAACTGCAGGCGGATGAGCAGCGCCTCGATGCCGCCGACCAGGAAGAAGAACAGCGACACCGCGCCGTACATGATGCCCAGCTTCTTGTGGTCGACCGTGAACAGCCACGACTTCCAACCGGTGGTGGACACCGGTCGGCGGTACGCGCCCAGGGCACGCGACGGCGTGACCAACTCGGTCGTGCCGCCCGCGCCGACAGTGGCGGGGACAGCAGAGGGTCGTTCGATGATGGCCATCGGTGAGGGCTCCCTTACTTCCGCTCGAGGAGGTAGGCGACGAGTTCGTCGATCTGGTTCTCATTGAGATTCAGCATCGGCATCCCGCGGTACTTACCACCGGTGGAATCGAGATTGTTGGGGTCGACGTACATGGGCTTCATGCCCGGAGGATTGCGCAGCCAGTCGCGCAGGGCGGCTTCGTCGAAGCAGTCGGGAGTGACGCCTGCGAGGTACATCGCACCGAACTCGTCGGGCGAGGCGGTCCACAGCGCATCGCGGCACTCCTCGTTGATGAGGTCGAAGGTCCAGCCGGCGATCGCGGTACGGGTCATCAGGTTGGTGATGTTCGGCGCCACACCCGACACGACGTAGAGGTCGGGGTCGGAGAGCACAGGTGTGCCGTCGGCGTTGGCGATGCCATTCACCTGGTGGCACTTGCTGCAGTTGGCGATGAAGGTCTGCTCGCCGGTGGCAGCAAGGGTGCCGGCTTCGGGCGCGGTGTACGGTTCGAGCTGGTTGTCGACCCAGGTCTGGAAGTCTGCCTGGTTCAGCGCCACCGCCGCCTGGCGCATGCGAGCGTGACTGAGGCCGCAGAACTCGGTGCACTGCCCCGTGTAGATGCCGGGCTCGTCGGCCTGCATGCGCAGCGTGTGCAGACGGCCGGGGACCGCATCGCGCTTACCGTTGAGGCGCGGGATCCAGTAGCTGTGGATGACGTCGCGGCTGGTGACACGCAACAGCACCGGGGTGTCGGCGGGAATGACCAGTTCGCCGCTGGTGACGATGGGCTGAGAGATCTCGACGCCGCCGCACTCGCCGGTGGCGTAGTCGTACTCCCACCACCACTGCTGACCGGTGACGTTGATGATGCACTCCGTGTCGTCCTGCTTGTTCAGGTCGAACACGGTGACGACCGTGGGCACTGCGATACCGGCCAGGATGATGGCCGGCAGGATGGTGAGCGCGATCTCGAGCTTCGGATTGCCGTGGGACTGCTCGGGGATGTCCTGCCCCCGGTCCTTGAACTTGAACACGATGTAGCCGACGGCACCGATCACGATGAGAGCGACCACGCCGGCGATGTAGAACACCGGCCGCTGCAGCGTGTCGATCTTCTCCGCGTTGGGGCCCGCCGGGTCGAAGTAGTCCTGCGGGGCGTTCGATGCGCACGACGCGAGGAACGTGCCCGCGCTCACTGCGAGGGCAGCGAGGGGCCAACGACGACGGGTGGAGGACATCTCCCCGAGGGTAGTCACGGTTGCTTCACTCCGGTCCATGATCAGGGCACCACCAGCGAGATTTCTTGCCCTTCCACACCAGGCACGGTGAGGCGGTAGGGGGTGGTGCTGGCAGCTTGCGACTTGTCGAGCCTGAAGGTGAGGAACGCCACGCCGTCCTGGTTCACGGCAGTCGTGCAGTCGGCCTGCTCGCTGCCGGCGGTGCCGTCGGCAGCAGGGAACGTTCCCAGATGCACGGTGAGGCGGCGGGGTTCTTCGGTCTTGTTGGTGAACAGCACGTGGACCGTCGTGCTCCGAGGCACGGTGATCTCGTGGTATTCGGTGTCGGCGGTGCCGAGGTTGAACGCCACCAAGCGCCCGTCCTCGGTGAGCTCGACGTTGGAGATGACGTTGCTCTTCGCGGCCACGTCCTGTGACGCCTTGTCGTCGATCTCCTCGGTCTCGGCCTCGGTGGCAGTGCCCAGGCAGACCGCCGTGCTGATGTGCGGGTGCTCCTCGATGGTGCGCTGCCCCGACACGGCGGAGGCCACGCCGACACCCACCAGGGCCAACGCACCGACGGCGACGATGCCGGCCGCAGTGCCCTTGCTGAGCCCACGCTTGGCGGCGAACAGGAAGCCGATGGCGACGATGATGGTGCCGAGGATGATGAACACCCATCGGCCGGCGTCCTTGCTGATGCTGAGCATGATGCGCGAGAACGCGTAGACCACGGCGGCACCGATGAGGGCTCCCACGATGGGGAACTCGAGGGGATGCAGGAGCCGGCGGCGAATGCCCTCGTTGTAGGCACGATCGGCGCTGGCGCGCTCGCTCCAACCCTGGATCATCCATTCGACCACCGTGGCGAGCACGACGATGAGTGACACCTTGAACACGACGGGCTGGCTGACCGCACCGACGGCGAGGCCGCCCACGCCCACCGCACCGACGATGGGCCACAGACTGCGACCGACCGGCGGTTGCGCAGCGGCCGAGGTGCGCTCGACACCCGGCTCGAGCGCCGCCACGTTGCCGTCGCGGGTGTAGAGGTTGATGCCGGCGAGGAAGCCGAACACGGACGCCAACGACACGAGGCCGATGGTGCCGAGGACACCCGCCGGGCCACCGGTGGTGACGCCGAACGCGATGGCGCCGACGACCGACAGGACGGTGGCTCCGAGGAGCAGTTTTGAACCAGTGGTGAACATCGGCTCCCCGTTACTTCGTCACGTAGACCACGAACCACACCACAGCGAAGATCACGCTGTAGGCGTACCAATACAGGGCGTGCGCCGACACGACCTCACGGTCGGTGGTGCGTCCGCCGAGGTAGCGGAACGCGGTGACGGCGCTGAAGACGACACCGACGATGGCGAGCAACATGCTCACGCCGGTGACGGAATAGAACATGACGCTGTAGGTGCCCTGGTTGGCGGGCAGCCCGATGGTGGCGTAGATGAACGCCTGGGCGTTGATGAGGGCGAGCCCGATGAGCGCGGTGAGCAGCAGCGCCAACCCGGTGTGCGGCTTGTCGTCGCGCTTGGCGGAGTAGACCGCCCACTGGGCGAAGATGCAGATGGGAATGAGGGCGAGGAGCATCACGTTGGCGGCGACCATCGAGATCTTCGCCTCGCTGGGCATCCAGGTGCCATCGACCGCGCTGAGCGCCTCGTTGCGCATGCGCAGGTACAGCGCCACCATGCCGCCGGTGAGGGCAGCCGCGGCAGCGACGGTGACAGCCGTGCCCACGAACACCTGGCGACGGGGTTCGGGGGCGGGAGCCGAGGGAAGTGCGAGCATCAGGCGTCACTCCGATTCGAAGACTTGAGGTCGAGCAGGGGCTCGGCCGAGCGCACGATGTGCACCTCGGCGAAGTTGTACTCAGGAGCCGGCGACGTGGTGGCCCACTCCAGGGTCTGGCCGTCCCAGGGGTCGTCACCGGCGTGGTCACCCTTGAGGAACGCGCGCAGGGCGAGCGCCACGAAGGCCAACACGGTGAGCAGGACGACCGCGTGGCCGATGGCGCTGAGTGCGTTCCACAGTTCCTGCGGACCGGAGTACTCGAACTTCACCACACCGTCGGTGCCGGGATCGACGGACGGGAACACCCCGCCCGGCTGATCGGCGAAGCCGGCGATGAACAGCGGCACGCTGGCAAGCGCTGCACCAACGAATCCCAGCAGGGCGAGCGGCAGGGTGGCCTTCAGCGCCATGGTGCGCCCCCACCACTTCGGACCCCAGTGCGCCACGGCGCCGAGTCCGGCGAGGACGCCTCCGTACACCACGGCCAGCCACGCGCCCTCTTCGAAGACGGTGTCCATCAGGGCCGCGTCGCCGATGTGCTGCAGTGCGCTGGCCGCGAGGCCGAGGAGCACGAGGAGCGAGCCGAACAGCGCGAACACCAGCGGCGCACCGACCGTGGGCTTCTTCTTCAGCGCCGTGGCCGTGAGGGCCACGGCGAGGAAGGCGCCGATGAGCGGGAGGACGTGGACCAACGCGAACGGGATGAGGTCGGAGAACTTGTCGCTTCCCGACAGTGCGCTGAACCCGCTGCGGATGACGACCGGCTGTTGGACGGCCGAGGCGAACACTGCCGTGCCCACCAACCCGATGGCAGCGAAGATGCTGCCGCGAGGCGTGAGGCGAGCCCGGGTGCCCGTGGCCACGGTGTCGGCGAGGAAGCCGAACACGGGGATGGCGAAGATGGCCGTGGTGGGCTGCGTGAAGCCGAAGCCCGCCCAGTCGCTGATGGCCCGGTTGCCGCTGAACTCGCTGAGCGAGGGGTAGCGGTGACCGACGAACAAGTAGATCAGGTTGCCCACCAGCACCGGCAGCGCCGCGACCAGCGCCACCGACATGACGAGCGCCGACCAGGTGAACCACGGCACGCGGCGCAGGTTCATCCCGGGAGCCCGGGTGGTGAGGATGGTGGTGGCCAGCGAGACCGTGGTGGCCAGCAGACCGACGATGGCCATCGAGCACGACAGGTAGAACAGATCGACGAACAGTGCGTTGCCACCGTTGGGTCCGCCATTGGCGACGATGGACACGATGGACACGATGGAGCCGATGAGCCACGCCCAGAACCCGGCGGCGGCGAGCCGCGGGAAGGCGATGGACCGGGCGCCCACCTGCAGCGGCACGACCGCCGTGGCGACACCGATGACGAGCGGCAGCAGCACCACGTAGGTGAGGCCGAATCGGTAGATCGAGAACAGCTGCGTCAGCGATTCGATGGGCAGCACCGTGCCACCCGTGTCGACGCGCTCGAACGCGAGCAGCGCAGCCACGACGACCGACCCGATGAGTGCCACGGCCGCTGAACCGAGGTACAGGCGGCCGATCTTCTTGTGGTCGGTCGTGGTGACCCAGTCGGCGACGCACGCCAACCCGGCGCTTGCCGGAGCAGCGCTGGTTGCGTGGGTATCGATGGTGGTCATAGGCAACGAACTCGTTTCGTCTCGGGCGCGCGCACGGCAAAGCCCTCACATGACAGGTCGGTTGGTGGAACTTCTCGAACTACAGGAGCGACATTACCCATAGGCAACCCGTCCGCAGGAAATCCTCATGCACCGTGCTGCACGAGGACGTCGATGGTCATCGCGGCGAACAGCAGGGTGACATAGGTGATGGAGTACCCGAACACCCGCATCGAACGCTGCGGCGTGGGGTTCCGACCGAGGTCGATGGTGCCCACGAGGAACAGCAGACCGAGCACGATGGCCGTGATGCCGTAGATGAGCCCGAGTCCGGCGACGGGCCACAGCACCAGGGTGCTCACCACCATCAGCGCGGTGTACAGCACCATCTTGCGCACGGTGACCTCCATCGAGGCCACGGCCGGCAGCATGGGCACGTTGGCCGCGCGATAGTCGTCGGCGTAGCGGATGGCCAGCGCCCAGAAGTGCGGCGGTGTCCACAGGAACATCACCACGAAGAGCACCACCGGCGTCCAGGTGACGTTGTTCTGCACGGCCGACCAGCCCACGAGCACCGGCACGGCACCGGCGGCGCCGCCGATGACGATGTTCTGCGTGCTGGTGCGCTTCAGCCAGAGCGTGTAGACGAACACGTAGAACAACGTGGCCGACAGTGCGAGGACCGCAGAGAGGAAGTTCGCCCACGTCCACAGCACGGCGAACGCGACGACCTCGAGGGCGATGGCGAACACCAGCGCTTCCCGTGGCTGCACGAGCCCGGTGACCAGCGGCCGTCCTTGCGTACGCGGCATGAGCTTGTCGATGTCGCGGTCGACCACCATGTTGATCGCGTTCGCACCGCCGGCGGCGAGCGTGCCACCGATGAGCGTGACCAGCACGAGCCACGTGGCCGGCCAACCCTGCTCGGCCAACACCCTGGTGGGCACCGTGGTGATGAGCAGCAGCTCGATGATGCGCGGCTTGGTGAGCGCGATGAAGCCGCCGACGCGAGAGGTGGGAGTACGACGCGACCCGTGCGACACGCCACCGGGCGCGAGCCTCGAGGGCACGATGGGACGGGCGCCGACTGCCATAACGGCCCCATCGTACGGGTCGCTCGGCACGCGCACCACCTGAGCGCCCACCCGTTCCCCGTCGGCGACGGCAGAATGTCGCCATGGCACCGACGACGGCACCCGTTCGAGTGGAGGAACACGACACCGATCAGTCCGTCGCGCCCGATCGCCCGTGGATCGTCCTGGTCTGGAACGACCCCATCAACCTGATGAGCTACGTCACGATGGTGCTGCAGAAGGTGTTCGGCTACAGCCTCGAGAAGGCGACGTCGTTGATGCTCGACGTGCACCACAAGGGACGAGCGGTGGTCAGCAACGGCACCCGCGAGAAGGCCGAGATCGACGTGTTCCGTCTGCACGAGCACGGGTTGTGGGCCACGATGCAACAGGACGACTGATGGAGCCGGTCGACGGCCACCACGTCACGCCGCGAGGCCGACGCATACGGGCCGACGCGGTGGAGTGGCAGGCCTCGCGCAGCGGCGGGCCCGGCGGCCAGCACGCGAACACCTCCGACACCGCGGTCACCGTCACCATTCACGTCGACCGCTGCGGGCTGCCGCCGGTGGTGCAGCAGCGAGTGCTCGACACGGTGGGGCCCGTGGTGGTGGCCTCGTCGTCGCGCACACGGTCGCAGTGGCGCAACCGACAGTTGGCCTGGACCGAGGCCCTCACCCGTCTCGACGAGGCCGCCCAGCCCCCGCCGGCCCCACGTGCCCGCACTCGACCGAGCCGTGGCGCGCGGGAGGAGCGGCTGTCCGACAAGCGACGCGCCGCCGAACGCAAGCGAGATCGTCGGCGCCCGCACGCCGACGACTGAACGTCTCTCGGACGCGACGAGGCCCCCGCCGAAGCGGGGGCCCGTGTCGCACATCTGGGGGAATGTGATGCCCGCAGAGGGCACGAGGTCAGCGGATCAGACCTGCGCCATGTCCTTGTCGTGCTCGTGGTGCTCGACTGCGAGGATCACGTTGTCGGCCTTCTTCGAAGCGAAGGCGTGGACGAATCCGGCGATCGACAGCACCATGATGGCGATGGCGGCGACCCAGCAGACCCACATGGCCACTTCGGCCTTCTCACCGAAGACGCTGAAGCCGTAGACCGTCAGCAGCAGACCACGAAGGGTCTCGCCCTTGAACATCGTCTCACGCAGACCGTTCACCTTGTCGAAGGCAGCCTGTGCCTCGGCGATGGCGTCTTCGTCGCCGCCTTCCTTGGCGTCGGCGAGTGCGGTGCGGGCTTCGCCGACCGGGCCACCGAGGCTGGCGTACGTCGCACCCTCGAAGCCGGCGTCAGTGGCGCTGTGCATCATGTGGGTGGCGATGTAGTAGCGGGCGTAGCACTCGGCCTCGGCGCCGGTGTTCAGGGCCTGGCCGGCGAAGCCGACGAGGCAGTCACTACCAGCGACTTCGGTCTCACCGCGGTCGTAGGTCTCGGGGAAGCTGATCTGCTGAGCTGACAATTCACGGTCGACGTACTCAGTGGCGAAGTCCGCCTGCTGCTTGAGCACGAAACCAAGAACGAACAGCGCGACGGCGACGATGACGCCACCAACGCTGAACGCGATGTCGAGTGTGCGACGCTTCATGATTGGTATCCCTCCCTGCGACCGCTCATTCGGGATCGATCGCAAGGCCCATGGTGCGCCCGGGTCCAATTCGTCACTAGGGCACAATGTTCCCGACCCGGTGGGACTTTCGGAGGGATTGCGCGCGCAATTGGTCCGTCGACGCACCGATATCGCCGCTGACCAGGGCTGACGCGCTTCAAGGAACCGTCAATCGGTCCTGCCAAGGGCGAAGGGTCCGCCACCCTCGGTGACATTGGGTGTCGATGTTGACACGCAGAGTGAAGCCGCGCTACGGTGCCGAGGTTGCCCGGGGTGGGCACACGGGAGAGGGCGACATGGACATCCTTCGGTTGCAGCACGGCGAGGTCGTGCGCAGCGAACACACCGACACCAACTCGCATCGCGAGCACCAACGGCGGCGCCGACTGTGGAAGCTGGTCGTGTTCCTCGGCATCCCGCTCGGCTGGATCTGGTACCGGGAGCTGGCCGGCGATCCTGTGAGCTTCGGATTCCCGGCGATCATCCGCGAGAGCCCCGAGCTGGCGCTGCTCGTGGTGATGATGGTCGTGATGATGTCGATGATGCTCATCCCGTTCATCGGTGCCGGCCGCTCGCCGCACACCCTGTTGCGTCCCGAGGACTCGAAGACCCGTCTGAAGGACGTCGTCGGTGCGCATGGCACCAAGCGCGAGGCCATCGACACGCTCAACATCTTCCTCAACCACGAGACCTTCCTGAACGAGATGGGCGGCAGCGCTCGCCGCGGCGTGCTGTTCGAGGGGCCTCCCGGCACCGGCAAGACCCACCTCGCGAAGGCGCTCGCGGCCGAGGCCGGCGTGCCCTTCCTGTTCGTGTCGGCCAGCGAGTTCCAGTCGATGTTCTACGGCCAGACCAATCGCAAGATCCGTTCGTTCTTCAAGGCGTTGCGCAAGGCCGCTCGCGCCGAGGGCGGCGCGATCGGCTTCATCGAGGAGTTCGACGCCATCGGCGGGGCTCGCTCCGGCATGGGCACGAACACCAGCCGCGAAGGCGGCTCGGGCGTCGTGAACGAACTGCTCGTGCAGATGCAGAGCTTCGAACTGCCCACCGGCTGGCAGAAGTTCAAGGCGTGGTTCACCGATCGCCTGAACCGCTTGCTGCCCGGACATCGCAACATGAAGCGAGCCCCGCTGAAGACCGCCAACGTGTTGGTCATCGCCGCCACGAACCGGGCCTCCGAGCTCGATCCCGCCCTGCTCCGTCCGGGTCGCTTCGACCGCACCATCCACTTCGACCTGCCGCCGCGCGCCGACCGTCTGGAGATCGCCGAGTACTACCTCGCCCGCAAGGCGCACGACCACACACTGGGCGCCGCGTACGTGGCCGACCTCACCGCCGGCTACACGCCGGTGCGCATCGAGAAGCTGCTCGACGAAGCATTGGTCGTGGCGCTGCGCGACGGCCGCAAGCAGATGAACTACCACGACGTACTGGCCGCGCAACTGGTCACCGAGATCGGCGTGTCGCACGACGTGGGCTATCACCCCGACGAGCGCCGCCGCGTCGCGGTGCACGAGGCCGGGCACGCGCTGCTCGCCGCACTCACCGGTCGCGATGTGAAGGTGGCGTCCATCCTGCGCCGCTCCGGCTCGCTGGGCCTGGTCGCCCACGGCGAGATGGAGGAGCGCTACCTGAAGACGCCGGCGGAGGCCACCGATCTGATGGCCGTCGCACTCGCCGGACGTGCAGCAGAGATCCAGGAGTTCGGCGAGGCGTCGAGCGGCATCTCCAGCGACCTCGCCGCAGCCACCAACATGGCGGCGCAACTGGTGGGCATGCTGGGCGCAGGTGGCAGCCTGCTCAGCCTGGAAGCCGCACACATGCCAGGAGCGGGCAACCTCGTGGCGAAGGTGTTCCACGACGAGAAGGCGCGGTCGCGCGCCGACGAGTACATGAACACGGCCGCCGACCGAGCCGCGTGCGCGGTGCTCGAGCATCGTCGTGCGCTCCTGGCACTGGCCGACGCGCTGTGCGACCAGGACGAGCTGAACGGCGACGAGGTGCACGCCATCGTCGCCGGGGCGATGGCCACCTGAGCCGACTGGCACCTAACCTTCCCGAGTGGGCTTCCTCTCCTTCCGACGCCGTCGGGCCGACACGCTGCCCACCGATCGCCTCCGCCGCCTCGTGCAGCGCTGGCTCGCACCCTGGCCGCACCTCGCGCCCGACGAGCGCGAGCTGCTCCTGGCCTACACCGACACGTTGGTGCACGAGCTCCGTTGGGAGACCGCACGCGGGTTCAGCCTCACCGACGAGATGCGCGCCAACGTCGCCGCCCATGCATCACTGCTCGTGCTCGCGTTCGACGATGGGTTGGCGAGCTACCGCGACGTGACCTCGGTGATCGTGCACCCCAGCACCATCGTGCGCACCGGCGTGCACTATCTGGGCGACGGGCTGTACACCGATGCCGACGACCCGATCATCGGCGAGGCGTTCCATCGCGGACCCGTGATGGTGTCGTGGGACGCAGCCGCGTTCCAGGCGCGGAACCCCGAGCGTGGCGAGAACGTGCTGTTGCACGAGTTCGCCCACCGGCTCGACATGCTCGACGGGCTCAGCGACGGCACTCCCCCGCTGCGCGACGAGGCAGCCATGGCCGAGTGGGTCCGCGTGTGCACGAGCTCGCTGCGCGTGCTGCGCGCACACGAGGAACCGTCGGTGCTCCGCTCGTACGCGGCCACCAATCCCGCGGAGTTCTTCGCCGTCGCCACCGAGGTGTTCTTCACCCGGCCGACAGCGCTGCGTCAAGAGAACGCCCCGCTGTACGCAGTGCTGCGCGACTACTTCGGCCAGGACCCCGCGAGACGCTGGCCGCAGCCGATCACGCCGTGACGGTGCCGGCGTCGAGCCGGCCGTCGACGATGTGCACGGTGCGGTCCGCGTAGTGGGTCATGCGCGTGTCGTGGGTGACGATGATGGCGGCGGTGTCGCGGGCCTTCATCTCGGTACGGATGAGCTCCATCACCTGTTCGCCGATCTTGGTGTCGAGCGCCGACGTGGGCTCGTCGAAGAGCACCAGCTTCGGGTTGTTGAAGAGCGCCCGCCCGATGGCCACACGCTGACGCTCGCCACCGCTGAGCTGACCGGGGAGGTTCTTCACCCGATGACCCAGGCCGAGCTCCTCGAGCAGTGATCGCGCGCGACCCTTGGCGGCCTTGCCACCCTTGTTGCCGCCCAACTCGTCGACGACCAACAGGTTCTCCTCGGCGGTGAGGAACGGCACGAGGTTCACCGACTGGAAGACGAACCCGACGTTCTCGCGCCGGAACTCGGTGAGCTGCTTGGCGTTGTACTCCGAGATGTCGTGGCCACCGACCACGACCGTGCCTTCGGTGGGCGTGAGCAGTCCGCCGGCGATGGACAACAGCGTGGTCTTGCCCGAACCCGACGGTCCGAGCAACGCGACGATCTCGCCGTGGTCGACCTGCACGGTGGCATGGTCGAGCGCCACGATGTCGATGTCGCCGCTGCGATACACCTTGCGGATGTCGCGCATGTCGAGCACCGTCATTGCTGCACCTCTTTCCGAAGTTGGCTGTTCAGAAGTCGAATGGTCATGATGCATTCCCGATGGCGGAGGCCGGGTCGACCTTGGTGACCTTGCGCAGCGACACCGCGCTGCCCAGCACCGCAGCCACGACGAGGCCGATGAACGTGGAAAGGAACCGGGCCGGCGTGAGCTGCAGCGGCACGGCGGCCGGCAACGCCGCTGCGGCACCTATGGCGAGCAGCGACCCGATGACGAACGCGACGACGGCGACGATGACCGCCTGCAACACCACGCCGGCGAAGAGCCTGCGGGTGGAGGCACCGATGGCCTTCAGCACGCCGTAGAGGCCGAGTCGCTCGAGCGTGAGCAGACTGAAGAACAGTCCCACCACGGCGAGCACCACCACGAGCGTGGAGTAGATGATCTGGTTGAAGGTGTCGCCCTGCTGCTTGACGCCAGGCAGCGCCAACACGGCGTCGTCCTTCGTGAGCGTGGAGGTCGCGCCTGCGGTGGCCGTGTCGATGGAGGTGACGAGGTCGCCGGTGCCCGACACCACCAACGCCTGCACGATGTCGTCGCTCACCGTCGAGTCGGGTCGGTTCGCGTTCTGCACTGCACGCCACGTGGGCAGGTTCACCCACACCGAACTCTGCTGGAGGTAGCTGGTGTCGTCGACGAAACCGATGATCTCGATGGGGGTCTGCTGGGGACCGACGAGGATGACATCGCCCGTCGAGGCGCCCGCGTCCTCCAGCCGCGTGTCGGCGATGCCCTGACCGTCGGGCGGTGGCGCAGGGACGCCCTTGGGCGGGGTCTCGTAGCCGGCGACGGCGACGTTGGCGATGTCGGTCTCGCCAGGAACCTGCGCGCCGAGCAGGACGAAGCCGATGCCTCCCACTTCCTCCACGCCTTCGGCCGCCTCGACCTGAGCTCGCTGCTCGCTGGTGATGCGGCTGCGCAGGAACGAGTCGCGGGCACTCTCGGAGTAGACGATGACATCGGCTTGCTGCGCACGGATGGCGCCCGTGGAGCCGAGGTACAAGCCGTCGAGCAGACCACCGAGGAACATGAGCAGCGTGGCCAGGAACGACAGCACCACCGTGGCCACGATGAAGCGGCTGGGCTGTCGGCGCAGCTCGAGCAGCGGCAGGTTCATACGTGCACCCCTCCGCCGGTGGTGGCCGACAGCGGATCGAGCCGCAGCACGCGGCGCACCGCGATGGCCGACGTGACGAGTGCGAGCACCAGCACCACCAACGACGTGATGACGACCGGCTGCACCTCCACGCGCACCCCGAGGTTCTTCACGCCCTGCAGTGCTCCCGCGTAGAGACCGAAGGCGATGACCGACCCGGTGAGCATGACCACGACCACTTGGATGAGCAGGCTCGTCACCAACGTGCGCGACGACGCGCCGATGGCTCGCAGCAACGTGAGCGCCGACGCCTTCTGGAACGTGACGATGAGGAAGAACAGCCCGGTGACGAGCGGGACCACCAGGTAGAAGAGCCCGAGGATGATGGCGAAGCTGGACCGGACGCTGCTCACACCGGGCGAGCCGTCGACCGCCTGCTGGCGCGTGAGCGCCTCGACACCGTCGACCTGGTCGTTGATGGCGGTCGCGACCGACTCGGGCGACGACCCGGATGCCACCTGCACGGCGACGACGGAGGGGAGGATGGTGGTGGCGTCGGGGTTGCGGGTGCGCTTGGCCGCCTCGAACGTGGCGAAGTCGACGAACAGCACCGGGGAGACGGAGTAGTTGATGTCTCGGGCGACGCCGACGACGGTGATCTCGACGCCGTCGGGCTGCACCTGCACCACGTCGCCGATGTCGAACCCGTCGGCGCGATCCTTCTCGCTCGCGACGGCTTCGCCCCCCTGTTCCGGCAGACGGCCTTCGATGAGCGTGGTGGGTGCTCCAGGGCGGCCGAGCTCGTAGCCGAACACGACGGCGTCGCGTTCCTCGCCGCCGGCGGTGACGGTGAACGTGGACTCACCGAGCGGCGCTGCATCGGCGACACCCTCGACCGTGGCCACCTGCGCCAGCTGGTCGGGGGGGATGATCGAACCCTCGAGGTTCTTGCGCGCCTGGTCGCTGTACACCAGCACGTCGGCCGACTGGTTCTTCAGCGCGCCGATGAACTGATTGATGAGCCCGCCGAGCAGCGCCTGCTGGAACAGGATGAGGAACACGAGCAGACCGACGGCACCCGCGAGGAGGCCGAAGCGGAGCTTCGCCCGCTGCATCTCCTTCAGTGCCAGGAACATGGCCGTAAGGATGCCCGAGACTTCGCACTAAATACAAGTCGGCGCTTCGGAAATCTCAGGGCCGTCCCGGATTGGCGGTGAGGTGATCGAATCGGCCCGTCGGCCGGATGCGTCGGTACGCCTCCACCACCGGCGCCAGTTCGGTGGGCGAGGCACCGTGGAGGATGACGCTGTCGGCCCCCAGGTCGAACTGGTGCAGCACGGCGGCCGCGCACTCGTCGGGGCTGCCGGTGGCGGCCGGCGCCAGCCACTCCGCGGGGATGAGCGTCGCCACGTGTTCGAGTTCTTCTGTGGTGGCCTTCTGATCGAGCGCACCCCGGAAGCCGGCCACGAACGGGTCGGCGCGGAACCGCTCGAGCACGGTGGGATCCCAGTCGTTGGTGCGCACCATCAGGTCGCCGTAGGCCTGCAGGTACGTGGCCATCCGGCCGACGGTCTTCTTCAGGCGGAGGTCGTGCGGCAGCCAGTCGCCCACCACGGCGAAGCAGCTCCACACCCGCACCGCCGCCGGATCGCGACCGGCCTGCTCGGCGCTGGACCGCACCGTCTGCGCGCACCGTTGCAGCGTGGCGTCGGTGAAGAAGGTGTGCAGCAGCACGGCATCGAACGCGCGTCCCGCAAGGCGCAGGCTCTGCGGCCCGAACGCGCTCATCAGCAGCGGGATGTCCTCGCGGAACTCGGGGTCGAGTGCCAACACCGGCCACTTCCCCGCGGGCCCGTCGTGGCCCATCACCACTTCGCCGTGCCACAGGCGACGCATGAGGCCGGCGAAGTCCTCCATCTGCGCCGTGGTGATCCGCGGGATGCCGAACGCGTCGAACATGCGGTCCATACCGCGCCCGAGGCCGAGCGCGAACCGCCCACCGGTGAGGCGATGCATCGTGGTGGCGTAACTGGCGGTGACGATGGGGTGCCGCGTGTTGTGGTTGGTGACGCCCGTGGTGATACCCAGCGACTGCGTGACCGCTGCCGCCGCACCCGAGAGCGTGACCGCTTCCTTGATGTTGAAGCGCTCGCTCAGGAACACCGAGCCGAAGCCGAGCTCCTCGCCTGCGCGACATTCGGTGAGCAGGTCGGCGGGCGAGCGGGGAGCGCCGGCCAAACCGTAGAAGCCGAGTTCGTTCATCTGTTCCACGGCGCCACCGTAGGTGTCGGCCGAAAACGACAGCGACCCGGGCCGATCACGATGATCGGACCCGGGTCGCGAGTTCCCGCCAAGGAACTGTCAGGGGTTGCTGGAGGAGGTGGAGCTGTCGCTCCCGCCCTTGCCCTTGCCGTTCTGGCCCTTGCCACTGCCGTCGTCGACCGACGTGTCGGGGGCCGAGGCGCCCGGCGCGGAGTTCGACGGATTGCTCACACTGGCCGGCGTGCTGACGCTGCTGGCCGTGTCGTCGGCACCATGGCCGCCGCCGTTCTTGCCACCATTGTCGTCGGCGCTGTTGGAGGTGCTGTTGCCGGTGCTGTTCGACGTGGCCGTGTCGTCACCGTGGTCGCCGTTGGCATCGTGTGCCGACACGACGTCGAGGCAGTAGTCATCGACGCTCTTGCCGGCGACCGAGGCCTCGGTGGCCAGGCTGCTGAACGTGGGATTGTCGGTGTTCTTGGTGGTGCCGTTGCTCCAGGC
The DNA here is from genome assembly GCA_016213625.1 of Actinomycetota bacterium. Lineage (GTDB taxonomy): Bacteria > Actinomycetota > Acidimicrobiia > Acidimicrobiales > Ilumatobacteraceae > UBA668. The sequence goes on from JACQZZ010000048.1 coordinate 26,715, forward strand.
GGTGCACAGGCCGAAGTCGCGCTCCGGGAACGAGGTGGACGTGCTGTCGTCGAGGCCTTCGTTCTCCACGCTGGTCTCGGTGGAGCTGGTGGACTCCTCGAGGCTGCTCTTCGAGCTCTCGGTGGCCTCCGAGGAGGACGACTCGAGGCTCACCGTGGGCGTCGAGTGACGCTCGGAGCTGGAGAAGGGGGTGGGCAGGACGCCGCCGGCGGCAGCAGCCGCCGTACCGGCGAAGAGCACGGTGGCGCCGACGATGATGGCGGCCCGCTTGGTGATTCGAGTTCCGAACATTGCAATGACTCCCGAGGTCGTAGCGCCCGCATCAGCGGCCGCGGGTGAGGTGGTGACGGCAGCGGTGAACTGCTGCACGACGGCGGCCATCCCGGCCAGTTCGGCGCCCGATGCGGGTTGGTGCGCCGCAGCGAACACCTCGGCCACGCCACGAAACTCTGTGGGCAGCGACGAGATGTCGGCAGTGCCGTCGACGAGGCCGTTGGCCAGGTCGTCGGGGAGGATGGGGTCGGTCACGGGGGTCAGATCGCCTGGGGAGGGTCGGTCATTACCGAATCGTCGACATTTCCCGAAAACTTTTCGGCGAGCTTGCGCAACGCGCGGTGCTGGGTGACGCGCACCCAGTTCGGGGTGCGGTCCAACACCTCGGCCACATGAGCCACGTCGAGGTCACCCACCACCCGCAACAGCAGCACCTCGGCCTGGTCGGGGGGCAGCGAGCTCGAGATGAGGTCCACTGCCTCCTGTGCGGACAGGCGACCGATGACCGCCGTGGCCGTGTCGGCCCGGGCGCCGTCGATGGTGGCGGGGTCCGGCTGCAGACGGAAGTGCTCGTGCGGGTCCACCGGATCGGTGGCACGTCGGCCGGCGGTGCGCCGGTGATCTGCCAGGCGGCGACGGGCGATGGTGAACACCCACGCGCGGAAGCCGGTCAGATCGCCCTCGAACGTCGAAAGGCCCTGGGCGATGCCGAGCCACACCTCGCCGGCCAGGTCGTCGGCGGCACGCGGCTCCACACTGCGCAGGAACCGGAGCAACCGCGGCTGCAGATCCACGAACAGCACCTCTGCCGCCCACTGGTCGCCGGCGCGCGCCGCCACCAACACACTGGCGAACGACACGTCGTCGAGCGGGCCGGGCGGCGGAGACACCTGGGAAGTATCCGCCGCTCCTGCCACGCCGTCACCACAGAAAAGCACAAAAGGGCCGAACGGCCCACCGAACTACGGTCTCTCGGATGACGACCATCGAACTGCGCCCGGTGCGACCGGGCGACTTCGGCGAGATCTGTGCGCTCCATCAGGGTGCGCAGCGATTCGACGGAGTGCCCCAGGTGCTCGAGCTCGACGAGCTGGAAGGGGACCTCGATGACGAGCACGTGGTGCTCGCCACCGACACCCGGCTCGCCGAGGTCGACGGCGAGCTCGCCGGCTACGCGTACACGTTCCATCTCCCGAGCGAGGTGAAGGAGGAACGCTGCTACGTCTTCGGCGAGGTCGACCCAGCGCATCGCCGGCGCGGTGTGGGCACCGCGCTGATGGAATGGGCCGTCGAGCGCGCTGCCCAGCAGCTGCGCTCGTCGGAGCGGTCACTTCCCTGTTTCGTGCGCGCCGACTCGTACGACTTCATCGAGGGAGCGCACCGCTTGTTCGCGAACGTCGGCATGGCGCCCGTGCGCTACAACGACGAACTGCTCCGCCCCCTCGACCCTCTCCCCGAACGGCGCACCGTGCCCGGGGTGCGGATCGTGCCGTGGCCGGATGACCGCGACGAGGAGATCCGTCTCGCCAAGAACGCTGCCTTCGCCGACCACTGGGGCTCCACGCCCACGTCGCCACACCATTGGGAGCAGATGGTGCACGGCTACGGCGCCCGGCCCGATCTGTCGTTCATCGCGATCGACGACGCCGGCCGGGTGGTGGGCCACTGCGTGAACACTCGCATGGAGGCCGACGACGCCGTCGTGGGCCGGAGCGACGGTTGGATCGACAACCTGGGCACCGTGCGCGAGTGGAGGGGCCGAGGAATCGCCTCGGCCCTCATCGTCGAGTCGCTGCACGCGTTCGCCGGTGCCGGTTTCACCCACGCCTCGATCGAGGTGGACTCGGAGAACCCCACCGGTGCCGCACGCCTGTATCGCAGCCTCGGGTTCGAACCCGTGCACCGCAAGATCACGCACCAGATCGAGTTGGGCTGACCGACCTCCGACCGCGCGCGCCTATCGTGCGGCCATGGAGTTCATCACCACACCGCTCTCCGACATCGCCCCCAAGGTGACCGAGGCTCGTCGGGCGTTCGACGACGGCCGCACCAAGCCGTACGCCTGGCGCGTCGCCACACTCGAGCGCCTGCGCGACCTGCTCGTGGAACGCGAAGACCGCTTCCTCGACGCGCTCGCCGCCGACTTCGGCAAGCCCCGTGCCGAGGCGTGGCTCACGGAGATCGGGTTCACCGTCAACGACGTGAACCACACGCTCGCCCATCTGCCGTTGTGGATGAAGCCCGACAAGGTCGCCACGCCGGTGGCCTTCAAGCCGGGCAAGTCGTACATCGTGAGCGAACCCGTCGGGGTCACGTGCGTCATCGCGCCGTGGAACTACCCGGTGCAGTTGCTGCTCGTCCCCGTCGTGGCGGCCATCGCCGCCGGCAACGCCGTGCTGGCCAAGCCGAGCGAGCTCGCGCCGCACACCGCCGCCGAACTCGTGTCGCTGCTCGACGATCTGGGCGACCCTGCCATCGCCTCCGTCCAGGGCGGGGTGGCCGAGACGACGGAGTTGCTGGCGCAGCGCTTCGACCACATCCTGTACACCGGCAACAGTCGGGTCGCCCGCATCGTCATGCGAGCCGCGGCCGAACACCTCACGCCGGTCACGCTCGAACTCGGCGGCAAGAGTCCCGCCATCGTCAGTCGCAACGCCAACATCGATGTCGCGGCCAAGCGCATCGCGTGGGGCAAGTTCGTCAACGCCGGCCAGACCTGCATCGCACCCGACTACGTGCTCGTCGAGCGATCGGTCCACGATCAACTGGTGCGCGCCCTGGGCACGAGCATCGAGTCGTTCTACGGCAGCGACCCCCAGGCCAGTCCCGACTTCACCCGCATCGTCAACGAGCCGCACTTCCACCGCATCGAGAAGCTCCTGCACAACGGCACGGTGGCCATCGGCGGGCAGTCCGACCCCGACACCCGCTACATCGCCCCCACCGTGCTCACCGGTATCACCAAGGACGACCCGGTGATGGGTGAGGAGATCTTCGGGCCGGTGCTCCCCGTCATCGCCGTCGACTCGCTCGACGAGGCGATTCGGTTCGTGAACGACGGCGCGGCCAAGGGCGACAAGCCACTCGCGCTCTACACGTTCAGCGAGAGCGACGACGAGAACGACACGGTGCTCGCCAACGCCACCAGCGGCGGCGCCTGTGTGAACGGCACGCTCCTCCACATCAGCAACCCGGCCCTGCCGTTCGGTGGCGTGGGAGAGAGCGGGATGGGCGCCTACCACGGCAAGTTCGGCTTCGACACGTTCAGCCACCAGCGGTCGGTGCACACCCGCAGCACGAAGATCGACCCCGCGCTGATGTACCCGCCGTACACGCCGAAGAAGGAGAAGCTGTTGCGCAAGGGCATGGTCATGCCCGATCCGCGCGACGTGGCCGCCAAGGCCCGCAGCTACTTCCACAAGCCCTGACGCGCGAACGTCGGCCCCCGTCAGGGGGTGAGCATCATCAGGACGTGTTGGGCGAGCTCGGGAATGCCCGTGCCCTTCGAGGCGCTCACCCACATGATGTCGCCGGGCTCGAGCTCGGCGCGGGCGGCCAGGTCCTTCTTGCGTGTGGCGCGCTTGGCGGACTTCACCTTGTCGAACTTGGTGGCCACCACGGTGTGCGGCACGTCGTTGGCGCGCAGCCAGTCGAGCATCTGCACGTCGAGCGGCGTGGGCCCGATCTCGCCGTCGACCAGCACGAACACCAACTCGAGACCCTCGCGCTCGAGCAGGTAGCCCTCGATCATGCGCTGCCACCCGGCCCGCTCCTTCGCCGGCACGCGCGCATAGCCGTAGCCGGGCAGGTCGACCACCGAGCCACCGTTGGGCAGGACGAACATGTTCAGCAGTTGCGTGCGGCCAGGCGTGTTCGACACTCGGGCCAGCTGCCGTTGATTCGCGAGGGCGTTGATGAGCGAACTCTTGCCCACGTTGCTGCGCCCGACGAACGCCACCTCGTGCTGCGCGTCGGGGAGATCGACGTGTCGTTTCGCGGACGTGACGAACTTCAGTTGCAGCGGCACGGGCTCATTGTGCCAGCGCGAACGTGAATGCGCCGATGGCGGTGTCGAGCGACGCGGTGTCGGTGGAGATGGCCCACATCAACAGGTTCGCGGCCTCGGGTGTGTCGGTGCCCAGGAAGTAGAACTTGTCGCCATCGGTGTAGCTGACACCGGCGAGGATGCCGTACGTCCCCGGCGTCGTGGGGTTGCCGTCGGTGACGATGGGCAGCAACTCGTCGGGAGTACCGGCCGGCAGCGTGGTCTCCGGCAGATAGATGAAGATACGCGTCGTGGTGATGCCACTGCTGTCGACGACGTCGACACCCGCCACCATTCCCGGGACTGCCGCGATGGTGGGCGACGAGTCGATGACCGAGATGAACGTCTCCACGACCGCCTGGTCGGACTCGACGAAGGTGAATCCCTGTGCAGGCGCGAGGTCGGCTGCCAACGGCTCGATGGTCTTGTTGGTGCTCGACACCGGCGTGGTGGGCGCCGGGGTGGTGTCGACCGGGGTGGTGTCGACGGGCTCGGTCACCGGTGGATCGGTCACCGGCGGCGCCACTTCGAAGGCGAACAGCGGATCCAACGCACAGCGCTCGGCACCCAATCCTTCGGCGAGATCCGCGTTGTCGGTACTGAGGGTCTCGAACGTGGCGATGTTGCTGTCGATGGTGGCCTGGTCGTCGGCGGTGGCTGCGGCCGCGATGTCGTCGAGCGTGGTGACCTGATCGTCGAAGTTGGCCACGAGCCCCTTGGCGTCGGCGACGACCGCGTCGTCGGACGGCACCTCCAGTGCCTTCATGTCGGCCAGTGCGTTCTCGTACGCCTTGGAGGCACCCGAAGCGAACGGGGCGAGCTCGGCGTTCGACGTGGGCGTGGTGAGGTCGCTGAGATCGTTGTCGAGCGTGCGACAGATCTCGTTCACGCGGTCGACGAAGTCGGACGAGGTGGGTCCGTCGTCACCACCGCACGACGCGGCCACGGTGCTCAACACCAATGCGGCGACCGTCGCCAACCGCTTCGAACTCGCCCTCATCCCAACGCTCCGATCCTCAGGTTGGGCCACACCGTAGACCCTGCATGCCCCACCACCGCAGAATGGACGGCGGTTCGCCGGATTGGATGGGTCGCCGCGGTCAGGCGACGACGAGCGAGTCGAACAGGTCGGTGCTGAAGAGCTGTTCGTCCCACGTCATCACGCACCCGCCATAGCCCGGGTGACGCTGCAGCCACGCCAGCCCTTCCACGCCCATCACGTACACCGTGGTGGCGAAGGCGTCGGCCTCGGCGATCGACGGACCGACCACCGTGACAGCGGCGACCTCCGTCGAGGGAAGGTCCACCCGCGGGTCGTGGATGTGTGCGCCTCGCTCATAGCTCCCCGACGTCGCGATGCCCATGCGGCCCGTACCGGACAACACCAGCGCCACTGCATCGGCGTCGGGCCGGCGGATGCCGATGCGCCAGGGCTCGCCGTCGTGGTTGAGCCCCCCGAGCGCGATGTCGCCACCGGCGTTGATGCAGAAGTCCTCCACGCCATGGCCCACGAGCAACTGGCGGGCACGCTCGACCGACCAGCCCTTCACGTAGCCACACGGATCGAAGCGCGTGCCGTTGGGCGAGGGCAGGTTCCAGACGTCGAACACGCCGCCGGTGTCGACCACCAGCTGCTCACAGCGACCCAGCACTTCCAGCACGTCGGCGGTGAGGCACGGGTCGCCGGGACCCACTTCGCCTCGCCCGATTCGGCTGATGGTGCTCTGCTCCTTGTACGGGCTGAACACCTCGTCGACCTCGTGGAACCAGCTGACGAGCTCGTCGATGAGCGATCGGTCGTGCGAGTCGACGATGTCGATGCTGATGGACGTTCCCATCACCGCTTCCACGTGGTGCAGCGCCATGAGGGTGACTCAGCCGGTGATGCCCGAGGCGGACTTCGCCGCGTCGATCGCCGACTGCAGCGAGGCGACGTAGCTGTTGTAGGTGTAGGTCGCACCCGACACACCGTTGATGTCGGCGCTCTGGGCCGTGATGGCTTCGGAGATCAGCGTGGGAAGCGCCCGCTGGTTGATGCGGACGCTCTTGTTGTCGCCGTCGGGGTAGGAGAGGATCTGCACGTCGACCAGCTGACCACCGCTGTAGACCGCCTGCACCTGCACGGTGCCCCAACGGTTCTGCGATGCGGCACCGACGTAGGTGCCGTCGAGGATCGTCGTGTTGGCGGGGGGCGTCGTGGCGACCGCCGTGGTCGACGTGTCGCCTGCGGCCGTGGTGGACGTGTCGCCGACAGCGGCGACCACTGTCGTGGCGGTGGTGGCTGCCGTGGCGGCGACGGTGGTGTCGGCCGCGGCGACGGTGCCGCCGGTGAGGATGACCGAATCGGTGCTCGACTCGTTGTTGGCGAACATCGCCGCGAGACCGGCGGTGGTGACCACGCTCAAGGCGAGCGAGGCGGCCTTCGCACCGCGAGCCGGCTTGGCCCGACGACCGGCGGACCTGGCGCCGGCGCGGGCCGCCTGCGAACGAGCGGTCGCTGCGGCGAGCTGCTGCTGCTGGGCGGCGTTCGTGCCCTGCAGGGGGATGCGGGTGGATGCGGAGCCCGCCGAAGGAGCAGCGGCGGCAACCGGCGGGGGCAGCGGGCTGCCCGGACGGCGCGAGTTCAACTGCTCGAGGCGCTGGGCCAGCAACGGATCGATGGGCTGACGACCTGCGGGCTTCGCCTGGGGCTTCGACGGTGGCTTCGACTGCTTCGACATGATGACTGCTTCCGGGGGTCAGAGGACGGCCGGGCGACGGCGCTGCGCCAGCCCGATGAGGCGGATGGTGACGGGGTAGACGGCGATCCCGACGAGGAGGGCCAACACCTTGGTGAAGACCGAGGTGGTGGCGTCGGAACCGGATCGGTACGCGTGGACCGCCGTGAGGACGGTGGCGGGGATCGAGATCAGGTGCACGACGTGCCATGCCCTGCGGGGCAACCGGCGGCGGATGCGGGCCATGGACGGCACCACGACGATGACGAACATCCAGAACGCGACGACGCCCCAGCCGATGGCCCAACCGATGGCGCCACTGGGGATGAACAGGTCGACGAGACCGATGCCCGTGTTCGTGTCGAGGAACGAGAACAGCATGTGCAGCCCGATGAACACCAGGGTGAGGCCGCCGAGCCAGTTGTGGAGGGCGAGCCACCAGTTCGGCTTCAGGCGGTTGCCGGTGTTGCGAGCGGAGAAGAACAATCCCCACACCAACGCCGCCACGGCGAGCACGGCAGCGACGATGCCGGTCGACCGGGTGAGGTGGTACCACCAGGAACTCATGGATCACATGCTGACGGACCTGGTTGAAGTGCGTGTCGCGGAAAGGTGAGAGTTCTGTTAGAGCACCAGCCGGTTCGCTGCGGCCTCGATCTCGTCCTCGCTGAGCAGCACGAGCTTGGCGGCGTCACCCAGCGGAATGAAGCTGTCCTTGCTCGTCACCCGCGCCATCCGGCCCGTGTACCCGGCATCGACGAGCACCGAGAGCACGCCTTCTGCCACTCCGCCCGAGCGACGTGTCTCGTCGACCACCAGGGTGCGTCCGGTGGCAGTGGCTTCCCGGACGATGTCGTCCACCGGCAGCGGGCTCACCCAGCGCAGGTCGACCACTCGGGCGAAGATACCCCGCGCCTGCAGCCGGCGAGCCACTCGCAACGACATCAGCAACCCGTTGCCGAAGGTGAGGATGGTGAGGTGGGCGCCGTCGCCGTAGGTGCGCGCCCGACCGATGGGCACGTGCACCAGCGGATCCGGCGCTGCCAACCAGAGCTTGTCGCCCGGCTCGAACAGGTCGGCGGTGTGATACCTGGCGATCGGCTCGACGAACACCCCCACCGTGCCGTCGACGTGCGCGGCGGCCACCATGGTGCGCAACATCGCCGCGGCGTCGTCGGGACGAGCGGGCACACCCACCACCACCCCCGGCAGGTCGCGCAGCACCGTCAGCGAGTCGTCGTTGTGGAAGTGCCCGCCGAATCCCTCCTGGTACCCCAGGCCGGCGATGCGGACGACCATTCCGTTGCGGTACTGGCCGTTGGAGAAGAACGACAACGTGGCGGCCTCGCCACGCAGTTGGTCTTCCGCATTGTGCAGATACGCCAGGTACTCGATCTCGGCGATCGGCAGGAAACCGCTGACGGCGGCGCCGATGGCCAGGCCGAGAATCGCCGTTTCGTCGAGCAGGGTGTCGAACACCCGGGCGGCGCCGGCCTGGGCCAGCAACCCCTTGGTGACGCCGTACACGCCACCTTTGGCGGCCACGTCCTCGCCGAAGACGATGACGTCGGGGCGTTCGCGCAACAGGTCGGCGAGCGTGCTGTTCACGGCTTGCGCGAGGGTCAGGGGCGTCGATGCAGCGGTGGGGTCGGGCGTGACGCGCAGGGCCACCCGCGCCACATCGTCGGGCCGGCGAGGAGCCAGCGGCGCCATGACCTCGTCGGCGGTGGCCAACTGCGGCCGCTCGGCCACCCGACCGGCGGTGCGGTAGACCAGGTCGCGCAGTTCGTCGTGGCGAGCCACCAGCTGATCCACGGTGCGACCGGCGGCCACCAGCCACGCGGCGGTGGCGGCGATGGGGTCCAACGCAGCATCGGCGCGGATCTCCGCGGCCGTGCGGTAGGCAGCCTCCACGTCGGTGCCGGCGTGTCCGCCGTACCGAACCGTGCGCAGGTGCAGGAACACCGGCCGTCGCTGGGTGCGCACCCAGTCGCCCAGTTCCTCGGTGAGGCGCAACACTCCCGCCGGGTCGGTGCCATCGATCGCCTCGTAGCGCAGCCCCGGCCGGTCGCCGTACGCCGACCTGATCCAGCCACCGGGCGTGCGCACGCTGATGCCGAGACCGTTGTCCTCGCAGAGGAAGAGCAGCGGCAACGGCAACCGTTGATGTGCACAGTGCAGCGCCGTGTTCACGGCACCGGTGGCCACCGAGTGGTTGGCCGACGCGTCGCCGAACGAGCACACCACGGCGGCGTCCTCCGGCCACGGCGATGGCACGCCGAGGCGCGCTGCACGGCCGATGGCGAACGCAACTCCGACGGCGCGGGGCAGGTGCGACGCGATGGTGGAGGTCTGTGGAATGACCGCCAGGTCGTGACGCCCGAACACCTTGTGGCGACCGCCGGAGATCGGCTCATCGGACGCAGCCACCACGCCGGCCAGGATGTCGCCGACGCCGTCGAGCCCTGCGCGGGCGAGGTAGAAGCCGCCGCTGCGGTAGTGCAGCAGTGCCGGGTCGGTGCGGCGGAGGCCCATCGCCACCGCGGCGTTGCTCTCGTGACCCGACGAACCGATGGTGTAATACCCCTTGCCCTGGCCACGCAGCCAGCGGGCCGCGAGATCGGAGTGACGGCTCGCCACCTGCACGTCGAAGAGCTCGGACATCGTCGCCACCGCCGGCGGGGGCGGGTTGGTGGGCGCAGGCGGCGCGACGCGGAGTGCGTCGAGGGCGGCGAGGAGCTGCGCTTCCAGCGCAGGACGGTCGGCGGGCGGCACGCTGTTCAGTGTGGCAGACCGCCACAGGGCGTCACACGTCGATGCGGTAGCGCACCACGAGCGGATCGCCGCTGCGCTGGATGACCGCTCGGTAGCGGTTGACGAGCGTGCGCATGCCGGTGTTCTCGCGCAGCACGTCGGCGATGATGCGCCGCACTCCCCGCTTGCGGGCGAGCGCGAGCAGCGAGTCCATCAGGCGAGTGCCCACGCCCATGCCCTGGTACGCGTCGATCACCGTGACCGACAGCTCCGGCGGTCCCTCGGGGCTGGCCATCCACCGGGCGACGCCGATCGGCTTGCCATCGGGATGGTCGGGGCGCGCCAGCGCCGCATCGAAGGCCACGACCGCTGCGTTGCGGAAGCCGTCGACGTCGGCGAGTCGCTCACGCACGTTCTCCGGCAGCTCGCGCACCGCGGTGAAGAAGCGGAGATGGCGCGACTCGGCCGACAGCTCTTGGAAGGCTTCGTCGAAGTACCGCTCGAAGTCTCCGGGCACCGCTTCGCGGGTGACGATGGCAGGGATGTGGTCGATGGGCTCCATGATGCCCGACCGCCGATCGCTCGGGGCGGGGTGCGACACACGCCACCCCGGTCACCCGTCACAGCACCGGGCCGCCCGGCAGAATCTGGCATCCAGGGGAATAAACGTTGCGACTCCAACTATTGTGTTCCTCCATGACCATTCCCCCCTCCCACATCGACCTGCTCTCCTCCACCGCACTCGCCCACGTGGCCACCATCGGTCCCGACGGCGCCCCCCAGAACAACCCGGTGTGGTTCGGCTGGGACGGCACCCACGTGCTGTTCAGCCAGACCACCGGTCGCCAGAAGTACCGCAACCTCCAGAAGTCGCCCGCCGTTGCCCTGTCGATCGTCGACAACGCCAACCCGTACCGCTACCTCGAGGTGCGCGGCACCGTGGCCGAGATCGTCGACGATCCCGACAACGCGTTCATCAACTCGATGGCCAAGAAGTACATGGGCGAGGACGTCTACCCGTGGCACCAGCCCGGCGACCACCGCGTCGTCGTCAAGGTGCTGCCGGCGAAGACCACCCAGATGGGCTGATCACCGTCGCTCGGTCGCCTCGACCGAGCGGAGATCGAAGCCGGCCGTCTGCCGGTACGTCGCCGCGATGCCTTCCAACTCGCCGGGCGCGAACACGTCGGCGACATCGTCGAAGCCCCCGGGGGCTCGATCCTCCGCGAGATCGAGCACCCGCTCGGGCCCGTGCTGGCGGTTCGACCGCACGATCTGCGCCGTCTTCGGACGGCGATCGTCGTCGTACCGCAGCAGTGCGTCCTCCACTCCGCCCGTCGACAACTCATCGGCGAGCGTCAACGCATCGATGATCGCCTGCGACGCACCGTTCGACCCGATGGGGTACATCGGGTGCGCGGCGTCGCCGAGCAGGGTGACCCGGCCGTGTGTCCATCGGGGCAGCGGGTCGCGATCCACCATCGGGAACTCGAACGTGGCCTCCGCCGCGCGGCACATGGCCGGAATGTCCAGCCAGTCGAACACCCAGTCGTCGAACCGGGGAAGGAAGTCGGCCAGGTCACCTCGACGGTTCCAGTCCTCGCGCTGGGCCAACCCGACGTCGGTGCGGTCGAGTTCGGCGATCCAGTTCACCGTCACCTTGCCGTCGTCACCCACCTCGGTGAGCGGGTAGGCGACGAACTTGTGCGGCCGGTGGCCCGCCATGAACATCGACCGCCCCGTGAGGAACGGCTGCCAACGAGTGACCGCCCGCCAGAGCACGTTGCCCGACCACTGCGGCAGTCCTTCGTCGGGATGGAACGCGGATCGCACGGTGGAGTGAATGCCGTCGGCACCGACCAACACGTCGGCCTCGTCGGTCACTGCGGTGTCGGTGCGCCGGTCCACGAGTTCCACCCGCACCCGACGTCCGTCGTCGACGAAGGAGCGCAACGCGTGCCCGGTGCGCACGGCGTCGTCACCCAGCCGACGGCGGGTCTCGGCGAGCAGCGCCATGTGGAACTGCCCGCGATGCACCGACAACTGCGGCACCGGGTAACCCGCGGCCAGGCCCCGCGGCTCGCGCCAGATGAGTTGACCATGGCGATTGAAGAAGCACAGCTCGGCGGTGGCCACACCGAGCGGCAGCAGTTGGTCCATCAGGTCCAGACGGTGCAGTTGCGCCATCGCGTGCGGCAGCACGTTGATGCCCACGCCGAGCGGCTGCAGTTCGGTGACCGCCTCGTACACCTGCACGTCGATCCCCTTGGCGTGCAGCGCCATCGCGGCGGTGAGCCCTCCGATGCCGCCCCCTGCGATGACCACTCTCATGTGGCGATCGTAGAACGCGTCGATGCCGTGGAGGACACCTCGGGAATCGACCGGAGCGAAGCGGCCCTGCCCCCGTAGGGTGGCTGCTCGTGGCAGTGACGGAACCAGCGACCGGGCTCGAGAACTCGGAGGCCCGACCGAAGGGCGTGGCCACCGGGCGCGAGTTCATCGCCCTGGTCACCGCACTGATGGCGACGTCGGCCCTCGGCATCGATCTGATGCTGCCCGCGTTCCCCGACATGCGCGAACAGTTCGGCATGCCCGCCGACAGCACGCAGGTGACGTGGATCGTCACCGCCTACTTCCTGGGCATGGCGGCCGGGCCATGGATGTACGGACCGGCATCCGATCGTTTCGGCCGGCGAACGCCGCTGCTGGCCGGGCTGGCGCTGTACGCCGTGGCCGCCACGACTGCGGCGCTGGCGCCCACCTGGGAACTCATCGTCATCTCCCGCTTCGTGTGGGGCCTCGGTGCGGCCGGTCCACGATCGCTGAGCGTGGCCATGATCCGCGACCGCCACGAGGGCGACACCATGGCCCGCCTGATGTCGATGATCATGGCCGTCTTCCTGCTGGTGCCCATCGCCGCCCCAGGCGTGGGCGCCAGCCTCATCGCGATCTTCCCATGGCGCGTGGTGTTCTGGTTCCCGGCCCTTGCGGCCGTGGTGCTGATGGTGTGGTCGCGTCGACTCCCGGAGACCCTGGATGTCGACAAGCGGCGGCCGTTCACCTGGCGATCGGTCGCCGATGCGGGAAAGGAAGTGATCACGCATCGTCAGACCATGGGGCTCACCATCGCGATGACGTTCCTGTTCGGCATCATGACGGTGTACCTCGCCGGGTCCGAGATCATCCTCGGCGACGTGTACGGCTACAGCAGCTGGTTCCCCGTGTTCTTCGCGGGGGTGGCCGTGCTGCTGGCCATCAACTCGCTGAACAACGCCCGCATGGTGCAGCGGCTCGGCGTCACACGGCTCCTGCGCCGCACCACCCTCATCGGCATGGCGGCTGCGGGGGCACTGTTCGGTGTGTCGTTCCTGCACGACGGGGTGCCGGACTTCTGGCTGTTCACACTGTTCGTGTGCCTGGTGATTCCTGCGGTGCAGGGCCTCTCGCCCAACTGCAACGCGGCAGCGATGACGCCGCTCCCCCACGTGGCCGGCACCGCGTCGGCCATCATCGCCACCATCACGTCGGCCGGTGGCGCGATCCTCGGCGCGGTCGCGAGCGGCGCATTCGACGGCACCGTGCATCCGTTCGCGACGTACATCCTCGGCTACCTCGCGGTGGCGACCGTGCTCATCTGGTGGGCCACCGCTCGAGGGCGCTCATCGCACTGACCGCACCGGCGCGTCATCGTCGCCGGGAGCGCTCCGACAGTTGTTGCACCGATGGCTCGCCCGGACCATGCCAGGAGAACCGGAAGCGGGCACCGCGACGAACGTGGTTCACGGTGGCGGGACGAAAGCACGCGACCGCCTCACCGCCGGGATGTCGAACGGCCGGGTACACCACCCCCAGCGAGCCCGACTCGACCAGGTCGAGCGCCAGCGCCTGACTGCGCTCGTACGACGCAGGATGCAGACAAGCACGTGCTCGCCGATCGCCGGTGCCGCGCAGGTCGTGGAAGTGGCCGTGCAGATCGGAGAGGAAGTCGGCGTAGTCGAGCTGCAGGTCGAACCAGCCGGTCTCGTGCAGTTCCACACTGCGGTGAAACGCCACTTCGGCGATGGACGTGGCGACATCGCGCCCGGCGTACCATGCGCCGCGGTGCGGACCGTTGAAGCGGGACCCCTGAGGCTGCGGGTAGCAGAACGCGGCGTTGACGACCTCCCACTCCGGAACGCCGAAGACGAGTTCGTCGGCATGGATGCCACTGGGCACTGCCCCCTGCTGCACCAGCACTCGGCGGCTGGTGGCCTGCGCGAGCGCGGTGAGCAACGCGACGTCGTCACCCTGCGCCAGTGATGCGAGCACCGGCGTGGCCGAGTGTGCGTAGGCATCGGGGATGAGGCGATGTGTGTCGTCCCATCGCAGTTCGGCCAACGGTGGCCACGAACGGCTCATGCGCCGCCGCGTCGGGCGTCGAGCAACGACCGCACGTGGTCCATCGCGGTGATGCCGCCGGCGAGCAGGATGTCGAGCGGGCGCTGCCCGCCGAACAGCACATTGGTGTTGGTGCGGGTGACCCACTGGTCGGCGAGGGGACTGTTCGGGTACAGCACGTGGAGCGCCGAGTAGATGCCCAGCAGGTACGACACCCGTGTCAACCGATCGACGCCCAGGTCGCGCGGTGGGCGCTTCACCCACGCGTGCCAGGTGCTGGGCGGCACGCCACCGAGCAGTGTGCAGAGTTGTTCGATGGTGAGCCCCCACGCCTGCGCGAGCGAACCCATGCTGCGCACCGCCGCGCCGGACAACCGCACCCGCTCGGCGGGGCGCTGCAGATCCACCCACGGCGAGTGCTCGAAGCGACTCACCGGGTACCGCACTGCTGCGAGGGTCATGGAAGGCTCCTTCCCGTGGTCGATTTCTGGAGACAGTGTACTCCAGATCTGGATCATTGCGATCGGCCGCGCCGAACGGGGACGTACGCCCCTAGCCCCACCACCCACCAACGGCGCATGGTGAAGTCGTGAACCACCCCGATCTCGCGGGCGTGGACGCCCTTCGCGGCCGCAGCCTGCTCACCACCCACGACTGGCCCATCCACGACCTGGCGGCGTTGCTCGACGCGGCGGCTCGGCTCGAAACGCTCGACCGCGCCGGCGCCGACCTCACCTGGCTCCGGGGAGAGCTCGCCTACGCGATGTTCTTCGACAACTCCACTCGCACGAAGTCGGCGTGGGCCGGCGCGGCGGCGAGGCTGGGTATGCATCCGGTCATCGTCGACGGCACGTCCACCCAGGTGTCACACGGCGAGACCGCCGAGGAGACCGGTGCCATGCTCGGGATGAACGCCCACGCCCTGGGCGTGCGCCACGACCTGATCCTGGGCGAGGGCAACGCGTTCATGCGCGACGTGCAGCGGGGCATCGACCAGTACCGGGCCGCCACGGGCGACGAGCGGGTGGTGCCGGTCGTGAACCTGCAGTGCGACGTCGACCACCCCACCCAGTCGCTGGCCGACCTGCTGTGGCTGCGCGAGCACTTCGGTGGTGATGTCGCGGGTCGGCGCATCACGATGAGTTGGGCCTACTCGCCGAGCTACGCGAAGCCGTTGTCGGTGCCCCAGGGAGTGGTGTCGCTCCTCACCCGTTTCGGTGCTCACGTCACGCTGGCGCATCCCCCCGGCTACGAGTTGCTGCCCGAGCCGATGGCGTGGGCCGCGGAGGGCGCGGCCGCCTCGGGAGGCTCGTTCCGTGTGACGCACGACATGGACGACGCGTTCGCCCATGCCGAGGCCGTGTACCCCAAGTCGTGGGGGCCACATGCACTGATGCTGCAGCGCGTGCAGGCCAATCGGGCAGGTGACAGCGCGGCGATGAAGGACATCGAACAGCGTGCACTGGCCCACAACGCGCAGTACCGCGACTGGATCTGCGACGAACGACGGATGGCCCTCACCGATGACGCGCTCTACCTGCACTGCCTGCCGGCCGACATCGGTGCCGAGGTGAGCCCCGGGGTGATGGACCGATTCCGTGTGGACGTCGCCCGCGAAGCCAACAAGAAGGTCTACGTGGTGATGGCGCTGCTCGCCGCGGCGAAAGTGCCCGATCTGGCCCGTGTGCTGCACCACACCCCACTGGGAGGTACCCCGTGACATCCACCGCTGGCCCCGCACCAACGCTCGCGACCTTCGACCTCCGGGTGGCCGAGCTGGCCGAGCGGTACCTGCCGCTCGCAGTGAGCATCCTCCAGGAAGCCATTCGCATTCCTGCCGACGAGGTGGACCGACCCGCCGAGGACGGCGGTGATCCGCGCTCGGGCCTGTCGAACCACGAACGAGCCCGGCTCACCTTCCTGCGCGACACCATCATCGACGTGCAGGCGGTGCGACACGCCGACGATGTCTGGTTCGACGACTTCGGGAACCTCGTGTGGGTGGCTCGCGATCCGTTCGACGGCGTGGCACCGGAGCACCAGCGGGTGATCTACTTCGACGGCCACTCCGACACGGTGCAGGCACTGCGCGAGCAGTGGCACGCGAAGCTCGGCGGTGCGGTGGACCCGTACGACGGGTTGTTGCACCCTGATGCGCTCGATGGCGCGGCGCTGCGACGCGAGCTCGGGTGGGTGCCACCCGAGTCCGAGTGGGAGCACCTGATCTTCGGGCGCGGTTCGGCCGATCAGCTGGCCGGCGTGGTCGCGGAGATCATCGCCACGAAGATCCTGCTCGAACTCGTCGACGAAGGGGCGCTGCACGGATGCACGGTGCGCGCCTACGCCACCGCTGCCGAGGAGGACAACGACGGTGGCGGACCACGCCATGTGATCGCCCAGATCCTTCCGGGGGCCGGACCCGAGCTCGTGCCCGACGTGGTGGTGCTCACCGAGGGAACGGGCGACGCGGTGAAGGGCGCGCTCGGCATCTACCGAGGCCAACGAGGCCGCATGCAGATCGAGGTCACCGTGGTGGGCCGGTCGTGCCACGGATCGATGCCGTTCGAGGGCCTCAACCCGCTCGAGCACGGCGCGGCCATCATCGCCGAGGCCGCGCGACGCCACGTCGACGGCGAAGGATTCGCGACTCACCCGTTTATCGGACGAGGCACGCGCACGGCATCGTGGGCCGACCTACAGACGCCCAGCGACTGTGCCGTCCCCGATCGCTTCACGTTCCGGTTCGACCGCCGACTCACTGTCGGTGAGACCCCGGAGGCGGCCGTGGCCGACGTCGACAGCCTCGACGCGGTGGCCGTTGCGAGAGCGGCGGGTCTCACCGTCACCGTCGACGTCCCCCGCTATCGGGAGCGCACGTGGCGGGGCCATCAGGTCGACAACGCGCAGATCTATCCGGGCTGGATCACGCCCGACGATCACCCGGCCGTCCAGGCCGCGGTCGCTGCCTATCGAGCGGTGGTGTCGCCGCATGTCGAGGAACCCGAGGGCGGTGCACGCGGCGCGACGTTGCGACGAGAACCGCGCGTCGACAAGTGGATCTTCTCCACCGACGGTGTCGGCTTCCCCGTCCCCCTCGACGACACCACCATCGCGGTCGGACCCGACAAGCGATGGGTGGTCTCGGGCACGGTTCGTCACCCCGCGATGTTCGGCATCGGCGCAGGCGTCGAACAGAACACGCACCGCATCGGCGAGTTCGTCGACAGTCGCGAACTGCGTCACGCCATCGCAGTGCTCGCCCGCTTCCCTCGCGCCTACGCCGACCTCACCGGCGGCTGAGGTGACGCCGTGAGGATCGTCGTCGCGCTCGGAGGCAACGCGCTGTTGCACCGCGGAGAACGACCCGACGCGGAACCTCAACGCCGCAACGTGTTGCACGCGGCCGAAGCACTGGTGTCACTCGCCGGCGAACACGAGCTGATCGTCACTCACGGCAACGGGCCCCAGGTGGGCGTGCTGGCGATGGAATCGGCTGCCGATCCGATGCTCAGCCGCCCCTTCCCCCTCGACCCGCTGGGCGCCGAGACCCATGGTCTCATCGGCTACTGGTTGATGCAGAGCCTGCACAACGTGCTGCCACACCGTCGGGTCGTCGCACTCCTCACCCAATGCGTGGTCGACTGCGCCGATCCGGCATTCACCCATCCGACCAAGTTCGTCGGACCCACCTACGACGAAGCCGCGGCCAGGGCGCTGGCCACCGAGCGGAACTGGGTGGTCGCGCCCGACGGTGACGCGTGGCGACGCGTGGTCGCATCGCCCGAACCACTCGAGGTGGTGGAGGAGTCGGTCATCCGCACGCTCACCGACAACGGCGTGCTGGTGGTGTGTGCCGGCGGGGGTGGAGTCCCGGTGTTGCGCCACGCCGACGGCACGTTGGAGGGCGTCGAAGCCGTGATCGACAAGGACCTCACCGCAGCACTCCTGGCCGAGCGGTTGGGAGCCGATGCGCTCTTGTTGCTCACCGATGTGTCCGCGGTGGAGACGAACTACGGCCACGCCGACTCGTCGCCCATCGCCGTCGCCACGGCGGAAGAGCTCCGATCGTTCGGCTTCGCCACCGGTTCCATGGGACCGAAGGTGGAAGCTGCGTGCCGCTTCGCCGACCGCACGGGCGGGGTGGCGGCGATCGGCTCGCTCACCGATGCCGCCGCGGTGCTGGCCGGAGCGGCCGGCACCCGCGTCATCGCATCGCGAGGATGATCGCGTCGATGTCGTCGACCGTGGTGGTGGGGTTGACGAAGCAGAACCGGAACATGGTCTCGCCCGCGTAGACCGTCGGCACCACCAGTGCCAGCCCTTCGTCGAGCGCCCGATCGCTCCAGGCCTGGTACTGGCCGGCGTCCCACCCACGACGGCGGAACAACACGACCGAGAGTTCCGGCTCCATCACCAACTCGAGGTGATCCGTGGCCTCCACGCGACGGGCGGCTGCAGCGGCGAGCTCGATGCCACGGGTGACCGCCGCGTCGTATGCCGCGGACCCATGCGCGGTGAGCGAGAACCACAGGGGCAGGCCCCGCACTCGACGAGTCATGTGGATGCCGAGATCGCTGGGGTTCAACGACGCGGTGGGATTCAAGGTCTCCAGGTATCCCGCGTGCTGGGCGAGCGCCGCACGTGCGAGGCCAGGTTCGCGGTAGAGCAGCGCCGCACAGTCGAACGGCGCGAACAACCACTTGTGCGGGTCGACGACGAACGAGTCGGCGCGTTCGATGCCGGCGAACAGTGGTCGAGCCCGCGACGATGCCATGGCGGCGCCGCCGTACGCGCAGTCGACGTGCATCCACAGTCCGCGTTCGGCACACACCTCTGCCACACCGGCGAGATCGTCGACCACTCCCGTGTTGGTGGCGCCACCGGTGGCCACCACCGCGAACACCTCGTGCTCGGTGTGATCGAGCACCTCGCGGAGGTGTTCACCCGTGAGCCGGCCACGGGCGTCGGGCGGCACTGCGACGAGCGGCACGTCGATGACCATCGCCGCCAACTGCACCGACGAATGGGAACTGGGTCCCGCCACCACGGCCGCGGTGCGGGTGGTGTCGTGGCGTCGGCGCCAGGTCTGACGGGCGACGGTGAGGGCGGTGAGGTTGCCGGCGGTGCCACCGCTGAGGAACACGCCCTCCGCGCCGGCCGGGAACCCGGCGAGGTCGGCGATCCACCGGAGCGTCTGCATCTCCGCGTAGATGGCGCCGGCGCCCTCCAGCCACCAGTCGCCGTAGATGTTCGCGGCCGACACCACGAGGTCGAAGAACGTGGCGGCCTCGGTGGGTGCGGTGGGGACGAAGGCGAGGTAGCGCGGGTGGTCGCTGGAGATGCACGCCGGAGCGAGCACGTCGTTGAACAGTGCCAACGCGGCGGCGGGACCGATGCCCTGTTCGGTGATCATCGTCCCCGTCGCCGCCGCCAGATCCTCCAGCGGACGCGGGCCGTCGAGTGGAGGCGGCGCCTGGCGCAGACGATCCACGACGTAGTCGAAGATGAGGCGTGCGAGCCGTTCGTTGTCGGCGTGGAATCCGTGCATCGACGACGTGTGCATGGCCGTCATCAGATCACGCCGACCACCGGACGATCCACGGTTCGAGCAACGCTGCCAGCTGCGCCTTGGTGCCCTCGTCGAGGTCGTAGGCGACGTGCCGGATCGGACGGTCGGGCGCACCGGCCACCTGCAGCGCTGCCGTGAGGTCGATGGGGGTGCCCGACACCACCACGTCGCACGGTGTGGCCGCGATGGTGGCAGCGAGTTCACGCAGCTGTTCGTCGCCATAGCCCATGGCCGGCAACACGGCGCCGATGTGCGGGTACTTCTCGTACACGCCACGCAAGGATCCCACTGCGTAGGGACGTGGGTCCACCAACTCTGCGGCCCCGTGCGCTCGCGCGGCCACGGTGCCGGCGCCGAAGGGCATGCCACCGTGGGTGATGGTGGGGCCGTCCTCCACCACCAGCACCCGCATGCCCTCGATGGAGGGACCGGCCTCCAGCGTGGCGGGGCTCTTCGCCAACAGCAGCGTCGCGTCGGGGTTCAGACCCTGCAGTCCCGCGACCGCCTTCGCCACGTCGAGCTCGGCCGCGGAGTCCACCTTGTTCACCGCGAGCACATCGGCGAGGTGCACGTTGGCCTCGCTCGGATGGTACGCGGTCTCATGCCCTGGCCGCAGGGCATCGGCGACCACGATCATCAGATCGGGCACGTAGAACGGCAGATCGTTGTTGCCGCCGTCCCACAGCACCACGTCGGCGTCCTCCTCCGCGAGCGCCAGGATGTCGCCGTAGTCGACGCCGGCGTACACGGTGACGCCCTCGCGCACCGGCAGCTCGTACTCCTCGCGCTCCTCGATGGTGGGATGACTGGCGTCGATCTCCTCGAGTGTGCGGAAGCGCTGCACCCGCATGTCGTGCAGGTTGCCGTAGGGCATCGGATGTCGCACCAGCGCGACCTTCAGGCCGCGCTCCTGCAGGATGCGCGCGACGGTACGACTCGTCTGGCTCTTGCCGCAGCCCGTGCGGGTGGCGCACACGGCCACCACCGGTTTCGTCGATGCCAACGCCGACGCCTTCATGCCCACGAGCCGGAAGTCGGGACCGGCGGCGAGCACCTTCTCGGCGAGGTGCATCAGGTCGGGGTAGGCGATGTCGGAGTAGGCGAACACCACTTCGTCCACCGCGTGGTCGCGGATCAGCGCGAGCAATTCGCTCTCAGGGACGATGGGGATGCCGTCGGGGTAGCCCGGCCCCGCCAGATCGGGCGGGTAGGTGCGGTGGTCGATGTTGGGGATCTGGGCGGCGGTGAACGCCACGACCTTCACATCGGTGTCGCCTCGGAAGACGACGTTGAATGTGTGGAAGTCGCGTCCGCCGGCGCCGACGATGACGACGTTCTTCATGCCTCCAATGTCGCACCGCGTCGACGGAGCCGACAGGGCAGAAGGTCAGGACCGGTCGGGCACCTGTTCGACGACGAGCGGACGCGTCACCCCAGCGAGCAGCAGACCCACCACCAACATGCCGCCGGTGACCGTGAGGGCACGCAGCACGCCGGTGTGGTTGCCGATCAGACCGACCAGCGCCGGACCGGCGAGGAACGCCACGTAGCCGATGGTGGCGACCACGCTGACGCGGCCGGCGGCGTGACGCTCGTCGTCGGCAGCAGCGCTCATGCCCACCGGGAAGCCCAGCGCCACACCCACGCCCCACAGCACGGTGCCCACCATCGCCGTGGCGAGCGAGGGCCCGAACACGACGATCGCGAGGCCGACCAGCGAACAGGCTGCACCGGCTCGGAGCACCAGCACGCGGCCGTGGCGATCGAGCAGGCCGGGGCCGAACCAACGACCGAGCGTCATCGACGCGACGAACAGCACGTAGGCCAGGCCGCCGAGCGTGTCGCTGGCGCCGTAGCCGTCGATCGCCGCGACCCCGAGCCAGTCGTTGCCCGTGCCCTCGGTGAACGCCATCGTCAGCACGAACAGTCCGATGAGCAGTGTGCGCGGTTCCTTCCAGGCGGCGAACGGGCTGTGCGCGGTCTCGTCGCCCGCCTGCTCCTGACCGGTGGACGGCAGGAACGATCGGGTGCCCCATGGCACTGCGGTCGCGACGACGGCCATCACCACCAGCAAGTGGATGGTCACCGAGACGTCGAGCGCGTTCATCCCGGCACCGACCAGGGCACCGGCGACGGTGCCCACGCTGAACGCGGCGTGGAAGCGCGACATGACGGAACGACCCAGCCGCTGCTCGACGGCCGCGGCCTCGACGTTCATCGCGACGTCCCACGTGCCCGTGCCGAAGCCGGCCGCGATCAGACCGATCGCGACCATCGGGGCCCCGACCATCACGCCGATGGCAGCGATGGAGATGCCGGTGGCGAACACCATCGACAGGAGGAAGACCGCCCGGCCGGCGCCCAGTCGATGCACGATCAGCCCGGCGAGCGGCAGCGCGATGAGCGAGCCGATCGCCAGCATCAGCAACAACACGCCGAGTGCGGCCGGCGTGAGCTCGAGTTCGTCCCTGACCTGCGGGATACGCGACAACCAACTGGACACACCGGCGCCTGCGCCGATGAAGGCGATGTACACACCCCGCGTGGCAGCGCGGAGTTCAGGGGCGACGATCGGAGCCTCGGGGGTCACCCGTCAGAGGGTAGATGGTTCCCTCGCGCTCAGCGGTAGTAGTAGCAGCCGTACTGGTCGGGGGTTCCCCACGCGGTGGAGTCGCGGGCGACCAGGGTTGCGAGGTCGGAGAACTTCACCTGATCGAGTCCGATGGTCACGAGTTCGTCGCCGATCACCATCGACCGCTGCAGCGGGTTCCAGCACCCGCTGTTCTCTCGCTGCTCGTGCTGCACGGTGCCCCGAAGCGTGATCTCGGTGCCCTCCAGTTGGGCGACCACCACACCGCCGGCCGGGCTGGTGATGGAGTTGCTGGCACAGTCGACGGCGAATCCGCACGGCCCCCAGAACGGGGAGACCGGGATCACGATGGTGCCGTCCTCGGGCCAGTACAGGAACGCCTTGTGGTCCCACTCCGCGTCGCTGTGACCACCGATGGGCAGCACCGACAGTTGCTTCGGTGCGGACGGATCGCTCACGTCGAACAGCGAGAGTTGGGTCCCGGTGGTCTGACCGGTGTCGGTGGCCGACTGACCCACGCCGAGCAGCAGACCCTCACCCACCGGGTGGAGGTACGCGGAGTAGCCGGGGATCTTCAGTTCGCCGGTCACGACCGGCGCGGTGGGGTCCGTCAGGTTCACCACGTACAGCGGGTCGGTCTGGCGGAAGGTCACCACGTATGCCTGGGAGCCGAGGAACCGCACGGCCTGGATCTGCTCGCCGAGACCGAGTCCGCCGACCGAGCCGATGGTCACCAGGTCGGTGCCTTCCGGCCGCAGCACCTTCACGAACGACTCGCTGGCATTGATGCCACCGGTGTTCGACCAGTCGTCGACCGTGGTGGCGACCCGCAGGTCGCCGCCGAGCTCGCTCATCGCGAACTGGTTGAGCAGCCGCCCTTCCACCTCGCCGGAGGCCACGTAGTTGGCCGAACCGTCGGCGCCCAACGCGAACTCGTGGATCAACGTGGGGGGTGGGCCGTCGTTCGCCGTGGTGCCGGACCGCTCGCCGAAGTACCAGTCCCACGGCATGGTCGCGACGTAGATGTTGGAGGTGCTCGCGTAGACGGTCTCACCCGACGACACCACGCCGGCCGCTCCCAGCGGCACGCCGTCGCCACGCAGGTCGATGGAGGCGATCCATGAGATGCCCAGACCGCTGAACTCGTTCGGCGCGGCGACGCTCGAGCAGTCGAGCGAGGCCGTCATCTCGTCGAAGGATCCGTCACCCATCTCGTCGAACATGCGCGGCATCCACTGGTCGATCGTCGACTCGCGGATCACCCGCTCGTTCTCCGCCTGAGCGCTGTCCTCGTTCATCCCGAACCGGTCGGGGGTCACGAACGGAAGCCGATTCGCGATCGCGGCGGTCAGCACCAGGCGAGCCATGCCGTCGATGGACCGGCTGGCCACCAACTGACCCTCCAGATGGCTGCGGTGCAGCAGCGTCGCGTCGCTCACGTCGCCGACGTCGAACAACGACACGATCGTGTCCTGGTAGCTGGTGTACTGCTGGGTGATCACGAGCAACCGCGTGCCGTCGAGCAGCAGTTGATGATTGCCCTGCTGCACGTCCAGCGTGTTGACCACCGTCGCCGAGTCCACTGCGACGATGCGCACGCCATCGGCCCCGGCGATGTACAGGTGCGTGCCGTCGGTCTCGACGACGTCGCCCTCGTCGACGCCCACTTCCTGGGTGTTGGTCCCCGAGTAGTCGGGCGGGGCGGCGACGCCGGCAGCCGTGGTCTCCGTGGCGGCGCTTGCGCGCCCGCCCGAGCTGTCCTCCATCGCGAACATCGGCCCACCCCATGGGCCGTAGTAGCCGCCACCCAATCCCCAGGGGCCGACGCGTGCGAGCGATTCATCGCGCAGGTAGCCCAGCAGTGCCGGGCAGTCGTCGAAGAAGCGGAGCCGGCTGGAGCCGAAGCCGCCGGTGCGCGGCAACGAGTGCGCACGGGTGGTGCTGGTCTCCTTGTCGTTCGGGACGCTCGAACGCGACGTGGTCTCGTTCGAGCGAGTGGTGACGGTGGCCGTTCCCCGGTCGGCACTGCATCCGGCGAGCGCCACCACCGACGCGAGGGCAATGGTGAGAGTGCGCTTCATGCACGTCGGACGCCGCTCCCCCCGCTCCGGTTCCCACCCACGCGAACTTAAGTTCGCGCGTTGGAACTTAAGTTCGCGTGATGGCGTGCCAGAGGCGAAGGGCTTGCACGTGCTCGGCGACGTCGTGGACCCGCACGATGCGTGCGCCGCGATCCACCGCGGCCAGCGCGGCGGCCACGCTGCCAGGGCCGCGCTCGGCGGGCGGCACGTCGCCGGCGAGCTCGCCGATGAACCGTTTGCGCGACACCCCGACGAGCACGGGGCACCCGAGATCGGCGTACCGATGCAGCTGGTTCAGCAGCTCCAGGTTGTGAGCCGTGGTCTTGCCGAAGCCGATGCCGGGGTCGACCACGATGTCGTTGATGCCCGCCTCGCGGCACTCGAGCACTCGGCGGACGAAGAACGCGCGCACCTCGGCCACGACGTCGTGGTAGTGGGCGTGCGCCTGCATGGTGCGGGGGTCGTCGGTGGGCATGTGGTTCACCACGGCGGCCACCGCCGCGGCGGCGGTGACGGCGCGCATCGCCGGGTCGCCGAACCCGGTGACGTCGTTCACGACCACAGCGCCGGCCGCAACGGCGTGTTCGGCGGTGACCGCGTTGCGCGTGTCGATGCTCACCTTCACCCCTGCGGCGGCCAGTTCCCGCACGACGGGGAGCACTCGGGCCATCTCCTCGTCGGCATTCACTGGGGCGGCGCCGGGGCGGGTGGATTCGCCGCCCACGTCGACGAGGTGTGCTCCCTGCGCGGCGAGCGTCAAGCCGTGCTGCACTGCCGCGTCCACGCGTTCGAATCGACCACCGTCGGAGAACGAGTCGGGGGTGACGTTGACGATGCCCATCACCACGGTCGGCTGCGCCGCATCACCGGTGTCCCAGATCATCCGGTCACCCACTCGACTCGGCGACGACCCCGGAGCGCGCTGACCACCTGGAGTTCGTCGACACGGTGCAGGTCGGCCACCGGCAGGACCCGCTCGGTCACGTCGCCCGCGAGGAGCAACACCTGCCGACCCACGCCGGCGAGCCCCCCGGACGAGAGCGGAGGAGTGAACCACTGCGCCCCGATGCGGAAGAGCACGTTGGCCTTGCAGGTCTCGGTGACCTCGCCGCGCTCGTTCCACAGCACCACGTCGTCGGCCTCGGGGTGTGCGGCCGCCGCACGGTCGTACACCGCGCGGTGGGTGGTCTTGTGGCACGTGAACACGTCGTCGCTGCGCACCGGCTGATCGGCGACCACCACCGTGACCACCGACGGCATGCTGTCCATGCGGTCGAACGTGGTGGTGCACGTGCCATCGCGCGCGACGAGCAGTCGAAGCCGGCCGGCCTCGGTGTGGTCCTCCGCGGTCACCGAGCACAGCAACTCGCGCGCGTCGTCGCGCCGGAAGGCGAATCCGAACCACTCGGCCGAAGCCTGCACACGGTCGAGGTGCAGGGAGAGGTGGAGGGGCACACCCGCTTCCACACGAATGGTCTCGAGCAGCTCGAACTCGGGGCGATCGGTCATCAGCACTGCCGACTTCGCCTGCAGTTCGCGGTTCTCCGAGTCGCCGCAGCTGTCGGTGGTGATGCCGCCGCCGGCGCCGTACACCAACCTCCCATTGCTGTGCACCACCGCGGTGCGAATGGCGACGTTGAACGTGGCGTGGGGACGGATGTGCCCGGCGACGAGCGGACGGATGAGGCCGATCGCGCCGCAGTAGATGCCACGCGGCCACGGCTCCATCCGCTGGATGTGCTGCATGGCCGACACCTTCGGCGCTCCCGTGATGCTGCCGCACGGGAACAGCGCATCGAACAGCTGCACGAGACGCACCGACGGAGCGATCTCTCCCTGGACCGTGCTGGTGAGCTGCCACACGGTCTCGTACCGCTCCAACGACAACAACGCGGGCACCGTGACCGACCCGACACTGGCGACACGGCCGATGTCGTTGCGCAACAGGTCGACGATCATCACGTTCTCTGCTCGATCCTTGACGGAGGCCGACAGCCACGCCGCCGCGTCGCGATCGTCGTCGGACCGAGGGGCGCGGGCGACGGTGCCCTTCATCGGACGGGTGGTGACGACCGGTCCGTGCACGTCGAAGAACAGCTCCGGGGACGCGCTCACCACGGCGAGGTCGCCCGTGTCGATGAACACGTTGAACGGGCCGCGCTGAGCGTGCGCCATGCGCGCGTAGAGGTCGAGTGCGTCACCCTCCAGCAGACCGTCGAGGCGATCGGTGAGGTTCACCTGGTACACGTCGCCGGCCGCGATGGCGTCGCGCACCTCGCCGACGTGGCGGCCGTACCAGTCCCACCCCCCACGGCGCTCCAGATCGTGCACCCGCACCGATTCGCCGGGCTGCACGGCGGGAAGCATGTCGGCCCGCGGAAATGCCGCGAACCAGGCCAGCGGCGTGTCGGGTGACGGCGACGCGGTGCGCTGCGCCGCATCGAATGCCGGGCCGGCCTCGTAGGCCACCATCAGCGCGACCCAGTGTCCCTCGCGAGCGGCGGACTCAGCAGCGCCGATCAACGGACGCACCTGGTCGAGGGTGACGGCCTGCTGCACGGCGATGGGGTTGCGCAACACCACCGCCGTACCCGACGTCAGGTCGTCGAACCGAGCCTGCACCCCCACCGGGACGAGGTTACCCGCCGCTCGGACGAGCCGACTCCGAGGGACGGGAGGCGACGCGAAGGAAAAACGAAACGTTTCCGGAACGCGCTCGCCGCACGGTGGAACGAATCAACCCCGATGACCAAGGAGCAGGTCCCCGATGAACCAGTTCACCGAGCCGCCGACCCGTACGCGGGCGGCGGTGCCCTCACGACGCCGCAGAGCGTTCTTCGCACTGCTGGCGACCCTTCTGGCGGCGCCGATGGTGGCAGCCAGCATTCCCACCCCGACCGCGCAGGCAGCACCGGTCGGTCAGGGATTCGCCGTGACCGCCGCAGATCTCTCGTACATCCTCGAGCAGATCCAGATCGGCGAGTGGCACGTGGCCAACACCACCTCCACCACTGGGCCGTGCGGCGCGCTCGTCGGTCCCGGCGCGCACCAGATCGCGAACCCGTTGCTGTCGTTCGGCATTCGCACGGTCGACGGTTCGTGCAACAACCTGCAGGCCGGTCAGGAGACGTTCGGCGCGTCCGACCAGGCGTTCCCGCGGTTGACCCAGCCGTCGTTCCAGCCGGCCGAGGACATCACCCCCTCGCTGCCGGTCGGCCCGCCCGGCCCCACGTCGTACGCGCAGACGACCGGCTCGGTCGTGGACAGCGAACCGCGCACCGTCAGCAACCTGATCGTGGACCAGACCTCCGACAACCCCGCCGCTGTGGCGGCGGCCGGGTTCCCCGTGCGCACGCAGGGCAACGAGGGCGTCGTCGTCTGCACGGATCCGCCCACCATCGATCCGGCGACGAATCAACCCGTGCCGTGTGTGCCCGAGCACGAGACCCTCTTCATCCCGAACGTGACCACCGACGTCGGCCTCTCGCCGCCGTTCAACGGACTGTTCGCGATCTTCGGGCAGTTCTTCGACCACGGTCTCGACAAGATCACCAACGGCGGAGCGGGCACGGTGTTCGTCCCCCTGAAGGACGACGACCCGCTGGTGACTCGCGGCCCCGACGGGATCGCCGGCAACGGTGACGAGGTGCCGCCCGGCCTGCGGTTCATGACGCTCAGCCGCGGCACCATCGTGACCGGCCCCGACGGGTTCCGCAGCGCCCTGAACACGGACACCCCGTTCGTCGACCAGAGCCAGACCTACACGTCGCACGGCTCGCACCAGTTCTTCCTCCGCGAATACCAGCCGGCGGTCGATGGCCACCCGGTGACCACCGGCAAGTTCCTCAGCTCGGCCGACGACGGCCATGGCATGGCGGACTGGAATCAGATCAGGGCGCAGGCATCGGCAGTGCTCGGCATGCAGTTGGTCGACACCGACGTGAACGACATCCCACTGATCGCCACCGACCCCTACGGCAACTTCATCCCGGGCACGCGCGGCTTCCCGCAAGCAGTGTTCCCTGGCAACGTGCTCGTCGAAGGCGACCCCTCGGCCAACGGCGGCGCGGGCATCAGCCTCGTCGGCGCGGTCCGCATCGGTACGGCGTTCCTCAACGACATCGCGCACAGCGCGGGTCCTGGCTCCACCAGCCAACCGAAGCTCCCCGATGCCGTCGGCGTCGCTGGTGGCAGCCTCGACCCGGTGGCTCCGGGCGAGTACGACGACGAGTTGCTCGGCCTGCACGCCATCTGTGGCGACGGCCGTTGCAACGAGAACATCGCCCTCCAGGCCGTGCACCAGATCTTCCACTCCGAGCACGACCGACTGGTCGACGACATCCTCGGCACCCTGCATCAGCCGGGCAACGAAGCGCTGCTGGCACGGTACGAGGCCATCGACCTCGCCACCGGCCCGAACCAGACGTTCGAGTTCGGCGAGCGCATCTTCCAGGCCGCACGTTTCGTGACGGAGATGGAGTACCAGCACCTCGTGTTCGAGGAGTTCGCCCGCAAGGTGCAGCCGGCCATCAACCCGTTCGAGCCCTTCGCGTTCAACCAGACCGACGTGAACCCGGCGATCACCGCCGAGTTCGCTCACGCCGTCTACCGCTTCGGCCACTCGATGTTGACCGAGACCATCGACCGGGTGAACGCCGACGGCAGCCGCAACGACATCCTGCTGCTCGACGGGTTCCTGAACCCGGCCGAGTACTTCCGGGACGGAAGCGGCGGAACGCTGACGTCGCGCGACGCCGCGACGTCGATCTTCATGGGCATGTCCGATCAGGTGGGCAACGAGATCGATGAGTTCGTGACCAACACGCTGCGCAACAACCTGCTCGGCCTTCCGCTCGACCTCGCATCGCTCAACATGGCACGTGCCCGCAGCGAGGGCATCCCCTCGCTGAACAACGTGCGCAAGCAGATCTACGCATCCACCAATGATGGCCAGCTCGCTCCGTACGAGAACTGGGTGGCGTTCGGACAGGGTCTGAAGCACCCCGAGTCGCTGATCAACTTCGTGGCGGCCTACGGCACCCACCCGACGATTCTCTTCGCCGACGGCGGACTCGACCTCGACTTCGCGACCATCGGCGACAACGCACCGGCCACCCTCGCCTCCAGGCGAGCGGCCGCGACGCTCATCGTCGCCCCGGGCACCACCGACGTGCCGCCCGTCGATGCGGCCGACTTCCTCTTCAGCACCGGAGCCTGGGCCAACCAGGGCAACAGCTCCACGACGGGCCTCGACGACGTCGACCTGTGGGTGGGCGGGCTCGCGGAGAACACCAACGTGTTCGGTGGCCTGTTGGGATCGACGTTCAACTACGTCTTCGAGAATCAGCTCACCAACCTGCAGAACGGCGATCGCTTCTACTATCTCGCCCGCACACCGGGCATGAACCTGCGCACACAACTCGAGGGCAACTCGTTCTCCGAACTCGTGATGCGCAACACCGATGCTTACGCGCTCAAGGCGGACCCGTTCGCCACGGCCGACTGCAAGTTCCAGTTGGGTGACCTCACCTGGCCGGCCGCCAGTGGCAGCTTCATCACCGGCCCTGGCTCGGTGAACGACGTCATCGGATCGGACTGCGACGAGAACCGCCTGCTCCTCCGTCAGCCCACGGGTCGGGTGGAGTACCGCTCCATCAACAGCGTGGATCCCTCCGGCATCAACGGACAGAGCGTCTACGACGGCACGGCCGGCGTGGACCGCATCTACGGCGGCAACGACAACGACACCTTCTGGGGCCGCGAGAGCAACGACATCATCGACGGTCGTGGCGGCGACGACATCGTCCTCGGCGGCGAGGGTGACGACATCATCACCGACTTCGCCGGCTTCGACGTGCTGAAGGGCGGCCCCGGCAACGACGCCATCGACGGTGGCATCAACGATGACATCCTGATGGCCGGTGAGGGCAACGACTTCACCAACGGTGGAGCGAACCTCAACGAGACGTTCCTGGGTGATGGCGACGACTTCGCCATCGCCGGCCAGGGCCTCGACGCCGTGTTCGGTGACTCCGGCGACGACTGGGAGGAGGGCGGCGACATGGCCGACCTGCTCATGGGCGACAGCTCGTCACTGTTCTTCGACGACCACAACCTGCCGGGCCACGACGTGACCATCGGTCTGGGCGGCGACGACGACTACGACGCCGAGGGCGGCGACGACATCCTCGTCGCCGGACCCGGTGTGGAGAAGAACGCCGGAGCCTCCGGCTACGACTGGTCGATCGGCGTCAACGATCCGCAGCGACAGGTCGCCGACCTGAACCTGAAGATCCTGCCCAACGGCCAGCCGGCCATCGAGGTGCGCGATCGATTCAACGAGGTCGAGGCACTCAGCGGTTGGAACATGGACGACGAACTGCACGGCGACGACCTCGCCCCGTCGGGGGTGGCCGGCGCGGGTGCGATCGGCTGCGACGTGCTGAACCAGGCAGGGCTCGACCGCATCAGCGGACTCGACGCACTGGTGCCCACGCTGGCGACGCCGGCGGCAGGGATCCTGGACTCCACGACGACCCGGTACTGCCTGATCGACCGGAACGAGAACGTCTGGGGCGATGGCAACATCCTCCTCGGTGGCGCCGGCAACGACATCCTCGAAGGGCGCGGCGCCGACGACATCCTCGACGGCGACAAGTTCCTCAACGTGAGGATCAGCGTGCGCGAGCCGGGCAACCCGGCGGCCGAGATCGGTTCGACCGACCTCATGGAGCACACGCCACTCAGCGGCAACTTCGGCCCGAACACCACGGGCATGACGTTGCAGCAGGCAGTGTTCGCCGGACTGGTCAACCCCGGCCAGCTGGTGATCGTCCGTGAGATCCTGAACCCCGGTCCGGGCACCTCCGTCGACGTGGCCTGGTTCTCCGGGCCGTCGGCCGACTACGACATCACCTGGAACACCGACGGCAGCGTGACCGTCGCCCACACTCGTGGTACTGCCGCCGACGGCATCGACACCCTGTGGAACATCGAGCAGTTCGGATTCTGCGAGCTGCCGGGTGCCGCCGGAGTGTGCGATCAGCGAGTGCCGGTCGACAACATCCCACCGCCGCCTGCACCGGTCGCCGAGATCAGCGTCCCCGCCGGTCTCACCACGTTCCTCACGCTCACCGGCACCAGCACGGCACCGGAGATCGTGACCGTGACCAACACGGGCAACCTCGATCTCGTGATCAGCGCCGTGGCGTTGATGGGCGGAGACCCTGGCGACTTCACCATCGTCAGCGATCTGTGCACCGGAGTCGTGGCACCAGGGGCTTCGTGCGACATCGGCATCGCCTTCACTCCCGGCACCCCCGGCTTGAAGGTGGCGCTGCTCGACATCGCCCACAACGCCGATGGCGGCGACCTCCAGGCGGTGCTCCTCGGCACCGCCACCGCACCCGTGGCCACGGTCACGGCACCGGCAGCGGTGACGGCGTTCACGGCGATCGTGGGCACCACGTCGGCGGCACAGGTGGTCACCGTCACCAACGACGGCGATGCCCTGCTGAACGTGAGCTCCGCCACCGTGGGCGGCACCGACCCGACCCAGTTCACGATCCCCAGCAACGGCTGCACGGTCGTGGCGCCGGGCGCCAGCTGCGCCATCACGGTTGCCTTCCGGCCCACCACGGCCGGGGCCAAGGCCGCACAGTTGGTTATCGCCCATGATGCAGGAGCGGATTCGGTGGTGGCACTTGCCGGCACCGGCACCGCGCCGATCGCCTCGATCACCGCACCAGCAGCGCTGACCACCTTCACCGCGGCGGTGGGTGGCACGTCGACTTCGGTCAATGTGACGGTCACCAACACCGGCACGGCCAACCTGCAGGTGAACGGAGCGACGCTGGGCGGGACCAACCCGACCAACTTCGCGATCACCAACAACTGCACCGTGGCCATCGCTCCGGCGGGCAGCTGCACGATCGCTGTCGTGTTCCGGCCGCTCACCACGGGTCCCAAGTCGGCGCAGCTGACCATCAGCCACAACGCCGGGGCCAACTCGGTGGTGGCGTTGGCCGGGACCACCTTGGCCGGGCCGCCGGCTCCCGCACCGGTGATGGTCCTGCCGGCCACGACCGACTTCGGCACGCGGCGTGTCGGAACGACTCGCACCCAGGCGGTTCGCATCACCAATCAAGGCCCCGGAGTGCTGACCATCGGCACACCCACGGCCACCGGTCGATTCACCGTGAACCGCGGCACCTGCGGGGCGACGCTGGCGGTCGGCAGGTCGTGCAAACTCAACGTCACCTTCGCCCCCAATGCGGTCGGACCCACGTCCGGCACGCTGACGGTGCCGAGCAACGCCGTTGGCAACCCGCGCACCGCAGGGTTGACGGGCACCGGTCGCTGACGACGGCCGGCCGATGCTGCTACCCGTTCAGCATCGGCCGATGAACCGGGGGGAGGGGCTCCGCACCCCCTCCCCCCGGACCTTCGAGTACGGGCTCCCACACGCACGTACACGCGAGAGCACCCGGGTCCGGTCGCACGGTCCGGGTGTTCCCGCGTCTGGATGGATGTCGTGCGGTGGACGTCGTGGGCCGTACGTCGGAGGTCGTACGGTCAGACGAGCGCTGAGGTCAACGACACGATGAGCTCGGCGGCGGGCGCCCCGGCATCGATGGCCGACGCGATGTCGACCGTGGCCGAGGTCGGGTCCACGCCCAGCCCTTGTGCCAGTTCGATCCGGCACCGGTGGAACGTGCTGCGGGCCATGTCGCTCAGCCCGAGCGCGTGGTACGCCACCATCTGCAGTCGAACCGCGTACTCGCAGTGCGGTGCGAACCGCTGGGCCTCCTCGGCGTGCCGCAACGCGGCGCGCACGTCGCCGTCGGCGAGCAGGTCGCCGGACAACCACACGTGGCTGCGAGCGATGCGGTCGCGGTAGAGGTAGCGATCTGCCTCCGCCCAAGGGGCGAAGGGCGCGTC
Organism: Actinomycetota bacterium; assembly: GCA_016213625.1. Lineage (GTDB taxonomy): Bacteria > Actinomycetota > Acidimicrobiia > Acidimicrobiales > Ilumatobacteraceae > UBA668. Next base: position 60,061 of record JACQZZ010000048.1, read on the forward strand.
CTCCAGCACGTCACCGCGGGCGAGGTCCACGGCCTGCTGCAGCAACTCGCGCCGCAGGACGGGAGGCGCCTGCTCGGCTTCGATCAGCAACCGATCGAAACGGTCGAGGTCGATGTCGAAGTGCTCGGGGTTCAACCGATACGAATTCGTGCCGGTGACGATGACCACACGTGCCTCGTCGCGATGGGCGCTCAGTCGGGCGCGCAACCAGCACACGTACTGCTCGAGCGTGCGATTCGCATCTCGGGGCGGGTTCGGGTGTCCGTCCCACAGCGCATGCGCGAGCGCGTCCTTGGTGACCGGGCGCCCTCGCGCCAGCAGCAACAGCTCGAGAACGGCACGCCGCTTGGCCGCGCCGAGATCGCGACCCTGCAGCACCGCCCCGTGACACTCGATGGACAACACGCCGAACATCTGGACCGGCATCATCGTGTCGCTCCGAACCCGCGCCGGAGGACATACCGTGTTGTGATCGCCGCCGCAGCCGAAGGGGCGCGCGTCATCAGCGCATCTCTCCCGCCACCGCGAAGATCGAGAGGGGGGTGCGCCCGCAGTCCCTGCATGATCTCGCCTCGTCAGTTGTATGGTCTCCCGCCAACCACGAGTCAAGCAGTAGTACCCCACCGCCACAAGATGACCTTCGGCGTAGGACCTCCGCGCTAGGACTGTGCGAGGCAGTGGGCAGCGAATTCCTGCACCGAGTACGAGGAGGATGTCGATGTCCGAACACGTGGGCACGCCCGACACCCCGGTTCCGCGCATCGCCGTCGTGGGCCGAGGCCGCATGGGCAGGGCACTCGCGGCTGCCCTCGCTGCGCGCACGGACATCGGTGTGACCGAGGGTCCCTTCGGACGGGGATTCGACGGGACGGGGTTCGATCTCGTCCTCCTCGCGGTGCCGGACGCACAGATCGCTACCGCTGCGGCCGTGGTGGTCCAGGGACCCATCGTCGGCCACTGCGCCGGCGCGCTCGGACTCGACGTCCTGGGTGACCGAGCGGCACTCGGGCTGCACCCGCTGATGACCGTCACCCGCCAGGGTGCCGACTTCGTCGGGTGTGCGGCCGCAGTGGCAGGCACCACCCCGCGGGCCGAACAACTGGCGCGCGATCTCGCGGTGGCGTTGGGGATGCACCCGTTCCATGTGGCCGACGCGGATCGCGGGGCGTACCACGCGGCTGCGTCCATCGCCTCGAACTTCCTGGTCACTCTGGAGGACGCGGCGGAGCAACTGCTCGCCACCACCGGCAACGACCGATCGGTGCTGGTGCCGCTGGTGCGCGCGGCGGTGGAGAACTGGGCCGCGCTCGGCGGACGAGCCGCCATCACCGGCCCCATCGCGCGGGGCGACGACGCGAGCGTGGCCCGTCAGCGAGCAGCGCTGGCCAGTCGCACTCCGGAGTTGTTGGCGCTGTTCGACGCGATGTGTGCCGCCACGAGATCGTTGGTCGTTCGCGACGAGTGAGCGCGGCGGGTGCGCCTAGCATCCGCGGACCATCCCGATCCCCCGGAGGTCCACATGCCGACCCATGAACCGCTCGATGTCGCCCCGTTGCTGGACCCGGAGGTGAAGGCGGCACTCGCCCAGATCCCCATCGACATCGGTTCGATCATGGGGTCGCTCACCGATGACTCGATCGCTCTCGTGCCCGAGCTGTTCGGCGCGACTCCCGCACCGCCGCTGTCCGACGCCGTCACCCGCGAGTGGCACGACGTGCCCGGCACCGAGGGCGTGACGGTGCGGGTGCATCGGCCGGTCGGCGTCGACGGCGCGCTGCCGTGCCTGGTGTGGATGCACGGTGGTGGCCTCGTGCTCGGTTCCGCGCTCGGTGACGACGCTCGGTTCGACGCGTGGTGCGCCCGGTTCGGCTGCGTGGGCGTCTCGGTGGAGTACCGGCTGTCACCGGAGACGCCGTACCCCGGCCCACACGACGACTGCTACGCCGCACTCACCTGGGTGCGCGACCATGCCGACGAGCTCGGCGTGGACCCGGATCACATCGGCATCGGCGGGGCCAGCGCCGGCGGAGGTCTGGCGGCCGGCGTCGGGCTACGCGCCCGCGACGAGCGGCTACCCGTGGCCTTCCAGCTGTTGATCTATCCGATGATCGACGACCGGCAGATCACCACATCCAGCGCGTGGATCGACCCCATCTGGCCACCTGCGGCCAACACGTACGGCTGGACGGCCTATCTCGGTGCGACGAAGGGTGGGCCCGACGTGTCGCCCTACGCGGCTGCCGCCCGGGCGACCGACCTCACCGGACTGCCACCGACGTTCGTGTGCGTGGGTGCACTCGACGGGTTCTCCGACGAGGACATCGACTTCGCCGTCCGACTGCGACACGCCGGCGTGCCCACCGAGCTCCACGTCTACGACGGGGCACCGCACGGATTCGACAGCCTGTTGGCGACCACCGGCGTCGCGCAGCGATGCGTGACCGACATGGAGGAGTGGTTGGCCATCCAGTTCGGGGGCTGACATCACACCCGCAGGACGGAGTTCACCTCGGCGAATTCGTTGGGTTCGTAGTCGTCGGCTTCCGGGTCGCAGAACCAGGAGCCGTTGTCGGCCAGGTATTTGAAGTGGTAGCTGGCACCGGCCGGCACCTCCACGGTGGCGCTGCGGGTGCCGTTGCTCCGCTTCTTCAGCGGGTGCGCCAACGGGTCCCACCCGTTGAAGTCACCCACCACCGAGGTGGGCAGGTCCGCGTCGGCGACGGGCAGCACGAACGTCACCTTCACCGTCGGGGGGTCCTCACTGGTCAGGCTGCGCTTCAGCACGGCATCCTCCTTGCGTGTGGCCTCGAGGGCACGTCCACATTGTCGCGCCGGTTCGCCACCACGACGACGGTGCAACGGAGTCGTCGCCGAGCGTTCACATCCTGGTCACCGCCCCGCGTCGGGACCTTCGGCCCTAGTCGGACGAGTCTGACGTCGGGCAGGATTTCGTCAACGCCATCGCTCATGGTTCCCGCCTTCCTGCGATGCGCTTCACATGATGAGCGTCGTTCCCGTCGATGCTCTCGAACTTCGACGAAGGGTGCCGTTCCCGTCGGTGCCCTTCGTCGGCGTTCTCGGCACGTTTCGCGGCGAGGATTCCCGGGGGGCACAACTAACGTGGCCCACATGGACGAACCTCGCTCGCCGCTGCACGTGCCGGCCCACCCGGTGAGGTTCGTCACCGCGGCCAGCCTGTTCGACGGGCACGACGCGTCCATCAACATCATGCGCCGGATCCTGCAGTCGCAGGGGGCCGAGGTCATCCACCTCGGCCACAACCGCAGCGTCGACGACGTGGTGCGCGCGGCCGTGCAGGAAGACGTGCAGGGCATCGCCGTCAGCTCGTATCAAGGCGGGCACGTGGAGTACTTCTCGTACCTGCTGGACCGACTGCGCGAACAGGGCCGCGGCGACATCAAGGTCTATGGCGGGGGCGGAGGTGTCATCGTGCCGGCCGAGATCGAGGAACTGCACCGCCGTGGCGTCGCTCGCATCTTCTCGCCCCAGGACGGCCAGCAACTCGGCCTGGCGCGCATGATCAACACGATGATCGAGGCGTGCGACGTGCCGCCGCATCGCGACGGCACCGTGGATCTTCCGGCGCTGTTCGCCGGCAGCGAACGCGAGCTGGCTCGTGCCATCTCGGTCATCGAGTCCGGTGTGCCCGACCAACACCTGCTCGGCGAGTTGGCGCGTGCCGCCGGCACACGTGCCGTGCCGGTCGTCGGCATCACCGGCACCGGTGGTTCCGGCAAGTCGTCGCTCACCGACGAACTCCTGCGTCGCTTCCGCTTGGACCAGGCCGACAAGGTGCGCATCGCGGTCATCGCCATCGACCCCACTCGCCGTCGCGGCGGCGGGGCGCTGCTGGGCGATCGAATCCGCATGAACACGCTCGACAGTGCCCAGGTGTTCTTCCGCTCGCTCGCCACCCGCCCGGGCGACGACGCGATGGGGGTCACCGTGCCGCGAGCGCTCGCCGGTGCCGTGCACGCTGCGAAGGCATGGGGTGCCGACCTGGTGGTCGTCGAGACACCGGGCATCGGCCAGGGCGACGCGGCCATCGTGCCGCACGTCGATCTGCCGCTCTACGTGATGACCCCGGAGTTCGGCGCGTCCACACAGCTCGAGAAGATCGACATGCTGGATCACGCCGCCATCGTGGTCATCAACAAGTTCGAGCGGCGCGGCGCGGAGGACGCATTGCGCGATGTGCGTCGCCAGTACGCACGCAACCACGAACTGTTCGATGCCCGACTCGAGGACCTGCCGGTGTTCGGCACGGTCGCGGCGCGCTTCAACGACGACGGCGTCACCGCGGTCTATCAGCATCTTCGTGGCCTGTTGGCCGACCACGGGCTGCATCTCACGGGCGGCCTGCTCGCCCCGGCGAACACCCGGGTCAGCACCCACATCGGCACCATCCTCCCATCTGCCCGCCAGCGCTACCTGGCCGAGATCGCCGACACCGTGCGCCGCTATCACGCCACCACCGCCCAGCAGTCGGCCGCCGCACGGCGCCGGCAGCAGCTGGCCGAGTCGGCCGCCATCATCGAGGCGACCGGCCGCGATGCCGGGGTGGTGCGAGAGGTGGAACTCGAGGTCGCGACCTCGGTCGACGCCGCCACCGACGCGCTGTTGCATGCCTGGCCGGCGCGTCGCGCCGAGCTCACCGGCCCGGACCGACCCGTGCGCACCTCACTGTCCGGCACCGATGTGCCGAAGTTGTCGGTGCCGCAGTTCCACGACCACGGCGAGCTGGTGAGGTGGTTGCGCAGCGAGAACCTGCCCGGCCACTTCCCCTTCACGGCCGGCGTGTTCCCGTTGAAGCGCGAGAACGAAGATCCCGCTCGCATGTTCGCCGGCGAGGGCGGGCCGGCGCGTACGAACCGACGGTTCCGCATGTTGTCGGCCGGCCAACCCGCCACGCGGCTCTCCACCGCGTTCGACTCGGTCACGCTCTACGGGTTCGACCCCGACGAGCGACCCGACATCTACGGCAAGGTGGGCAACTCCGGCGTGTCCATCGCCACGCTCGACGACCTGAAGGAGCTGTACGACGGGTTCGACCTGTGCGACCCCGCCACCTCGGTGTCGATGACCATCAACGGCCCCGCGCCCACCATCCTGGCGATGTTCCTGAACGCTGCCATCGACCAGCAGGTCGACCGATTCGTGCAGACCGAAGGGCGCGAGCCCTCGGCGGACGAACGCGCCGACATCGCCGCCCGCACGCTGCGCACCGTCCGCGGCACGGTGCAGGCCGACATCTTGAAGGAGGACCAGGGGCAGAACACGTGCATCTTCTCCACCGAGTTCTCGCTGGGCGTCATGGCCGACATCCAGGAATGGTTCGTGCACCACGAGGTGCGCAACTTCTACTCGGTCAGCATCAGCGGCTATCACATCGCCGAGGCAGGCGCGAACCCCATCAGCCAGCTCGCGTTCACGCTGTCGAACGGGTTCACCTACGTGGAGGCATACCTGGCGCGCGGTATGAGTGTCGACGACTTCGCGCCGAACCTGTCGTTCTTCTTCTCGAACGGCATGGACCCCGAGTACACCGTCCTCGGACGCGTCGCGCGCCGCATCTGGGCGGTGGCAATGAAGGATCGGTACGGCGCCAACGAGCGATCGCAGAAGCTGAAGTACCACGTGCAGACCAGCGGCCGGTCGCTGCATGCGCAGGAGATGTCCTTCAACGACATCCGCACCACGTTGCAGGCGCTGTGCGCCATCTACGACAACGCCAACAGCCTGCACACGAACGCGTTCGATGAAGCCGTCACCACCCCCACTGCCGACAGCGTGCGCCGAGCGCTCGCCATCCAGATGGTCATCAATCGCGAGTGGGGCCTGGCGATGAACGAGAACCCACTGCAGGGCAGCTTCATCGTCGAGGAACTCACCGATCTGGTCGAGGCGGCGGTGCTCGCCGAACTCGATCGCATCAGCGAACGCGGCGGCGTGATGGGTGCCATGGAGACCGGCTACCAGCGCGGCCGCATCCAGGACGAGAGCATGCTCTACGAGCAGCGCAAGCACGACGGCACGCTGCCCATCATCGGGGTCAACACGTTCCGCAATCCCGACGGCGACGACACGCCCACCACCATGGAACTGGCCCGTTCGTCCGACGACGAGAAGCTCGACCAGATCCAGCGACTGCGCTCGTTCCAGCACCGGCACGCCGACACCGGCGAGGCAGCGCTCGAGCGGCTGTGCGCGGTGGCGCTGGAGGGCGGGAACATCTTCGACGAGCTGATGCACACCGTGCGTCATGCCTCGCTCGGGCAGATCACCCACGCGCTGTTCGATGTCGGTGGCAAGTACCGCCGGAACGTCTGAGCTCAGTCGAGCTCGTTCAGCGCGTCCTCCAACAGACTCAACGCGGCGACGGCGAATGCGACCATGGTCTGCTCGCGGACGTCGACGCCGGTGAGGACGTGTCGCGTGCGGCTCACGGGCCCGGCCACTGCCACCCATGAATGCCCCGCGGGATCACCGTAGGGGTTGGCCGGACCTGCCGCGCCCGCCTCACCGATGCCCCACGTCGTGCCCAGATGTGCCGAACCGGAACGGGCGAGGTAGTCGGCGAAGGCCTCGGTGGCCCCACGCATTCCCTTCGGCATGTCCACCGGCCCGGCCATCCAGGCCCGCACCGCTGCCACCGTGTACACCACTGCGCCGCCGAGGTAGTACGCCGATGCACCTGGCACCGACAACAGCGCAGCCGACACCAGCCCACCGGCCGACCCTTCGGCGACGGCGACGGTGTCGCCGCGAGCACGCAGCAGCGCACCGACACGGCGAGCAGGTTCGGTGAGTTCGACCGGCAGCATCCCCCCATCCTGCATCAACGAGGGTGCTGATGCAGGGGTCAGCTGGGCCAGCTGTTCGGGTCGTCGATCTGTTCCAGCGCGCCGATCGCGAACACGGCGCCATCCGGATCGCGGAGCACGGCCATCGGGCCCATGCCGGTGGGGAAGGGCGGCATCACCACGCCGCCGCCAAGGGCTTCGCAGCGGTCCGCCGACGCCTGCGCGTCGGCCACCACCAGGTACGGCAGCCAGTGTGTGGGCACGTGCTCGGGAAAGCCCTCGCCCATCGTCATCACACCCGCCACCACTCGACCATCGACGGAGATGAGGTGGTAGTCGGAGGGACCGTCACCCGTCATCGGGGCCGTGGTCCACCCGAACACCGACTCGTAGAACGGCAGCACCGACTGCGGATCGCGGACGTTGAGTTCGTTCCACACCAGCGTGCCGACCTCGTTGACGAGTGCTGCACCGAAGTGGTTGGGACCGGCCTGGAACAGACCGAAGAAGCCGCCCGCGGGGTCGACGCCGAAGCTGATCCGGCCGTTGCCGTCGGGGAGGTCCATCGGCGGTACCGCGAGGGTGCCGCCCGCGGGCGCGATGCGCGCGGCGGTCGCGTCGGCATCGGTGACGTTCATGTAGGTGGTCCACGCCGGCGGCCCGCCGCTCACGGGTCCGATGCCGGCCACGGGAGCACCGTCCTTGGAGAAGATGCGATAGCCACCGAACTGCTCGCCCTGATCGGGCGACACCTCCCAACCGAACAGCCCGCAGTAGAACGCGGCAGAGCCGGCGATGTCGGGGCTGCTGACGTCGATCCACGACGGCACACCGTGACGGTATGAAGTGATCCTCGGCATGGAGCCTCCTTCGGGTAGAGGAGGAAAGGTTAGGCACGAGGCGTGACACCCGCGGACCGGCTCGCGGGTGAGCGATACGCTCGCCGCCGTGGGGGACGACGCAGGGCGACGGGCACGACTCGTGCGCTCGGTCGGGGGCGCGGCGATCGGACTCGCGAGCCTCGTCGGCCTGTGGCGGTTGGTCGCATGGGTGTTCAGCAGCGATCGGGGCCTCGGCTTCCGCGACGAGGGGCTGTACCTGCTGGCGGCCGACCCACCGTCGCCCACCGCCCGTTGGGTCACACCGTTCGGGTGGCACACCGCGCCGTTCTTCTCCATCGTGGGCCACGACGTGGCGCACCTGCGCACCTTCGCCGTGTGCGTGCTCGTGGTGGTCGGCGCCCAGCTCGGCTGGGTGATCGGCCGACGGGTCACCGATGGCGACACCGACGGGTCGGCACGAGCGGTTCGGTTCGGCCTCGCCGCGGTCGGCGCGTTCGGTGCGCCGTTGCTCACCAGCGGTCTGCTCCGCACGCCGGGCTACAACTGGGTGAACCTCGTCGGTCTGCTCGTGGCCACCACCGGCGCGGTGATGGCCGTGACGATGCACGACGAGGGTTCGTGGTGGCGATCGCCACGCGCACACGCAGCCGCGGCCGTGCTCGCACTCGGCCTGTGGTTCACGGTGCCGGCGAAACCGTCGAGTGCTCCGCTGTTCCTCGTGGCAACGGCGGTGTTCCTCGCGCCGGTGCTCCGCCGACGCACGTGGTCGTTCGCCGCGTTGACCGCCGCGTGGGGTCTCGGGTGGACCCTCTTCGGCATCGCCGTCGGTTGGTGGCCGGTCGACTTCCTCCGTGTGCTCCAGCAGTCGGCGTCGTTCCCGCCCCTCGACCGCAACCAGACGATCCCTGGCGCGTTCCTCGACGTGCTGCGCACACCGAAGGTGGCCTGGAAGGACCTCGCACTGCTCCGGCCGGCGACGTTCGCACTGATGATCGTGGCAGCGGTCATCGCGCTCGTGGCACGACGGCGCGCCGGCTCCGGTCGTGCGCTCCGCATCGCGCCGCTCGTGATCGCCACGGTGGCCGCAGTGGGCACCGCTGTCCCCTGGCCCCTCCTCGGCCTGCCCAACCCGCCGGTGAGATTCGACTGGTACGGCACGACGAACGCCGGCGTCCTGCTGTTCATCGGTGCGCTGCTCCACCTGTTGGCCAACTGGCGCGACACCGATCGACCCGCACTCGCCCGCGGCCTGGCGATCGGCGGACTGTGCGTCGCCGGGGTGTTCATCTTCGGGTTCGGTTCGGCGATGAGCATCTACCACCAGGCCGCGCTGGCGGCGTCGCTGATGTGGTGCGCCACGGCGGCGCTGGTCGCGACGATCGGTGACCGACGGCTCCGACTCGTTGCGCTCGGCATCACCACGGTGGCGTCCTTCGCACTGTTGGTCAGCAACGTGGTGGACAGCCGTCACCACCCGTTCGACGTGTCGGCGATGGCGGAGCAGACCACACCCACTCGCTTCGGCGCACACGACGACGAGCTGGTGCTGGACCCCGACACGGCTGCCTACGTCGACGCTGTGCAACAGCTCGCCGACGGCGCCGGGTTCTGCGCCGGCGACCCGTTGATCGGCATGGTGTGGGACTGGACGGCCACCGAGTCGTTCGTCCTCGGCGCCACCGCGCCCGAGCACTTCATCCTCACCATCTTCGGGTATCCCGACGCGGCGTCGGTGCTCGACGTGACGATGGACGACCTGGCCGATCCGCAGTGGCACGACGCGTGGTTGATGACCACCGACCCCATCGGGCTGGAGGCCGACGATGCAGCCGAGTTGCGCGCGGCGCAGGACCGGCTGCCCGATGTCGTCGGCCGCACGTTCCCGGACGACTACACCATCGTCGGGAACGTCGATGGCACGCAGCTCTGGCGACCCGCCGATCCGGGAGCGGCCGCCACGTGCGACGACCGCAGCAAGTAGCGTGACCACGTGGCGAACTTCGTACTCACGGTGCTCGGTGACGACCGTCCAGGGTTGGTCGACAACCTGTCGGGTGTGGTCACCGCGCACGGCGGCAACTGGGAACGCAGCCAGATGGCACGACTCGGTGGCAAGTTCGCCGGCATCGTGCAGGTGCACGTGCCCGATGCCCAGGCCGCCGGCCTCCAGCAGGCACTCCGTGCCTTGAGCGACGAAGGGCTGTTGCAAGTGAGCATCCACGCCGCCGGAGCCGCTCCCGCCGCCGACGGCGCCCGATTCGTGCTGTCGCTGGTCGGCACCGACCGTCCGGGTTTGGTGCACTCGGTGTCGTCAGCGCTCGCCGAGGTGGGCGCCAGCATCGAGGAACTCGACACGGCCACCACCGAGGCTCCGATGTCGGGTGGTCCGTTGTTCGAGGCCACCGCGGCGGTGGTGTTGCCCGCCGGCGTCACCATCGAGGCCGTGCGCGATCAACTGGAAGCGTTGGCCGACCGTCTGATGGTCGACATCGACGTCGTCCACTGAGACCAGGAACCGCCGTCCATGTCGCCCTCACTCGTCGAGCTTCGTCGCCATCTGCACGCCCATCCCGAGCTGTCGCACGAGGAGCACCACACCGCGGCGGCCATCCTCGACTTCCTCCGTCCTCTGGCACCCGACGCCATCGTCACTGGCATCGGCGGCACCGGCCTCGTCGCCACCTTCCACAGCGGCGTGCCGGGCCCGACACTGTTGTTCCGCGCCGAACTCGACGCGCTGCCGATCGTGGAGCTCGGCGACTTGCCCCACGCGTCCACCGCTGCGGGGGTGTCGCACAAGTGCGGGCACGATGGCCACGCGACCATGGTGTGCGGCCTGGCGCTCCGCCTGAGCGAACACCGACCCGCCCGCGGCACCGTGCACCTGCTGTTCCAGCCGGCCGAGGAAACGGGCACCGGAGCAGCGGCGGTCTTGGCCGACCCGGCGTTCGCACACATCCGACCCGACCTCGGGATCGCCATCCACAACATGCCGGGTTTCCCGTTGCACGCGATGGTGGTGAAGCCGGGCGCCATCACCGCGGCCGTTCGCAGCATCGTGTTCCGGTTCACGGGTCGCACCGCCCACGCGTCGCAGCCAGAGCTCGGCGAGAATCCGTCCCTCGCGGTCGCCGACCTGTTGCGAGCCGGCGACGCGCTCAGCCGGAACGACCCGGGGTCGCCCGACTTCCGACTCGTCACCCCGGTGCACGTGCGGGTCGGTGCCGTCGCCTACGGCGTGTCGGCGGGTGACGGCGAGGTGCACTTCACGATCCGCAGCTGGGACAACGACCACATGTCGGAGCTCCAACACGAGTTGATCACGATCGCCGAATCATTGGCCGCACGCGACGGGCTCTCGCTGGCGGTGGAGACGCTGGAGGACTTCTACGCCAACGTGAACGACATCGTCGTCACCGCGCTGGTGCGGGGCGCTGCCGAGGAGTGCGGGTTCGAGGTGGTCTCACCCGACTGGCCGATGCGACCGGGCGAGGACTTCGGGCTGTTCACGGAACGCTTCCCGTGCTGCATGGTGTTGCTCGGTGCGGGTGTCGACAGCCTGCCGCTGCACAACCCCGAGTACGACTTCCCCGACGAGCTCATCGACTCCGGCGTGCGGCTGTACGACGCCATCGTTCGACGCGCCCTGGGCTGAGCAGCATCACACGCAGCATCACACGCAGCATCACACGACAGGCTGCTTCCAGCGGTTGAGGAACGTGATCTCCTGTGCCGGCCGACGGGGTGCGGGAGTGAACGAGTCGCCGGTGTAGTAGCCCACGGCGAGCAGGCAGACCTGCGTGACCGTGGGCGGGATGCCCAGCAGCTCGGCGATCTCGGCCTCGTGCTCCAGGTGGAACGTGGTCCACGCCGAGCCGATGCCGCGTGCGCGGGCCGCGAGCTGGAAGCTCCACACCCCGGGCAGCACCGAGCCGTAGTACGCCGCGGCCTGTCCCTGGCTGAGGTGCAATGGCGCCCGGTCGAGCCGCAGCGACAGCACGAGCGCGGGCACCTCGGCGAGGTGGTCCACCAGGAACGTGGCCGAGTCGATGACATGCTGACTGCGCTGGTCCACCCGCAACTCGGCGTTGCTCGCCAAGTACGGACGACCGACCTCGGCGAACCGGGTGGCGATGGCCGCCTTCGTCGCCGGGTCGTCGATGATCATCCACCGGTTGCGTTCGAGGTTGCCACCCATGGGCGCGTGGCCGGCGACTTCGATGCACTCCAGCAGCACGTCGTGCGGGACCGCCCGGGTGAGGTCCAACCGCTGGCGAACCTGCTTCGTGGTGGTCAGCAGACGGTCGGTCTCGGCGAGGTCGAATCCGGTTCGGGGGTCGTGCGGCATGACGGTCTCTCCTGGGCGATGGGCGTGCGGTCATTGTGACGCATCGACCGGAGCACCCGAGCACGTCGCTCGCACTCAGAGCGAGCAGGCCTCAGCCGTTACGGTGACGGCATGGAACTCCAGGATCGAGTGGTCGTCATCACCGGTGGTGGCTCGGGAATCGGCGAGGCGCTGGCCATCGCCGCCAAGGCCGAAGGCGCGCGCCACGTGGTGGTCGCGGATCTCGACGGCGCACAGGCCGAACGGGTGGCTGCCCTCGTGGGTGGTACCGGCGTGGCCATCGACGTGCGCGACGAGTCGGCCATCCAGCGGTTGGTGGAGGACACCGAGACCGCTCATGGCCCCATCGACCTGTTCGTGTCGAACGCCGGGTACGTCACCGCCGCCGGCCTCGAGGATCCGAACGACTCCATCCAGCGGATGTGGGAGGTGCACTGCATGGCGCACATCTACGCGGCCCGCGCAGTGTTGCCGTCGATGATCGCCCGCGGCGAGGGGTACCTGCTCAACACCGCCTCGGCCGCAGGGCTGCTCACGCAGATCGGGTCGATGTCGTACTCGGTCACCAAAGCAGCGGCGGTGTCGTTGGCCGAGTGGCTCGCGGTCACCCATCATCATCAGGGCATCCGCGTCTCGGTGCTGTGCCCGCAAGCGGTGCGCACCAACATCGTGCGCAACAGCCCCGACTTCGGCGGCACCGGCGCGCTCGCCACCGATGGCGAGCTCGATGGTGGCGTGGCCGGCGGCGATGGCGTGCTCGAGCCGTCCGACGTGGCGGCCATCTGCATCGAGGCCATCCGCGATGAACGGTTCCTCGTGCTGCCCCACGCCGAGGTCGCCACCTACGTGCAGCGCAAGGCCACCGATCGCGACCGGTGGCTGGCCGGCATGCGTCGTTTCCAGACCGCGCTGCACCCCGACGGCAACCTGCCCGGCGACGTCATCGCTCCCGAGCGCTGAGCAGCGGGCGACGGCGCTCGGGTGGTCGCCACCCTGCACGCCCTCGGTCTCGACTGACGTCGTGACACTTCGACTCGACACTTAGGTATTGACCTAAGTATCGAATCGGCGTATGGTCGCCGTCGTGCCCACCTCCGCCCCATCGCTCGACGACGTGTTCAAGGCCCTGGCCGACCCCACTCGCCGCGCGGTGGTGGAGCGGCTCGGCGTGGGACCCGCGTCCACCACGGAATTGGCCCGCCCGTTCCACATGGCGCTGCCCTCGTTCAGCCAGCACCTCGACGTGCTGGAGCGCACCGGACTGGTCACATCGAACAAGCAGGGGCGAGTGCGGATGTACCGCCTCACCCCCGCGCCGCTCGAACGTGCCGGCACCTGGCTGGAGGCGCAACGCGACCACTGGAACCGTCGCCTCGACCAACTCGACCACCACCTGATGACCATGAAGGAACCCCGATGACCTCTTCGTTCGACCCCACCCGCGACCTCGTGCTCGAGCGAGTCGTTCCCGTCAGCCCCGAGCAGGTGTGGGCCGCATGGACCCAGCCCGAGCACATCACGCAGTGGTTCACGCCCACCCCGTGGACCACACCCGAGGCCGAGGTCGATCTGCGCCCTGGCGGCATCTTCCGCACCGTGATGTGCGGACCCGACGGCGAGCGAGTCGACAGCAGCGGCTGTTACCTGGAGGTGGTGGAACATCGGCGGCTCGTGTGGACCGCGTCGCTTGGTCCCGGCTACCGGCCCAACGATTTCGCGGGCGGTGGTTTCCCGTTCACCGCCGAGCTCACACTGGAGCCCGTCGATGGCGGCACGAAGTACACCGCCCGCGTCCTGCACGCCACCACCGAACACAGCACGCAGAACGCCGACATGGGGTTCGTCGACGTCTGGGGTGCAGCGCTCGACCAACTCGTCGCGTACATGCACGGCCGTTCCGTCTGACGTGCTTCGGAGGATCAGAGGGCGTGCAGCGGGTCGTGGGCCAGCCAGGCGGCGAGGTCGGCGATCTCGTGATCGACGGCTCTCGCCATGGCCTTGGTGAACGTGACGTCCTCGTGCACGCCGTCGACGCGTAGCTCGCCGGCCTTTCGGTCGAACGTCGCGTCGAGCTTGCCCACCAGTCGATCCTCGAACAGGATCGGCAGCGCGTAGTAGCCCCACCGGCGCTTGTCGACCGGCTTGTACATCTCCAGCGCGTACTCGAACTCGAACAGGTCGGCCATGCGCGCCCGGTCGTGGATGAGCCGGTCGAACGGCGACAGCAGCGCCGCCCGGCCTTCGAAGGGCAGGCCGAGCTGCTCAGGGTCCACCCGCCACTCTCCCGCCACACCCTCGATGACCGCCGGCTCACCGGCATCGCCGACGTCGGTGGGCTCGACGGGTGTCTCGGTGCTGCGTGCGCGGGCGATGCCGAGCGATCGCAGACGGTGGACGTTGCGGGTGCGGACGGCCTCGTCGAATGGCACGACGTCGACGTCGGGATACACCCGTTCGGCCAGATCCCACAGCCGGTCGCGACCCTCACGGCCGGCCACCGCCACCTCGCCTCGCTGCGTCATGAAGTCGAGCATCATCACCACGTTGCGGTTGTTGTTCCAACCGCTCGAGGCCCACGGCTTCACGCACGTGTCGGGGAGCTCACGCGACGTCATCGGTCCCGAGGAACGCAACCGGCGGAGAATGTCGCGACGGCAGTTGTCATTCGCGGCGACCCACGCGGCCTGATTCTTCCTGTAGTTCCGCACGTCGCCCACACCGGGCCACTGCTCCATCTCGGCGCGGAAGAGGGCGATGTGTTCGCTGGGCCGCAACATGCCGCGCAGGTCCACCACTGTGTGGGCCTCGAACGCTGCTGCCAGGTCGGCCGACGAGTACGCCGAGCCGAGCCGGCTCCAGAGCACGAGGTGCGCGCTCGGGGCGATCGCGCTGGTGGGGTCGAGTTGCAGCGCGATGAGATGGCGCACCACCTGCAGGAAGCCGGTGGGACGGCGAGCATCGAGCAGTTGCGCCCGCACAGCGAGGCGACGGGCGTCGCGCCGGGTCAACTCGTGCACGATGCTCATCGCCCCGCGAAGAGGTGCACGAGCCCGCGGGCGAGTGCCGCCGACTGCATCGTCACGTGGTGCTCGTGGTCGGCGACGAAGGTGAGCGTTGCGGCGCCGCTCTCGGCGCACATGGCACCGAAGCGCTCGGCGTTGCGCACCATCGCGGCCATCTCACGCTGGGGTCCGTCGGCGAACATCACGGGCCACACCAGGTCGATGTCGCCCTCTTCGCGCGATCCTGCGCACACCACCGCGCGGTGGCCCGGGGGACGCGCGGACACAGGCTGAGCCAGCAGCACTTCGTCGCCCCACCACAGCGACGGGCTGATGGCCAACAGCCGGGAGAACGCATCAGGGCGCCGGCGCCACGCGTACGCGGCGAACAGCCCGGAGAGGCTCCACCCGCAGATGCCGACCGCATCGGTGTCGACCTGCACCCGCTCGCCGACGGACGGCAGCAACTGGTCGGTCAGCACGGCCAGGAACGCGTCGGCCCCACCAGTGCCGTGGCGAACCATGCCGTTGTCGGCCTCGAAGGGTCCGTGCAGGCGCCACTCGGTCGGGGTGAAGTCCGAGAACCGTGACGAGAAGTAGGCGAGATGGTCGGGCTCCTCCCGGGTGACACCCACCACTGCCATCGACGGCATCGTTCCCATCGTGACCACGTTCGTCGTGCGGATGAACTCGGTGGCCGAGAAGAACATCGTGTCGCCATCGAGCACCACCAAAAGTGGAACCGGCGCGTCGGTCGGCAGCAACGGAAGTGACAGCGTCACCCGATACCGCGCGCCGGTGTGAGCCGAGTCGATGACCCACGCGTCGCTGTTCGGCAGGATCACAGCCGGCATACCCGCACTCTAGGTTCGAACAGGACGTGTGGGATCATGGGCGGATCCGACGTGTGGTCGGCCGGCGGCGGGGCCGGAGTCGCCGACGGTGCACACGAGCTGGCCGTTGAGTTCGCCGGCTGCATCGACCCCGCCGGAGCGTCCCGTCACAGCGTCCCCTGCTCGAGTCGGGAGCCGGGTGGATCGGCTACTGGCTCGACCGCATCGACGCCGTCTACAGCCACACCTTCATGGGCAATCGTGTCCCGCTGCAGCACAAGCCCAGCGACTACTTCCGCGAGCGCATCTGGATCAGCGCCGACCCCGACGAGCGGATGGTGCCGGCGCTGGCCGAACGGTACGGCGTCAGCCGGTTCCTGTGGGCGTCCGACTTCCCGCACGCCGATCACACGCCGGAGTACGTGGGCGATCTGAACGAGCTGGTCGCGATGTTCCCCGAGGACCAGCGGCGGGCGTTCATCGGCGACAACGCGCGCGCCCTGTTCAAGCTCGGCTGACCGTCGCCGTGGCACGATGACGACATCGAGTCCGCACGTATCGACGCATGGCTGTGGGCGGTGCGCCTCACCCCCACTCGCTCCGCCGCCATCGAGCTCTGCCGCGCCGGCAGGGTGACGGTGAACGGCGCTCCGGCGAAGCCTGCTCTCAAGGTGAAGGCCGGCGACCGCATCGAGGCCCGCATCGCTCAGCGCCAGCGCGTCGTCGAAGTGGTGCGAGTGCTCGACAAGCGCGTGGGTGCACCCGTCGCAGTGGAATGCTTCCTGGACCACAGCCCTCCCCCGCCACCCGCCGAGGATGCCCCCGTCTTCCAGCGCGACCGCGGCACCGGTCGCCCGACCAAGCGCGACCGCCGTCAGCTCGACCGCCTCCGCCACAACGACCCGCGAACTTGAGTTCCGACGTCGGAACTCAAGTTCTGCGGTCGTGGGCGAGTTGGGTGAGGCGGGCGATGTGGTCGGGGTTCATGCCGCAACACCCGCCCACGAGCGTGGCACCCATCGAGATCCACTGCTCGACGAACTCGCCGTACGCGCTGGGGTCGAGGTCGTCGCGGAACGCGGCGATACCCGCATTGGCCTGCACTTCGTCGGCGTGGCTGTCGAGGAAGCGGTTGGCGTAGCCGCCGGTGCGCGCGCGGCCCTCGGTGAGCGGCACGGCCGTGGCGAGGGCTCCGGTGATGGTCTCGGCCTGGCAGCAGTTGAACAGCACGGCGACCGCACCCAGGTCGAGCGCCGCCTGCACCGCATCGGCCACCAGTTCACCGGAGCGAACCGTGCCCGGCCGATGGTCGTCGAGCGTGTAGCTGATCCACAGCGGCTTGGTCGAGCCCGCTCGATCGAGCGCGGCGCGCACGGTGCGGGCCTCGGCGATGGACCCCAGCGTCTCACCCAGCCACAGGTCGACCGACTCGCTCAGACCGTCGACCAACGGGTCGATGATGGCGGCGGACTGCTCCTGCACGAACAGGTCGGGGCGGTACGAGCCGAACAAGGGTGGCAGCGACCCGGCCACCACGACTTCGCGGCCCGACTCGGCCACTGCGCGTCGGGCGAGCCGGCCCGACAACGCGGCCAGGTTGCGGCCGTCGGCGTCGAACCTGTCGTGACCGATGTGGAATGGCACGATCGCGTAGCTGTTGGTGGTGATGAGCTGCGCCCCGGCCTCGATGAAGTTGAGGTGGGCGCGCACCACCCAGTCGGGCCCTTCCCACAGTGCGATGGCCGACCACTCCGGTTGACGGAACGGCGCACCGATGCGCATCAGTTCGCGACCCATGCCGCCGTCGAGCACCATCACCGGGTTGACAGACATGGGTGCAGCGTAATGTCGCAACATGAACAGCCCTCTCGTCGCTGCTGCCGAGTCGTTGCGCGCTTCTCAGGTCGAGCTGTGTCGCATCGGCACTGCCAACCCTGTGAACTTCCACGAGGCCATCCACGCTCGCGGTGGAAGCGCCCGGCTCGACATCGATGCGCTCATGGCGTTCCCCGACGGGAGCGGTCCCCATCCGACGGTGATGGTGGTGCCCGGCAGCGCCGGCGTGTCGCCCAACCATGTGATGCACGCCGCCACGCTGTTGGGTGAGGGCTTCGGCGTGTGTGTGCTCGACCCGTTCACCGCACGTTCGGTGAGTTCCACGGTGGCCAACCAGACCCAGTACTCGTTCGCCGCCAGCGCGGTCGACGTGCTGTTCGCGTTGGCCGCGCTCGCCGACGATCCTCGCGTCGACAGCACGCGCGTCGCCGCCCAGGGCCACAGCCGAGGAGGCGCGGCGGTGATGATGGCCGCCATGCGGCAGTTCGCCGACCCGATCGTCGGCGAGCACCGCCTCGCCGGGGTCTACGCCGCGTACCCGTGGTGTGGGCAGCAGTTCGCCCGCCCCGACGTGGGCGTGACGGTGGTTCGGGCCATCATCGGCGATCAGGACGAGTGGTGCTCGGTGATGGCGGTGCAGGCGCAGATCCAGGCGATCGCGCTCACCGGCGGAACGGCCGGTATGCGCGTCGTGCCCGGCGCCCACCACAGCTTCGATCGACACGAGGACATCCACGAGATCGCCGAAGCTCGAGTGTCGCCGAGCGCGCCCATCGAGTACCTCGCCGACGACGGGGCGATGATCGACCCGACGACGGGCGTGCCCGATCCGGCGCGCACCGATCTCCACCAGTTCCGCGACGCGATGAAGGCGGGCTTCGGTCGCCAGGGAGCCCGCCTCGGCGCCCGGGACGACCAACCAGCCCTGTTCGCAGCCGACATGCTGGCGTTCCATCGCGGAGTGCTGCGCCACCCCTCGTGAGCGGCGTCGGCGTGAACGACCCCCGACGACGGAATTCTTCCCGTTCGCCGACCCTCTGTCCGCGAGAGTGACGGCATGGCCTCCACCGTGCTCGTTCGCCGCGAACGCCCCGACGACATCGACGCCATCCGTCGCGTCCACAACGCTGCGTTCGGCACGGATGCCGACACCGCGACCGTCGAAGCGCGACTGGTCGACGATTTGCGATCGGGTCCCAGCTGGATTCCGGCGTTGTCGTTGGTCGCCGAGGTGGACGGTGCCGTCGTGGGGCACGTCCTCGCGACCCGAGGCCGTGTGGATCGCGAGGCATCGGCGCCTCCGATCAGGGTGGTCGGCATCGCTCCGGTCGGGGTGCTGCCCGAGGTGCAGCATCTGCGCATCGGCAGCAGTCTCATGTACGCACTGCTCGGTGCGGCCCAGGCGCTCGGCGAGGAGGTCGCATGTCTGCTCGGCTCGCCTGCGTACTACGAGCGCTTCGGCTTCGTCATCTCGTCGACCGTGGGCATCGCGCCACCGGTGCCGGGTTGGGCGCCGCACTTCCAGGCGCTGGTCTTCGATGCCGGGCGCATCGACGGTGGCGGCACGTTCCACTACGACGAGGCGTTCGATCGAATGTGAGGCACACTCGGTGCTGACGGACCCAGCTCGGCAACGTACCCTCGTGTCGCCGCGGGTGGCGCGACCCGGGGTGGAGGAGACCATCGCATGCCCGCAGTTCCGTTGCTGACCACCGACCAGATGGCGTCCTTCGTGTCGCGCGGATTCCTGCGGTTCGACGCGGTCGTGCCCAACGAGATCAACCAGCAGGCGATGACCGAACTGCCCGGTCTGTTCCGCACGTGGCTCGACGAGTTCCGCGGTGTCACCGGCGGAGGCGCGCCTGCCTCCGACGACGCCGACGAGGCCCTGCTGCCTCGCTCCGGCACCGCGCTCCACGACGCGTATGCACCGGAGTCGGCGTTCGGTCGGATGGTGCGGGTGCCCATCATCGCCGGAGCGATCGCCTCTCTGGTCGGTGCCGACCCGGTGGTCGACCACCACTTCGTCCACATCAAGCAGGCGGGCGATCTCCACGCTCAGGGTCTGCACTGCGACGCGATCATCGACCAGGGCCTCGCCTTCGACATCCAGCTGTTCTGGGTCCCGCACGACGTCGCGCCGCGGGAGGGTGGCACCCGGTTCGTCCCCGGCAGTCACCTGCGCCGCGTGAACATGGACGACGTCGCCCGCTACCACCACCTCGCCGGCGAGCAGTACTTCGCAGGTGAGGCCGGCACCGTGGTGATCTTCCACCAGGGGCTGTGGCATGCCGGCGCGCCGAACCACGGCGACCGCGACCGGGTGATGGGCAAGCTCCGGTTGAACCCCACGAGACCACAGGTGCGGCTGTGGGACACCAGCGACCTCGAGCCACGCAATCGCGCCGACGACCACATGTTCGCTCGCATGGAGCCGGGCATGGTGGCGTCGGAGTTGCGCCGCAGCGAGCCCTGGTACGAGCCGTCGGTGAATCGGCTGGAGACGGTGCAGCGGTCGCAGCTCTGGCGCTACCTCACCGGCGACCACGAGTTCGATGTCGACTGGTACCTCACGCGCACCGAGCGCCGCGCGGCGTTGGTCACACCGTGAGCGCCCGCCAGCAGGTGCTGATGATGTGGCTGGCGAGCAGTTCGCTCGACAGCCGCGTGCTCGGTTGGTCGTTCTTCGACGGCACCGCCGGCGAAGGGCCCCAGCCTCAGGACGACCCGCCGTACGCCACTGGTGCGGCGGCGCTGGTGGACGGATGGCGGCTGTTGCAGATGTCGCCGCTCATTCCGCCGGTGCCGGGTCACGAACGAGCGACGTCGTTCCTGAAGCACGAGTTCGTGTTCGAGCGGATGATCGACCGCGGCTGACGAGTTCGTCGGCGGCAGGCTGCGGCGAGCGGAGGGCGACGATCGCCACGGCACACACCCGCGCGGCCAGCGCACCGAGCGCGAACGGCACTCGCGGCGA
>JACQZZ010000050.1 GCA_016213625.1 Actinomycetota bacterium
GAAGAAGTACGGCGAGAGATAGCCCTTGTCGAACTGCATGCCCTCGGTGAACTCGAGCTCGGTGCCGAAGGTGTTGCTCACCACCACCGTGACCACGCCGTCCTTGCCGACCTTGTCGATGGCGTTGGCGATGACCTCGCCCACCGACGCATCGGCGGCCGAGATGGTGGCGACGGCCGCGATGTCGGACTTGTCGTCGACGTCCTTGGCCTGGCTCTGGATGCTCTCGACCGCAGCAGCGACCGCCTTCTCGATGCCCTTCTTCAGGCCCATCGGGTTGGCGCCGGCCGCCACGTTGCGCATGCCGTGCTGCACCATGGACTGGGCGAGCACGGTGGCCGTGGTGGTGCCGTCACCGGCGACGTCGTTGGTCTTGGTGGCGACTTCCTTCACCAGCTGCGCGCCCATGTTCTCGAACGGATCGTCGAGCTCGACGTCCTTCGCGATGGACACACCGTCGTTGGTGATGGTGGGGGCGCCGAACTTCTTGTCGAGGACGACGTTGCGGCCCTTCGGCCCGAGCGTCACCTTGACGGTGTCGGCCAGCTTGTTGACGCCGGCCTCCAGGGCGCGGCGCGCCTCTTCGTGGAACTTCAGTTGCTTTGCCATGTGGTTCAGTGGCTCACTTCTGCACGATGGCGAGGACGTCGCGGCTGGTGAGGATCAGCAGATCCTTGCCCTCCACGGTGACCTCGGTGCCGCCGTACTTGCTGTACAGCACGGTGTCGCCGACCTTCACGTCGAGGGGGGCGTGTGCGCCCTTGTCGTCGCTCCAGCGGCCGGGGCCGACGGCCAGGACTTCGCCCTGCTGGGGCTTCTCCTTGGCGGTGTCGGGGATCACGAGACCCGAGGCAGTGGTCTGCTCGGCCTCGTTGGGCTTCACGACGATGCGGTCATCGAGGGGCTTCAGGTTCATGGGTGCAGGCCTCCGTTGGCAAGAGCACTCTGTGTGGATCGGTAACCGGCCGATTAGCACTCGGCCGGGGTGAGTGCCAGGTTACGCGACGACAGGGTCGGTTAGCAACCGGGAGCCGAGAGTGCTAACGCGCTCGGCGTGCCACACTGACGATCGTGCGCGACGACCTCGAGCTGATCGAAGTGTTCGATGCCGATCCGTCCGCGTTCGGTCCATCGCCCCGTTCGGCGTCGCGGACCGGCGACCCGACCGAACCGGGTGATGACCGGGAGGCACCCGACGCGCCGCCGCGTTCGTGGCCCTGGATCTCGGTCGTCTCGGTGGTGCTGGTCGCGGCGATGGTCGCGCTGCTCGTGTGGAGCCCCTGGTCAGGCACCACGTCACTGGTGTTCACCGACCCGCGACCGGCCGAGAGCGAGCTCACCGAGCGGCTCGTGTTCGACGACCCGCCCTCCGATCTGCGCCTGGCAGCGCTCGGCAGCGGCGGCGACGACGCCGACAACGGCCCCATCTGGAACTCGGAGTCCATCGGGTACTTCTTCGGTTCGCCCGACGCCACATTCGACCCCGACGACGGCATCGACCGATGGTTCGGCTTCTTCGCCCTGCCGTCCGACCACCCCTCGACGCCACTCGTGTTCGGCCAACGCGAGATCGCCGGCGCACCGGCGGAGGTGTCCGACGAGACCCAGGGCGCTCTGGTCGACATGGCGTGGGGCCCCGTCGACGGCTACACCTTCACCGCCGCCGGGTCGCAGATGACCATCGACGAGGCCGTCGCCATCGCCGAGCAGTTGCGCATCGTCGACGGCCGACCGGTGGTGGTCGACGACTCGGTGCTCGACGGCATGGTGGGGCTGGGCCCGTTCGGCGACTACGTGGCGCTGGCCACCCTGGTGCAGTACGCGCAGAACAACGGGCGCGGCGTCGACGGACTGGTCGGCCTGTACTACGGCTTCGACGGGCACAGCGTGGTGTCGGTGCCGGGCAACGCGACCACCCTCGACCTCGTCGGCTTCGTGATGCAACCCGATGCCGAGGAACGCACCGTGCACGGCCTGCCGGCCATCGGCTTCACGAAGGGCGCCGGGCCGTTCGGCGGGTTCGACTCGTCGACCGTGCTCTGGTGGGAGGGCGGCCGCGTCATCCTCGTGGCCGGCGACGGTGACCTGTCGGCCACGTTCGAGCTCGCCGAATCGGTCCGGCCCGCCACGGACGAGGAGTGGGCCGAGGTCGTGGCCCTCGACTGACAGAGCGGCCCTCGGCTCGGGTCGAATCGGTCCCAAACCAGGTTCATGTCATCGCTCGACCGAGGTGGCTTCGGTCCGGCCATGACATGACCGCCGGCGATGCGCGCACCCCCTCGTTCCGGGCGCGCCTGGAACGTCAGCCGACCAACGGCGAACCGAGGTCGGCCGCCAGCCGGGACACGGCGTGCAGCGGCAACCCCACCACGTTGCTCACGCTCCCCCGCACACGGAGGACGAACACGCCACCGGCGCCCTGCACCGCGTACGCGCCGGCTTTGTCGAGCGGCTCGCCGGTGCCCACGTACCAGTCGATGGCCTCGGGGGTGAGCGGCGTGAACGTGACCAGTGTGGTGACCACGTCGGTGACGACGTGTGTGTCGCGGCGCACCGCGACACCCGTGTGCACCCGATGGGTGCGGGCCGACAGCCGGCGCAACATGGCGGCGGCGTCGGCCGCGTCGACCGGCTTGCCGAGGATCTCGCCGCCGAGGTCGACCGTGGTGTCGGCCGTGATGACCAACGCGTCGGCCGTGGACCGCACCGCGCGCGACTTCTCGACCGCCAGCCGTCGGACGTAGTCGGTGGGGCGTTCACCGGCCAGCGGTGTCTCGTCGATGTCGGGCGATGCCACGGTGAACTCGACGCCCAGCTGCGCGAGGAGCTCATGCCGCCGCGGCGACGCCGAACCGAGGATGATGCTCATCCGCCGGACACGGCCATGACGGCGTCGTCGTCGGGAACCAGGTCGTCGTCGAGGTGGTCGAGGTAGCCGTGCGGCAATGCGACCCTGATGGGTCCGTTGGTGTGTCCTCGCCGGATGCGTTCGCCACCGGGCACGATGGCCGTGGACGGGTCGAGCGACGCCACCAGGTCGTCGAGCTCGGCGAGCGAGCTCACCATGCCGAACCGGCCCCGCATCTCGCCGCCCACCGGATAGCCGGTGAAGTACCAGGCGGTGTGCTTGCGGAAGTCGCGCATCGCGAGCGGTTCGGTGAGGTGCTCGGCCAGCAGCCGAGCGTGCCTGCTCATCACATCGCACACCTCGCCGAGCAGCGGCGCAGGCGCGACCGGTCGACCGTTCAGCGCCTCCACCAGATCGCGGAAGAGCCAGGGACGGCCGAGGCACCCGCGACCGATGACCACGCCGTCGCACCCCGTGGCAGCCATCATCTCCACGGCGTCGGACGCCTCCCAGATGTCGCCGTTGCCCAGCACCGGGATCTCGGGGAC
The DNA here is from genome assembly GCA_016213625.1 of Actinomycetota bacterium. Classification (GTDB taxonomy): domain Bacteria; phylum Actinomycetota; class Acidimicrobiia; order Acidimicrobiales; family Ilumatobacteraceae; genus UBA668. The sequence goes on from JACQZZ010000050.1 coordinate 3,397, forward strand.
CGCGGCCTTCAGCTCGCCGATGGCGTCCCAGTCGGCGGTACCCGCGTAGTGCTGCTCCGCGGTGCGGGCGTGCAGGGCGATGGCCGCGACACCCTCCTCGGCCGCGATGCGACCGGTCTGCACCGACGTGAGCAACGAGTCGAAGAGGCCCTTGCGGAACTTGATGGTGACCGGCACCTGGTAGGGCGACGCTGCTTCGACGGCCGCGCGCACGATGGCGCGCAGCAGCTTCGGCTTGGCGGGTACCGCCGCACCGCCGCCGCGCCGGGTGACCTTCGCCGCCGGGCATCCGAAGTTCATGTCGAGGTGGTCGATACGGCCCTCGCCGCACAGCTTCCGCACGGCCTCGCCCACCATCACGGGATCGCTGCCGTACAGCTGCAGGCTGCGCGGCTGCTCGTCGGGGGTGAAGGTCATCATCCGTTCCGTCTTCGGATTGCGATGCACCACCGCAGTGGCCATCACCATCTCGTTCACGTACACCAGGCCCGGTGCGAAACTGCGACACATCGTGCGGAACGGCGCGTTGGTGACACCCGCCATCGGCGCCAGCACCACCGGTGCGGCCAGCTCGAACGTCCCGATCTTCACCCCGTGGAGGGTAGCGACCTCGGAACTCAAGTTCTGATGTCGGCCTGGGGGACGGTGCCGGTGTGGACGGCGACGTGAATGCCGCCATTCGAGGTCTCGAGCGTGGGGACGAGTGGCAGGTGCAGCCGGCTGACGGGCGTGTCGCGTGAGGCCAGCATCGCGATGTGCCAGCCGCCGGCGCGCTCGCGCAGTACGGCACCGAAGCGGTCGTACAGGTCGCGTACGTCGGGTCCGCCCACGCGGCTGCCGTAGGGCGGATTGGTGACGATCCAGCCGGCGGCGGCGGGCAGTTCGATGTCGGACGCCGAGCGACGGACCACCTCGATGTCGCCGGCCACACCCGCGGTCGCGGCGTTGGCCAAGGTGGCCGCCACGGCGCCTTCGTCGCGGTCCGAGCCGAGCACGGGCGGGCATCGTTCGATGACGTCGCTGTCGGCGCCCTTCACCAGGCGCTCCCATCCGGCGGGGTCGAACGATGGCCACTGCATGAACTGGAAGGTGCGATGGCGGCCGGGCGCGATACGCCGTGCCCTCATGGCGGCTTCGATGAGCACCGTGCCCGAGCCGCAGAACGGGTCGACCAGCGGCTTCTTCACGTCCCACTCGCCGGCAGCGATGAGCGCTGCGGCCAGGGTCTCGCGCACGGGGGCCTTGCCGGCCGGACCGCGATAGCCGCGCTTGTGCAGCGCCAGGCCCGACGCGTCGATGCTGACGGTGGCCACGTCGCGCACCACCCGCACCTGCACCTGTTGCGCGCCTTCGCCGCGGCCGATCTGCGCAGCGACCCGCTCGACGATGGCACCGGTGTGGAACAGCTTCGACTTGCCGTCGGTGGACGCGGTGACCTCCACACCACCCGGCGGCAACCAGGCGGCCCAGTCGATGCGGCTCAACCCCGCGTGCAGCGTGTCGAACCCGTCGGCCTTGAACCGCGCGACCCGCACCAGAACGCGGGTGGCGATGCGCGACTTGAGGTGCACGGCCCACAACTGCGGCCAGGTGAGCGAGCAGTTGACGCCTCCGTGCGTGACGTTGGCGGGGCGCACGCCCAGACGAGTGAGCTCGCCTTGCACCAGCACCTCGAGACCAGGTGTGGCGACGACGAACGCGTCGATGCGGGCGCTCATTGGACGAACGACAGACGCATGTTGGGATACGCGCCGGTGTCGAGCGACGTGGGTCCGTCGCTGCGCAGTCGATGCCAGCCGGCAGCCGCGATCATGGCCGCGTTGTCGGTGCACATCTCGCGGCTGGGCAGGAAGCCGTGGATGCCGCTCTCGGCGCATGCCGAGAGGAATCGCTCGCGCAACAGCGAGTTGGCGGCCACACCGCCACCGAGCACGAGGCCCTTGGCACCCACCTGCTGGGCCGCGCGCTGTGCCTTCTGCACCAGCACGTCGACCACTGCGGCCTGGAACGACGCAGCGACGTCGGCGGTGCCGACATCGGGGTGTTTGCGCACGTGGTTCATCACCGACGTCTTCAGACCGCTGAAGCTGAAGTCGAGTCCGTCGTGCAGCATGGCGCGAGGGAATTGGATGGCTTCGGGGTCGCCGTGCACGGCTTCACGGTCGATGGCCGGACCTCCGGGGTAGTCCAGCCCGAGGAAGCGAGCCACCTTGTCGAACGCCTCGCCGGCAGCGTCGTCGATGGTCTGACCCAGCAGCCGATACCGGCCGTGGTCCTGCATCTCGATGAGCATCGTGTGCCCACCGGAGACGAGCATCACCACCAACGGGAACTGCAGCGTGGGGTCTTCCAGGAACGCTGCGTAGAGATGTGCCTCCATGTGGTTCACCCCCACGAACGGCACGTCCCACGTGAGCGCCAGCGCCTTCGCCGCCGAGACGCCCACGAGCAGGGCACCGATGAGTCCCGGCCCGACGGTGCACGCCACGGCGTCGATGCGTTCCGGCTGGACGCCTGCTTCGACGATGGCTCGGGCGACCATCGGATTGAGGAGATCGAGGTGGGCTCGCCCGGCGATCTCGGGCACCACGCCGCCGAACTGCGCGTGCAGGTCCACCTGCGTGCTGACCGCGCTGGACACCACGTCGTAGCCGCCCATCACCAGCGCCGCCGCGGTCTCGTCGCAGCTGGTCTCGATGCCGAGCACCAGTGTGTCCTGGTCGATGATCATTCCGCGGCCTCCGGGCACAGCTCGCGCAGGCGGGCCTTGTAGGTGGGTTCGAGGATGTCGCGGCACCACATGACGATGGCGTCTTCCACGTTCTCGTAGTAGTTCTTGCGGCGGCCGGCCTCGGTGAACCCGAAGTCGCGATAGAGCGCCTGCGCGCCAGCGTTGCTCACCCGCACCTCGAGCGTCAGCCCGGTGCTGCCGTGCCGGATGGCCGACCAGGCCAGCTCGGCGAGCAGGCGTGTGGCCACACCGCGTCGCTGGTGGCCCGATGCGACCGCGATGTTCGTGACGTGCGCGTCGTCGCCCGCGTACATGACGCCGGCGTAGCCGATGACCTGAGTGCCGACGCGGGCCACGAGGTACGTGCGATCCCCGCGACGCATCATCTCGATCTCGCTCTGGAACACGTTGAGCGACCACGGCTTCGGATACGACGCCTGCTCGATGGGCATGATGCCCGCGAGGTGGCGGCGGCGGAGCGGCTCGACCATCAGGTCGGGCTCGCCCGCCTTGCCGAGGAGGCGCGACAGCACGCTCATCGGGCTGCCTCGCGTGTGCTCCAGTTGATCTGCGCGTCGGGTGCCCGCAGGTACATGGGCTGGATCTCCCACGGGTTCACCCACTCCTCGCGCAGCGCACGAGCGTGGGCCAGCTGCACGAGCGGTCCGGCCGACGGGAACGAGAGGAACTGCTCGGCGAACTCGCAGCGCATGCCGCCGTCGATCTCGTCGCGGTACCGCAGTGCACCGTCGCCCACACAGATGACGCTCTGACCGCGGGCCATCAGATCGCCCACCAGTTCGTCGACCGAGCCGACCACCGGCTCGGTGACGCGCTGCACACCGCCAGGAACGGGTCGGTAAAACGCGTAGAACACCTCTCCCTTGCGGGCGTCGATGACCGCGGCGATGGTGCGGTCGGCGTAGCGCAGCGGGAATGCGAGCAGGTCGAGCGAACTGATGCCGATCATCGGCACGCGCAGTGCCTGGGCGATGGCCTTCCCCGCGGCGAGCCCGACACGCATGCCGGTGAACAGGCCGGGGCCGACGTCGACCGCGATGGCACTGAACTCGCTCATCTCGATGTCGGTCTGCCGGCACAGGAACTCGATGGCGGGCACCAGCGTCTCGGCGTGCCGGCGGCCGCGCGACACCTCGAACTGACCGAGCACACCTTCGTGCCCACCGATGGCGACCGACACCTGCGGCGTGGCCGTCTCGATACCCAGGATCAGCATGCGAAGCCCTCCACCGATGACGTGACCCGTTCCCACCGGAGCGCCCACGAGCGGCCGGTGCCGCTGAGGGTGACCGTGCGCGCGTCCTCGTCGTCGTCGACGTGGTCGAGACGAACCAACAGATGGTCGCCCAACGACTGGGCGACCACGTCGCCCCATTCGATGAGCACGATGCCGTCGTACTCCACCAGCTCCGACAGCGCCAGGTCGGCCACCTGGTGGTGCGTGGACAGCCGGTAGATGTCGGCGTGGTGCAGGGTGAGGCGGCCAGCCTCGTAGCTGTGGACCAGTGTGAACGTGGGCGAGGTGATGCGATCGGTGACACCGAGCGCGGCGCCGAAGCCCTGTGCGAATGCGGTCTTGCCGGCACCCATCTCGCCGGCCAGCACGATGAGGTCGCCCGTGCGCGACAACGCAGCGATCGCCGCGGCGATGGCGTGGGTGTCGGCGAGTGACCGAGCGCGGAGCTGCAACATGACAGTGGTGATGCTAGAGGCAGTCGGTGGGATGGATCCGCCCGCGGCCGTCAGACCGCGCGGCGCTCGATGCGCGCCGAGATGCCACAGACGATCTCGTAGGCGATGGTGTCGAGCCGGTCGGCCCATTCGTCGGCGGTGATCTGCACGATCTCGCCGTCGCGCCCGATCTGTCGCCCGATGAGGACGGCGTCGTCGCCCACCTCCACCAGGTCGTCGCCGCAGTCGACCATCAACTGATCCATGGTGACCACGCCGACGATGTGGCGCCGGACTCCTCCGATGAGCACGGAGCCGTCGACGGCGTGCAGCCGGCGCGGCACACCGTCGGCATACCCGAGCGGCAGGGTGGCCACGGTGGTGTCGCGCTCGAAGGTGTGGCGGAGCCCGTACGAGATGCGCTCCCCCGCCGCCACGCGCTTCACGTGCGACACCTTGGCGTAGAGCGAGAGGGCGGGACGAAGGCCGAGGCCGCGCGCCTGCGACGCGACGCCGGTGCCGGGGGCGATGCCGTAGATGGCGATGCCCGCACGCACCATGCTCAGTCGAGCACGCGGGTGCGCCAGCGCACCGGCAGAGTTGGCCGCGTGCACCAGCGCGGGATGGTGTCCAGCGACGTTCAGACGGGCGATGACCGTCTCGAACAGGTCGAGCTGGCGGTCGTTGTACGGATCGCCCGGCTCGTCGGCCACGGCGAGATGGGTGAACACACCCTCCAGCCGGACCGCAGCTGAGGCGGCGATGGCATCGGCGATGCGCACCACGTCGTCGACCTGCGCCCCCACGCGGCGCATGCCCGTGTCGACCTTCAGGTGCACGGGGTGATCCTGACCACCGTGCTCGGCGATGACCTCGAGCTGGTCGGTGCTGTAGACGGTGAGCTGCAAGCCGTGCTGCACCGCCAGCGACACCTGCTCCGCGGGTTGCTCGCTGAGCACCAACACCGGCGCGGTGATGCCGGCCTCGCGCAACCGAACGCCCTCCTGCACCAGCGCCACGCACAAGCCACCCGCGCCACCGTCGAGCGCGGCGGGCGCAGCGAGCAGCGCCCCGTGGCCGTAGCCGTCGGCCTTCACCACCGCCCACACCTGGGCCGGTGCGACCAGCCGGGCGAGCGCCTGCACGTTGTGTTCGATGGCAGCCGAGGACACCTCGGCCCAAGCCCACCGGCTCACGCGAGCTCCTCGAACACCGCCGGCAGGTGATCGGCGATGTCGCCGGCGACCATGCCGAACGCGGGCGCTCGTCGGCTGGCTCGGCCGTGCAGCCACGCGCTGGAGGCCGCCGCGTGGAACGGCGCCATGCCCTGCGCGAGCAGGCCACCGATGATGCCGGCCAACACGTCGCCCGACCCGGCGGTGGCCAGTCGCTCGTCGCCGGTGGTGATGACCAGCACGCGCCCGTCCGGCTCGGCCACGACGGTGGCCGGGCCCTTCAGCAGCACCACACACCCGGTGTCGGTGGCGAGACGACGCGCGGCCACGAACCGGTCGGGCGCGGGCGGCGAACCGGTGAGCAGGTGGTACTCACCGTCGTGTGGCGTGAGCACCGTGGGCATCGTGCGCCGCCGTAGCAGGGCGCCCGCTCCTTCGGCGTTCCACGCCATCGCGAACAGGCCGTCGCCGTCGACCACAGTGGGCACCGACGCCTCCAGCACCACGGCTCGGGTCTCCTTCGCCGTGGTGTCGTCGCGGCCGATGCCGGGGCCGATGACGAGCGAGTGGAACCGGTCGAGCGAATCGAGCAGCGCACGCGCCCACACCGGACCCTGCAGCGGGCGCTGCACCACCTCGAGCGAGCTGTCGGTGACCAGACACCCGACGGCCGAGAGCTGCACCATGCCGGCACCGCTGCGCATCGCCGCGTGCGCGGCCAGGGCCGCGGCACCGGTCATGCCGACGCTGCCGGCCACGATGCGCGTCGCCGCGCGCCACTTGTGTGCCGTGGCCGGACGGTGCGGCAACCACGACGCCACGTCGCTCTGCTGCACGAGGTGGGCGTGCGCGTGCGCGTGCACCCGCTCGCCGAGACCGATGTCGACCAGCTCGAGGTCGCCCACCAACTGGCTCCCGGGCGGCATCAGCAGACCGGGCTTGAGCGCCTGGAAGGTCACGGTGTGGTCGGCCGGGAGCACCGGACCCGACGCCGAACCCGTGAGCGCGTTCACGCCGCTCGGAAGGTCGACTGCCAGCACGCGCGTTCCACCCACGTCGGGTGGGTCCCACCGGCCGTGGAATCCCGTGCCGAAGGCAGCGTCGATCACCAGATCGGCCGCGGGAAGCTGACGAGGGCAGTCGGCCACGTCGAACACCCGAACCTTGACGCCGCGATCCACCAACATCCGAGCGGCGACACGCCCGTCGGCCCCGTTGTTCCCCACGCCGACGATGACATTGACGGTGCGGCCGTAGGTGCCGCCCAACATCCGCATCGCCGCCCGCGCCACGGCCGCGCCGGCGCGCTCGATGTACTGATCCAACTGGGGCGCGACGGCCAGGTCGACGGCGCGCATTTCCACGGGCGTCACGATCGGCAACATCGAAGGCGAAGCCTACGCCGCGTGGCCATCACCCGCTCTGGGACCCGATCGGGCACCCGCTCGCGTCACTCGGCGACGACGTGTGCCACGGCGACCAGCGCCGAGTGGGTGATGCTCAGGTGCCACTGGGTGATGCCCCGGTCCACCGCCAGCTCGAGCGCCCGCCCGGTGATGGCGAGTGACGGCGCACCCGACTCGGCGCGGGTGACCCACACCTCGTGGAACCCGAACGCGCCCAACCCCAACCCCATCGCCTTCATCACGGCCTCGCGTGCGGCGAAGCGAGCCGCCAGCGACGGCACGGGATCCACCTTCGGGGCCACGTAGGCGAGCTCTTCCTCGGTGAACAGCCGCTCGCGCATCGACGGCGTGCGCGACAACGACGTGCGGAAACGTTCGATGTCGACCGCATCGACACCGACGCCCTTGATCATCGGGTGCGCCAGTGATCGGCGGCGTCGGTGATGGGAAGGATGAGGAGGTCGGCCACCGACAGGTCGGCGAGCAGGTCGTCGCGGAAGCTGCCCTCGGTCTCCGTCACCCAGTAGACCAGGCGGTCGTACCGGCGGTCGTACCCCTGCAGCACGCCGCGCACGGTGGCGGCGGGCAGGCGGTCGTGGAACCGCACGTGCAGCAGCGTGATGCCGGTGCACGTGCCACCCTTCACCTCTGGCACGAACAGGACCGTGCGGCCGTCGCTGCGGCCACGGGCCACCAGCACTTCCTTCTCGCTGGCCACGCGCCGCTTGGTGCCGCGCAGCTGCGAGTTGGTCTCCACGCGGCTCGGCACCTCCAACGACAGGCCACCGCGATCGACGATGGAGATGGTGGCGTCGTGCGCCGGGTCGCCCTCGATGGCGTAGCGGGTGTAGCCCACCACCGCGTCGACCGCGGGGTCGAGGTCGGCGAGCACCTTCAGGGTGCGATAGCTGAGGCGGTCGCGACCGGCACCGGCGTGCAGCAGCTCCTGCACGAGTGCCCGGTCGAGCACGCCCTCGTCGTTGCGGCTGATGCCCACGGTGACGGTCTTCGCCTGGTGCTTGATGGCGTCGACCGGACGGGTGAGCTCCTCGATGGCTCGGGTGAGCGCGGCGGTGAGGTCGTCGACCACGACGCCCGGCGTGGCGATCTTGCCCGTGGCCCGCTGGTACGCCTCGAGCGGCGACTCGCTGGTGATGTCGCGCAGCAGACCGACCAGGCGGACGGCGGTGGATGCTTCCAGATGGCCGTCGTAGCCGCCGGCGCGCAGACCGTCGAGGAACTTCTCGGCGTGTGCCACGACCCCGGCGCGCACCTCGCCGAGCACGGTGTCGCCGTGATCGGTGCGGGTGAGTGCGTGCTCGATGACCTCTCGTGCCTCGCGCAGCGGACGCGCCGATGCGTCGATGGCCAGCGCTGCCTCGTACCCGAACAGATGGCCGGTCATCGCCGACAGCACGAACGCGAGCGACGAGTCGACCGACGGCACGGTGAGCACCGCTGCCGCGCTGGCGAACCGTTCGTCGGCATCCGTGGCCACGACGATGGGGGTGGCCTTGTGGGCCTTGTAGATGGCGACTTCCTTCGCCACGTCGTCGGCGGTGCCACCCACGAGGCCGGCGGCACACACCAGGATGAGCGGTTCGCTCGACAGGTCGATGTGCTTCTTGTCCTCGGTGACGTCGCAGGCGATGCTCTTGTAGCAGAGCTCGCTGAGCTTGATCCGAACCTCTTCGGCCGCCACCGTGTTGGGCCCGTTGCCGACGATGGCCCAGTAGCGCTTGGAGGGGGCGAACCGGCGAGCCGCGTCGGCGATCGCCGGGCGGTTGGCGATGACCTCGGTCATCGCGTCGGGCAGCGTGCGCAACGAGGTGAGCAGCTCGTGGCGACGGTGGGGCGAGCCCGCGCCGGCGGCCTCGGAGATCGCGCAGGCGAGCAACACGCCGGCGGCTACCTGGGCGTAGAAGGCCTTGGTACTGGCGACGCTCATCTCCACGTCGCGACCGTCGCTGGTGTACATCACGCCGTCGGCCTTGTCGGTGAGGTCGCTGTTGCGACGGTTCACGATGGCGAGCACCGATGCACCGCGCCCACGGGCCAGGTCGACCGTGCGGTTCGTGTCGGTGGTGGTGCCGCTCTGGCTGACGGCGACGACGAGCGTGTCGGCCATGTCGAGGCGCAGGTTGAACCCCGACAACTCGGTGGCCGTGATGGCGTCGACGTCGAGCGAGCCGCCGAAGAGGTCGTCGAGCACGGCGGCCATGCTGCTGCCCGCCACGAACGCGGTGCCCTGGCCGATGACGCGCACCTTGGAGATCTCGCCGTTGCCCAGGCGCCGCACCACATCGGAGGGCAGCGCGCGTTCGCCCACCTCGGCACGCAGGCCCTGCGGCGTGTCGACGATGCGACCGCGGAGGGTCTTGCGGAAGCTGTTCGGCGCCTCGGTGATCTCCTTCAGCAGGAAGTGGGGCGCATCGCCGCGATCGATGTCGCGGGTGGTGACCTGTGCGGTGACGACTTCTCTGTCGTCCACCGGGAGCTCGCTGCCGTCGTACGCCCGGCGCCGCACCCCGGCGAGCGTGCCGGCGTGCGCGCCGTCGAGCACGAACACCTGGCCGCGGCTGCCGCTGGGCGATGCGGTCTCGCCATCGACGCGCAGGTAGTGCGGGGTCTCCTCGACCACGCCGTACGGCTCGCTGGCCACGATGAACAGATCCTCCGCGAGGCCCACGTACAGCGCCTGACCACTGCCACGCAGCGCGAGGTACACCTCGTCGGGGCGATCGGCGGCCTGCGCGCCGATGGCAACGCTGCCCTCGAACTCGGCGACGGTGCGACGGAACGCCTCACCGAGATCGCCGTGCGAGTGCTCGGCGTGCAACGCCATGACGGCCGGGATGACCTTGGCGTCGGTGGTGATGGGCCCGGGGATGCGCAAGCCGTGGTTGACCTTGATGTCGGCGTGGTTGTCGACGTCGCCGTTCAACACCGCCACCGTGTACGGGCCGTCGGCGCCCATCGACTGCTCGGCCTGCTCGCCGTTCACCGGGTGGCAGTTGGGTTCGCTGATGATGCCGACACTGGCCCAGCGGGTGTGACCCAACACCGACACGCGGGCCGTCGGCGAGGTGAGCGCCAAGCGCAGCAGGTCGTCGGCGTGAACGGCCGCGCGCAATGCCTTCACGTTGTCGCCCAGCTCACCGATCTCCGCTGCGGCCTTGTAGACGAAGCTGACGCTCGGGCCGGCCAACCGCACCGAGCCGCTCTGGAACAGGGGGTCGGTGGTGCGGCGAGCGAGCAGGGCCACCACGGCAGGATCCGACGGGTCGATGCCGTGGTGCCACACGAACACGTGCACGCCAGCGCTGTCGCGGCCACGCACCTCCATGCGGTCGATGGCCGACAGCGCCTGCTGGATGGCCAGGTAGCCGGCAACGGCCGCGGCACCGGCATCACGGCCGGCGAAGTCGTTCACGGCATCGGCAGTGCGCAGGCGATCTCGGCGAACGGCCCACGCCGCGTCGCGGATGGCCAGCAGTTCGGAGTTGGCGGCCTCGATGTCGTCGGCCACCATGCCGACCGCCATCTCGAGCTCGTGCTCGCGGGAGGCGACGCGTGCATCGATCTGGTCGAGCCGAGCGGTGATGCCGGCGATCAGTTCGTGTCGGCCGACGAGGGCCAACGTGCCGGGCACACCGTGCAGCAGGCGGTCCACCTCGGCCACCACCACGGCCGCGTCGGCGAGCGAGTCTGCCGCCACCGCCCGGTCGAGCAGGGCCAGCAGATCCGGGGCCTCGGGCACCGACCGCTGGGACGGACGGGACACGATCGCGACGATGCCACACATGCCTCACAGGTTACCGAGGGGCAAGGTTGGGTATCGGTCAGGGTCTGTTCGGCCAACGATCGAGAAGTCGCGCCCGTCAGCCGAAGCGGGTGTGGACCACGGCGGCGAGGCCGTCGGCCACGGCTCGGGCGAGGTGGTCGGTGGCCGCTTCCACCATCACGCGGATGAGCGGCTCGGTGCCGCTGGCCCGGATGAGGATGCGACCGTCGCCACCGAGCGCCTGTTCGGCCTCTGCGATCTCGGCCGCCAGTTCGTCGGCAGCTCGCGGGTGACGGTCGGCCACCTTCACGTTCACCAGCACCTGCGGGTAACCGGTCATCACCTCACCGGCGAGGTCGGCGAGGGTGCGATGGTGACCGTGCACGTACTCGGCGAGACGCAGGCCGGCGAGCAGCCCGTCGCCCGTGGTGGCCACGTCGCGGTAGATGATGTGACCGCTCTGTTCGCCACCGATGCTGAACCCGCCCTGGTCGAGCGCCTCCAGCACGTAGCGGTCGCCCACGCCCGTGGTGACCACGTGCACTCCGGCGGCCGCCATCGCCTTGTGGAAGCCGAGGTTGCTCATCACCGTGACGACGACGGTGTCGTGATGCAACGCGCCCTCCTCGCGCAGTTGCAGCGCCGCCAGCGCGATGAGTCGGTCGCCGTCGACCGTGCGGCCCAGGTGGTCGACCGCGATGACCCGATCCCCGTCGCCGTCGAACGCCAGGCCCAGCGTGGCGCCGTGCTCCACCACCGCGACCGCGAGCGACTCGGTGTGTGTGGCCCCACAGTGATCGTTGATGTTGCGGCCGTCGGGCTGCGCGTGGATGACCACGGCATCGGCTCCCAGCGCCGTGAACACGGCGGGTGCCACCTGGCTCATCGCCCCGTTGGCGCAGTCGAGCACCACCCGCAACCCACGGAGCGAGCCGTGACGGTCGACCAGGTGCAGCACATAGCGATCGCGTTCGTCGAGCACCAAGGGCTCGACCGGCGGGCAGGGCTGATGGAGATCGATGGCCCCCTCGATGGCACGCTCGACCTCGTCGACCAGCTTCACACCGCCGGCGCCGAAGATCTTCACCCCGTTGTCGTGCCACGGGTTGTGCGAGGCCGTGATCATGGCGGCCGGGCAGTCGTGCTGCGCGGCGAGCCACGCCAGCGCCGGCGTGGGCAGCACGCCCACCGACACCGGCTGCGCACCACCGGCTGCCAGACCGGCCACCACCGCGGCCTCCAGCGCAGGGCCGGACTCGCGGGTGTCACGACCGATGAGCCAGCGACCACCACCCAGCACCTGAGCCGCGGCCCTGCCCAGGGCGGCGGCGTACTCGGTGGTGAGCTCGGTGAGCGCCACGCCGCGCACACCGTCGGTGCCGAACTTCAGGGTCACGTGGAATCCGTTCTCTGTCCAAAACGCACGAACGCCCCCGGCGGAGCCGAGGGCGTTCGAGCAACGCTGGGATCAGCGCTTCGTGTACTGCTTGGCCTTGCGGGCCTTGACGAGACCGTACTTCTTGCTCTCCTTGCGACGGGGGTCGCGGGTGAGCAGGCCGGCCTTCTTCAGCGCCGGGCGGGCATCGGGGTCGAGCTCGACGAGCGACCGGGCGATGGCCATGCGCAGGGCGCCGGCCTGACCGGTGACGCCGCCCCCGTGCAGGGTGGCATCCACGTCGTACGCCTCTTCGGCGTCGACGACGCGCAGCGCCTCGGTGACGATCATGCGCTGCATGGCCGTGGGGAAGTACTGATCGAACGCCTTGCCGTTGATGGTGTGGACGCCGGTGCCGGGGCGCAGACGAGCGCGGGCAACAGCCTCCTTACGACGGCCGGTGGTCTGGGTGAGCGGCTTGGTGGCCATGAACGTCTACCTTCTTGCCTTTGGTGCTCAGCGGGCCTTGGCCGCGGGAATCTCGAGGACGACAGGGTTCTGCGCGGCGTGCGGGTGCTCGGGACCTGCGTAGACCTTGAGCTTCTTGATCTGCTGACGGCCGAGCGGGCCGTGGGGCAGCATGCCCTTGATGCTGCCGCGGATGGCTTCTGCCGCGTTGCGGTTCAAGAGGTTCGAGTACGTCTCGCTCTTGATGCCGCCGGGGTAACCGGTGTGACGCCACACCTGCTTCTGACCGGCCTTGCCCTTGGTGAGCACGACCTTGTCGGCGTTGATGATGACGACATGATCGCCCGTGTCGATGTGGGGGGCGAAGATCGGCTTGTGCTTGCCGCGCAGGATGCGAGCGGCTTCGGTGCACAGACGACCGAGCACCATGCCCTCGGCGTCGATGACGTGCCAGGCGCGTGTGATCTCGCTGGCCTTCGGTGAATACGTGGTGCTCATCAGGAAACCTTCGAACATGCGGGCCGACCCAAGGGCGGCTCCGAGGAACCGTGCAATGATACGGGCTTCGCGCGTGGAACGACAATCGACCTGGCCAGGAACCGCGCGAAAACCCTAGGGATAGCCGACTTCCCAGAGCACCAGGCCCTGCGGCGGGGCCACCGTGCTGGCGGCCTGGCGGTCGCCGCGGAGCAGGATCGACCGCATCTCACCGGCGTGGATGCGCCCGAGACCGATGTCGACCATGGTCCCCACCAGCGACCGGACCATCTGATGGCAGAACGCGTTGGCGCGGATCTCGAAGCGGAGCAGCCCCGGATGGTCGTCGGAGACAGCCCGCCACTGAGCACTCAGCACTCGCCGAGTCATCGACGGCGGTGTCGCACCTTCGACGACCTTGGGTCGTCGGCAGAACGACGAGAAGTCGTGCTCGCCGATGATGGGGTCGCACGCCAACTGCATGGCCCACAGCTGCAGCGGCTGCGGCACGTGCCACGATGTCGCCGCCAGGAGCGGATTGGGGACTCGGTCGTTGACGACGTGGTAGCGGTAGTGACGCCAGGATGCGCTGTACCGGGCGTTGAACTCGGGGTCTTCGGTCCACGAGGCGTCGCGTACGGCGATCATGGGCCCGCACATTCGATTGATGCGGTGCTGCAGATCGCCGAGGTCGGTGTCGTCGGGCAGATCCAGGCTCACCACCTGACCCCACCCGTGCACCCCGGTGTCGGTGCGACCCGCACCCACAGGGTTCACCGGCTGGCGGACCACGCGCTCGAGGGCCGAGCGCAACTCGCCCATCACCGTGCGCACCCGCTCGCTCTCGGCGAAGCCGTGGAACTCGGTGCCCAGGTAGGCCACTGTCATGCGAGCTCGCCGCGACATCGGATCAGCCTACGACGCCACCGGCGACAGCGAGTCGACACTCGGCGAGGTGTTCGCCGCGAGCAATGCGGCACCGAGCAGGTCCCACGGGCCGGCGAAGCCGGCGGCCGACGCGCCGTTCAGGATGAGCACGAACTCCACCTCGTCGTCGCCCGACACGTAGTAACCACAGAGCGCCTTCACCTCGCGCAGACTGCCGGTCTTCGCCCGCAGCACGCCAGTGAGACCGTCCTGTTCGAACTTGCCGTCGAGTGTCGACCCGTCCTGGCCGGCCGTCGCCATCCCGCTGCCCACCACGTCGACCGCCGCGCCCCGTTGCAGCACGGCCAGCAACACCTCACACGTGAGTCGGTTCTCACGCGACAGACCGGAGCCGTCGACCAGTACGACACCGTCGGTGGACAGGCCCCACTGCACCAGCCGATCGACCACCGCTTGCAGGCCGTCGACCCGGGTGCCCTTCGAGGACACGGCGAGCCCCATCTCCTTCACCAGCATCTCGGCCGTGAGGTTGTCGCTGGTGACCAGCATCTCGTTGACGATGGCCGACAGCGGTTGCGACGTGGTCGTGGCCAGGGCCACACCGTCGGCCGGTGCCACTCCGGTGGATGCGTCGCCCGACACGGCGATGCCACGATCTTCGAGGAGCCGAGTGAGCGTGCCGGCCGCGCTGGCCGCGGGATCGGAGCCCAGCGCACCATTTCGACCGACCGAGTCGTTCACCACCAGTGCACCCACGGCCACGCCATCGATCGAGCGTCGGATGTCGTCGCTCCAGCCGGGCGGGTAGCGCTCGTCGTCGTACCGTGACCCGTCGCCCACCACGCCGCCGGTGATCGACGTGACTCCGGCGGCCACCAAGGCGTCGGCCAATGCCTCCACGCCGGTGCTGTTGATGGGCGGACGTGCGTGCGACGGCGTGATCTCGGTGTACCACTGCTCGCTCAGCACCGGGTCGCCGCCACCCACGAGGTACACGTCGCCGTCGACCACGCCGTTCACCGGTGCCGGGCCGACGACCTTGGTCGTGAACACCGTGCCCGCGCCGAGGATCTCCACTGCGGCAGCGGCGATGACCACCTTCAGATTGCTGGCCGGGATGACCGGGGTGGTGGTGTTCGCCCCCGCGATGAGCCGGTCGTCGACGCCCATCGCCATGCACGAACCACCGTCCACGGTGGCCGCGAGCGGCTGGACCGCGTCGATCAGGATGTCTTCGCGGCGGTCGCTCACCATCGGCGACGGCGCACGCCGAGCGGAGAGCAGCGGCGTCGGCAACGCAGCGGGCAGCACCGGTGCCACCGTGGTGGAAGTGACCGGCACCGACACCTCGTCGCTGCGACCGTCGGCCACCACCCACAGCCCGGCGAGCCCGATGGCCGGCACGGCGGCGAGCACTGCCAGGACGGCGACAGGGTGACGAGCGCGACGGGGCACGATGATCCAGGCTACGGCGAGCGACGCCGGCCCGGGTGTCAGCCAGCGCGACACGCGCGGCCCGAACGGGAAACGGAAGGTGGCCGGACGATGAACAACGTCTGAATGGAAGGGGTGGCGGATGACCGGCGTTTTCAGGCCGCTGAGCACCGCACTAGTGTCGATGTCGATGGACGAATCCCGAGTCGCCCGACGCCCGCGATTGCTCGCGCCGCGCGTCGAGCTGCGCGACAGCGGCACGTGGTTGCACTGGCTCGACGAAGCCTTCCGCGACACGCCGGCTCGCACCTGGCACTCGCGCAGCGTGTGGCACCGAGCGGTTTCGGCTCGTCGCCACGAGCTGCACTGGTTGGCCAGCGATCGCATGGAGACCCTGGAACTCGCAGCCCTCCTGCACGACGTCGGCCGAGCACTCGACCCCGACAACACCGAACCGCACGGCTTCGTCGGCGCGCGTTTCCTCGACACCATCGGCCTCCACGATGTGGCGCCATTGGTGGCTCACCACTCGGCCGCCCAGATCGAAGCCGCGGATCGCGGCATGTCGCACCTCGACGTGTGGCAATCCGACAGTGAGTTGCTGGCGATCCTCACCTATCTCGACCGCACCACGTCGGCGAGCGGCGAGCCGGTCACGTTCGACGAACGTCGAGCCTCGACTGCTCAGCGCTACGGCCATGCCTCGGCGCAGATGCGCTGGTTCGACGAGTCGCTCCCCGTCGCCCGTCACGGCGCGACGTTGATGCAGCGACAGCCCGCGTTCCTCGTCGCCTGACTCACGCCTGGTCGGAGAACGCAAACGGGCGGCGCCCCGAAGGACGCCGCCCGTTCGACAGAACGTGGGATCAGACGAGCTCGACGCGAGCCATCGGCGCGTTGTCGCCCTGGCGCGGCCCGAGCTTCAGGATGCGCAGGTAGCCACCATTGCGCTCCGTGTAGCGCGGGGCCACATCGGTGACGAGCTTGTGCGTCATCTCCTTGTCACCCAGGTAGCCCTGGATCTGACGAATGCGATGCACGCGCATCGGACCCTCTTCCTGGGCCTTCTTCGCCTTGGTGATGAGCTTCTCGGCGATGGGGCGCAGGGCCTTCGCCTTCGCCTCGGTGGTGACGATGGCCTCGGCCGCGATGAGCGACGCGGCGAGGTTGGCCATCATGAGCTTCTGGTGTTGCGAGCTGCCGCCGAAATTGCGGGCCCGACGAGGGGTTGCAGGCATGACTTCTTTCTCCTCTTACAGATTTCTGCTCAGCCGCGCAGCGTGAGGCCGCGCTCGTCGAGCTTCTGCTTCACTTCATCGAGGCTCTTCTGCCCGAAGTTGGTGATGTTCAGCAGGTCGTCTTCGGTCTTGGTGAGCAGTTCGCCCACGGTGTTGATCTGCGCACGCTTGAGGCAGTTGCGGGGGCGCTCGGACAGATCGAGGTCTTCGATGGGCAGGTCGAGGTCGGGCGAGGTGTTCGCCGTGCTGGCGACCTCACCGAGCTCGAGACCCTGCGGCTCGTCGGACAGGTTGGCCACCAGATCGACCAACGAGCGCAGCGTGGCGCCGGCCGAGGCCAGGGCCTCGCGGGGCGTGATGCTGCCATCGGTGGTGATGTCGAGCACGAGGCGCTCGTAGTTGGTGCTCTGCTCGACGCGGGTGGGCTCGATCTCGAACATCACGCGGCGGACCGGCGAGAAGATGGCGTCCACCGGCACGACGCCGATGGTGCGGTTCTGCGCATCGCGGTCGCTGGACAGGTAGCCACGGCCACGGCCCACGGTGAGGTCGACGGCCAGGCGGGCCTTGCCGTTCAGCGAGGCGAGGTGCAGATCCTTGTTGAGGATGTCGATCTCGCTTGGGCACTTGATGTCGCCTGCGGTGATCTCGGCCGGGCCACGCACGTCGAGACGCAGCGTGACTTCCTCGTCGGACGTCGAGGTGACCACGATGTCCTTGATGTTGAGGATGATGTCGGTGACATCCTCGGCGATGCCGGCGATGGTGTCGAACTCGTGCAGCGCGTCGTCGAAGCGGACCGACGTGATGGCCGCGCCGGGGATGCTGCTGAGCAGGGTGCGGCGCAGCGAGTTGCCGATGGTGTGACCGAAGCCGGGCTCGAGCGGGCCGACGGCGAACCGCTGCCGAGTGGGGTGGTCGTCGCCGAGAGCTTCGACGGTGGGGCGCTGAATGACGAGCATGGGTGCCTCTGGTGCAGGGAAGGTGGCCGGATTACTTCGAGTAGAGCTCGACGATGAGCGATTCGCGGACGGGCACGTCGATGTGCTCGCGCTGCGGCAGGTCGCGAACTGTGACCTGCTTGCCGCCGTCGCCGGTCTCGAGCCAACCCACGACCGAACGGTCGAGGACGTCGAGGTTGTGCTGGATGACGATCATCGCCTGCGCCTTGGGCGAGAGCGACACGACGTCGCCCTTCTTGACGCGGTAACTGCGGATGTCGACGCGCTTGCCGTTGACCTGGATGAGGCCGTGGCTCACGAACTGACCGGCCTGCGGACGGGTGGATGCCCAGCCGGCGCGGTACACGATGTTGTCGAGGCGCTGCTCGAGCAGACGCAGCAGGTTCTCACCCGTGGGGCCCTGCAGACGCACGGCCTCTTCGTAGGTGTTGCGGAACTGACGCTCGAGGACGCAGTAGATGTACTTCGCCTTCTGCTTCTCCTGGAGTTGGGCCAGGTACTCGCTGCCGGCGTTGCGGCGACGAGTGCGGCCGTGCGCGCCGGGAGGGAAGGGGCGACGATCGAGAGCCTTGCGGCCCTTCTCGTTCTCGTAGATGTTGATGCCGAGGCGGCGCGACACGCGCACCTTCGGGCCGGTGTAACGAGCCATGGGATCAGGTCCTGCGACGCTTGGGCTGACGGCAGCCGTTGTGGGGGACGGGGGTGACATCCTTGATCGAAGTGACCTCGATGCCGGTGTTCTGAATGCTGCGGACGGCGGTGTCGCGACCCGAACCCGGGCCCTTCACCTGCACTTCGACGCGACGCAGGCCGTGCTCCATCGCGGCGCGGGCTGCCTTCTCGGCGGCCATCTGCGCGGCGAACGGGGTGCTCTTGCGCGACCCCTTGAAGCCGACGCCACCGGACGAGGCCCACGAGATGACGTTGCCCTCGGTGTCGGTGATGGAGACGATGGTGTTGTTGAACGAGCTCTTGATGTGGACGACACCATTGGTGACGTTCTTGCGCTCGCGCTTGCGGGGGCGGCGACCGCCCGGCTTCGGCTTCGCCATTACTTCCTCACAGCCTTCTTCTTGTTGGCGACGGTCTTCTTCGGACCCTTACGGGTACGGGCGTTGGTGTGGGTGCGCTGGCCACGCACGGGCAGGCCCTTGCGGTGACGAACGCCCTGCAGGCACCCGATCTCGATCTTGCGCTTGATGTCTTGCGCCACGTCGCGGCGCAGGTCGCCCTCGACCGTGATGTTCGCATCGACCCAGGCACGGATCTTGTTGATCTCGTCCTCGGTGAGGTTACGAACGCGCTCGTTCGGGTTCAGCCCCGTGTCGGCGCAGATGCGCTGCGCCGTGGGCTTGCCGATACCGAAGATGTAGGTGAGCGAAATCTCCAACCGCTTCTCGCGGGGAATGTCGACGCCGGAAATACGTGCCATCGTGCGATCTTCTCTTTCAGCCCTGGCGCTGCTTGTGACGGGGGTTCTCGCAAATCACGCGCACGCTGCCATGGCGGCGAATGACCTTGCACTTCTCGCAAATTTTCTTGACGCTCGGTCGAACCTTCATGGTGACGTGCTTTCTCGAGACCTTCTGGACTTCTGACTTACTTGTAGCGATACGTGATGCGACCCCGAGTGAGGTCGTACGGAGTGAGTTCCACCTGCACCTTGTCGCCGGGGAGAATACGGATGTAGTGCATCCGCATCTTTCCGGAGATGTGCGCCAACACCTTGTGGCCGTTCTCGAGCTCGACCCGGAACATCGCGTTCGGGAGCGACTCGAGGATCGTGCCCTCGAGCACGATGGCGTCGTCTTTCGGCTTGGGCAGAACTGCCTCCTCGATCAATGGGGAAAAACGTCAACCCAAGTTCGTAGCGCGGCGATCACATTCAAAAGCCGCCCTCCAACTGTCAGTCCCAAACCGGACTGACCATGTGCTGGCGCACGTCGAAACGTGCGAGCGCATGAGGGCCGAGGAGCAATGCTACCGCCCGCGAATCTGAACACCAAGTCCCTCTTCGCGCGAATCTGCGGCCACCGTAGCAACCGGCGACGCACCGGACGGGACATTCCATTTCCTTGCCACGTCTGGAAAATCGGCCGCCACCCGGGTGCCTCACGCACGAGACTGGGTGCTCATGGCTCCGACGACCTCACGCTGGCGCGCCCTCGCGGCCCTCCTCCGGCCCGACGCACGGCGTTGGGTGGGCCTCGGCGCGCTCGTCGGTCTGAGCTCCGCGCTGGCGCTGGCGGGGCCCCTCGTGGTGCGCAGGATCGTCGACATCGCGACCGCCGGCGTCACGGGCGCTGATGGCGCCGACGCTGAATCGCGGATCACCACGTTGGCCATCGTCTTCTTGACCATCGCCGTCGTCACCCAGTTGATCCTGGTGGCAGTCGCCTGGTTCGCGACCGTCACCGCCTGGCGCACCACCAACCAGATCCGGCTCGACATGGCACGCCACGTGCTGGGGTTGGACCACGAGTTCCATCGCACCCACACCCCGGGTGAGCTCATCCAACGAGTGGACGGCGACGTCACCTCGGTGAGCGACTTCCTGGGTCGGGTGGTGCCCAAGCTGGTGGGCGCACTCACGCTGGTGGGCGGGATGCTGGTGGTGCTCGCCTTCATCGACTGGCGCGTGGCCGTCGGCGCGACGCTGTACGTACTGCTCGCCGCAGCCAGCGTGGTGCGTGGCCGGCATCGGGCCGTGGGCGAGTCGAGCGACGAAATGGGCGCCTACGCTGCGCTGTACGGCGGCATCGAGGAACGACTCACCGCGTCGGAGGACCTGCGGGCCAACGGCGCCGGTCGGCACGCGATGTGGCGGTTCATCGACGAGAGCGCACGCACGATGCGCAGCTCGGTGCGCCGTGAGAGCGCCTTCCTCCGCCTGTGGTGGGCCGTACAGGGCTCGGTGGCGCTGGGCTCGGTGGCCGCGCTCGTGGCCGGCACCGCACTGGTGGCGTCGGGCGCCATCACCATCGGGACGGCGTTCCTCCTCTTCCAATACGTGCTGCTCCTCGAGCGTCCGCTCGAGGACGTGGTGCAGCAACTCGAGACCGTGCAGAAGGCCAACGGTGCGATGGTCCGTGTCATCGACCTGTTGGCGGTGCAGCCGGCGGTGGTCGACGACGGCACCACGGTGCCGAGCGACGGTCCGCTGGAGGTGTCCTTCGACCACCTCGGCTTCGACTACGGCGATGGCGAGTCCGTGCTCACCGACGTGCACCTCACCCTCGGCGCAGGGCGGTCGATGGGCATCGTGGGGCGCACCGGCAGCGGCAAGACCACGCTGTCGCGTCTGGTCCTGCGACTGGTGGAAGCCACCGCCGGCGAGTTGCGCCTGAACGGCGTGCCCATCGCCGACATCCCCTTCTCCACGCTTCGTCGCCGGGTGGCGATGATTCCCCAGGAGGTGGAGCTGTTCTCGGGCACCATTCGCGACAACGTCACGCTGTTCGACCCCAGCCCGTCCGACGCACAGGTGGAACGGGCGCTCGAGCAGGCCGGGCTGGCTGCGCTCGTCGCCGGTGGCATCCACCGCGAGCTCGGTGCCGGCGGCGCCGGCCTGTCGGCGGGTGAGGCCCAGCTGCTGGCGCTCGCCCGGGTGTGGCTGCGCGACCCGGATCTGGTGGTGCTCGACGAGGCCACGGCACGTGTGGACCCCGAGACCGAAGCGAAGCTCGACGACGCCGTCACTGCGCTGATGAAGGGACGCACCACGCTGGTCATCGCCCACCGGCTGAGCACGCTGCGCCACGTCGACGAGATCCTGGTGCTCGACCACGGCCGTGTGCTCGAGCACGGCGAGCGCGACGCGCTGGCCGCCGACACGACGAGTCGCTTCCACCACCTGCTCGAGGTGGCGCTGGAACCTGGCGCCCCCGACGCCGCCGAGGATCTGGAGTTGCTGGCATGAAGCGCTCCCCCGGCGTGTGGCGCCTCGCGTGGCGCGTCTCGCAACACCGACCCGGCGCGTTCTGGCTGGGCTGGTTCCTGTTCATCCTCTTCTTCTCGTTCCCCGTCCTCAACGGATGGTTCATGGGTCGCGGTTTCGCCGCACTCGAACGGGGCGACACCTCGCTCGTCTACTGGTATGCGGGCGCCGCCTTCGTGGTCGACATGCTGCGCATGTGCTGCATCCACTGGGGCGCCCTGGTGTGGACGCAGGCGTGGGTGCACATGCAGTCGTTCCTGCGCGCCAACCTGCTGGCAGCGCAGCTGTCGAGCGGTGGACCCGAGGCCGGCCAGCCCGTGGGTTCGGCAGGCGAGGCCATCACCCACTTCCGCGACGACGTGGAGGACGTGACGATGTTCATCGACGGCCTCATCGACGTCAGCGCGGGCACCGTGTTCACCGTGCTCGCTGGGTTCGTGCTGGGCAGCATGGACACCGGCGCCGCAGGAATCCTGCTGCTGCCGTTGGCTGCCGTGGCCATCGGGACGCGCACGCTCGATCACCGCATCAAGCGCTACCGGGCGGCCGATCGCGAAGCAGCAGCCGCGGTCAGCGGCTTCGTCGGCGACGTGATGGCCGCCGCGACCACGGTGAAGGTCAACGACGCGTCGGAACCGGCGCTCGCCCACCTGCATGCACTCGTGGATCGTCGCCGGCACACCGCCGTCCGCGACCGGGTGCTCGACGACGGCGTGCAGGCGTTCGCCCAGGGTGCTGCCGACGTGGGACTCGGCCTGGTGCTGCTCACCTCCGCCGGTCCGATGGCGTCGGGGGCCTTCGGTGTGGGCGAACTCGCGGTGTTCACCGCCTACCTCGGCTGGCTGAGCTTCCTGCCACGCATGGTGGGTCGCGTGCTGGCCCGCCGCAAGCAGGCAGGCGTGGCGTTCGAGCGCATGCGCGGTCTGGTGGCCGACGCCGACGTGCGCAACGTGGTGAACGAACGTGATCTGCCGATCGCCAAGGGCGAGCTGAACCATCGCCTCGCCCCCGATCGCCCCCGCCGCGCACCACTCGATCAGCTCGAGGTGGTCCACTTCTCGGCCCGGTACGCGAGCGGGGCAGGCGTCAACGACGTGTCCTTCTCCCTGCGCCGAGGCAGCTTCACGGTCATCACCGGACCCATCGGTGCCGGCAAGACCACCCTGCTGCGCGCCCTCCTCGGCCTCGCCCACGACGCCGAGGTGGAGGGCGAGGTGCGCTGGAACGGGCACGTGCTCGGCGATCGCGCCGCCTTCCTCGTTCCGCCGAACGCGGCGTTCCTGCCGCAGGTGCCCCAGCTCATCAGCGACTCCGTGGCCGACAACATCGCGCTCGGAGAGGTGCCGGTGGAATCGCTGGAGCTGGCGCTCGAACTGGCGGCCGTACGCGAGGACATCGACGAGATGCCCGACGGCACGCGCACCCTCATCGGCCCACGCGGACTCCGGCTGTCGGGCGGTCAGCGCCAGCGAGTCGCCACCGCGCGAGCGCTGGTCCACTCCCCCGAGTTGGTGGTGCTCGACGACCTGTCGAGTGCGCTCGACGTGGAGACCGAACTGCAGCTGTGGACCAACCTCGCCGACGCGGGCATGACCGTGCTCGCGGTGAGCCACCGCGCCGTCGCGTTCGAGCGCGCCGATCAGGTACTGCGCCTGGACGGCGGACGCATGGAGCACCGGGGATGACCGCCGTCGACCGTGACAGGATCGCGGCGTGATCCGACTGGGAACCATCGTGCTCGGCGCCGACGACGTGGATCGTGCCGTGGCGTTCTGGTCGGCGGTGCTCGGCTACGACATCGTCCGGTTCGCGGACTCGGAGAACGGCTTCACCATCCTGCGGCCGCCATCGGGCGAGGGGACGCGGGTGGCGGTGCAACGAGCCGAGGCTCCGGTGCAGGAGCACCCGCGGGTCCACCTCGACCTGGTGGTCGACGACGCTGACGAACAGGCCGCTGAGGTCCGTCGCCTCGTCGGGCTCGGGGCCGCGCGCGTCGAATGGGACTCGTATCCCGACGACCCCGACTTCGTGGTGCTGGCCGACCCGGAGGGCAATCGCTTCTGTGTGGTCGACGCGTCGCACGGCTGACACGCCTCACCACTGACGAGCGGAGCCGCCAGCGGGAAGAGTCCATCCTCAGTACGACCGGTGGTCACCCCGCCCCCGACTGTCGTTCACCTTGACGATTCACACTGCTTTCGTCACTCGACGAAAGGAAATCCATGACCAAGCGTCTCATCGCCGGAATGGTCTGCGCCGGCTCCATCGCCGGCCTCGCTGCCCTCACCACCACTGCGGTCTCCGCCGGCGACGGCCCGATGCCGTTCTCGCCGCTCATGTCATCGGCATACGGCGTGCCCTACGACGACACTGCTCCGTGGGTGATTCCTGCCGGCTACCGCCAGTACGACGTGTCCAACGAGGCCGACCTCGACATCTACGCAGGCTCCGACTGGAACGACATGAACACGGTGAACGAGACCGGTCGCCAGGCAGGTCGCTACCTGTACCGCACCCACGAGGTGCGCGGCGCGGCCAACGCGTCGAACGGGGCCGTGAGCGTGGTGGACCTGAAGACCGGTGAGGCGAAGGTGCTCGTGCAGCGCATCGATTGGGACGCACTCGACGGCATCCGCTGGACGCCGTGGGGCACCATTCTCTTCGCCGAAGAGACCGACGGCGGCAAGCTCTACGAGATCACCCTCGACAAGAAGGATCCGATGGTCGCCACGTCGGTGACCGAGCACCTCGCACTCGGCGTGATGGCCCACGAGGGCATCGAGATCGACGACAAGGGCAACGTGTACGTCATCGACGAGTTCCGCGGCGGCGCCATCTACAAGTTCGTGCCCGATCACCGCGGCGACCTGTCCAGCGGCGACCTCTACGCCCTCAGCGTGGCCGATGGTGGCAGTGGGCTCGACGTCGGCCAGGGCACCTGGGTGCTGCTGGACCGCACGGCCGTCGCCACCGATGCCCGCGCCGCGGTGGCCGCGGCCAACGCGGCCGGCGCCGGCATCGCCACGTTCCAGCGTCCGGAGGACGTCGAGGCCATCGGCAAGGTGCTGTACGTCGCCGTGACCGAGTCGGAGCCGCAGGAGCAGGCGGCGGGTGCAGCCAGCGGAGACGGCCGTGTGGTGGCCATCGACCTGCGCACGATGAAGGTGAGCAACTTCGTCAAGGGCGGGGTGAACGTGGAGCGCGAGCGCACGAACGTCACCCCCAAGGTGACCGGCCTGAAGAACCCGGACAACCTCGCCGAAGGCCCCGACGGCCGGCTGTGGATCGTGGAGGACAACGCCAACTCCGACATCTGGGTGGCCGAGAAGGACCGCAACCGCGATGGCGTCGCCGATGCCGTGAACCTGTTCGCCTCACTCACCGACGTGCCCGCAGAAGGCACCGGCATCTACTTCGGCAAGGACCCGCACACGCTGTTCGTGAACGTGCAGCACTCGGGCACCAACCGTGACCGCACGATGGCGATCACCAATCGCGAGATCGAGGACTGACCGCTCTCCCCCGACGCAGTCGACGATCCAACGCGCGCGAACCCGCCCGACCCCTCAGGGCGGGTTCGTTCGCGTCCGGGACTCGATCAGCCGCCCGTGTTCGCGCGACGCAGGCGGGCGGCCATCAGTTCCATCACCAGCAGCGCGAACGTGGGGTGCTCCTGCACCAGGTACACGAACCGCTTGCGGTCGACCGGAACGATGGTGCTATCGACCGCGGCCGTGGCCGTGGCGCTGCGCGGCGACTGGTCGATGAGCGCCATCTCGCCCACGATCTGCCCGGGCCCGACCTCGTCGACCACACGACCGTCGACGCTGAGGTGCAGGGCGCCCTCGGTGACCGCGTACATCACGTCGCCGGTGTCGCCCTCGCGGAAGAGCACCTCACCAGCGGCGACGGTGCGGAGGTCGGGTGAGTTGCGGAACATGTTGATCTCGGCCATACCCGCCAGTATCGGGTGAGGCCGGCTCAGGGACGGAGCGTGTCGCCGAATGTTCGCGCTTCGTCCACCGACCGTTCACCCGACCGGCCAGGTGTGAATGGTGGAATACCGCGCGCCCTCGGCCTCGAGGCGGCTCTGCACCAATGCGATCTCGTGGACGTCGAACTCGGCCTGCACGAATGCACCCAACGCACGCGGCATGTCGGCGTTCGGCTTCAGTCGGGCGAGCGTGACGTGGCCGACGAATCGACGGCGAGCCGGCTGACCGATGTTCGCCGTCGCGTCGCGCACGGCGTCGGCCAAGTGGTCGAGACCGTGCGCCGGCACCACCAGCGCGCGGTCCGACAACACGTCGACCCCTGGACCCAACTGCACCGTCGCTGACGGCAACACCACGTCGTCGACCGCGGCGATCACCACGTCGGGGTTCGCCTCGCCGAGGAACCGCAACGTGATGTGCCAGTTCTCGGGTGGCACGAACCGCACGCCGCGCTGGTCCTTGCGCGGCAACATGGCGAGTTCCTCCACTGCCTCCTCGGTGGGCCAGACGGCGATGAACAAGCGGGGCACGGACCCATTCAAGCGGGGACGAAACGGCGCGTTAGCATCCGTGTCGAACGTGAAATGAGTCCTGTGAGGCTCATACGTGAAAGGAAGCCATGACGCACCGCACCGTGCTCAGTGCCGACGACGTCCGTCGGGCACTCACCCGTATCGCTCACGAGATCGTCGAGCGCAACCACGGCGTCGAGGAGGTGGTGCTGGTGGGCCTGCAACGCGGTGGCGTGTGGGTGGCCGATGCACTGGGCGACGTCCTGCGCGGCATCGACGCCGAGCATCCCGTGCCCATCGGTTCACTCGACGTCAGCTTCCATCGCGACGACGTCCGCCTGCGACCCATCGTGCCGGGCAGCGTCACCGACATCCCAGTCTCGCTCGACGGCACCACGGTGGTGCTGTGCGACGACGTGCTGTTCACCGGCCGTACCGTACGCGCCGCGCTCGAAGCGCTGAACGAGTACGGGCGACCGCGAGCGGTGCAGTTGGCCGTCATCGTGGATCGCGGCCACCGCGAGCTGCCCATCCGACCCGACTACGTGGGCAAGAACCTGCCCACCGCCCGCGACGAGGACGTGCGGGCCACGGTGGAAGGGGTGACCATCCGATGAAGCACCTGCTCTCCGTCGAAGACCTCACGGCCGACGACATCCACCGTCTGCTGGAACTCACCGACCACATGGTGGAGGTGAGCAGCCGACCGATTCCCAAGGTGCCCGCCCTGCGCGGCAAGAACGTGGTGAGCCTGTTCTTCGAGGACTCCACCCGCACTCGCACCAGCTTCGACACCGCCGCCAAGCGGCTCAGCGCCGACACGATGAACTTCGCCGTGTCGAGCAGCAGCGTGAACAAGGGCGAGAGCCTGCGCGACACCATCGAGACCATCAGCGCGATGGGGGTCGACGCATTCGTCGTGCGCCACAAGAGCAGCGGCGCCCCGCAGATGATCACCCGTTGGACCAACGCGTGCATCGTGAACGCGGGCGATGGTTGGCACCAGCACCCCACGCAGGCGTTGCTCGACTGCTACACGATCCGCACGAACCTCAACCGACGCGATGGCTTCGACGGGTTGCGCATCGCCATCGTCGGCGACATCAAGCACAGTCGCGTGGCGCGCAGCGACGTGCAGGCGTTCACCCGGCTCGGCGCGCACGTCACGCTGGTGGCACCGCCGACGCTGTTGCCACCGTCGCTCGACGGGTGGCCGGTGGAGGTGAGCCACGACCTCGACTCGCTCCTTGCCGACCTCGACGTGCTGTACCTGCTGCGCGTGCAGCGCGAGCGGATGGACGACGCGCTCCTCCCCTCGCTCGAGGAGTACTCGGCGCTCTACGGGCTCACCCCGACGCGCGCAGCTCGCCTCGCCCCGCACGCCCTCGTCATGCATCCCGGCCCGATGAACCGTGGCGTCGAGATGGTGGTGGACCCCTCCGAGCTCCCCGGCTCGGTCATCCTGCAACAGGTCACGAACGGCGTCGCCGTGCGCATGGCCGTGCTCTTCACCCTGCTCGGCTCGGGCAGTGCGGCCTCGATCGGAGAATCAGCATGACCCGGCTCGTCATCACCGGCGGCACCATCATCGACCAGCGCGGCGAACGACGTGGTGACGTGGCCGTCGAGGACGGTCGCATCGTGGAGGTCGGCGTTGACACCACGGCAGCGCTCACCGGCGACCGCACGCTCGACGCGACCGGCTGCATCGTGAGCCCGGGCTTCGTCGACCTGCACGTGCACCTGCGCGAGCCGGGCAAGGAGGAAGCCGAGACCATCGAGACCGGCAGCCGCGCCGCCGCGCTCGGCGGGTTCACGGCCGTGGTCGCGATGCCGAACACCGATCCGGCGCAGGACAGCGTGGCCGTGGTGGAGTTCGTGCGCCAGCAGGGCGAGCGCGCCGGGCTGTGCGAGGTGCTGCCCAGTGGCTGCATCACCGTCGGGCGCAATGGCGATCACCTCGCGCCCTACGGCGAGCTCAGCGCCGCGGGAGTACACCTGTTCACCGACGACGGCAACGGCGTGCAGGACGCACAGCTGATGCGCCGCGCGCTGGAGTACGCCAAGCCCCTCGGCATCGTGCTCGCCCAACACTGCGAGGTCAGCTCGCTCACCAAGGGTGCCGTGATGCACGAGGGTTCGTGCTGCAGCCGCCTCGGCCTTCCGGGATGGCCCGCACTCGCCGAGGAACTGATGCTGTTCCGCGACATCGAGCTCGTCCGCCTCACCGGCGTACCGATGCACTTCCTGCACCTCAGCACGGCTCGCAGCGTGGAGCTGGTGCGCCAGGCCAAGGCCGAGGGATTGCCGGTCACCGCCGAAGCGACGCCGCATCACTTCACACTCACCGACGAGATGCTGGAGAGCTATGACGCGGTGTACAAGGTGAACCCGCCATTGCGCACGTCGGACGACATCGCCGCACTGAAGGCCGGTCTGGCCGACGGCACCATCGACGCGATCGCCACCGACCACGCACCGCACGCGCCGCACACGAAGGAGGCGCCGCTCGATCAGGCGCCTCCGGGGATGCTCGGCCTCGAGACAGCACTCGCCCTGGCGGTGACCGAACTCGACCTCCCGATGCAGCGAGTGCTCGCGCTGTTGAGCTGGAACCCGGCCGCCATCGCCGGCGTGGCCGACCGGCACGGTCGACCGTTGGAGGCGGGCGAACCGGCGAACCTGTGCGTGTTCGACCCGACCGCCGAGTGGACCGTGGTGCCGGCCAACCTGGCGA
The DNA here is from genome assembly GCA_016213625.1 of Actinomycetota bacterium. GTDB lineage: Bacteria > Actinomycetota > Acidimicrobiia > Acidimicrobiales > Ilumatobacteraceae > UBA668. The sequence continues at coordinate 32,208 of JACQZZ010000050.1, forward strand.
GCAAGAGCCGCAACACGCCCTACGCGGGCCGCACGCTACGCGGCAAGGTCCGTCACACCGTGTTCGCCGGCGACGCGGTCGTCGAGGGTGGCGTCGCCCTGCGCTGAGGCCGCTCGGCGCAGTCGGCGGAGCACGACGACTCGGATGATCAACAGTGCCACGATCAGCACGATCGCCAACACCGCGAGGATGAGCAACCACGGACGCGGCCGCGCCGTCGCGATGGTGGTGACCGACGGTCCGGCGCCCGATGCGGTCACGCGCCAGTTGAAGGTGCCGAACGTGGGCGACGGCACCATCACGTTCACCGTCTGGGTGGACGACTGGCCGGGACCGATGCTGCCCGGGTCGACCAGGTCCAGGGCCGCGAGCTCGTCGGACTCGCCGCGTCCGACCGAGCCCGACAGCGCGACATTGCTGAGTACCTCCGACGTGAGGTTCTTGACGACGACTTCGACGGCGTAGTTGGTCGGCCCACCGAGGCTGGACCGGAGCGACGCGATCACGCCATCGGGCTCGCGCAGAGGCTCGACCGACACGGCCACCAACGGCTGGTTCAGGTCTCGACCACTCTGCACGGGTTCCACCGGATGCCCGGTCACGGTGAACGGCACCACTCCGACTTCGTCGTTCAACGAACTGAACACGCGAATCGCGCACGGGCAACCGAACGGTGGCGTGGAGACGGGGAACACTGTCCACGTCTCGGTGCCGTCGTGGTGCACCTCCACGCTCACGCTCCCGGTGGTGCTGCAGTCGGAGGAGCCACGCCGGGCCTCGTTCCCGCACACGGACACCGTCACGTACGCGGCCTCGAAGCCCGAGATGCTGACCCGCACGTTCTCGCCCACCGCTGCCTCGCTGCGATCGAGCGTGATGGTCGGCCCGGACAGCACCGGCTGCTGCACCTGCTCGGCGTGGGCCGCCGCCGCCGGGACGACGACCAGCAGCGCGAGTCCGACCAGGCGACTGGCGACGCGAACGAGGCGGCGACTCATTGGTGCTGCAGCACCGGTTCGGTGTCGGCACCACGATCGGATCGCGGTGAGGGGGTCACCGACGCCTGCACTCGGCGACGACGAGCACGCATCGCCAGCAGGAACAGCACACCGGCGAGCACCACGAGCAGCAACGCGAGCGGAGGGGCGAAGGTGGTGGCACTGGCCGAGGCGGTCTCGGCGCCGTCGGCACCGATGGGGACGACCTTCACCTCGGTGGAGTTCAGCACCAGAGCCGGCACCCCCGACAGCTCAGCGGTCAGCTCGAGTTCCTCACCGGGCAGGAGTTCGGCGATGTCCGGCAGCGTGAGCGTCTCGCTGAGCAAGCCGAACGGGCCGCCCACGGAGATGACCGGCGTGCCGGCGAGGCGGATGTTGCCGCGGTTCTCGATGCGGAACGACACCGTGGCGGAACCACCGAAGGAGTTGACCGAGTGGTGATACGAGGTGTCGACGTTGGTGACGGCCAGCTCGGGGTTCAGCTCGCCGTTCACGCGCACGAGGAGGTTGGTTCCGGTACGGCGGTCGAGCGTGATCACCTGACCGGACTCACCGGTGCCGATGGTGGGGCTCGACGCGAGGATCGCTCCGACGTGGTCGCCAGGAGCGGCGTCCACCGGCACCTTGATGACGATGGGGATGGTCACCTGCTGGCCGGGCTGCACGGTCACTCCCGACTGGGCGAACTCCACCCACGTGCCGACGTCGACCGGCGGCTCATCGGCTTCGAGCGCGGCGAAGTTGCCGGCCTCGTCGTTGAACGCGTCGGTGGCGTAGATCTGGAAGTTCTCGGCGACGTTGCCGAAGTTGTACACCGTCACCTTGTCCTTGATCGTCTCCCCTGGATTGAGGAAGTACGAGAGGTTCGGGCGGTTGCCCGCGTCGGGCGTCTCCTCCGGCACTGCCGGCGACAGCGTCCAACTCTCGATGATCTGAGGGTTCGACGGATCGTTCGGGTCGGCCGGCACCGTCGAGTCGGTCGGTACCGACGCGTCGGTGGGGGGAACGGTGGTCGCGCTCACACCGGAGGCCGGGAGCGCAGACGCGAGGAAGGCCACCACCACGGTGGCGGCCCAGGAGGTGAGATGACGCCTGGTGATCATGAGTCAGAGGAGGACTTTCGTGGAGAGGGGGAAACCGCCCGGTGGTGTGGGGCGGTCGAGACCACCCCACACCACCGTCAACGGTTGTTCAACTGATCTGATCCAGAAGGATCAGGGCTTCGGCAGGGCCGAAAGGGTGAGCGTCGCGGTGTACGTACCGTTGTCGGCGGTCACCGGGATCAGCAGCTTCATGCGGGCATCGAATGCGGCGATGCCCAGGCCCGAACCGGCGTTGGCCGAACCGAGCACCTGCGACGAGGCGAGGCCGGTGGTGCTGGCCGTGCCCTGGGGCATGATGGCGGGACCGTTGGTGGTCAGCTGGTCGTACCCGTCGAAGGTGGGACCCGAGGTGCCACTGGCGTGGGGGGTCCAACCGAGGTAGTTGCCGCTGAACGAGTTGGCGCCGCTGGTGAAGTTGCTCACCGAGCCGCTGAGGGTCCAACCGGTGTCGGCGTTGCGGGTGTCGACCACGGTCACCTGGTTCAGGCGGCCGTCGGTGCGGAAGTACTTACCGGCTTCCGGACCGGTGCGGATGAGGTCGGCGATGCCCATGTTGAGGGCGCAACGCGTCGGGTAGGTGGGGTTGGGCACGTTGAGTGCGTCCACCGGGTACGGGTACTGGGCGTACTTGCCGGCGACTTCACCGGTGGGCATCGTGCCAGTGCCGGTGGCGGCGGAGGCGGTGAACGCAGCGAAGAAGCTGTCAGCAGCCTCCGCACCGAGGGCGCCGTAGAGGCCACACTGCTGGGTCAGCACCAGACCGCCGATCGGGCGGGTCACCGAGATGTCCTGCACGATGCTCGAGGCCGACTGCGTGAACACCGTCGTCGACGACGCCGGAGCGAAGGCCGGAGCGGTGTGGTTCGGCGTCACCGTGAAGGTGTAGCTGGTGCTCTCGGCGAGGCCGGTCACGTTGAAGCTGGTCGAGCCAGCAGCGGCGGTGAAGGGCGAGCCGGCAACAGCCGGGGTCACGGTGATGGTGTAGTCCAGCGGCGCGACACCGGTGGGCGTGGTCCAGCTGAGCTGCACGCTGCTGGAGCTCGGGACACCAGCCAGCGCACCAACCGGGGGACGCGCGTTGATGTCGAACGGGGTTCCCACCACAGCGTTCGAGGCGACGCTCGTGCCAGCCGCGTTGGTCGACGTGACGGTCACCGAGTAGGCGACGCTGTTCGTGAGACCGGTCAGCGAGAACGAGGTGGCGCCTGCAGCGAGCGTCTGGGTGACCGTGGCGCCCGTCGTGGGAACAGCGGTGACCGTGTAGCCCGTGACGGCCGGGGTGGCCGTCGCCTGCGTGAACGTGCCAGTGAGCGTCCCGCTGGCGGCCGTGCCCAGCGGGGATGCCAGCACGGGTGCCGCCGGCACTTCGAACCGGCTGACGCCGCTGATGACGCCACCGGCGCCGGTGGTGATCTGGATCTGGTTCACCCAGAACCGCTGGGTCTGGCCGCCCTGGAAGCAGGCGTAACCGATCTTGTAGGTGCCGGCGGCCAGCAGACCGTCGAGTGCACTGAAGTTGTAGGTGGGGATCGGCGTGAGCAGACCGGTGGTGACCGCCGTCGTCTGGTCCGACACCGGGCTACCGCTGGAGTTGAACAGCGGCCAACCGACCTCGGAGGCACCCACCTGGGGGAACCCGCCGACGTAGGTCAGTGTGGCGGGATCGACGGTGGTCGACACCAGGAAGGTCTGCCACGAGTAGCCACCCGAGGCCGAGTCGCCGGGGCAGGCTGCACCGGAGGGCGGGTTGAGGGTGAAGTTGGTGGCACCGGTGCCCGACGCGGGTGACACGGTGACCGTGCCTGCCGCGGGGGTACCAGCCGGCAACGCGGAGGCGCCGGTGGAGATCAGGCCCGTCGTGGGGGGCGC
>JACQZZ010000049.1 GCA_016213625.1 Actinomycetota bacterium
CGCGTCCGGCATCGTCGCGCTCGCCGGCCTCGGCGCGCTCGTCGCCGGCGCCGTCGTGAAGCAGCAGCTCGACGCGGCGCTCGCGGAGCGGCCGGTGGTGACGACGCTGTCGCGCGCGCAGGCCGAGCAGCAGGCGGGGCTGGCCAATGGGTTGCTCGGCGGCGGCGCCGCGGCGCTGGGGGCCGGCGTCGCCGGAGGCGTCACCGCGCTGGTGCTGGCGCTGGCGGGAGACGACGCGCCGGCGGCCTGGGAGCCCGCGGGCCGGTAGCTCTTCGGCGGGGAGGAGCGGTCGCGGCCGTCACTTCCCGGGCGCGCAGGGCGGCAGCAGCTCGAGGGCGGTGGCGTCGTGCGCCGGCACCACCACCACGTCGGGGCGGTGCTGGAGGTACGCGTGGAGCAGGCCGAGTTGGCCGGCGAGTTGCTCCCTGTCCGAGTCGACGGGGACCGTCTTGTGCGCGGGCAACTCCACGCCGCGCGACGTCCACGAGGTGTCGCCGGAGAAGAGCCACGTCTTCCCGGCGGAGCGGACGAGGAAGGCGGTGCTGCCCGGCGTGTGCCCCGGCATCGGCACCGCGACGACGGCGCCGTCGCCGAAGAAGTCGAAGGACGAGGCGAAGGCCTCGACGGGTGGGCCGGTGAAGTCGAAAGCGAAGGTGCGTCGCTTGGCGCGCTTGAGGTGGTGCGGCATCACCCCGGTCTCCATGCCGCGGCGGAGCGGGCGGGCGAACTCGAGCTCCGGCCTCGCGATGAGGACGCGGGCGTTGGGCAGGTCGCCGAGCGCGCCGACGTGGTCCCAGTGCACGTGCGTGGCGAGCGCGTAGCGGACGTCGGCCGGGTCCACCCCCGCGGCCTCGAGCACGTCCACCAGCGGCTTCTTGGTGCGCGCCTCGCCGAAGGCCAGCCGGGAGACGACGCCCGCGCGCTGCAGGTCGCTCTCGATGCCGCGGCCGAACGCGGGGTCGAGCACCACCAGCCCCGCGGGGTGCTTCACCAGCACCGAGGCGATGGCGAACTGCCAGGGCGCGAGCGACGCCTCGGCGCAGCCCTGCCAGATCGGGCGCACGGCGCGCTCCTGCATGAGGACGCAGAGCTCGACCTCGCGGCCGGGTCGCTCGACGCGGGCAACGCGCTCCGGCGGCGGCACGTGAATGGCCGGGCCGCACGCGGCGAGGAGGAGCAGGGCGGGGGAGACGACGCGCACGGGAACGCGCGCTGTACCCGAGTCTCTGTACCGCGTCACCTCGCGGGCGCCGGCGCCTCGCCTTGACGGGGCGGCCGCCGGGCCGTACGCGGCCGGCATGCACCGTGCTCTCGTCGCCACTGCGGCGCTGGCCGCGCTCCTGGGATGTGGCGCCTGCGAGCGCAAGCCATCGGCTCCGGCGCCCGTGGCGTCCAGGGCCGACCTGTCGGACGTCATCACCCAGGCGGAGGCGCAGGCCGCCCAGCGTGAGGCGGAGCGGCCCCCGTGCAGCGGCAAGGTCACGCTCTACTCGGGGTCGATCGCGGTCGATTCGAAGGAGCACCAGCACGCCGTCGAGCGCGACGGCGACTACGTCGAGGCGCCCATCGACGGGCTGGACAAGGTCGTCTCCACGGCGCCGGAGCTCCGATTCACGCTGGAGTACCCCTTCGAGAAGCCATTCTCCGGCCGCGTCAAGGGCCCGGTCACCCTCCGCCGCATCATCGACGCCGTTCGCGCCGGCTTCCGGCAGATGTACGAGGGCGCCACGCAGCGCGACATCCCGGGCCTGTACAACAAGGACGTGCGGGGGCCCTACGGCCGCGCGTTCCACGCCATCGACGACCTGGTCATCGAGCACCTCGAGCTGTGTGACGACGGCTCGCTCGAGATCGGCATCGGCAGCTGATTCAGCGCTCGACGAAGGCCGACCTGGACGGTCACTCGCACGTCTTCGTCGCGCTGCACACGCCCGCGCCGCCGCCGGGCTTCGTGCAGCTCGTGCCCTGGGCGCAGTCGCTGTCGGCGCAGTCGGCCTGGCCGTCGCCGTCGTCGTCGGCGAGGTTGGCGCAGTTGGCTTCCTTCTTCGTCAGCGCCGCGCACACGCAGTCCAGCCCGCCGTCGGCCTGGCAGCTCACCGTGTCGCAGCTCGCCTCGCCGCAGTCCTTTGGGCCGTCGCAGTCGTTGTCCACCTCGTCGCGGCACAGCACCGAGCCCACCTCGGCCACCTGCACCCCGCCGTTGCACTTGCACTGCTCGGTGGCGGTGCAGCGGAAGTAGATCTCGGGCGGCGTGCACAGCGCGCCCACGCAGTCGCTGTCCAGGCAGTCCGCCCGGGCGTCGCCGTCGTTGTCCACCCCGTCCATGCAGTTCGTCTCGCTCACCCCGCCGTCGGCGATGCAGGTGCAGCCCCGCGCGCAGGCCTTGCCCAGGCAGTCCGGGTCCAGGCAGTCCGTCAGGGAGTCCCCCTCGTTGTCCACCCCGTCGCTGCAGAGGTCTTCGGCCTTCCTCAGCCCGCTGCAGACGCACGCCGCGCCACAGGACTGCTGGTCGCACGAGGGGTCGTCGCAGTCCGTCTTTCCGTCGTTGTCGTCGTCGAGCCCGTCGTAGCAGACGAGCTCGATGCGCTCGACGCACCGCCGGCTGGCGCAGAAGTGCGTTTGCGGGCACACCGTCCCGCAGGCGCCGCAGTTGTTGGGGTCGTTGGTGAGGTTGAACGTCTCGTCGGTCTGCCCGTTGCAGTCGTCGTCCTCGCCGTTGCAGAGCTCGGACTTGCCGGTGTTGTCCGCCAGGCCGTCGCAGTCGTTGTCCCGCTTGTCGCACACCTCTTCGCCGCTGGGCTTGCAGCACAGGGCGCGCGTCGGGCCGATCGCGCAGCGGTAGCCCTCGCCGCCGCAGTCCGCGTCCGTCTTGCAGGTGTAGAGGACCTCATCGTTGAAGATGACGCGGCACGAGGCGAGGCCCACCGCCGCGCCGACGACGGCTGAGACCAACACCGGGCGCAGCGAAGGCGACAGCATCGGGTGCCAAAGGTCGTGGAAACCGCCGCGGAAGGCAAGCGCCGAGATGCCCGTGTCGCACACCGCGCGCGGCGCGAAGGCTTGCTAGGCTCTCGAGCCATGTCCCTACGGAGTGCTGCGATCCTCGTGTGCCTCGGCCTTGCCGGGTGCGAGTGCAAGCCCACCCCCACCAACACCGACGGCGGCACCGGCGGCTCCCAGGGCGGTGGCGCGGGCGGGGGCGACGCGGGTGGGACCGGCGGCGGCGCCGGTGGCGCCGGTGGCGGCGCGGGCGGGGGCGGGGGCGGCGGCGGCACGACGCTGGTGGACGGCGGCTGCGGGCTCGTCACCTGTGCCTCGGCGGGGTCGAACTGCGGCCCCATCGGCGACGGGTGCGGGAACATCATCGACTGCGGGCGCTGCACGCTGCCTCAGACGTGCGGCGGCGGCGGGCAGGCCAGCGTGTGCGGCGGCGACGCCGGCTGCATCCCCGTCACCTGCGCGCAGCTCGGCGCGGACTGCGGCCCGATGGCCGACCGCTGCGGCGGGCTGATCAACTGCGGCTCCTGCGCCCTGCCGGAGCTCTGCGGGGGCGGCGGCATTCCCGGGCGCTGTGGCCTTTTGGGCAGCAACCTCGACGGCGGGGCCTGCGTGCCCACCACCTGCGCCATCGCCGGAGCGGCCTGCGGCGTCATCGGCGACGGCTGCGGTGGGCTGCTCACCTGCGGCACCTGCAGCGGCGGGCGGCTGTGCGGCGGCGGCGGCGTGCCCTACCAGTGCGGCGGTGGCTCCTCGTGCACGCCGCGCACCTGCGCGCAGGCGAGCGCCACGTGCGGGCAGGTGGGCGACGGCTGCGGCGGCATCCTCAGCTGCGGCAGCTGCGCCGCGCCCCAGGTGTGCGGCGGCGGTGGCGTGGCCACCCAGTGCGGCGGCGGCACCACCTGCACCCAGCGCACCTGCGCGCAAGCGAACGCCAACTGCGGGCAGGTGGGCGACGGCTGCGGCGGGCTGACGGCCAACTGCGGCACCTGCACGGCGCCCCAGGCGTGCGGCGCGGGCGGCGTGCCCAACCAGTGCGGCGGCCAGGTGGTGTGCGTGGCGCGCACGTGCGCGCAGCTGGGGGCCAACTGCGGCCCGGTGAGCGATGGCTGTGGCTCCATCATCAACTGCGGCACCTGCACCGCGCCGCAGACCTGCGGCGGCGGCGGCACGGCGAACGTGTGCGGCGCGCCGCCGGTGTGCGTGCCGAGGACGTGCGCGCAGCAGGGCGCCAACTGTGGCCAGGTGGGCGACGGCTGCGGCGGGCTGACGGCCAACTGCGGCAGCTGCACCGGCCTCGACATCTGCGGCGGCGCGGGCCTTCCCAGCGTGTGCGGCAGCGTGGTGCCCGACGGCGGCGTGGGCTGCACCAACCTCTGCCTCAACCAGGCGCAGTGCCCGGGCGTGGACGGCGGGACGACGTTGGTGGGTACGGTGTACGCGCCGACGCAGGCCGACGCGGGCTATGGCCAGCCGGACCCGATTCCCGGCGCGCTCATCTACGTGCCCAACGGCACGGTGCAGGCCATTCCCGACGGTGGCGTCACCTGCGACCAGTGCACCGACGGCGTCAGCGGGTCGCCGCTGGTGTCCGCCACCTCCGGGGTGGACGGCACGTTCCGCCTCACCAACGTGCCCTGCGGCGCGGGCGTGCAGGTGCCGGTCGTCATCCAGCTGGGCAAGTGGCGGCGGCAGATCACCGTCAGCTCGCCGTCGTGCTGCGCGCAGACGGCGCTGACGCCGGAGCAGACGCGCCTGCCCCGCAAGCAGCGGGAGCAGCACCCCAACGACAACATTCCCCTCATCGCCGTCGTCACCGGCAGCGTGGACACCATCGAGTGCGTGCTGCCGAAGATCGGCATCGCCGGCGACCAGTACTCGCTGCCCAGCGGCTCCGGGCGGGTGAAGTTCTACCGGGACAACGGGGCGAACTTCCCCGGCGGCGCGCCGGCGGCGGCGACGCTGTTCGACAGCCTCACCGAGATGCGGAAGTACGACATGATCATCCTCGACTGCGTCGCCAGCGAGCAGACGAAGTCCATCTCGCGTCGCGCCAACATGGAGGCCTACGCCAACGCCGGCGGCCGCATCTTCGCCAGCCACTACGCCTACGTGTGGCTCTACGACCGGGCGGTGGACCCGGGCGGCAACAACATCGTCAGCCCCATCTCGTTCACCGGGACGGCGACCTGGACGCCCAACCGGCCGTTCCCGGCGAACCAGGACGCGTACATCGACATCACGTTCCCCAAGGGCGTGACGTTCGCCCAGTGGGTGCAGTTGGTGAACGCCCAGGCGGCGACGTCGACCCCGGTGGTGCCGCGCATTCGGATCAACACCGTGCGGAACGACTTCAGCGCCGTCATCCCCCCGGCGCAGCGGTGGGTGTACGGCGTGCCCTCGGGCGGCGGGACGCCCAACGTGCCCTTCCAGTACACGTTCAACACGCCGACGGCGGCGACGCCGGCCAACCAGTGCGGGCGCGTGCTGTTCAGCGACTTCCACGTCATCAACGCGTCGGCGGCGAGCCAGACGTGGCCGGCGCAGTGTGGCGTGGGCCCGATGACGCCGCAGGAGAAGGTGTTCGAGTACCTCATCTTCGACCTGTCCTCGTGCATCGCGCCCGACGTGCCGCCGCCGCAGAGCTGCACGCCGGCGACGTGCGCGGCGCTGGGCTTCAACTGCGGGCTGACGGGGAACGGGTGCGGCGGCACGTTGAACTGCGGCGCCTGCACGCCGCCGGCGACGTGCGGCGGTGGCGGCGAAGTCAACCGCTGCGGCACGCCGTGTGTCCCGCGGACCTGCGCGCAGCTGGGCGCCAACTGCGGCCAGCAGGGTGACGGGTGCGGCGGCACCATCAGCTGTGGCAACTGCACGCCCCCGCAGACGTGCGGCGGCGGCGGCACGCCCAACGTGTGCGGCGGCGGCACCTGCGTGCCGACGACGTGCGCGGCGCTGGGCATGCAGTGCGGCCAGTGGGGCAACGGGTGCGGTGGGACGCTGAGCTGCGGCCCCTGCACGCCCCCGCAGACGTGCGGCGGCGGCGGCACGCCCGGCCGGTGCGGCGGCGCCAGCTGCACGCCGACGACGTGCGCGGCGCAGGGCTTCAACTGCGGCCAGCAGGGTGACGGCTGCGGCGGCTCGCTCAGCTGCGGCGTCTGCACGCCGCCCCAGACGTGCGGCGGCGGCGGCCTGCCCGGCGTGTGCGGCGGCGGCGGTACGTGCACGCCGAGGACGTGCACGCAGCAGGGCTTCAACTGCGGGATGCAGGGCGATGGTTGCGGGAGCCAGATCGACTGCGGCCCGTGCCCGCCCGGCCAGGTGTGCGGCGCGGCGGGGCCCGGCATCTGCGGCGCGGTCACGTGCACACCGCTCACCTGCGGGCAGCAGAACATCGCCTGCGGGCCGGCCGGCGACGGCTGCGGCAACATCATCCAGTGCGGCGCCTGCCCGCCGGGCCAGACCTGCGGCGGCGGCGGCGTGCCCGGCCAGTGCGGCACGCCTCCGTGCACGCCGCGGACGTGCAACCAACTGGGCGCCAACTGCGGGCAGTTGGGCGACGGCTGCGGCGGGACGCTGTCCTGCGGCGTGTGCCCGCCTCCGCAGACGTGTGGCGGCGGCGGCATTCCCAACGTGTGCGGCGGGCTGGGCTGACGGCGAGACGTCTACGCCGGGCCGAGCCAGCGGGCCGCGGTGCGTCGAGCGCGCCGCGTGGGTACGGCGACGTCGCCGACTCGCCGGAGTGTTGGGCGTGCGGTGCCGGTGAGGCCCCGAGATGTCGAGACACCGCACGGCTCTCAGCACACGGTCGAGAAGCTGGGCAGACGAATCCGCGACACCTCCAGCCTCTTCCTGGAGGCCCTCCTTCCGCAGGCCGAAGGCGGCGAGGCCGAGGCCGACGCATCGGCGTGGGGCAAGCGGCTCTTGTCGAGCCGACGGAGGCGACGGGCTCCGTCGAGGGGAAAGCTCGACGCCACGGCCCGCCCGCGCAGCGGGTTGCGTGGGACACGGCGAGAGGGCGCGGCCCCGGCATTGATGAGTCTCAATCGCCGCGGCCGGGCAATAGGAGAGCAAGCGAACGAACTGAGCCGGTTGCCCCTCTGTGGCACGACGTCCCACTTCGCACCCATGCTGCGCAGGATCCCTACACGTTGACGGCCGTCGCCGCGCACATGCAGAATTCACGGTCCGGGAGGCGCCAAATGCGACGCATCCAGGTGGTCGACGTCGGCGGGACGCCTACTCGCGCGCTTCGAGTTGTTCTTGCATTCATTGCGTGTGTTACTTCGGTGACGGCAGGAGAGGCGTGGGCTCAGACGCGCGTCAAGGTCAAGACAACCACGACTTTCTGCTCACTCTACAATCCCCCCAGCCAGGCTCGCATCGTGTCATCTGGGGCATGTACCGCGCAGTTCCTGCGACCGCCAAGCAGAACCGTAAGGCCGGCCTCGACTCAACCGCCGCGTTCCGGCACTCCCATTTCGTACGCGGCCTGCCCGATTCGGGACTGCATAGTCGTGGATCTTGAGACGGGCGCGGTCATTACCCCCGCCGACGGCGTGCCAGACTTCACCTACTTGACTACTTTCGCGTCACTCAACGACCTGGGTGTCTGGCAGATCGGCTGCCAAGTCAACGACGCGAACCGGACCGAATGCCTCACTCCGCTTGCGTGCGACAAGCAGTGCATTCGACAGATGCAATACAGCAGTTTCTCCTTCGAGGTCGAGGTCTACAACAAACCCGCGACAACCACCGGCATCAGCCACTCCGGACAACTCGAGGTTCCCGGCGGCATTGTGCTGCACGCGAACGCGAGGGACGACGACGGCGGTCTTCTCAATTACACGTGGCGAGTCAAGAGTCGGCCACCGGCCTCAATCGCGCAGCTCGTCGGGGCATCAAGCCCCGACCCGCAGCTGCCTCTTCAGGATGAGCGCGACACTGGCACATGGGAGTTCGAGGTGGACGTCGATGACGACGAGGGCGAGCGTGCAACGTTCTCCTACTCAGTTGTCATCCCCAATCGCCCTCCCACCATCTCCGTTGCCGGCCCGTCAACCGTCAGCGCGCTCCAGGAACTCCGTCTGACGGCGTCGGCAACGGACCCGGAGCGCGGCGCAGTGACGGTCGCCTGGGCCATCGACGAGGGGCCGCAGACTGCGCCGCTATCTCGGCGCGCGCCTGTGGCGAATGCCGGCTCAGGCAACACTCTTTCGTTCGTCACGACCGAGGGCGACATTACCTTTAGGCGCACTCCCTGGAAGTTCAGGGCCACCGCCACCGACCCGAGGGGCCAGACGGCCACGGCAACGCATGTCGTTCAGGTCCAAAACCTCAGGCCCACGCTCATGGTGTCCGGGGAGACCAACTTGACCGTGCGCATGGGGCCTGTGTTCCTTCGCGCACTTGCGAGCGACCCCGACGGGACCCCGCCGACTGTCACTTGGACGCCGACGAGGCAGCCCCTTGGCGGGCCGAGTTGGCCTGCCGGGACGGGCGATACGTATAGCGTTGCCATCACCAGCGCGGACGTTGGCGACCGAACGCTCATTGTCACTGCCACTGACAACGAAGGGGAGCGAGTCACCCAGACAGTGCAAGTCCGCGTCGCGGATGAAGAGGTCTGCGGCGACGGCATTGACAACGACAATTCGGGCAGCGTGGACGATGGCTGTGGCGCACCCCCAGACGATGCGACGTGCGCGGACCTGCGCGGCGGGCCCGTCGACCTCCGCAATGGCAACATGTATCTGGGCCCCCTCACGCTCGCTGAACTCAGGCCGCCCGCCGGCCCGCCGCTCCGCCTGTCCCTCTCGTACAACTCCCGCGCCGTGCAATCGGGCCGCTTCGGCTACGGTTGGACGCTCGACATCGACGAGCGGGTCGACGTGTCCGGCGGCGTCTCGACCTACTTCGGGTCGACCGGCGAGGGCGTCCCCTTTGATGCGCCCGCTGCAGCTGCCCTCGACGAGTCCACCACCACCGTCTTCCCCGACCCCACGTTGGTGAGTCGCGCACGAAACGGCTCGAACCTTGGCTACTTCCTCTCGTCCGTCCCAGTTGAATGTCCGACCGGCGAGGTCTGCATCTTACCGGTTCTCCCGCGAGTCGTGTTCCCCGACGGCAGTCGCAGCGAATTCGGATCGAATGGCCGACTTGCCGCTCGCCGGGACAGGTACGGCAATCGACAGACGCTCACCGAAAGCACTGCATTCGACGAGCTTTCGACACTGACCAGTCGTTTCACCCTGGCGCAGGGACTTCACGCCGTGTTGCTCGACATTCGCTACCGCGTGTCGCCTCCCGGCCCGGGACCGCTCCTGGTTCCCACGGAGGCCACCGCCTCCGTTCGCGTGGGCTCCGCCGAGAGCGCGAAGGTGCGACTGGTTCGCGAGGGCGACTACCTGCGTGCCATCTGCGCAGCAGGCCCCGCCGGGACGCCCGGCAAGGCATGCGCCTTCGCTGGCGCCACCAACCCGTGCGACCGTCCCGGTGAGCGGACGCTCTATCAGTTCCGCTACGAGGCGGCCTGCCAGGGCCCCGGCTTCCGCTGTGACCCGGTTCAACGCCTCGCAGAGGTAATGAACGAGTCATGCCATGTTGTTGAGAAGCACGCCTACCAGGTCACTCCGCTCGGAGTCGTCGCAATCACTTCCCTTACGGCCTCCGAAACGCTCGCGTTCGACTGGACGGTGAGCGCCAGCCACTTCCCGCAGCCCGCGTCCGTAGACGTGCATAGCTACCTGGCCCCCAAAGTGCCTCCTCCTGGCTCCAAGCAGGACCGGATTGTGACGTCCACCGCGACGTTCGACACGTCGGTCAACCGCGTCGCGACGGTGGACGACAGGTGTGGCTGCGGCCCCTCCCTCAGTCGGGACTGGGACCGCGACCCGCTCTCGGGCGCGCCCGCTCTAGACGGCTTTCAACAGGGCGGCTCCACCACGACCTACCTGCGCAGGCCAGCTGCGGCTGCCGTTCCGGTCGACCCCTATGGCTACTTCCTCCCGGTGCGCGTTTCCGAGTCGGACGCAACACGTTGGGCGACGGGCAATCGTGACACGAAGTACGCGTACCTGCACCCAGGACTCCGCGAGGCGACGCGGACAATCGAGCCCGGCGGCAGGACGACCGAGCTCGACTTCGACAACGACGACCCCTCGCTGCCGTGCATTGCCGGTCTGCCGCGTGCTCCCGGCAGCCTCGCAGTGCCCAATGAGAGGCCAACGCCCTACCTTTGTCGAATAACAGTGACCGCGGACCACGCCGTGCGCACGACCAGGTTCCAGTACGACGTTCAAGGACGCAGAGTGAGAGTTGTCCTCCCGGGAGGCGACCTGCTGCTCTACGCCTACTACCCGGACAACGACGCTGACACGCGACGTGCCGGCCGCCTCTGGACGTCGACGCACACGGATGCGACGGGTGTGCTCTCCCTATCGTCCACGTTTGACGACTACGATCTGCTGGGCAATCCACGACACGTCACGACACCGGCCGGGGAAACGACGCTGTATGACTACGACTCCCTCGGCCGATTGACGAGGGTTCAGGCCCCGGATGGCGCAGTAACCGCACTCTCTTGGGCCTCGACCGGAAATCCCGAGACCATGAAGCTCCCGCGCGGCGGAGTGGTCGAGTATGACTACGGAAGCCCGCAGGCTGACACCTTCGGTCGCCTCCAGGCGGTTCGCACGAAGAGCGCGAGCGGTTCCGTTCTTCAGGAACTCCGCCACGTCTACGACCTTGCAGGCAACGTCCTTGTCGAGGAGCGCCTCGACTCCACCGGGGCCGTCGTCCGTCGGGTTCAGCGTGACTACGACCAGGCGCACAGAGTGATTCGGGAAGTCGGTCCCACCGGCACCACGCTTTCTATGACATCTTGGCTGCATGGCAGGCGACACACCGTCACCGATGGCCGCGGCGTCCGGACGACCTTCGACTACGACGGTTTTGGCCGGTTGCGACATCTCTCGCATGGCGGGCTCGCTGGCGGAGCGGAGGTTGCCGCAGAAGACTACCTTTACGACGAGCGGGACAACCTCCTCAGCATGTCGGACGGAAACAAGAACACCACAACGTATGAGTACGACGGCTTCGACCAACTCGCGGCCGTTCGTTCGCCGAACTCGGGTGCAACCTTCTACGCATACACTATTGACGGACTCCTTGCGTCCACCGCCACGGCGACCCACTGCCTTGCTGGGCAGCGAATCGCCGTCTCATACGATGGGCTGCGGCGGCGCAAGGCGGAGACCCTTGAGGAGTACGCCGGGGTCAACATCTGCAACTGGCCCGCGGGCCGGCTCGTCTCGACAACCGCCCTCGCGACCTACACCTACGACGTTGGCTCCCACGCGCTGGGCCGGCTGTCCGGCGTGGAGGTGCCGGGAGCCCTACGGCGAACGCTGACGTATGACAATGCAGGCCGGCCGAAGGACGCCGTAAGCACACTTCATGGGTTGGCGACTCCGCTCACTCTGACGCTTGCCTACCACGGTGGAGGAGCCCTCAAGTCCATCGCGTATCCGCCCCAGGTGCCGACCGGGCTTCCGCCGCTGCTCGAGTTCGACGTCCGCGATGATGACGACGTCACCGCAGTCCGCTTTGGAGGCACTACCCTCGCCTCGGACGTGACGCACTACCCGTTTGGCGGCGGGCTCCGCTCCTTCACGCGCGGCAGCCGCAACCGGATTGCCACGACCATCACGCAGGACCTGCTCGGTCGGCGTGAGCGTGTGAGCGGCGGTCCAGTCGATGTCGCGTACCGGTGGACCGATGGCGACGTCGTCGACCGAACCACCGAAACGGGCGACGTGGCGCGTACGCGGGACTGGGGCTACGACGCGCTTCGGCGGCTGAGGCGTGCCGCTTTCACCAACGCTTCGGGCGCGAGCGTCATCAGTGAGACATTCGACTACGATGCGGCCGGGAACCGGACGCTGAAGACGCGCGACTCTGCCAAGCAGTTCATCTCCGTCTTTGACACGAAGCCCGGACCCGGCGGTGCTGTCGTTCCTGCGAATGACCTGCTGCGGGCTGTGCTTGACCCATCGGCGGCTGGTCAGTGCGTTCGCCCGGGGAGCTCCGGCGGCAACGGGAATGGCATTGGCAACGGGAATGGCAACGGGAATGGAAACGGACCGCCTGCCTGCCCGGGCGGCAACGGCGTGCTCAACCGCAACCTCGCCGGCATCGAGGCAGACTGGAAGGACGTCGTTCGCGCGGCGAAGGATCTGGCGCGCGACGCTCCGGCGCTGCCGGCGACGCAGGTCCAGAACCGCCTCCGGAGCCTCCTCGACCAACTGCGCGCGTGGATGACGAAATACGACGTGTCCGCGCCGGCGCTGATGGCGGTGCTCGCCGGGACGCACGACGGCCCGGTGGACTTCGCCACCACGCTGACGACCTACCTTCAGCGCAGGAGCGGCGGAGTACCCTTGGACGCTTCGGACATGGACTTGCTGAAGCGCCTCGTCAACCTCGCCGAGAAAGCCCAAGTCCGCCTGGCCGTGGAGTTGGACCCGGTGTGGCGGTACACGCACGATGCCAACGGCGCCGTCACCTCGGTGACGTTGGAGTTGCCGGCAATGACTGTGAGGCCAAACGGCGTCGAATTGCCCATCACCTTCGGCCCCGTGCACAACACCTCGTGCTACGTCTACGACACGCGGCAGCGTCTCGTCCGCGTCGAGTCGGTTTCGCGCGTCGGTGCGCAGGTTGCCTCCCCGACGCCGCCCTGCGAGGACGCTGCGCGGGCAGCCACGGCTGAGTTTCGCTACGATGAGGCCAGCCGGCGCGTGTATTCGAAGGTAGCGGGCATCGAGACCTGGGAACTGCGAGGCGCTGCGGGCGAGTTGCTCGCGGAAGTCTCCGCCAGCGGCAACGTCGAGCGCGCCTTCGTGTACCTGGACGGGGAGCCGCTGGCGATGGTCGTCCTCAGTGCCGGCGCAGCACGCCGCCCTCCGGCAACTCCTCTGGGCTGTGCTTCCGCGGAAGCCGTTTCGGCATCGTTGGTTGGCATGCTGGCCCTCGCTGTCTTTCTCCGGAGAAGGCGGACCCGGCACGCGGGCCTCGTTGGTGTGGTGTTGGTCTCCGTCCTCCTTGCGCAATGCGGCCTTGAGGAGCCACCTCCGGATACGAGCATTTCGGGCGCGCCGGGTTCCGAGGATGCGCCGCCGGCAGCACACGGCGGCTCGGATGCGCGCGGTGGGAGGGCGTTTGGGTTCCCATCCCACGGCAACTCCGCGCACGGCACGCTGAGCGGCGACCCCATCTACTACTTCCACAACGACGCGTTGGGAACGCCGATTCGCCTCAGCGACGAGGACGGCAGGACGGTGTGGCGGGCGGAGTACCGCGCCTTCGGTGAGATGCAGTCGGTGGAGACCGACCCGGACCGAGATGGCGTTCACGTCGAGCAGCCGATTCGCTTCCCGGGTCAGTATGACGATGCGATTTCGTCGCTGCTATTTGCTCAGGGCCCGTACTTCAACTGGAACCGCTTCTATGAACCGGCGACGGGACGGTACCTGGCTCAGGAGCCGCTCACCAGGGCCCCGATGTACCTACGACAGATGGCGGAGTCCGGCTACGGCGTGCCCGCCTACGCCTACGCCCTGAACAACCCGGTGAGATACGTGGACCTCAACGGCCTCGACCCGGGAGTGCCCTACCCAGACATCGAGACCGCCGTCTTCGACGCCCAGAACTACTTGTATTGGCGGCATTCGCCGGACGTCGCGGTGCATGAGTGGGGCGGCACATTCTGGCAGCACCCAGATGGCCGCGTGGAATACACCGCTCCGGAGACAGAGGGGAGCACCACGCAGTGCAGCCCGGGTTCATTCAGACCACCGCCGAAGCCGGGCCTCCGGGCCGTTGGGAACTACCACAACCATCCTGTGCTCTATCCGCCAAGCCCTAATGACGAGACGCAATACGGGGTGCTCGCCCACTGGCACCAGAACCAGCGCTGGGATGGCTTCGTGTTTAACTCCTGGGGGCACATCTATCGCGACACGGCGACGGTCTATCCAGGTCCGATGAACGGTGTTGGCTTCCAGTTGTCCTACCTCGGTGGCTGGTGGGCCCCGACATGGTGAGACCATCGCTCGTTGCGGCACTCGCCGCCTCCGTGCTCGCTGTCGGCGCGTCAGACGGCGGGGCGCACAACAAGAGAGCGACAGGTAGCGATGGCGGCTCGGTCCGCCAAGATCCAGACAGACGCTACGTCTCGCTTGTCCAGCTCATTGCAGTGCCCGAGCGGTACGACCGGACCCGGGTTGCTGTCATGGGGTACGCGTGGATTGAGAACGAGGGCGATGCGCTCTATCTGCACGAGGAGGACTTCCGGCGACGCATCACGAAGAACGCAATCGCATTGGAATTCCCGGACGGCAACGCGAGCATCGTGAAGCACAGCGGGCGCCACGTCATCGTCCTGGGACGGTTCACCGCGTCACGGCTTGGCCACATGGAGTTGATGAGTGGAGCACTGGAGGTCGAGTCTATGGGCCTCCTTCCGGACCGAACACCTGGTTCGTCTGGGCAACAGCGGTGACTCTTGGACTACCTGGCTCCAGAGCCGCTCACCAGGTCTCCGATGTACGTACAACAAATGGCTGAGTCCGGGTACGGCGTGCCCGCCTATGCCTACGCTCTCAACAACCCCATCAAGTTGGTAGATTCGACGGGGCTGGATCCATTTGGCGGCGATGCGCTGTGGGAGGGGATGAAAGCAGCCGAGAACGACCCGGTCCAAGACTCGTATATCGAGGAGATGCAGGCGGGCCGAGCAGTAGGTTCGATTCCGACTGGCGTGTTGTTCGCGATCACAGCGGGACTTGGGTATGCACCGAGCATTCTCCTAGCCATGGGCTCGTTCAGTTCGAGGTTCTCCGAAATTGGGAGCCGGTGCGCTGCATCAAATCCACTAACAACGTACAGGTTTACGAACACCGTGCTCAGCCACGCGGCGTCCCGGCCCTACCTCACGAATCAGACGGTGCGGTGGATTGTCCAAGGCGGGACGAGAACGCCTGATCCACAGGGGGTGGCAGGCGCCTGGCAGTATGTCATTCGAGGAACGCTCAATGGCAGTGCTGGCCGGTACATCCTCATCCTCCATGAGCAAACACAAACTGTCTATCACCTGCAATTCCAAAGCCTATGACAAAGATCCCATCGGAGGCAGCGTGCCTTGAGTTCTTCGGTCGTGCGCCGGCTCTTGCCGACATTGGCGTTCCATGGGCCTATAACATCCTGGAGTTCGCGCACGACGACTGGCGCGTCGTGATCGAACCCGCGGAGGGAACGGTTCTCGTCGAGTTGAGGACTGCAAGCGTGGAGTTGTCGATCCCCATTCGAGGCGTCGCGGTGTTCGAAGTGCTCGGCAAGACGAGCGGTGCTCAGCAAGCTGTCTTCTCGACCAGCACGGCCGGAGGGAACACGAGCGACGAATGGCGCCTGGGCTTGACTCCTCGGTTTTCGCTGACCTGTCGCTGTGCGGACTGACCACCCGGCGTTTCGTTTCGCGCGCGCGAAGTGCCGTCACGCGTGCCCACGCCTCCGCCCGATGCCCCGACGTGTCCAAAGGAGATGTTGAAACCCCAGGGCGCGCGTCCGGCGGGTGGCCGTTCTACCGACCCAGCCGCTGCGTCCACCCCTCCGCCACCGGAAACGCCGGCACGCCCTCCGGGAGCGGCCCTTCGTTCGCCTGCGTCCACACCGTCACGTGCAGCGCGGTGCCGTCGGGCAGCGTGTGGTGCTCTTCGTCCACCGGCGCTGGCGCCTCGCCCGGCGCCTTCAGCGCGCGCGGCTCCGGCTCGATGAACAGCACCAACCACCGCGAGGCCGGCGCGCCCGCCGGCGGGAGCCCCACGTACGTCACGTACACGCCGTGCTGCCTTCGCGCCCACGCGAGCGGCGCGGCGCCGGGGCCCTCCGGCGCGAAGGGCGGCACCCCGGCCTCCGCCAGCGCGGCCGGCTCGGGCCAGGCCTTCTCCCGGGCGCGGGCGTTCTCCGCCTCGAGAATCCCCTCCCGCACCAGCCGGAAGAGGCGCTGCTCGGCGACGCTCAGCGACAGGTAGCTCCTCTGCCACGGCGCCGGCGCCGGCCCCTCGGCCTTCCCCCGCGCGCGCTGCGCCACCACGCCGCCCGCCCACGCGACGCAGACCACCAGCAGCCACGGCCCCAGGGCGCGCAGCTCCCGGCGCAGGGACGGGCCGACGACGTCGGTCATGGGTCACCCGCCGCGCACGGCCGCGACGGCGGCCTCAGCGGGCGCGCGGGCGTCGCGGCGCCACTCACGGCTCACCCGCCCCACAGCTGCCGGCCGGCCTCCACGCCCCACGCCGCGCCGACGACGACGGAGACGACGCCCGCCACGCCCAGCAGCGCCGCCGCGGCCCGCGGCGCCCGGGCCACGCGCACCAGCGGCACGCCGAACAGCCCGGTCAACAGCGCCATGCCCGCCACGCTGCCCAGCCCGAAGAGGCCGATGTACCCGAGCCGCGCCGCCGCGCTGGGCAGCTCCGCCAGCACCAGCGCCGTCACCGCGCCGGAGCCCGCCAGCCCGTGCACCACGCCGACCAGCAGCGGCCGCGTCGCCAGCGTCCACCCGCGCAGGTGCAGGTGCTCGTCGGGCGCCGGGTGGGTGTGCACCACGCCGCCGTGCGCGTGGGTGGACGGCGCGCCCCGGCGGCCCTCGCGCGCCGCCCGGCCCAGCGCCCGCAGCCCCAGCCCCACCACCATCACCGCCACCAACAGCTCGACGCCGCTGGCCAGGCGCGGGGGGAGCTGCGTCTCCAGCAGCGCCAGCGTGCCGCCGACGGCCAGCAGCGAGAGCGTGTGCCCCAGCCCCCAGGCCGCGCCCAGCGTGAGGCCCGCGCGGGCGCTCCTCTGCTCGGCGGCCAGGCTGGACACCGCCGCCAGGTGATCCGGCTCGAGCGCGTGGCGCATGCCCAGCACGACGCCAAGCACCGCGGTGAGGAGGCCGGAGCTCATTCGCGGCACATCATGCGCCTCCCACGCCGCCGCGCGCCACCGCCTCCTGCGCGCGCCGCCACCCGTACCCGTCGGCGAGGTCCTGCCGGCCGTTGCCCACCGCGCGCGGCACCCCCAGCGGCCCGGTCTGCGTCGCGTACGGCAGGCCCCGCGGCCACAGCGCGCGCGGGTGGGTGTGGATGAAGTGCTCGAGCAGCTTCAGCACCCCAGGCTCGTCCTGCGTGCCCACGTCCACCACCGCCGCGTCGGCGCGGTCGAAGTCCAGCGGGTGGTTGGACACCATCAGCGCGAAGTGCAGCTGGTCTCCGCCGCGGCCGGCGAAGGCCCCCACCAGCGCCGGCGCCGCCTCGAAGGTGACGGGCAGGAAGAACTTCACCACGCCCCCGGCCAGCACCGGGCCCCCCTGCCCGCCGTGCAGCGCGAAGCGGTGGGGGAAGAGGTTCTCCCGGGCGCGCGGCAGCCGCACCGCCACCGCCTCGCCGACGAGCGCGTCCGCGGGCACGTACTGCCCCGGCTCGTCGAGGTAGAGCGACAGCCGCCCGTCGCTGGCGAAGGCCCAGTCGCCGCCCTTCTTCGTCAGGCGGAAGCTCCAGTCCCACCCGGTCGCCCCGCGCGTGCACGCCGACAGGTGCGCCACGAAGCCCGAGTCACCCGACGCGCGCGCCAGCGCCGGCGCCTCCCCCGGCCGCAGGCAGAAGGCCCGCTGGTGGAAAGCCTGGACCTGGGCGGTGGAGACGCTCACTGGCCCCCCCACAGCACCGTCGGCCAGTCGCCCGGGCGCCCCAGCATGTCCAGCGCGTGCCGGCCGACGCCCAGCGCCCGCGCGTCCAGCACCTGCTCGTAGTGCGAGATGCCGTAGACGTAGATGAGCAGCGCCGCGCCCACCCAGCGCACCACCCGCTCCTGGAAGGCGGCGTCGAAGGCGAAGCCCGCGCCCCGCGCCTCGGCGTAGGCCAGCATCATCGAGCGCGCGAAGCCGGCCAACGTGGGCCGCGCCAGCACCTCGCTGCGGTGCTCCGGCGCCAGCCAGCCCAGCACGTAGTCCGACAAGAGGCTGCCCAGGTCCCGCGCCGCGTCGCCCCAGAAGGACAACTCCCAGTCGAGGAAGACGATGTTGGCCGTCTTGCCCCGCCCCACGCGCAACAGGTTCGCCTGCCGCAGGTCGCCGTGCAGCAGCACCGCGTCGCCCTCGCGCAGCTGCGCCTCGGACAACGCCTGCAGCCCCTGCATCGCCGGCGCGTCCGCCTGCACCGAGGCGAAGAAGTCGATGGCCACCTGCGAGAGCCGCGCGTAGAAGTCCGGGCGCATTCGCAGGAAGCACTCCAGCAGGTCGGACTCGTCGCGGAAGGCGTCGGCGAGCGCGAAGCGGGCGCGGTCCTCCTTCGACATGAGGTGCAGGAAGCCCAGCGCGTGCCCCACCTGCCGCGCCAGCACCGGCGCGTACTCCAGCGTGGTGCGGTGGTGGTGGTGCAGCGTCTCGCCGCCGTGAATCCAGTCCAGCGCCAACAGCCCGTTGGCCGGGTCGAAGGCGTAGACGTGGGGCAGGTGCAGGGGCGAGCTGCGCGCGTGCGCGAGCGGCTGCACCCGCTGCAGCACGCTGCCCTCGCGCAGCACGCCCACGTTGCCCGGGCCGTCGGCAATCTTCACCAGCACCCGCTTGCGCCCGGAGCGGCAGACGACGGTGCGGTTCTTCGACGGCGGCGGCGAGGTGACGGTCGGGTCTCTCTCCAGCCCCAACAGGGCGAGGCGGCCGTCGAGCTCGGCGTCTGTCAGAGGGGCGCGCACGTCGAGCGCCTCCTTGCCCCGGCTGCTGGCCGCAGACAAGAGCCGAAGCGCGCGGCGCGCGGGGCTACAGCTGCGGGCGCTTCAGCTCCGAGGTGGGCGCAGGCGCGCTCTCTAGGAAGCTGAAGTCGTCGGCCTTTGCCGGTGTGGGTGCGGCCAC
Organism: Actinomycetota bacterium; assembly: GCA_016213625.1. Classification (GTDB taxonomy): domain Bacteria; phylum Actinomycetota; class Acidimicrobiia; order Acidimicrobiales; family Ilumatobacteraceae; genus UBA668. The sequence goes on from JACQZZ010000049.1 coordinate 18,947, forward strand.
CGGGGGTGTCTCGGCCGACTCGGTGGCCGGCGGCTTCGGCTGAGCGGCCGGGCGCCACGCGGCGCGGGAGCCACTCCTCGGCGCCGGCCGCGTCATCACGGGCTTCGCCGGCGCAGCCTTCGGAGCGGCCTCCAGCCTGGGCAGCGGGGCCAGCTCGTCCTCCAGGGCGGGCGCGGCCACCGTCGGCGTTGCCGCGACGGGCGCGGCGACGGCCGGCGCGGCAGCAGGCGCGAGCGCAGGCGGCGCAACGGGCAGCGCGCCCTGCGCCGGGGCGATTGCGGCAGCCGGCGTGGGCACCGTCACGGCCGGAGCGCGGGGCGCCGCTGCGGCCTTCGCCGCCCTGACGGCCTTCGTCGCCACCTTCGCCGGCGGCGTGGCAGCGGCCGGCGGTGCGGACGCGGCCAGCTTCACCGCC
>JACQZZ010000053.1 GCA_016213625.1 Actinomycetota bacterium
GGGGGCGGGGGGGGCGGCGTGCCACCACCTCCCTGGATGCCGGCGTGACCCTTCAGCTTGTCGACGTCCTTCAGATCGTTGAGGTCGCCGCCGGACTCCTTGAACATCATGAAACCGCCGAAGGCACACCCGGCGGCGGCGATGATGGCCAGGTACAGGCCGAACGAGGCGTCGACGGAGACCCCGAACTCCGGAGCATCGTCCTCGCCGATGAGCAGCTTCAGCAGGGTGAACACCGTCGCGAGGGCACCGATCGCCATGTACGCGATGGGTGGAATCGACGGTGCCTTCACGCCGAATGCGGGTAGCACGAGGATCACCACGCCGGCGATGATGAGCAGCGCCCAGAGGCTGCCCCAGAGAAAGCCGATGTCGCCCCATGCGTTGGCCGAATCGCTGAAGCCAGCCACCTCGACGCTGTACCACGGCAGAAGCGTGGCGATGAAGAACACCAGCCCGGCACCGGCAAAGATCTGCCCGCCCTTGCTGATCTTGCTGAGGTCCATGAAATACCTCCCCAGGTCGTACTGAACCACTCAGTATGCGCGCACCGTACACCTTGTAAAGCGGCGTAGTGGGGATCGGTGACCAGCACCTACATTCGGGGAATGGCCACAGCGCTTCTCTCCGTGTACGACAAGACCGGCATCGTCGAGTTCGCCGCGGGGTTGCACGCCGCCGGTTGGCGCATCGTCAGCAGCGGCGGCACCGCGAAGGCGGTGGCCGCGGCGGGTGTACCGGTCACGGATCTCGCCGACCTCACCGGCCTCCCCGCCATCCTCGACCACCGGGTGGTCACCCTGCACCCGAAGGTGCACGGCGGTCTGCTCGCCGATCCCACCAACCCGACGCATCAGGCCGACATGTCCGAGCACGGCATCGAAGCCATCGACCTGGTCGTGGTGAACCTCTACCCGTTCCAGGGCAGCCCGAGCATCGAGCTCATCGACATCGGCGGTCCGGCGATGGTGCGCGCCGCGGCGAAGAACCACGCACACGTCGGCGTCGTGGTGAACCCGTCGGACTACCGCGTGGTGCTCGACGAGGTGCTGGTCAAGGGACGGCTGTCCGACACCACTCGTCGCCGGCTCGCCCGCGACGCGTTCGCCACCATCGCCGCGTACGACGCCGCCATCGCCAACTGGTTCGACGAGGACCTCGCCGCGCCGGAGTCGCTGCCGGCCGGCCTGCACCTGTCGCTCGAGCGGGCACAGACGCTGCGCTACGGCGAGAACCCGCACCAGCAGGGCGCCAGGTATCGCATCGTCGGCACCACCGGTTGGTGGGACACCGCCGTGCAGCACAACGGCAAGGAGCTGAGCTACCTCAACCTCTACGACACCGAGGCCGCATGGACGCTCGTACATCGCCTGCACGGCCCGGCGTGCGTGATCGTCAAGCACGCCAACCCCTGCGGTGTCGCCGTGGCCGACTCGTTGCTCGACGCGTACGTCCGAGCCAACGCATGCGATCCGGTCAGCGCCTTCGGCGGCATCGTGGCCCTCAACGAGCGGGTCACCGCGGCGGTGGCCGAGGCGTTGGCACCGGTGTTCACCGAGGTGGTCGTCGCGCCGTCGTACGAGCCCGGCGCACTCGAGGTCTTCGCCAAGAAGCCGAACCTGCGCGTGCTGGAGGCCTCGGCGCCGGTGGGTTCCGCGCTCGACATCCGCAGCATCGACGGTGGCCTTCTGGTGCAGCAGGTCGACCGTGTCGCTCCGGTGAGCGACGAGTGGCGCGTCGTCACCCGTACACAACCCACCGACGCGCAGTGGCGCGACCTCGCGTTCGCGTGGGAGGTGTGCGCGGTGGTCAGCAGCAACGCCATCGTGTTCGCCAAGGACCTGCAGGCGTTCGGCATCGGAGCCGGCCAGCAGAACCGGCTCGACTCTGCCGCCATCGCCGCTCGCCGGGCCGACGGGCGCGCCGTGGGCGGGGTGTGTGCGAGCGATGCCTACTTCCCGTTCCGTGACGGGCTCGACCAAGCCGCGGCCGCGGGCATCACCGCGGTCGTCCAACCGGGCGGCAGCGTGCGCGACGGCGAGGTGATCGCCGCCGCCGATGAGCACGGCATCGCGATGGTGTTCACAGGCGAACGCCACTTCCGTCACTGAGCGACGGGTGGCTCCTCGCCGCGGCGGCGCACGATGCCCGCCACGATGGGCAGCACCACCAACAACACTCCCGCACCGATGCCGACGCCACCCGCTGCCGCCGACGAGTCCGGCTCCACCACCACGGCGATGAAGGCGACGAACCCGGAGGCGAGCAGCCCCGCGCCCCACCAGGTGGTGGCGCGTCGGCCGCCGTGTGAGCCGACGACGCAGATGGCCAGGCCCACCAGGCTGACGAACAGCGGGCCGGTGGTGTCGCCGAACTCCGTGACCAGCAACGCCGCTCCGACGAGAGAGGCCACCAGCCCGGCCCCCACCAGTGCGGTGCCGGCGCCTCGAACGCCAGTGCGGTCCAGCCACCACGTGCCCGCGAACAACAGTGCCGCACCGACCAGGTACACCGCCCCCTGGCGGCCGATGCCGTCGGTGATGACCGCGGGCACCGCCACGACGACCTGACCGCCGTCGCCACCGGCCAATGCGCCGAGCGACACCACCAACGACAGTGCGCCGAGTCCCAGGAGCAGGTTGCGACCCCGGAACCCTGGGGCCGCCCACGCACCGACGAACAGCGCCGCCATGAGCAGCGCGGTGAGCGAGCCGGTGCTGCCGTCGCTGACGGTAGCCGCCACGGAGAACACCACGATGCCCACCACCACCATGCCCACCGCCGCGGCACCCACCTCGGGAACGGTCACGAACCAGCGCAGCACCCAGGCGATGGCGATGAGGGCCGACGACACGCCGACCAGCGATCCCCGACTGGGGTCGTCGCCCGTGGCGGCCACCAGCAGGCCGATGGCGAGCACCACCCCGCCGAGCCCTGCGACGGCCACCCGTAATCCGGGGAGCGGTCGCTCCCTGGCATCGGGCCCCAGCCGCTCCAGCAGTCGTTCCAGCAGAGCGGCGGTGGGCGCCGGTTCCTGGATGACGGGGTCGAACTCGAACGCGGTGGACGGTGTGGCGATGGGGATGACCGGGCTGTTGCCCATCGGGTCCACCGTCTGCTGCCCGTTGGTGATGACGTGCTCGGTCCAGTTCCCGCCGTCCCAATACCGCTGTTGGTAGCGCCCGTACGGATCGTTGAACCACCCCGCCGGAACCTGTGACATGGCGCACCCCCGATGCTTTTCGTACAGCGTGCCATGCATCCGGCGGTCGATTCCGCAATGCTGTACGGAGTGACGAAGATCGCCGACCTCCTCGCAGCCGGCCCCACCATCTCCTTCGAGTTCTTCCCGCCGAAGAACGAGGCGGGTTGGTTGAGCCTGGGCCGGGCCATCGCCGAGCTCGAGCATCTCGAGCCGCACTTCGTGAGCGTCACCTACGGCGCGGGTGGCAGCACGCGCACCAAGACTGCCGATCTGGTGAGCTGGGTCCGTCGACAGACCCACATCGCGCCGATGGCGCACCTCACGTGCGCGGGGCACACCAAGGCCGACATCCGCGACATCCTGCTGAACTACCGGGCGGAGGGAGTGGAGAACATCCTCGCCCTCGGCGGTGATCCGCCGGCCCACGGCGAGGCTCCCTCGGAGAGTGACTACCGGTACAGCCTCGAGCTGGTGCACGACGTCGCCGACTTCGGTGGGTTCTCGGTGGGCGTCGCCGCGCACCCGGAACTGCACCCTCGGTCGCCCGATCGGGCCACCGATCGCCAGCACCTGGCCACCAAGCTGCACAGCGCCGACTTCGCCATCACCCAGTTCTTCTTCGACATCCATCACTACCTCGAGATGCTCGACGAGTTGGCGGCGTTGAACGTGCACAAGCCGGTGGTGCCGGGCATCATGCCCATCAGCAACCTCGGCCAGGTCACGCGCATGGCCCACATGAGCGGTGCCGACGTGCCCTCGTGGGTGGTCGAGCGCATGGCCAAGGCCGGCGACGACCTCGACGAGGCCGAGCGCATCGGCGTCGACATCGCCAGCGACCTCAGCGCCCAACTGCTCGACGCCGGCGCCCCTGGCCTGCACTTCTACACGTTGAACCGCAGCTGGGCCACCCGCGAGATCATGCGGAACCTCGGCTTGCGCGATCGCGACTGAGGCGACGTATGGTCGCGCTCATGCGCGCATACGAACAGCTCTACATCAACGGTCAGTGGGTCGCCTCCGCCGGCACCGACACCCTCAGCGTCACCGATTCGGCCACCGAAGAGGTCATCGCCACCATCCCCGACGGCACGGCATCCGACGTCGACGCGGCCGTGGCCGCCGCCAAGGCGGCGTTCCCCGCGTGGAGTGCGCTCTCCAAAGAGGACCGTGCTGCCTATCTGATGAAGATCCACGCCGGCCTCGAGGCTCGCACCGACGAGATCGCGGAGATCATCGCCAAAGAAGTCGGCATGCCGGTGTGGCTGAGCTCGATGATCCAGGTGGGGCTGCCGAAGGGCAACTTCAAGGGTGCCGCCGACCTGCTCGGCAGCTACCAGTTCGAGGAGCAGGTGGGCAACAGCCTCGTCGTGCGCGAGGCCATCGGGGTGGTCGGCTGCATCACGCCCTGGAACTACCCCCTCCACCAGATCGCCCTGAAGGTGGCGCCCGCACTCGCCGCGGGCAACACCGTCGTGCTCAAGCCCAGCGAAGTGGCGCCCATCAACGCGTTCATCTTGGCCGAGATCGTGCACGAGGCCGGCCTGCCGGCGGGCGTGTTCAACCTCGTCACCGGCGTCGGCCCCGTGGTCGGCGAGGCCATCTCGGCGCATCCCGACATCGACATGGTGTCGTTCACCGGCAGTACCCGCGCCGGCAAGCGCGTGGCGGAAGTGGCCGCGCAGACCGTGAAGAAGGTCGCGCTGGAGCTGGGCGGCAAGAGCGCCAACGTCATCCTGGCCGACGCCGACTTCGGCAAGGCCGTGTCCGACGGCGTGGGCAAGTGTTTCCTCAACTCCGGGCAGACCTGCACGGCGCTCACCCGCATGCTCGTTCCTCGCGAGCGCCTGGCCGAGGCCGAGGCCATCGCCGTGGGCACCGCGCAGGCCGCGTTCCAGCCGGGCAACCCCTTCGAAGCCGGCAAGTTCGTCGGCCCGCTCGTGTCGGCGGCCCAGCGCGACCGTGTGCGTGGCTTCATCCAGAAGGGTGTCGACGAGGGCGCCACGCTGCTCACGGGCGGCGCCGAGGCACCCGAAGGGCTCGAGCAGGGCTACTACGTGCAGCCCACGATCTTCAGCAACGTCACCCGCGACATGACCATCGCCCAGGAGGAGATCTTCGGGCCGGTGCTGTCCATCATCCCGTACGACACCGAAGAAGAGGCCATCGAGATCGCCAACGACAGCATCTACGGCCTCGCCGGCGGTGTGTGGAGCGGCGATGCCGACCACGCCAAGGCCGTCGCTCGCCGCATCCGCGCCGGTCAGGTGGAAGTGAACGGCGGTGCCTTCAACCCGTCGGCGCCGTTCGGTGGCTACAAGCAGAGCGGTCTCGGCCGCGAAGCCGGCAAGTTCGGCCTCGAGGAGTTCCTGGAAGTGAAGGCCCTGCAGCTCTGATGAGCCGCGTCCGCTGAACGTGCATGACCCCGTTCAACGGGGGAACTGGGCGATACTGGACACTGAATGGCAGTGTCCACCCTCGAGCCCACTGAGCACCACACCCACCCGGTGATGCGCAACCAGATCAGTCGGGTCCCGTACCTGCCGGGGCTCGATGGTCTGCGCGCCATCGCCGTGGTGGGCGTCATGGTGTACCACGCCGACCACCTGTGGCTCACCGGTGGGTTCCTGGGCGTCGAGGTGTTCTTCGTCATCTCCGGTTACCTCATCACTCTGCTGCTGGTGAGCGAGAAGGAGCGCACCGGCACCGTCAGCCTGCGTGGTTTCTGGATGCGTCGCGCCCGCCGTCTGCTGCCGGCGTTGTACACGATGATGGGCACGCTCGCCGTGTACATGGCGTTCTTCGACCGACGCCCGATGGGGCAGACGCGCGGCGACTTCCTGGCCGGCATCTTCTACGTCAGCAACTGGTTCCAGATCTGGGTGGGTCAGAGCTACACCGCGGCCGAGTCGTTCTCGCCGCTCCGCCATCTGTGGAGCCTGGCGGTGGAGGAGCAGTTCTACCTGTTGTGGCCACTGGTCATGGCGGTGGTGCTCAAGCGCAAGTACGACAAGCTGCCGCGGGTGGCCGTCTGGCTGCTGGGCGCCAGCATCTTCATCGCGATCACCACTGCCGCGATGTACGTGAGCGGCACCATCTTCATCGGCTCCGACCCGGTCACGGGTGCGGTGGCGTGCGGTCCGGGTGAGAGCCACGGCTACCTCGAGGTGCTCGGTCGCTGCATCAACGTGAACGAGGCGCTCTACCTCAACACGTTCAGCCGGGCCGGCGGGTTGATGCTCGGTGCGGCGTTCGCGCTCGTGTGGCGTCCTGTGGCCATCATGCGCGGGCCCTTGCGCAAGCGTGGCCGGCGGGTCGACCTCGTCGCACTCGTCGGCATCGTCGGGCTCGCCGTGCTGATGAACCGACGATTCCTGTTCGACCAGGAGAACGGCTCGTACGACCCCTGGCTGTTCCGCGGCGGCCTGCTGGTGGTGGGGCTGTGCACGCTGGCCTGCATCGCCGCGGCCACACACCGGCGCAGCATCATCGGCCGTCTGCTCGGCATCCGCCCGCTGCACTGGATCGGCACACGCAGCTACGGCCTGTACCTGTACCACTGGCCGGTGTACCAGATCGTGCGCGAGCCGGGCACGCCGCTGAGCCTGCAGCAGTTCCTCATCGCCATGCTCATCACCGTGCCGGTCACCGAGCTCAGCTACCGACTCGTCGAGCTGCCGGTGCGTCAGGGCCGGTTCACGGCATGGCTGCGCGGCGAGCGTCGTCCGCGGACGGCAGAAGCTCGGCAGCGGCGTCGGCGCGCGGTGATCATCGGTTCGTCGGCCGCGGTGCTCACCGGGTTCGCGACGTACAGCATCGCCACCGCCGAGGTGCTGTGCGTGGGACAGGTGGAGTGCGACAGCGTGCGCGGCCAGGAAGCCATCGCCGCAGGGCTCGACAGCACCACCGTCGCACCGGTCACGGTGGCCCCGCCCACCACGCTGGACTCCACCGTGGTGGTGGAGTCCACACCGAGCACCACCGTCGCGCCGCCCACCACCGTGCCGAACCCTGTCGACCTGCTCGCGCCGTACGCGGTGGGTGAGTCGGTGATGTTGGGTGCAGCGCCGCAGCTGCAGGCCGGCGGCGTCCAGGTGAACGCCATGGTCAGTCGCCAGGGCACCAACCTGGCCGACGCCGTCGCGCAGCTGCGCGCGGCCGGGCAACTCGGGCGCGTGGTGGTCATCCAGACCGGCACCAACGGCAGCGTCAGCGACGCCACGCTCGACCGCATCATGAGCTACCTGCCACCCGATCAGACACCGTTGGTGGTGTTCATGACCGTGCGCGCCCCGCGCGGGTGGATCGCCGACAACAACACCCGAATCCGACAGTTGCCCGATCGCTTCCCGAACGTCAAGGTGCTCGACTGGGAAGCCCTGTCGCAGCCGATCTCCGGTGAACTCGCGGGCGACGGCTACCACCTTCGAACCGCCGTGGCGAAACAGTTCTACGCGAATCTCATCTTCGACGCGATCGGCCGTCCCGACTTGAAGAAGTGACACCTGTCGGGCCGCGACCGGGCCCGATCGACCATACTGGTGCGGCCATGTCGGAGCGACCCACCCCCTCTTCTTCCGGCGGACTGAGTCGCGTCCCGTATCTGCCCGGCCTCGACGGCCTGCGCGCCATCGCGGTCATCGGCGTGATGATCTACCACGCCGACCACTCGTGGCTCCGTGGTGGCTACCTGGGCGTCGAGGTGTTCTTCGTCATCTCCGGCTACCTCATCACCCTGCTGCTGGTCGGTGAGCACGAGCGCTCGGGCATGGTGAACCTGAAGGAGTTCTGGTTCCGCCGCGGCCGACGACTGCTGCCCGCTCTGTACGTGATGCTGGCCGCGCTCATCGTGTACATCACGGCGTTCTACCCCGCGGTGCGCGAGCAGACGCGAGGCGACTTCGTGGCCGGCGTGCTGTACGTGAGCAACTGGTACCAGATCCTGGTGGGCCAGGGATACGCCTCGGCCGAGGCGTTCGTGCCACTGCGTCACCTGTGGAGCCTGGCGGTGGAGGAGCAGTTCTATCTGTTGTGGCCGCTCGTGATGGTGGTCATCCTGCGCCGCACCAGCGGGCGGCGCTTGCCGGGCACGGGGCTGAAGCTCATCGGGGCCAGCGTGGTCGTCAACGTCGTCATGGCGTTCCTGTTCGCCGACGGGTTCGTGCCGCTCGCGTGCAGCGCCGAGAACAGCAACGGCTATTGGCATCTGTTCGGTCGGTGCATCAGCATCAACGACTTCCTCTACCTCGGGTCGTTCACCCGTGCGGGTGGGCTGTTGCTCGGCGCCGGCTTCGCGCTGCTGTGGCGGCCCGCCGCCATCATGCGTGGACCGTTGCGCAACAAGGGTCGCCAGCTCGACGTGCTCGCCCTCGTGGGCATGCTGCTGCTCGGCTACTTCATGTGGTCGATGTACTTGTTCGAGAAGGGTCGCTACAACGCGGTGCCGTTCCGCGGTGGGCTGTTCCTCACGGGCATCGCCACGCTGTTCGTCATCGCCGCGGCCACGCACCGCAACGCGGCCACTGGCGGTCTGCTGGGCAACCCGGTGCTGAAGTGGGCCGGCACGCGCAGCTACGGGCTGTACCTCTACCACTGGCCCATCTACCAGATCATCCGCAAGCAGGCCCAGATCCCGCTCTCGCTGTTCGAGGTGATCGTCGCCTGGGTGCTCACGGCCGCCATCACCGAGGCCAGCTACCGGTTCATCGAGACGCCCATCCGCAAGGGCCAGTGGCGCTCGCTCGTCGCCGCGCTGCGGCACGACACCGCGAGCAAGGTGGCCACCGTGGCGGTGGCTGCGGTGCTGGGTCTGGCCATCACCAGCATGGCGGTGGCCGATCCGCAGTGCGTGGGCGACGTGCAGTGCTCGCTCCAGGGCAACGACCCCGACACCACGACGCCGGTCACGCAGCCGGTCACCGTCCCGTCGGATCCCTCCGCCGGTTCCACCGTCGCCACCACCACCACGTTGCCGAAGGCGCCCACGGCCAACGTGGCCATCGGCGAGTCGGTGATGGTGGGAGCGAAGGCGCAACTCGAGTCGGCCGGGATGCTGGTCAACGCGAAGGAGAACCGCGGACCCGATGGCGTGAGGAACGCCATCCTGCAACTGGTGGAGTCCGGCGACATCGGTCTCGGCACCACCGTCGTGGTGCAGGTGGGTACGAACGCTCCCGTGGCCGACGACCAGTTCGACGCCATCATGCAGGCCGTGCCCGCCGAGGTGGCGGGAGTGGTGTTCATGACCCTGGCGGCCGACGTCGACTGGGTGCCAGGCAACAACGACCGGATCAACTCCCTGCCATCGCGGTACGCCAACGTGCGGGTGCTCGACTGGGCGAGCGAGTCGCAGAACATCGAGCTGTGCCCCGATGGCATCCACATCACCTGCAGCGTCGAGGCGTTGAACTTCTACGCCAACCTCATCCTCGGCGAGCTGGGTCTGCCCACGATCCCCGCCGAGACCGTGCCACCGAACGACACGACCGGCGACACCGCCGGCGCGTGAGCGGCTTTCGTCGCGGCCACTCGATGGGCGTACGCTCGGGGGCATGACCACTCCTGTTCGTGTCGCCGTCACCGGTGCAGCCGGCCAGATCGGCTACAGCCTCCTGTTCCGTATCGCCTCGGGTTCCATGCTGGGCCCCGACACCCCCGTCATCCTCCAGTTGCTGGAGATCACGCCGGCGCTCGGCGCGCTCAACGGCGTGAAGATGGAACTCGACGACTGTGCATTCCCGCTGCTGGCCGACGTGGTCTGCACCGACGACCCCAACGTGGCGTTCGGCGATGTCGACGTTGCGCTGCTGGTGGGCGCCATGCCGCGCAAGGCGGGCATGGAGCGCAGCGACCTGCTGTCCGCCAACGGTGGCATCTTCAAGCCGCAGGGCAAGGCGCTCAGCGACAGTGCCAAGAAGGACGTCAAGATCCTGGTGGTCGGCAACCCGGCCAACACCAACGCGCTCATCGCGATGAACAACGCACCCGACCTCGACCCCGGTCGTTTCACCGCGATGACCCGTCTGGACCACAACCGTGCGGTTGCGCAGCTCGCGCAGCGCACCGGCACCACGGTCAACGACGTCACCAACATGACCATCTGGGGCAACCACTCCGTCACCCAGTTCGCCGACCTCTACCACGCGAAGGTGAACGGCGCGAACGCGTACGACACGGTCAACGACCACGAGTGGTACGCCAACACCTACCTGCCCACCGTGGCCAAGCGCGGTGCCGCCATCATCGAGGCCCGCGGTTCGTCCTCGGCCGCCTCGGCAGCGAATGCCGCGGTCGACCACATCCGCAGCTGGTCGCTCGGTACCCCCGAGGGCGACTGGGTGAGCATGGCCATTCCCAGCGACGGCAGCTACGGCGTGCCCGAGGGCATCATCTCCAGCTTCCCGTGCACCTGCACGGACGGGAAGTACTCCATCGTCCAGGGCCTCGACATCAACGAGTTCAGCCGCGGCAAGATCGACGCCAGCGTCGCCGAGCTCATCGAGGAGCGCGATGCCGTGAAGGACCTCGGCCTCATCTGATCCGGCCGTGCACGCGAACTTAAGTTCCGACGTCGGAACTTAAGTTCGCTTGCACGGGGTTAGGCGATGGCGACGTCGCAGGCGATCTGCATCATCCGGTCGACGCCCACCTTCATGTCCTCGTCGCTGATGCGCACGGCGTTCTGCTCGTCGGTGATGAGGTCGCTGATGGTGCAGATGGTGAGCGTCTCGATCTTGTGCAGCGCTCCCAGCGTGTAGAGCATGGCCGCCTCCATCTCCACCGCGAGGTGGCCACGGTCGGCCCACCGCTGCATGATGCCCTGGCGGGGGTCGTAGAACAGCCCGGCCGACACGATGGGGCCGACGTGCACCCGAGCGCCCAGTTCGCGGCCGCGGTTCACGGCGAGCTCGACGAGGTTCCATGATGCCGTGGGGGAGTGTGCCTCGCCCTGGGTGAGCTGCGCCACCACCGGGTCGTCGGCGGTGGCGCTGATGGCCACCACGGTGTCGGCCATCTGCAGGCCGGGCGCCAGGCCGCCGGCCGTGCCCACGCGGATGATGCGGGTCGCGCCCAGCTGGATGAGCTCGTTGTAGTAGATGCCGGCGCTCGCGCACCCCATGCCGACCGACTGCACGCTGATGGGCGTGCCCTTGAACGTGCCGGTGAAGCCGAGTTCGCCGCGCTCCTCGTTCACCAGCCGGAAGCCCGGGTCGAAGAAGTGTTCGGCGATGTACTGCGCCCGTCGCGGGTCGCCCGGCACCAGCACGGCGGGGGCGTAGTCGGAAGCTTCGGCGCGGATGTGGATGGGCATGGTCCGAGCGTAGAACGCCGGGACCTTCGCCCCTGTTGTCCGGTCGCGTCCTCCTGAATATTGAGAGTCAATAGTCGAATAAATGGAGGAACGGCGATGGGTGAACAGGAACGCAGTGGCGATGGCTGGTGGGTCATCACGTTCATCGTGGGGATGGTTGCCCTGATCCTCGGTGTCGTGGGCATCGCTCTCGCCACCGGTCGGTCGGCGGGTGCCGACTCGAACGGTTCGTCTGGTGCGACGGGAACGACGGAGTTCGACATCACGCTCGCCGACATCTCCATCTCGCCGTCGAGCATCGAGGTGCCCGCCGGGCAGCAGATCACGGTGCATCTCCACAACATGGGGGCGATGCCACACGACTTCAAGGTGAACGGCACGACGGGTTCGGCGATGCTCGACCCCGGGACGACAGCCGACGTGGTGATCGGCCCGTTCGATGCCGACACCGAGGCATGGTGCACGGTGCCGGGCCACAAGGAAGCAGGAATGAAGCTGACCATCAAGGTGGCAGGGGCCACGCCTCCGGAGGGCGGCGCCACGGTCGCCACTGCACCTGCTGACAACAGTGCCATGATCGACGGTGCGGCCATGCCGGCCGACAGCTGGAAGGCCCGCGCGCCGGAACTGGACCCGCCCGCCTCGGGCAAGGTCCACGAAGTGGCGTTCGACGCCACGGAAGAGACCATCGAGGTGGCGCCCGGTGTGACCCAGCTGATGTGGACGTTCAACGGTCAGGTGCCCGGACCCACGCTCCACGGGAAGATCGGCGACACGTTCAAGATCACGCTCACCAACAAAGGGACGATGGGCCACTCGATCGACTTCCACGCGAGCAAGGTGGCGTGGAGTGACGAGATGCGTACCATCCAGCCCGGCGAGTCGCTGGTGTACGAGTTCCAGGCCGACTACGCGGGCGCGTACATGTACCACTGCGGCACGGCGCCGGCACTCCACCACATCGGCAACGGCATGTTCGGTGCCATCATCATCGACCCGCCGAATCTCGAGCCGGTGGAGCAGGAGTTCGTCATCCTGCAGAGCGAGTTGTACCTCGGCCCGGAGGGCCAGCCCGGCGACCTCACCAAGATGATGAACGAGGACTTCGATGCGGTGGTGTTCAACGGCTACTTCTCGCAGTACAAGTTCGCCCCGATCCACGCGGAGAAGGACGCGCGGTACAGGGTGTGGGTGGTCGACGACGGTCCGAACGAGAACTCGGCGTTCCACATCGTTGGCACCATCTTCGACACGGTGTTCAAGGAGGGCGTGTACCTGTTGCAGCCCGACGATTCGCACGGTGGCTCGCAGGTGCTGGACCTTCAGCCGGCGCAGGGCGGGTTCGTGGAGTTCACCTTCGCCGAGGACGGGCTGTATCCCTTCGTGACTCACAAGTTCGCCAACCCGGGTAAGGGAGCGCTGGGCTTCTTCGTCGTCGGCGATGTCGACACCAGCGCGCTCGGTGGACACTGAGTGTTTGCGAATCCTGAGTGAACGCGCGACAGTGCATCACCATGGCCGGCCGACCCACTCCCGTCGGCGCTGTCGACGGTGATGCACTGCGCCGCGCGAGGGCGCTCTCGACGCCAACCCGCGTCGAGATGTTGGAACGACTCCGACAGTCTGAGCATCCGCTGACGGCTCAGGAGCTGGCCGATGCGCTCGGGGTGCACCACACCGCGGTCCGGCAGCATCTCGCCGTGCTCGCAGATGTGGGGCTGGTCGCGGCAGTGCCGCAGGCACCGCAGGGGCGAGGAAGGCCGAAGGTGGGATATCGGGCGTCGCTCCACCTCGACCCCTACCAGCAGCTGTCGCTCATGCTCGCGACGGCTGCCACAGAGGGCATCAGTGCACGCGAAGCCGGTCGTCGATTCGGCAGCGCGGTGGCGCCGTCCCCCGACGGCGGGGTGGCCATGTTGCGCGCCGAGGCCGAGCGCCTCGGCTTTCGACCGCGTGTGCGCGATCGCTCGACCGGCGTCTGCGAGTTGGTGCTCGACCGGTGCCCATTCGCCGAAGTCGCTGCGGTGTCACCCGAGGCGGTGTGCGATCTGCACCGGGGCATCGCCGAGGGCATCGCCGCCACGACGGGAGAGATCGAAATTCTCGATCTGCACGTCGCCGATCCGCACCGTGGCGGCTGCCGAATCGTGATCGCTACTTGAGGAACTTGCTGGTCGTGTTGTCGGCCAGCACCTTGCCACCCGTTTGACAGGTGGGGCAGTACGCCACGGTGTAGCCGCTGTAGCTCACGGAACGGATGGTGTCGGCACAGACGGCGCAGGCCTCACCGACCCTGTTGTGCACGCGACCGGGCCGGTCGGCGGACGAGCTCATGTCGGTGCGGGTGCGCTCGTACGCGAGCCCGTCGTCGATGGCCTCGTGGATGGCGGTCCAGACGGCCGCGGCACCTTCCACGCCGAGCTTGCGGGTCATCGCGAACGGCGAGATGCGCGCCCGATGACAGACCTCGTTGGCCAGCATGCGGCCGATGCCGGAGATGTGCTTCTGGTCGCGCAGGAACCCGTGCACGCGCATGTTGTCGGCCTCGAAGGCAGCGGCCAACGACGCTGGTGTGTACGCCAAGGCGTCGGGACCCAGTCGCGACAACGGGGGACCGTCGAGTGCGTCGGTGGCCACGCACCACACGCCCGCTCGTCGCTCCTTGCCCGCTTCCGTGAGCAACAGTGCCGGCCCGTCGGCGAACACGAATCGCGCCTGGCCGTTTCGTGGCTTGGCCGACTTGGTCTCGTCCACCAGCAGTCGTCCGCCCTGCATCAGGTGCACCACGAAGTGCACGGCACCGAAGTCGAGCAGCAGGTACTTGCCTCGTCGCCCCACCTTCGCGAGCGCGCTGCCGTACGCGGCATCCGGCGCGGGAACCGCGGTCTTCAGCGCGGTGAAGTTGAACGGCACGAACTTCTCGAGCACCGCGCCGCGGAACTGCTCGGTGAGCCGCTCGGCATGGGCCTGGACCTCGGGGAGCTCGGGCACCGCGGTTCCCTCAGAGGTACTCGGTGCGGTCGCGGACGGTGCGGAACACCGTGTCGAGCGCGGCGAACACGGGCTGCGAGTCGACCAGCTTCTGCTGGCTGCCCGTGAGCAGGATGCGGCCCTTGATGAACGCTTCCTGCGCGTTGAGCGTGCCGGTGGCCACCGCGGTCGCGGTCTCCCAGGTCTGCTCCATGCGCACGTCCTCGGGGAATGCCTGACCGGCGCCGAAGCTGGCCGTGCCATTGCCCACCTGCAAGTGGTAGATCACCGTGCCTTCCGGACCGTCGGCGACCACCTGCGTGACACCGATGGTGTGGTGCTGGGCCAGTTCCTGCAGCTCGGTGCTCCCCGCCACTTCGGCGGTGAGCGCGTCGAGCCACTCGAGGCTGAGATAACGGATCACCCGCATAGTCTGGCGCGCGTGTTCACCAATGCCGACGAACTGCGTCATCCCGATGTGGCCGTCGAGGCGTGGTGGTGGTGGGGGTGGACCGCCGATGCGGCCGTCGGCGTGTTCGTCGGGCTCGAGCTGCGCGGTCGCCGGTTCGACTACTGGGCGGGGCTCGTGCGATCCGGCGAGCCCTATCTGTACGTCGAGGAACTCGACGGCACCGGGTTGCGCGACGGGCTCGACATCAAGCCGCCCGAGATGTGGGCAGGGCACACGTGCGACGTCCCGTTCACCCAATGGAGCCTCGGCAACGAAGCCCACGGCGTGCTGATCGACGAGCCGATGCAGACGGTGCGCCGTCCGTACGGCATCCCAGCGCCCGTCACCTTCGACATCGAGTGGTATGCCGCTGCTGCCGCCACGGCCATTCCCCACGGGTACGAACAGGTGGGCGAGATCGATGCCGAGATCGAACTCAGCGACGGTGTGCTGGCGCTGGACGGGTCGGCGCACCGAGTGCACGTCTGGGGCGCGCCGTACCTTCCCGCTGCCCTCGCGATGCCGATCGGCGACGAGCTGATGTGGGCGCCGTATCGACGGCACCACGCACGGGGTGTGCTGCAGGTGCTCACTCGCGAGGGGTGGTTGGCGCGTACCGTGGATCTCCCATGACGCGCGACATCCTCGACGAGTTTGAACAACAGCGCCGTGCACCGGCCTACCCGTCGGTGCCCGCCACGCCCGGCCTGCTGGTGGAGGACCGCTCCAGTGGCTTCTTCGGCGACGTCGTGCACGTCGATGCACGAGCGGTCACCCTGCGCGACCGCAAGGGCAACCGTCGCGAGTTCGCGTTCAAGCCGGGCGGATTCCTCATCGAGGGCAAGCCCGTCACGCTCGTACGTCCAGCCGTCGTGACCGAGCCGCGACAGGTTCGCACGGCCAGCGGGTCGGTGAAGGCCGCCGGCCCCGCCCGGGCGCGCACCGCAGTCGCCCACCGCATCTGGGTGGAAGGTCGTCACGACGCCGAACTGGTCGAGCACGTGTGGGGCGACGACCTGCGCGAGCTCGGCATCGTCGTGGAGCCGATGCACGGACTCGACGACGTCGTGGCGCTGGTGCGCGAGTTCCAGCCGGGCCCGCAGCGCAAGCTGGGCATCCTGGTGGACCATCTGGTCGCCGGGTCGAAAGAGGACCGTCTGGCCCGTCAGGTGGCGGGCGACTTCGTCCTCGTCACCGGGCATCCGTTCGTCGACGTGTGGGCCGGCATCTGGCCGCGCGTGATGGGGCTGCAGGAGTGGCCCGACGTGCCCCGCGGGGTGGAATGGAAGGCCGGCATGTGTGCCGCGCTCGGAACGGACCTGCAGGGCTTCTGGCCGCGTCTGCGCAACCAGGTGCACACCTTCGCCGACCTCCGACCCGAGCTCGTGGGCGCGGTGGAGCGCCTGATCGACTTCGTCGCGCCGTCAGTCGACTGAGTCGACGGGTTCCACGGCCGCGTTCATCTCGGCGATCCGCGCCTTGCGGTGCTTGAAGAACTCGATGGCGATGGGTGTGACCGACACGAGGACGATGACGACGGCGGCGATCTCGATGTTGTTCTTCACCGCGTCGATCTCACCGAGGTAGTACCCGAGGGTGGTGAAGCCGCAGGCCCACAGCACACCACCGATGACGTTGTAGGTGAAGAACGTGCGGTAGTGCATGCTGCTGACGCCGGCCACAGTGGGCACGAACGTGCGCACGATGGGCACGAAGCGTGCGAGCACGATGGTCTTCGCCCCGTGCTTCTCGAAGAACACCTCGGCCTTGCGCACGTTCTTCGGGTCGAAGAACCGGCTCTTCGGCCGATCGAAGATGCGCGGACCGAACTTCACGCCGATCATGTAGCCGACCTGATCGCCCAGAATCGCCGCCACCGAGGTGACCAGCATCACGATCCACAGCGACGGCATGTAGTGCTCGCCGAACTGTTCGTACGCGGCGCCGGAGGCGAGGAATCCGGCGAAGAACAGCAGCGAATCGCCGGGCAGGAAGAAGCCGATGAGCAAACCCGTCTCGGCGAAGATGATGGCGGCGAGAGCGATGATGCCGCCCGTCTTGATCCATTCGTTGGCGAAGTCGAGCAGTCCGAGCACGGGACTCAACGCTAGCCGTGAAAAGCAGAAAGGCCCGGGCACGGGGCCCGGGCCTTTCCAGAGCGAGTCGGCTCAGATGGACGACGGTGTGATGACGTTCTTCTGGCGGCTGGTGTAGATGATGGCGCCCATCAGCACCACCAGCGCGCCGGCGGCGATGCTGAAGCGAGCGCCGTCGTTGTCCTGCAGGCTGATGATGGCCGGCAGCACCAGCAGGCTCACCAGGTTCATCACCTTGATGAGTGGGTTGAGGGCCGGGCCGGCGGTGTCCTTGAACGGGTCGCCGACCGTGTCGCCGATGACCGCGGCCTTGTGGGCGTCGCTGCCCTTGCCGCCGTGGTGGCCGTCCTCGATGTACTTCTTGGCGTTGTCCCAGGCGCCGCCGGCGTTGCTGAGGTAGTTCGCCATGAGCTGGCCGACGAGGATGACCGCTGCCAGGAACGCGCCGAGCGCCTTCCAGTCGATGCCGAAGCCGATGACCACCGGGGTGAGCACGGCGAGCAGCGCCGGGGTGGCGAGCTCACGCAGCGAGGCCTCGGTGCAGATGTCGATGACCGGGCCGTACTCGGGCTCCTTCTCGCCCTTCATGATCTTGCCGTCGGCGAACTGCTTGCGCACTTCCTGCACCACGACCGCAGCGGTGCGGCCGACGGCGCGAATGGCGAACGACGAGAACAGGAACGGCACGGCGCCGCCGATGAGCAGACCGATGAAGATCTTCGGGTCGGCGACGTTGATGGCCAGTTCCTTGGCCTTGAACACGCCGTCCTTCAGGTTGTCGGGAGTGATGCCGAGCTCGGCGCCCGCCGTCTCGATGAACGAGGCGAAGAGGGCGACGGCGGCGATGACGGCCGAACCGATGGCGAAGCCCTTGGTGACGGCCTGGGTGGTGTTGCCCATGGCGTCGAGGCTGACCATGATGCGCTCGGGCTCGCCGTGGAACTCGCCGCTCATCTCGGCGATGCCGGCGGCGTTGTCGCTGACCGGGCCGAAGGTGTCCTCCGACACGATGACGCCGGTGGTGGCGAGCATGCCCATGCCCGTGAGGGCCACGAGGTAGAGGCTGAAGGTGAGGTTGCCGCTGCCCAGGGCGAGCGCCACGCCGATGGCGATGGCGATGGCGATGACGGCGTACACCGAGCTCTCGAGGCCGCTGGCGGTACCCGAAAGCACGACGGTGGCGGGGCCGGTCTCGGCACTCTCGGCGATCTCCTTCACCGGGGTGAAGTGGGTGCCGGTGTAGTACTCGGTGAGGCGGCTGATGAGCTGGGCCAGCACGAGGCCGATGGCCACCGCGCCGAAGCACTTCCAGCCGGCGTTGTCGTTGGCCTCGTTGCCGACGTACACGAGCGCGACGGCGAGCGTGCCGACGAGCGTGAGCGTGCCGGCGACGGCGAAGCCCTTGTTGATGGGCTTCAGGGCGTTGGTCTCGCCCTCCTTGGCCTTCACGGCGAACACACCGGCGATGGAGGCGATGACGCCGATGGCGCGAGCGGCCAGCGGGAAGATGAGGCCGAGCGCGGGGTTGGCGCCGACCGAGTTGAACGCGGCCACGCCGAGGATGATGGAGGCCACGAGGGTGACCTCGTAGCTCTCGAACAGGTCGGCGGCCATGCCGGCGCAGTCGCCCACGTTGTCGCCCACGTTGTCGGCGATGGTGGCCGGGTTACGCGGGTCGTCCTCGGGGATGCCCGCTTCCACCTTGCCGACGAGGTCGGCGCCGACGTCGGCGGCCTTGGTGAAGATGCCGCCACCGACGCGCAGGAACAGCGCGAGCAGCGAGCCGCCGAAGCCGAAGCCGATGAGGATGACCGACGACGTGTTCTGGAACACCATGATGATCGCCGTGGCGCCCAACAGGCCGAGGCCGACGGTGAACATGCCGGCCACGCCACCGGTGCGGAACGCGACGGTGAGCGCCTTGGGCATGCTGTTCGTGAGGGCTGCTGCCGCCGTGCGCACGTTGCCGCGGGTGGCCAGGTTCATGCCGATGTAGCCGGTGAAGCCGGAGGCCAGACAGCCGAGGATGAAGGCCAGCGTGCGGAACAGACCGGAGGCGGCCTTTCCGAGCGCCACGGTCTCGTCGGGCCGCACGATCTTCGTGGACGTGAGGAAGACGATGATCGCCAGCGGCACGAGGATGACAGCGATCGTCTTGAACTGGCGTCGCAGGTACGCAGATGCGCCCACCTGGATGGCCTTGGCGATCTCTTGCATCTTCGGTGAGCCCTGGTCCTCCGCGAGGACGAGCTTGGCGAGGATGAAACCGACGGCAATCGCGAGCACCGCGGCGGCGATGGACAGCCACAGGACCGCCCATTCACCTCCCTTGAGCTCGAATACCTGATAGCCGCCTTCGGCGATGATTGAGGGCACCGGTGACTCCGGGGTGTCTCGGGCGCGGCGAATCACCGCGCTGGGGTTGGGCAAACGTGGAGAGTGTAGAGACTCCGTGGACGCGCGACGAACTCTGGTGTGTCGGATGGCACGCCACCTGGCACGACCCGCCGTCATCGGTCGAAGTTCGCTCGCGGGGGTGCAGAGGGCTACCGTTCCGATCGCACACCCGTTCCGTCCGATGAAAGGCCGTCTGCAGATGGCACAGGCAATTCAGTCACGGGGGCCGGTCACCGGCACCGCCGTGGCACCCAAGCGGCGCCGTCGCTTCTTCCTCTCCGACCTGTACAGCACCGCGGTCGGCAAGAAGTACGTGATGGCGATCACCGGCATCATGTTGCTCGGCTTCGTCTTCGCCCACATGGTGGGCAACCTGAAGATGTACCTCGGCGCCGAGGACTTCAACCACTACGCCGAGTTCCTCCGCGAGCTCCTCGTCCCCATCCTGCCGCGCACGGTGGCGCTGTGGTTGCTGCGGTTCGGTCTCATCGCGGCGGTGCTGTTGCACATCCACGCCGCCTACAGCCTCACCGTGATGAACCGCAAGGCGCGCTCGGTGAAGTACCAGAGCGCTCGCGACTATCAGGTGGCGTCGTTCGCCAGCCGCACCATGCGGGCCACGGGCCTCATCGTGGCGCTGTTCGTGATCTGGCACCTGGCCGACCTCACCTGGGGCACGGTCAACGCGGTCGGCGGCGACGGCACCTTCGTGCGCGGCGACGCGTACGGCAACGTGGTGCGCAGCTTCGAGCGCGTGCCGGTCGCCGTCTTCTACATCCTCGCCAACATCGCGCTCGGCGTGCACCTGTTCCACGGCGTCTGGAGCCTCTTCCAGAGCATGGGCTGGAGCAACCCGCGGTTCAACAAGTGGCGGCGGTATCTGGCCATCGGCTTCGCCACGATCATCGTGGTGGGCAACGTGTCGTTCCCCATCGCCGTGCTGGCCGGGATCGTGGGGGAATGAACATGACCGACATCACAACGACCGACATGACAAGGACACAGCTCAACGCCAAGATTCCCGCCGGCCCCATCGCCGAGAAGTGGGACACCTACAAGTCCGACATGAAGTTGGTGAACCCCAACAACAAGCGGAAGTTCAAGGTCATCGTGGTCGGTTCCGGCCTCGCCGGCGCGAGCGCCGCGGCCTCGCTGGCCGAGCTGGGCTACCAGGTCGACGTGTTCACGTTCCACGACTCGCCCCGCCGTGCGCACAGCATCGCGGCGCAGGGTGGCATCAACGCGGCGAAGAACTACCACGGTGACGGCGACAGCATCCACCGTCTCTTCTACGACACCATCAAGGGCGGCGACTTCCGCGCTCGTGAAGGCAACGTGTACCGCCTGGCGCAGGTGAGCGTCGACATCATCGACCAGATGGTGGCCCAGGGCGTGCCGTTCGCTCGCGAGTACGGCGGCCTGCTCGACAACCGCTCCTTCGGTGGCGCCCAGGTGAGCCGAACCTTCTACGCCCGTGGCCAGACCGGCCAGCAGTTGCTGCTCGGTGCATATCAACAGTTGGCCCGCCAGATCGGCCTTGGCAACGTGCGGTTGTTCAACCGCTCGGAGCTGGTCGACACGGTGGTCATCGACGGCCGCTGCGCCGGCATCGTCACCCGCGACCTGCAGACCGGTGCGGTGGAATCGCACGCCGCTCACGCCACCGTGCTGTGCACCGGCGGTTACGGCAACGTGTTCTTCCTGTCCACCAACGCGATGCAGTGCAACGTCACCGCGGCGTGGCGTGCACACCGTCGTGGTGCGTACTTCGCCAACCCGTGCTACACGCAGATCCACCCCACCTGCATCCCCCAGGCCGACGACACGCAGTCGAAGCTCACGCTGATGAGCGAGTCGCTGCGCAACGACGGTCGCGTGTGGGTGCCGAAGAACGTGGGCGAGACCCGCCCCGCGGATCAGATCCCCGAGGACGACCGCGACTACTACCTCGAGCGTCTGTACCCCAGCTTCGGCAACCTGGCACCGCGCGACATCTCGTCGCGCGCGGCCAAGCGTGCCGTCGACAGCGGCCGCGGCGTGGGCCCGCTGAAGAACGGCGTGTACCTCGACTTCTCTGCCGCCATCAAGCGGTTGGGCAAGGACGTCGTCCAGGAGCGCTACGGCAACCTGTTCGAGATGTACGAGCGCATCGCCGGCGAGAACCCGTACGACGTGCCCATGCGCATCTACCCGGCCAGCCACTACACGATGGGCGGCCTGTGGGTCGACTACGAGCTGATGACCACGGTGCCCGGCCTGTACGCCGCCGGCGAGGCCAACTTCAGTGACCACGGCGCCAACCGCCTCGGCGCATCGGCCCTCATGCAGGGTCTGGCCGACGGCTACTTCGTGTTGCCGTACACCATCGGCAACTACCTGGCGCCCATGCTCAACAAGCCCATCCCCGGCACCGACCACCCCGAGTTCGTGGCGGCCGAGACCGAGGCGCGAGGCCGGTACCAGCAGTACCTGAACATCAAGGGCACGCGGTCGCCCGACTGGTTCCACCGCGAGCTCGGCAAGATCATCTGGGACTACTGCGGCATGGAACGCACCGAGGAGGGCCTGCAGAAGGCGCTCAGCGAACTCCCGCCGTTGTACGAGGAGTTCCAGAAGGATCTGCGGGTCACCGGCGACGGCGAGAGCCTGAACCAGACGCTCGAGAAGGCCGGTCGAGTCGACGACTTCTTCCAGCTCGGCATGCTGATGTGCCGCGATGCGCTCGAGCGCAAGGAGAGCTGCGGCGGCCACTTCCGAGCCGAGTACCAGGACGACGAGGGCGAGGCGCAACGCGACGACGAGCACTTCGCGCACGTCGCCGCCTGGGAATGGACCGGCGACCCCATGCGGGCCACGCGCAACGTCGAAGAACTCGATTTCGAGACCATCCACCTCGCCAAGCGGAGCTACAAGTGAGCAACCACCTCACCAACCTCACCCTCAAGATCTGGCGTCAGTCGGGTCCGAACGACAAGGGCGCGTTCGAGAGCTACCCCATCGCCAGCATCTCCGACGAGGCCTCGTTCCTCGAGATGCTCGACGTGCTCAACGAGCAGCTCATCGATCAGGGCCGCGAAGCCATCGTGTTCGACCACGACTGCCGCGAGGGCATCTGCGGCACGTGCTCGCTGATGATCGACGGCCAGGCGCACGGTCCCCAACGCGGCACCGCCACGTGCCAGTTGCACATGCGCAAGTTCCAGAGCGGCCAGGAGATCGTCATCGAGCCCTGGCGGGCGACGGCGTTCCCCATCATCAAGGACCTCATGGTCGACCGTGCGGCGTTCGATCGCATCGTCGAAGCGGGCGGCTTCATCACCGCTCCCACCGGTGGTGCCCCCGACGCCAACCTCATCCCCATCGCCAAGCCGGTGGCCGATGCGTCCATGGACGCGGCCGAGTGCATCGGCTGTGGCGCCTGCGTGGCGGCGTGCCCCAACGGTGCGGCGAACCTGTTCACCTCGGCCAAGGTGTCGCACCTCAACCTGTTGCCGCAGGGCCAGGCAGAACGATGGAGCCGCGTCGAGGCCATGGTCGAGACGATGGACGAGCACTTCGGTTCCTGCACCAACCACGGTGAGTGCGAAGCGGCGTGCCCGAAGAACATCAGCCTCGACTTCATCGCGATGATGAACAAGGACTACCGCAAGGCCAAGTTCAAGAACCGCAAGCTCATCGCCCAGATCTAGCGACGGCGCTTCAGACCGATCGGGCGTCGATCTCGACGAGCACTTCGCCGATGATGCGGGTGGCGGTGTGAGGCGGGATCAGATCTCCGCCCTCTGCGTCGGCGATCTCGTTCGCGAATGCCTCCACGGCGTGGGTGCCTCCCACCAGCACGTGGCGGAGCGAGTCGGCGCACGCGGCCGGGTCGTCGAGGCCGTCGACGGCATCGCCGACCGGGCTCGAGTCCTGCGCGATGGCGTGGACGACGGTCATCGCGTGCTCTCGACCCGAGGCGGTCGACACCGCGTCGGCGCGGTCGGGGTGTTGCTCGTTCTCCCACTCGGCGAGTGCCTCGTTGTAGCCACCTTCGCCGGGACGGATCACCATCGAACCGATCTCGGTGATCGCCTCGCCGTCAGCGTCCACATCGTGGCGGCCGGGCTCCACGGGTACGGTCAGGGATCCATCGTCGTGTCGGGTGATGCTCACGACGACGGAGTACCCGGTCGGACTCGTCGATAAACAACGGTCGAGCGTTGCCTCGAGCGCGGCCGCGGGTCAGGGTTTGGCGGTGATGGTGGTGGTGTAGCGGTTGGTGGCCACGGCGTCGCCGTGCTCCAGCACGAGGTCGAACCACAGATCGCCGGCGGTGTCGGGCACCACGAACTGGGCGGTGCCGACGCGCACGCAGTCGTCCGGGGGCACGTCGCCCTCCCAGCGCCAGGTGTGATCGCCGCCCACCCATCGCAAGGTGGCGGTGCACACCACGTGTTCGAGCACTTGGCGGACGTCGCTCACCACGTGCACGTCGAGTGCCAACGTGTCGCCGGCCGTCACCTCGGCGGGCAGGCGATCGGCGACGACGATGACCGGGCGACAGGCCTCCAGCACGGCGCTGTAGGCGAGCTTCGGGTGCCGGTCGTGGTCGAGGATGCTCCACGACACGGCGGGATGTGCATCCGCCAGTGAGAGAAAGCAGAAGCCACCGGTGGGCCGGTACTTGAGGCGACGGAACGACTCGATGTGGTGTCGCAAGAGGTCGGCCTGGTAGCGCTGCGTGGCGTCGCGCCACGCCTCGAAGGTGGCGAACCGATGTGGTGGCACGTGGGTCTCGAACACTTCGCGCTGCATGCCGTGGTGCTCCACCAGGTGGTCCCAGTCGAGCGCGGGCCAGCGGTCGGGTTCCATGAAGTCGGCCGCGTTGGGCACCGACTGTGCGCCGAACTCACTGACGAAGCGCACCATCCGCGGCACCGCGGCGGCGAAGCCATCGATGTCGCGTTCTTCACCGTGGTACCAGCCGAAGAAGAGGTGGCTCGCGGTGCCCGCGAGTTGGGGCAGGTGTGGTGCGACGCCGCTGTGGGCGATGACCGCCCGCGATTCGTCGGCGGTCTCGAACGCCCGCTTCACCCAGCGATCGAGGATGCTCTTGTTCCACGACGGTACCTGCTGGATGAGCAGGTTGCGGCCGATGGTGGCGCGGAACGTCTTCTGTCGGGTCTCCTCGGCGGGGATGGGCTCGTTGTGCGCACACCACACCGCGATGCTCGGGTGGTGGCCGAGGGCATCGACGGCCTCGCGGGCCTGGCGCACGGCTTCCTTCCGGATGGTGCGGGCGTATGCCCACTGCAGCGGGAAGTCCTGCCAGACCAACATGCCCAGTTCGTCGGCCGCTTCGTACAGCTCGGGTCGGGCGATGTGGCCGTTCACGCGGATCATGTCGAGCCCGGCTTCGCGGGCGAGCTCCACGTCGCGCCGCACCTGCGCCGGCGTGGCGGTGGCCAATGCCTGGTGGGTGGGGGCGAGGTTCACGCCCTTCACGAACAGCTGCTCGCCGTTCACCGAGAACATCCAGTCGTGCAGGGTGACCTCGCGTAGGCCGGTGCGCACAGAGCGGGTGTCGCTGGACTGGCCGTCGACCAGCACCTCCACCGAGACGTCGGTGAGGTGCTGCTCGCCCAGGCTCCACGGCCACCACAACCCGGGGTCGTTCACGTCGAAGTTCCAGTCCACCTCGTTCAACCCTGCCGCGAGCGACCGCGACTGCTCCGCGACGATCTCGCCGTCGACGGACGTGCGCACCACCACGCTCCGCTGGCGGTCCACGTCGAGCCGGGCGTGCAGGCGGAGGTGGGCGCGGGCATCGTTGGCGTCGCGGCACACCACGCGCAAGCGGTCGATGCGCGCGGGCCCGGTCTCGTGCACGCGCACCGGCCGCCACAGGCCACCCGGATTCCAATCGGGGTCGAGCATGTCGCTGTGCTGCAACGATCCGGTGATGTTGCGCTTTGCGTCGCGCTGGCGCTGTGGCGCGCACGACACCTCGATGGCCAACACGTGGTCGGTGCTCAGCCGCGCGAGGTCGGTGATGTCGAACGTGTGGGGGAAGAAGTAGCCCTCGGGGTCGCCCAGGTAGGCCCCGTCGAGCCACACGTCGGCCTGGTAGAAGACTCCCTCGAGCGTGACGAACGAACGCCGCCCTTCGGTGGGTGTGTCCAGATGGAAGCGGTGACGGTAGAGCAGCGGCCCGTCGTGCTCGGAGAACGCCGGCGTGGCACGCCAATGGCCGGGGACGGCGATCTCGGACCAGTGCTCGTCGACATGGTCCAGGCCGACGCCGTCGCGCCGCACATCATCGTCGGCGACACATGCTCGCCACACCCCCGACAGCTCCACGCCCCGAGCGTAGAGGGTGCGCGAGGGTGCGGCACTGAAGTCGCGCCTGAGGACGGGCCGAAGTAGGGGCTCGGCCTGAGCATCCACCGGAACGCGCGGTAGGGTCGGTCAATGGGGAACCGACCGTCCACGCTGGGTGAATTGAAGGCTTCGGGCTGGCAGTCCGTACCGGTGAAGGAGGAGATCCGGCGCAACGCGGTGTCGAAGATCTCCGCCGGCGAGCCGTTGTTCGAGGGCGTGCTCGGCTACGAGTTCACCGTCATGCCGCAGCTCGAGAACGCGCTGCTGGCCGGGCACGACGTCATCTTCCTCGGCGAGCGCGGCCAGGCCAAGACCCGCATGATCCGTTCCCTCACCGGCCTGCTCGACGAATGGATGCCCATCGTCGCCGGCAGTGAGATCAACGACGACCCGTACCACCCGGTCAGCCGTCATGCCGTCGACGTGGTGGCCGAGATGGGCGACAACACGCCCATCGACTGGGTGCACCGCGACGACCGCTTCGGCGAGAAGTTGGCCACCCCCGACACCTCCATCGCCGACCTCATCGGCGAGGTCGACCCCATCAAGGTGGCCGAGGGTCGCTACCTCAGCGACGAGCTCACGCTGCACTACGGGTTGGTGCCGCGCACCAACCGCGGTGTCTTCGCCATCAACGAGATCCCCGACCTCGCCGAGCGCATCCAAGTGGGTCTGCTCAACGTGCTCGAGGAGCGCGACGTGCAGATCCGCGGCTACAAGATCCGCCTGCCGCTCGACGTGTTGCTGGTGGCCTCGGCCAACCCCGAGGACTACACCAACCGCGGCCGCATCATCACCCCGCTGAAGGACCGCTTCGGCAGCCAGATCCGCACGCACTACCCCCTCGATGCCGAGACCGAGATGGCCATCATGCGCCAGGAGGCACGCCCGCCGTCGGTGGGCGACGTGCACGTCACCACGCCCGCCTACATGGAACACGTGGTGGCCACGTTCAGCCAGCACGCTCGTGCGAGCAACCAGGTCAATCAGCGCAGTGGTGTCAGCGTCCGGCTGTCGGTGAGCAACCTCGAGGTGCTCGGTGCCAACGCACTCCGTCGTGGCCTGCGCGCGGGCGAGCGCGTGGTGGTGTCGCGTGTGAGCGACCTGTCGTCGCTCGCCGCGAGCACCAGCGGCAAGGTGGAGATCGAGTCGCTGGAAGAAGGTCGCGAAGGCGCCATCCTCGAGAACC
This sequence comes from Actinomycetota bacterium, assembly GCA_016213625.1. Lineage (GTDB taxonomy): Bacteria > Actinomycetota > Acidimicrobiia > Acidimicrobiales > Ilumatobacteraceae > UBA668. The sequence goes on from JACQZZ010000053.1 coordinate 26,983, forward strand.
TGGTGAAGGCGTCCGTCCTCACCGTGTTCAAGGAACTGGTGCCGCCCGATCAAGTGCGCGACGTGGTCGCAGCGTTCGAAGCCGGCACGGTCGCGCACACGGGCGAGGACGTGCCGTCCGACCAGCTGGCGCACCTGCTCGACGACGTGCCCGCGCTGCTGGTGCCGGTGGCCACGCTCACCGCCGGCGACGAGTCCCCCGCCGCGGTGGCCGCTGCCATCGAGTTCGTCCTCGAGGGCCTTCACCTGTCGAAGCGGCTGAACAAGGACGGCGCCAGCGGCTCGTCCGCGGCCACCTACCGCGGCCGCAGCTGACTCAACTCGCCGCGGCGAACGCCGCGCCGCTGTCCTTCACTTCGCGATCCTTCGTCACCACACCCGGAGCACCCGGCGTGTCGGCGAACGGCGTCACCGTCACGCCCACCACGTCGGCCTGATCGCCCACGCGGCTCACCTCGGCCCACATCGCTTCGATCTGCTTGGCGCGTTCGCCGTCGGTGTCGCCCGTGGGTCGGTAGGTGAGCGCGAGCGGAAGCCCCAATCCGTGCTCGGCCGTGCGGAACATGCAGGTCTCCACGTCGCTGCGCAACGCGAGCCCGACGACGTCGCAGGCACCTTGCAGATCGGCGACCTCGCGATCCGCCCGTCCCGGAATGCGCTCGACGCCGTCGGTGAAGCCCTGCAGCCAGAGCCCCCACCGCAACTGCTCGCGCCGGCCAGCTTCGGCCCGAGCGAGGGGTGACTCGTCGGTGGGTCGCTCCGTGGCGACGTCGAGCGACGTGGCCACGGGAAGCGGGCCGCGCAAGATGCGCCATGCATCGCGCCAAGCGATCACCAGGTGATGCATCAACTCGCCGTGACGTCGCGGATCGTCGGGTTCCAGGCGGTTGCTCATCGCGTACGGGGCTTCGAACGGCACCCACCCCGCGGCGACGTCGCCCAGGCGGTCGCTCACCAACTCCACCCAGCGCGGCCACCACGCGCCGGCGGTGCGAGCGTCGGTGAAGCCGCCCTCGTCGTCGAACCACAGCGGCACCGCGGGCTGGAGCAGCCGGAACCATGGCGCCAGCCCGGCCGCACGTGCGGCGAGTGCCACGGAGTACACGCGTTCGAACACGTCGCCGTCGAAGCCGCCGGCGCGCGGTTGCGCCGCCCGCCAGGGCACGTCGAGCCGAACGTGCTGGAGCCCCATCTCGGCCACGAGCGCGACATCGTCGAGCAGGCGCTCGGCGTGCACGTCGAGGGCGGCGCCCTTGGCGATCATGCGACCGGCATCAGATGAACGGGCTGCGGGTCCAGAGTTCGCCGGTGTCGTTCGACGCCGCGAGCACGGGATGACCGCTCAGTTCGACCACGTTGATGGGGCCGGGGAAGCCACGCAGCTCGAGGTCGCGCTGGGCCACGGCGTGCACACCCTGGGGGAGGCGCTCGATCTGCATCGTGGGCAGCAGCACTTCCTGATCGGCCGCGGCGTCGCACAGGCGGGCGGCCATGTTGACGGCCGAGCCGATGTAGTCGTCGCCCTCGAACAGCAGCGCATGACCGCTGGCGATGCCGACGCGGAGTTGCAGCGGGGCACACACCTCGGCCGCACGATGCTGCAGGTCGAGCGCGAACGCGATGCACGCCTCCTGGTCGACCGACACGATCATGCAACCGTCGCCGAGCCACTTGGCGATACGCACGCCGCGTTCGCTGGCGATCTCGCGGGTGAGGGACCTGAACGCACTGAGCAACCGCCCGGCTGCGTCGTCGCCGAACGCGGCCGTGTAGTTCGTGAACCCCGAGAGGTCGGCGAAGGCGAACGTGCGCGGTACCCGCATTCCCGGCACGATACCACCAGGTGCCAGGTTCGTGATCGCATTCACAAGGCGGCAACCCGCTGTTCACGCCCACGATGGTCACGTCCTCGGCGGGTGGTTGTAGCGTTCGCCCATGGCCAGCAGGTTCACCTACTCCCGATGGGACGGCTCGCAGAAGGGGTTCGACCTCGATGCGGAAGGCCTGCTCGAGGAGATCACCGACGACCTGCTCTACCACGGCGACGTGAACGCGGCACTTCGCCGCCTCATGCAGCAGGGCATGCGCGACCGCAACGGCCAACAGGTACAGGGTCTGCGCGAGCTGATGCAGAAGTTGCGCCAGGAGCGCCAGGACCGCCTGGATCAGCACGATCTCGGCGGCGTGTACTCCGAGATCGCCGATGCGCTCGACGACATCATCGACGAGGAACGGCACGCCATCGACAACGCCACGGCCGACGCAGAGCGCAGCGGCGACGAGCGACGCGCACAGAACGCCCGCGACGCCGCGGCCGAGCGCCAGTTCCGGCTCGACATGATGCCGCCCGACCTGGCCGGCAAGGTGCGCGAGCTGTCGGCCTACGACTTCGAGAGCGCCGAGGCGCGCCAGCGGTTCGAACAGCTGATGGATCAGCTGCGCCAACAGCTCATGCAGCAGACGGTGGACCAGATGTCGTCGGCCATGCAGAACATGTCCCCGCAGGACATGCAGCGCATGAAGGACATGATGGCCGCGCTGAACGAGATGATCGAGCAGCAGCAGCGCGGCGAGGACCCCGGCTTCGAACAGTTCATGCAGCAGTACGGCGACTTCTTCCCGGAGAACCCCGAGACGCTGGAGGAACTGCTCGAGCAGATGGCGCAGCGCATGGCGGCGATGCAGGCGATGATGAACTCGATGACGCCCGAGCAGCGGGCGCAGCTGCAGCAGCTCAGCGACCAACTGCTCGACGACATGGACCTGCGCTGGCAGATGGATCAGCTCGGCCGCAACCTGCAGCAGATGTTCCCGCAGCAGGGCTGGGGGCAGTCGTACGACTTCCAGGGTCAGGACCCGATGGGCATGGGCCAGGCGATGCAGATGATGCAGGAGCTCGGCGAGCTGGATCAGCTCGAGAACCTGATGCGCAACGCCACCAACCCTGCCGCGCTGGCAGAGGCCGACATGGACCGAGTGCGCGACCTGCTGGGAGACGATGCCGCCGATTCACTGCAGCGATTGGCCGAGCTCTCCAAGATGCTGGAGGAGCAAGGGCTCATCCAGCAGAAGGAGGGCAAGCTCGAGCTCACGCCGCGCGGCCTGCGCAAGATCGGCAACAACGCGTTGCGCGACCTGTACGCGAAGTTGGCCAAGGACAAGAACGGCCAGCACGCCACCACTCGCCAGGGCTACGGGCACGAACGCACCTACGAGACCAAGCAGTACGAGTACGGCGATCCGTTCCAGCTCGACCTGCACCGCACCATCCGCAACGCGGTGCGACGCAACGGTCCGTCCACGCCGGTGAAGCTGCTGCCCGAGGACTTCGAGATCGAGCGCACGGAACACCTCACGCGGTCCAGCACCGTGCTCATGCTCGACCTTTCGATGAGCATGCCCATGCGCGACAACTTCCTGCCGGCCAAGAAGGTGGCGATGGCGCTGCACGCGCTCATCACCAGCCAGTTCCCGCGCGACTTCATGGGCATCATCGGCTTCAGCGAAACCGCGTACGCCCTCACCGCTGCGCAGTTGCCCGAGGTGAGCTGGGACTTCGCCTACGGCACCAACATGCACCATGGGTTCACGCTCGCTCGCCAGATGCTGGCCAAGCAGAGCGGCACGAAGCAGATCATCATGATCACCGACGGCGAGCCCACGGCGCACATCACGCCTCGTGGTGATGTGTTCTTCAACTACCCGCCCGTGCAGGAGACCATCGAGGCCACGCTGCGCGAAGCCGCCCGGTGCACTCGCGAGGGCATCCGCATCAACACGTTCATGCTCGACGCCGACTACGGCTTGAAGTCGTTCGTGGAGCAACTCACCGCGGTCAACCGGGGGAGGGCGTTCTTCACGAACCCCGAGACCCTGGGCGATTACGTGCTCGTCGACTTCATCGAGCACAAGCGTTCGCTGGCCCGCGGCCGAGGCGGACGTCGCTCGGCGTGAGCCGAACGCGTCATTCGCGCGAAAAGCCTTGTCAGGACCTTTCGAAATGTCCTCTTGCGCGAAGGTGATGTGATAAGCGACAATGACACCCATGTAATTACAGGGGTGTCGCACGCAGCCGACACCCCGGGGCCTAGCGCAGGGAGGCCGCCCGCATGCAGATCGAACTCAACACGGAACCGAAGGGCAATTGGCAGGATGAGGCGAACTGCCTCGGCGTCGACCCCGACCTGTTCTTCCCCGAGCGCGGCGCGAGCACCCGCGAGGCCAAGGAAGTGTGCCGCGGCTGTGTGGTCCGAATGGACTGCCTCGAGTACGCGCTCGTCAACGGCGAGAAGTTCGGCATCTGGGGTGGGTTGTCCGAGCGCGAGCGTCGTCGTCTGCGTCGCCAGCGTGCTCAGGCCGCTCGTCGCACCAGCGCCTGATCCATCCGACCCAATTCCTCGGCCTCCCCAAATCCGGGACGAGCGACTGAGGATTGCCACAGTGAAGGGCTAGTCTGTCCGCATGATCGCAGGCTTCTTCGACTCACCCGCCGAGATCGGCATCATTCTGCTCGTCGTCCTGCTGCTGTTCGGCGGCTCGCAGTTGCCCAAGCTGGCCAAGAACATCGGCAAGGCACAGAAGGAATTCAAGGACGGCCTCGCCGAGGGTGGCAAGGAAGCCGCCAAGGGCACCGAGGCCCCCAAGGCCGACGACGAGGCCTGAGCCCCGCGGGGTGCCCGAGCCGCCTCGGCTCCAACATCATTCGAAAACGCTACGACGCCGGTTGCCACATGGCACCGGCGTCGTTTCGCGTTCCCCGCACGGGAGCAGCGGGACGAAGAAGAGAGGTGGGTCAGCCGACGCTGACGTCGATCTTGCGGCGCTTCAGGATGCGGCGACGCTCACGCTCGCTGCAGCCGCCCCACACACCGTGTTCGATGCGATGCTCGAGTGCGTACTCGAGGCAGGTCTCGGCGACGGGGCAGTCCTGGTTGCAGATCTTGCGGGCTCGGTCGACACCGACGCCATCGCTGGGGAAGAACACCGCCGGCGGATAGTTGCGGCAGTTGCCCTCGGCCATCCACGCGGTGGCGGAATCGTTGTCGGGGACAGTGGCGTTCACTTGCATGTGGGGTACGTCTCCTTGTGTGCCATGACCGGGGGAGTCATGGCTCGGTGGTGCGCCCGCACGAAGCCCGATGGGCTCGACAACCGCTTCACCGTTGCTGGATACGACGCCCACCAAGGAGAGTTGGTTCCCGAACTTCCGAAAGGTCTAGCACGAACCGTCAGAAAATGGGCGGCAGGATCGCAATTTTCTGTTCGGGACGGCCGCGGCGGTCGGCCGCTAGACTCGCCGAGCCGTCTCGCTCCCGTCTGGGTGCACCGAACCGGCAGGAGAACCACCATGTCCGACATCGCTCTCGAACCGCGGGCTCACGCTCGAATCGCGTACCTCGGCCCGGTGTCCCCCCATTGGGAGGTCTACGGCGACTGGGGCGACCGCACCGTGCTGGAAGACTTCCGGGCCCGTGTGCTGGCTCGACTGGTGTTGCTGCCCCGCGACGATCCGCAGTTCCGCCGCAACCGCGAGCGCATCGTGCGCGACGCCGAGCGCGAGCGCATCTCCATCGAGTGGGACCTGGGTCTCGGCGAGTCCGAGGGCTGAACCGCTCGCCGGGTTCCCCGATGTCGCAGCGGTACCTCAATCGTGAGCTGAGCTGGCTGGCGTTCAACCGACGTGTCCTCTGGCTCGCACAGGAGCAGGGCCTGCCGCTGCTGGAACGGTTGAAGTTCTGCGCCATCTTCTCGTCGAACCTCGACGAGTTCTTCCAGGTGCGCGTCGCCGCGCTCAAGGACCAGGTGGCTGCCGGACTGGCGCTGCCATCGCCCGACGGCCTGTCGCCCGTGGCACAGCTCGCCGCCATCGCCGCCGACGTCGCCGACAGCGTGGCCCAGCAGGAGGCCGTGGTGGTCGATCTGCTGCTGCCGATGCTGGCCGATCGTGGTGTGCAGTTGGTCGACTGGGCCGATCTCAGCACGCACGAGCATCTGCAGCTGATGGCGTACTTCGAGCAGCGCATCTTCCCGGTGCTGACGCCGCTCGCCGTCGACCCGGCGCACCCGTTCCCCTACATCTCGAACCTCGCGCTCAACCTCGCGGCGATGGTGAGCGATCCCGACACCGGCGAGCGTCGCTTCGCTCGGGTGAAGGTGCCCAACGTGTTCCCGCGGCTCGTGTCGCTGGGCGATGGCAAGCGATTCGTGCCGGTCGAGCAGATCATCGCGGCGCAGTTGCACCAGATGTTCGTGGGCATGGTGGTGGAAGAACACGCCTTCTTCCGTGTCACGCGCAACGCCGACCTCACGCTCGAGGAGGAAGAGGCCGACGACCTGCTGGCAGCGGTCGAGATGGAGCTGCGTCGCCGTCGCTTCGGGCGCGCGGTGCGGCTGGAGGTGCAGCACGGCATCAGCGAGGAGATGCTCGAACTGCTGGTCCGCGAACTCGACGTGGAGGCCGACGACGTGTCGCGCTTGCGCGGCCCGCTCGACATGACGTGCCTGTTCCAGCTGCATGCGCTGGAACGTCCGGAGCTGAAGGACACGCCGTGGCCGCCGGTCACCGCCGGCCGCATCCTGCGTGCCGAGGGCCAGGACCGCAGCATCTTCTCGGTCATCCGCGAGCGAGCGCTCATGGTGCACCACCCGTACGAGAGCTTCGCCAGCAGCGTGGAGAACTTCATCTCCCAAGCGGCCGACGACCCGAAGGTGCAGTCCATCAAGATGACGATGTACCGCGCCGGTGGCGACAGCCCCATCGCCCGTCACCTCATCCGCGCTGCCGAACGAGGCGTGCAGGTGGCCGTGCTCGTGGAACTGAAGGCTCGTTTCGACGAGGCCACCAATGTGGGCTGGGCGCGTGCACTCGAACGTGCGGGTGTCCACGTGGTGTACGGGCTGGTGGGTCTGAAGACGCACGCCAAGTGCACGCTCGTGGTGCGCCAGGACGACGACGGCCTGCGGCGCTACTGCCACATCGGCACCGGCAACTACAACAGCAAGACCGCCCGCCTCTACGAGGACGTCGGCTTCCTGACGTGCGATCCGGCCGTCGGTGCCGACGTCACCCAGCTGTTCAACCACCTCACCGGCTACAGCCGGGCCATCGAGTTCCAGTCGCTGCTGGTGGCCCCGCGCGACATGCGCACGCAGCTGGTCGACCTCATCGAGCACGAGATGAGCTTCGGCGCCGATGGCCACATCATCGCCAAGCTGAACTCGCTGGCCGACCCGGGCATGGTGGAGGCGCTCTATCGCGCCAGCCAGGCGGGGGTGCGTGTCGACCTCATCACTCGCGGGGTGTGTTGCCTCCGACCTGGCGTGGAGGGACTCAGCGAGACCGTGCGCGTCCGCAGCATCCTCGGCCGCTATCTCGAGCACTCGCGCATCATCCGCTTCGAACACGGCGAGAACGACTCGCCGCTGTTCCTCATCGGCAGCGCCGATTGGATGGGTCGCAACCTCGACCGGCGCATCGAGGTGATGGTGCCGGTGGTGCACCCGAAGCACCGTGCGTGGCTGGACCAGGTGTTCGAGTTCGACATGGCCGACGACATCGTGCGCCACGAACTCGACTCCGAGGGCGTCTGGCATCGACGGGGTCCGGCGCAGTTCGGGCAGGGCGACGCGCAGGAACGTCTGTACCGCTGGGTGAACGAACGCCAGAAGGCGTAGCCCCACAAGTTCCTGGGTCGTTCATCTCCCGTTCACCTGATGAGGGGTCGCCGTCCATCTCGGCTGTTTACCTTCACGTTGCTGTTCAACCCTTCCCAAGGAGAACCATTCGTGAACACCAGCAAGCGGCGACTCGTACTCGCCAGTTTCGTCAGCCTCGGTCTCATCCTCACCGCCTGCGGTGACGACGAGGGAGCCAGCGAGGCCACCGATGCCCCCACCACCGAAGCTGCCGGCGAGTCGACCACGACCGCTGCCGGCGAGGAGAGCACCACGACTGCAGCGGGCGGCGAGATCGCCGGCGGCGAGGTCTTCGTGACCGGTTCGTCCACGGTCGAGCCCATCTCGGTGCTCGTCGGTGAACTCGCCGACGAGCTCAGCGGCGGGTCGCTCGCGGTCACCGTCGAGGGCCCCGGCACCGGTGACGGCTTCAAGAAGTTCTGCGCCGGCGAAGCCGACATCTCCGATGCCTCGCGCAAGATCAAGGACGAGGAAGCGGCCAGCTGCGCCGAGGCCGGCGTCGAGTTCGTCGAGATCGAAGTCGCCATCGACGGTCTCACGGTCGCGACCAGCCCGAACAACGCGGCAGTCACCTGCCTCGACATCCCGGCGCTCTACTCGCTCGTGGGTCCGGAGTCCGAAGGCTTCGCCAAGTGGAGCGATGCGCAGGCACTCGCCACCGAAGTCGGCACCACCTCGGCCGCCTTCCCCGACGCTGACCTCACCGTGACCGGCCCCGGCCCGGAGAGCGGCACCTACGACACGTTCGTCGAGTTCGCGATCAAGGGTCTCGCAGAGGAGCGCGGCAAGGAAGACACCGCTCGCAGCGACTACACGCAGAGCCCCAACGACAACCTCATCGTCGAGGGCATCGAAGGTAGCGACAGCAGCCTCGGCTGGGTGGGCTACGCCTTCTTCGCCGCCGAAGCCGATCGCATGAAGGCGATCGAGATCGATGCCGGCGACGGTTGCGTGGCCCCGACCGAGGAGACCATCGCCGATGGCTCGTACCCGTTCAGCCGCTCGCTGTACATCTACGTCAGCACCACGGCACTCGCCGAGAACCCGGCAGTCGGCTCGTTCGTCGACATCTACCTCAGCGCAGACGGCCTTGCCAAGGTGTCGGAGGCCGGCTACGTCGACCTTCCGGCCGACCGCATCGCTGCCAGCACCGCCGCCTGGGACGCAGCCAAGGCCTGACCCTCCCCCTCCTATGATGGGACCGGGCCTCGGCCCGGTCCCATCGTTGGGAGGACGTGCCACTCATGCAGCCCACTCTTTCTCCGGGCGCGCCGACACTGTCGGTCAGCGACCTTCGCGGCAGCCCCAAGCGGCTGCGGCGCGACAAGACGATGAAGGTGTTGCTCTTCGGAGCGGCGGTCATGTCGATCGTCATCAGTGCCCTCATCATCGTCACGCTCTTCGGCGAGGCCTGGCAGTTCGTGTCCGGGCTGATGGACACCATCGGTCTCGGTGCGCTCGTCGACGGTGGTGCCGCTCCCGGTTGGTACCCCCGCCAGGACCGCTTCGACATCCTCACCATCGTGGTGGGCACGCTCATCGTCTCGGGCATCTCTGTTCTGGTCGCAGCCCCGCTGGGCTTGGGTGCTGCCATCTATCTCAGCGAGTACGCCTCGCCCCGGATGCGGAAGTGGTTGAAGCCGGTGCTGGAGATCCTTGCCGGTATCCCCTCCGTCGTGTTCGGCTTCTTCGCGCTCCGGGTGCTGGGTCCCGACCTGGTGAAGCCGCTGTTCGGCACGCCGGGCAACACGAGCCTCCTGGTCACCGGCGTCGCCATCGGCATCCTGGTGACGCCGCTCATGGCCTCCATCTCGGAGGACGCCCTTCGATCAGTCCCGTCGGCGCTGCGTGAAGCGAGCACCGGGCTCGGCGCTCGCCGCAGCACCACCACGGTCAAGGTCGTGATCCCCGCCGCAGTGTCGGGCATCGTCGCTGCGCTGATCATCTCGGTCTCTCGCGCGATCGGTGAGACCATGGTGGCTGCGCTCGCCTCAGGTCGCCTGGGTCAATCGCCACGCACGTTCGACCCTCGCGATCCCGGCCTCACCATGACGGCTGCGATGGCGCAACTCGCCGTCGGCAGCGATCAGGTGGTGGGCAGCGGCCTCGCATTCCAGAGCCTCTTCTTCGTCGGTGCGCTGCTCTTCCTGATGACACTCGGCCTCAACATGTTCGCGAACCGAATGGTCGGTCGCGTGCGGAACAAGTACTAGGGGCCTCGAGATGGCAGTCACTGCATCCATCCGTGAGTCGTCCGCTGCTGTGGTCCGCGCATCGCTGACCGGCGGGAAGCGCGACGTGAAGGGCATGCTCTTCGCCGCCGCACTCCTGCTGTGTCTCCTGACGGCGATGTTCACGCTCACCATCCTGCTGTGGGACGTCGTCGCACAGGCCATTCCGGTGTTCCAGAAGCGCAGTACGGGCTTCCTCACCAACGACCTCGCGTCCAGCCCCGACAAGGCCGGCGTCAGCCAGGGCATCTGGGGATCGCTGGTCATCGCCGGCTTCGTGGTGCTCCTCGCGTTCCCGGTGGGTATCGCCGCCGGGGTGTACCTCGAGGAATATGCCAAGCCCGGTCGGCTCACATCGTTCATCCAGCTCAACATCCGCAACCTGGCTGGTGTGCCGAGTGTGGTGTACGGCATCCTCGGCCTGGTGGTGTTCGTCCAAGGACTGGAACGGTTCACGGGCGGCCGCAGCGTGATCTCCGCCGGCATCACGCTGGCGATTCTGGTGATGCCGATCATCATCATCACCACCGCTGAGTCCGTGCGTGCGGTGCCGAGCGGTCTTCGCGAGGCCGGGTACGGCGTCGGCGGCACCCGGTGGGAGACCACCCGCCATCACGTGCTGCCCTATGCGGCGCCGGGCATTCTCACCGGCACGATGCTCGCGGTCGCCCGTGCGCTCGGCGAGGCAGCACCGCTGCTGCTCATCGGTGCCATCACCGGCCGATTGGCCTCGCCCGAGGGGCAGACGGTGGTCGAGCGGTTGCAGGGCAAGTTCACGGCCATGCCGATCATCATCTACGGCTGGTCCAACGAGGTGAACAAGCCCGGCAAGATCACGGGCCTCACGTTCGAAGACCTCACCTCGGCGGCCATCGTCGTGTTGCTCGTGATCGTGTTGGTGCTGAACGCCGCGGCGATCCTCCTCCGCAACCGGTTCGAGAAGCGTCGGCAGTCGTGAGGGAGTCCATCGTTACCATGACCAGCGACCTGACAACGAGCAAGGAGCAAACGCCGATGAGTGCAGAGGGGGCCGAGGAGCAAGCGCATCCCGTGGTCTTTGCCACCAACGACGTCGCGGTGTACTACGGCGACTTCCGTGCCGTGCGCGATGTGAGTATCGACATCCGCAAGCACGAGATCACGGCGTTCATCGGCCCTTCCGGCTGTGGAAAGTCCACCATGCTGCGATGCTTCAACCGGATGAACGACCTCATCGCCGGCGCCCGCGTCGATGGTCGAATCGAGTACCACGGCGTCGATCTCTACGACCCGCAGGTGAATGCCGTGGAGGTTCGACGTCGCATCGGCATGGTGTTCCAGAAGGCCAATCCGTTCCCGAAGAGCATCTACGACAACGTCGCGTACGGCCCCCGGTTGGCGGGCACCAAGAAGCGCACCGACCTCGACGACATCGTCGAGAAGTCGCTGCGTGGTGCAGCGCTGTGGGACGAAGTGAAAGATCGTCTGAAGGCCAGTGGTCTCGGGCTGTCGGGTGGCCAGCAGCAGCGCCTGTGCATCGCCAGGGCGATCGCCGTGGAACCCGAAGTGCTCTTGATGGACGAGCCGTGCTCGGCGCTCGACCCCATCGCCACGGCGCGTATCGAGGACCTGATGCAAGAGATCAAGGACGAGTACACCATCGTCATCGTCACCCACAACATGCAACAAGCCGCGCGGGTGAGCGATCGTGTCGCGTTCTTCACCACCGAGGTCAACACCGAGAGCGACCGACGCACCGGTGTGCTCGTCGAGTACGACCTGACGAAGAAGATCTTCTCCACTCCGGGTGACGAACGCACTGAGGCCTACGTGACAGGGAGGTTCGGCTGATGGAAGAGCTGCGCAAGGGCTACCACCACGATCTCGAGGCGGCTCGCAACGACCTGGTGCTGCTGGCCGCGCGAGTCGTCGAAGTCATCCCGCGAGCCACGTCGGTGCTGCTCGACGGCGACCTGGAGCTCGCCAACATCCTGATCAGCGGCGACGCCGAGATCGACGCTCACTCGGTGGAGGTGGAGGAGCGCTGCATCCAGATCCTCGCCCTCCAGGCGCCGGTGGCGAGCGACCTGCGCGTCGTGCTCGCGCTGTTGAAGATGATCGCCGAGATCGAGCGCAGCGGCGACCTGGCCATCAACATCTGCAAGGCCGCGCGGCGCATCTACGGCCACGAGCTGGATCCCAAGCTCCGCGGCATCATCAGCCGCATGGGCGAGCAGGCGGCCGCCGAGTTCACTGCGGCCATCGATGCGCTGCAGGCCAACGACGCCGGCAAGGCGGCTGCCCTCGACGACATGGACAGCTACCTCGACGCGCTGCAGAAGCAGTTCATCGCGGCCATCTTCGAGAGCCAGGCGGCAGGCCGCATCGACCTGCAGGTGGCCGTGCAGCTGGCGATGGTGGCTCGCTTCTACGAGCGCATCGGCGATCACGCCGTGAACATGGGTGAGCGGGTGCTCTACATCGTCACCGGCAAGGTGCCCGACCACTCGAAGCCCGACCGTCGTCAGGTGACGCTGGGCGACGACACCGGTGCCATCATCCTCGGCCCCGGAGCCGACGGAGCGACGTGAACCTGTTCCACCGCACCGACGACAGCCGGGTGCGGCAAGAACTCGAACTGGCCCAAGGGGTTGCCGCCTCGGCGACCGCCGACGCACATCGACTTCGTGCAGCGCTCGAAGCCGTGCCGGTGGGCATCGTCATCACTGACCGCAATGGCACCATCGAGCTCAGGAACCGTGCCGCCACGCTGACCGGCCATGCCGACGTGCTGCTGAAGGACGCCATCGACCGCCTCGCGGCGGCGGCGAGACTCGGGATGCCGGTGGAGGAGAAGGTGAGCCTGTTCGGCCCGCCGATGCGTGTGCTGCTGGTTCGGGCCGCGCCGTTCGAGGGCGGCGGCGCCTTGGTCACCATCGACGATCTCAGCGAGCGTGCCCGGCTCGACGCGGTGCGCACCGACTTCGTGTCGAACATCAGCCACGAACTGAAGACCCCGGTCGGCGCGTTGGCGCTGCTCGCGGAGACACTCGCCGACAGCGACGACCTCGAGGTCAACCGTCGACTCGCCAACAAGATGGTCGATGAA
>JACQZZ010000051.1 GCA_016213625.1 Actinomycetota bacterium
GTGACGCCGGCGGAGCCGGACGATGAGGTTCGGGGTGTACCGGCATTGCTGGCCGCTCTGCCGGACCGCGAACGAGCGGCGATGGTGCTGCGCCACGTCGACGACATGACAGTGGCACAGATCGCCGAGGCGATGGGGATCACCGTGCAGGCGGCCGAATCGTTGCTGGCGCGTGCGACGCGACGGCTGAGGAACCAGGAGGCGCGAGATGCCTGACCGATGGATCGACCAGCACGTGGGCGACGAGTCGCGCCCGCGGCCCGGCTTCGAAGATGCGCTTGCGTCCGATCTGCATCGTGAGTGGACCGGCGCCACCCGTCGTGCCTGGCTGCGCATGGGGCTCGCCGCGGCGGCGGTGATCGCGCTGATCGCCGGGTCGGTGGTGTGGTTCGGACGGTCCGACGACCGCGTGATCACCGTCGACTCGACGCCCACCACCGCACCGGCGGTCATCGACACGACGGTCGATTCGGTGGTCGACACCGCAATACCGACCTCGACGACCCCGGCCGTCGCGCCGGTCGCGTACGCAGTGGGCGACAGCGTGATGCTGGGAGCGGCCGACCTGTTGGTGGCGCAGGGCATCGTGGTGGACGCGCAGGAGAACCGCGGTGTGGAAGGCACGGTCGACGCCATCCGGGCGCTGGCTGACGCAGGGTCGCTCGGGCCGGGAACGGCGCTCGTGGTGCAGGTGGGTCTGCAGTCCGCTTTCAGCGGCGCCGATCTCGAGTTCATCCTCGCCTCCGTGCCTGGGGAGACGCTGGTGCTGTTCATGACGGTGCACGCCCCCGTCGACTGGGCGGCCGCCAACAACGAGCTCATCCGCGACGTCGCGACACCGCTGCTGTCGACGGCGAGGTTGATCGACTGGGACACGGCGGCGGTCGACGAGGAACTGTGTCCAGACGGCATCCACGTGTCGTGCGACCCCCGTGCTGGCGAGCGGTACGTGGGTCTCGTGATGTCGAGCATCGCGAAGGCGAAGGCCGAGTCGACGTTGCTGGAGATCCCGGCCGAGCCGGTGAAGCGGTACGTGGTGCGGTTGGCAGAAGGCGACTACCTCGGCGCCGCTCAGCTGCTCGGTGAAGGCGGCCTGGAGCCCGCGGCGCGGGCAGATCTTCGGCCGCTCTTCGACCCCGAGTTCGGCCTGTTGCCGGGTCAGGTGACCACCGAGGCGTTGGCGGCGGCGCTCGAGCGCTGGTGCGCACAGGCGCTCTGCGTGTCGCCCGTGGATCTGCAGGTGGTGGACGGCTTCAACCGCGCCGCCGTCACGTTCGACGTCGGTGGCGTGCGGCGCACCTCGACCTTCGTCGGCAGCAGTTTCGAGGGACAGCCGATGGTGGAGGGTCTGCCGCTCCAGCTGCCCGCGGGCGCTGACCTCGCCGCGACCGTCGAGTGCCCGATCAGCGGTGGGTTCGAGCGGGGGCAGCAGACGTGGGCCGACCTCGACGGTGACGGCTGGTGGGAGCTGCTCGTCGCGCAGATGATCGCGTCGGCCGACGACGAGAGCGGGGTGGTGACCTACCGGGTGACTGCCTGCGGGACCACAACAAGGGTGGAGCCGCTCGAGATCACCGGCGACGGCTTGGCCATCTATCCGCTGAACCCGATGCGCAGTGGTCCCGACACCCTGTTGATCGGGTTCTTGGAGGGATACCCGAACGGCACGATGTACCAGTTCGACGGTGCTCGCATCGCTCCGCTCGCCAACACCAGGTGGGACCTCGGTCCACCCCTCGTCGGCTTCGAGCAGATGAGCGTTGGCTGCGCCGACCTCGCGGGGGACGGCAACGTCGTCATCGTCAACTACACCTTCACCGAGACCGACGGGCAACTCCGGTACACCGCCAGGTCGGCCATCGTCGACGGTGCGACCGCCGAGGGTCAACTCGCTTCGGACTCCGACGAGGCCGCCCGCATCCGTCTCGGCTCCTGCCACGACCTCCCGGTCCGCACCGACTGACCCTGCCGATCGGCAGGGGGTCCGAGTGGGTACTCGCACCCTGGTTGCGAGTACCCACTCGGATGGCACGGTGGCACTCGGACCGGCGGGCTGGCACTCGGAACCGGCGGGCTGGCACTCGGACCGTGTGGGGCGGTCAGCGGGGGAGGGTCTCGGTCCAGGTGCGGTGGGCGAAGGGGTGGCCGTTCAGGGTCGCGGTCAGGTCGATGGAGACGTGGAATGCATGCGCGTCGCTGTGCATGTCGAGTGTGGCCGACACGAAGCACGTGCCCTCGGGGAACTCCATCGTGTAGTGGCCGACGCCTCGGGCCCACCCCTTCGACAGGTCGGCGGTGCTGATGCCCACGTGGCCCTCGTAGTGGTCGGTCACCACCGTGCCGTGCGTGCCCGGATACGTCTCGCCGTACAACGTGTGCGCCCAGGTCTCGCGGGCCAGCACGTCGTGCTCGAACCGCCATTCGACACCGTCGTGGCTCACCGAGTCGCGGCCTGGCAGGGGCAGCAGGTCGTCGGTGGGCGAGGGGAGCGACTCGAACGTGGGCAGATGCAATCGCACCGAATCGCGCTCGACCGACAGCGTGAACGGTTGCGACGGCGGCCAGCAGTTCGGCCAGTCGGTGCCGGCGATGGCCAGGCGCAGGCGATGACCGGGCACGAGCGTCCAGGTGGTGGCCTCCAGTTCGAGCACCACGTGCAGCCACTCGTCGACCGGAACGGGCGTCGGTTCCGCACCCACCACGCCGTGCGGGTCGCTGGGCCACACGCCGCGATGGGTGAGGTCCATGAACCCGCGGGAGATGAGCGTGCTGGTGCCATCGGGCGCCACGTCGCACAGCTTCACCGACACGTGGCCGACGGGTGCCGACGACCGCACGTCGAGGTGCACCTCGCCGTTGCCCAGCACCATCCGCTCCTCGGTGACGGGCCAGTCGTGGGTGATGCTCATCGCGTTGTCGGCGCGCTGGTCGAGCGATTGGCCCCACGGCAGCCCACCGGCGCACGAATTCCACGCCGCGGTGCCCACGTCGCCGCGCACCGGCAGGTCGTCGACGCCCGCCCCTGTTCCTGGGAGCACCGTCGTCTCCAGGCCCGCTGGCGGCCACTCGTCGAACTCCACCCACTGGCCGTTCATCATCAACAGGTCGGGCTCGGGCGGTGTCGGCCGACGGACGAACACATGGGCGAGGTGCTGCGTGGCGGGCTCTCCACCACGCAGGTGTTGGTGGAACCAGGCCATGGTGAGCGCGTCGTCGTCGACGTTGGGGCCGGGGATGCCGGTGGCCGGTGCCTTGTGCACCCACGGCCCTGCCAACAGCCGAGTGCCGGGTGCGTGCTGCACGGTGCGGAACGTGTTGTTGCGATAGCCGTCGGCCCACCCGGCCACCAGCATCACAGGGCAGGTGAACCGCCCGTACCCGTCGCTGCCGGGCCCGAGTCGCACCGATCCGCGTCGCCACATCGCGTCGGGCAGCGGATGGCGCAGCCACTCCAACAACCACGGCTCGTTGGCATCGATCCGTCGCCGCCACTCGTCGACCCAGTTGCCGTCGTCCTTGGTGGCCCACACCGCGGGCGTGGGTGGGAGCGCGTTCATCGCGATCATGTACAGCGGGTAATCGATGAGGTCCAGCTGACGCAGCGCTCCACCCATGTAGTGCACGTCGTCGGTGTAGCGATCGTCGGTGGCGTAGGTGGCGCACACCGCGCCGAGTTCGGGCACACCGTCCATCGCCATGTGCAGCGAGTTGAACCCGCTGTAACTGGTGCCCAACATGCCCGTCTTCCCATTGCTCCACGGCTGTGCGGCCACCCACTCCATCACCGTGCGCAGGTCGGCGCGCTCGATGTCGGGATACTCGTCCTCCGCCACGCCACCCGAGTTGCCCGTGCCGCGCAGGTCCATGCGCACGACGGCGAAGCCGCCTTCGCGCACGAACCGCACGTAGCTCTCCGCGTACGAGGACGTGACGTCGTCCTTGCGATAGGGGAGCGCTTCCAAGAGCGTGGCGAACGGCCCGTCGCCCTCGGGGAGATAGAGCGTGATGGCGAGACCGACACCGTCGGTCGCCGGGACGAACAGCAACCGTTCGGAAACCTGCATGACCGTTCAGAGTAGTCGTGGTTCGGACTAGCGTCGTCGGGATGGCAGACGTTGCGGTCATCGGGCTGGGCGGACTCGGGTCGGCGACGGCCTACTGGTTGGCCCGGCGAGACGTGTCGGTGGTGGGCTTCGAACAGTTCGAGCTCGGTCACGTTCGAGGTGCCTCACACGATCACTCCCGCATCATCCGTCGCAGCTATCACACGCCCGAGTACGTGCGGCTCACGGCCGGTGCGTACGACGCCTGGCAAGCGGTGGAGGCCGACTGCGGTGAGCACATCATCACCGTCACCGGTGGCGTCGATCTGTTCCCGCCCGGTGCGGCGATCGATCACGGCACGTACACCGCCAGCCTCGCCGCCGAGCGAGTGCCGTTCGAGTGGATCGACGGTGCGGAGATCCGCTCGCGATGGCCCGCCTTCGCCAAGGGCAGCCTGGTCACCCCCGACGTGATGGGCCTGTACTCGGCCGAGACCGGCATCGTGCCCGCCGGCCCTGGAACCGCCACGCTGCAACGGCTCGCGGTCGCGCACGGCGCCGAACTGCGTGAGCACTCACCCGTGCGCGAGATCCGAGCGGCCGGTGGCGAGGTCGACGTGATCACCGACGACGGCGCCACCCGAGTGGGGCACGTGGTCATCACGGCCGACGCGTGGACGAACCGGTTGCTGGCACCGATGGGTCGATCCATCCCGATGGTCGTCACCCGCGAGCAGGTGAGCTACTTCCCCCACGCCGATCTGCAGCGCTTCGCGGTCGGTCGGTTCCCGGTGTGGATCTGGATGGACGACCCCAGCTTCTACGGCTTCCCGCTGTACGGCGACATGAGCGGGCTGAAGGGTTCGGAGGACTGCGGCGGCAGCGAGGTCGACCCCGACACGCGCACGTTCGATCCCGACCCTGGCATGGAGGATCGTCTGCGCTCGTTCATGGAACAACTCGTCGGCCCCGGCTTCGGTGCGCCGCGCACTGCCACGTGCCTCTACACGCTCACGTCGGATCGCGACTTCCTGCTCGACACGCTGCCCGGCATTCCCAACGTGTCGGTCGCGCTGGGCGCGGCGCACGGGTTCAAGTTCGCCGCCTGGTTCGGCCGCACGCTGGCAGGCCTCGCCTGCGGTGAACCCGCCGGCCCCGACCTGGCCCCGTTCTCGTTCGACCGTCCCGGACTGCACGCGCCCATCGACCGCAGCGCCTGGATGGTCTGATCGTCAGAGGGCGGTACGGATGGTCCAGAGCTCGGGGAACAGGACCGTGTCGAGCATGGCGCGGAGGTAGTTCACGCCGGCGGTGCCTCCGGTGCCGCGCTTGAAGCCGATCACCCGCTCGACCGTGGTGAGGTGCCGGAAGCGCCACAGCCGGAACGCGTCCTCCAGGTCCACGAGTTCCTCGCCCAGTTGGTAGAGGTCCCAGTGCGCCTCGGGTGAGCGGTACACCTGCAGCCACGCGTCTTCCACGCCCGGATCGGCGGTGTACGGCTGGGTGACGTCGCGGCTCAGCACTTGGGTGGGCACTTCGATGCCGTGGCGACTCAGCAGTCGGAGGGCCTCGTCGTACAGCGACGGCGCGGCGTACGCGGTCTCCACATCGGCCAGGCGAGTGGCGTTGTGGCGATGCGGCTCGAGCATCGCGGCCTGCTTGTTCCCGCACGCGAACTCGATGCAGCGGTACTGCCAGCTCTGGAACCCGCTGCTGTGACCCAGGTAGGGGCGGATGGCGCTGTACTCGGGCGGGGTCATCGTGGCCAGCACGTCCCACGCGTGCACCAGCTGCTCCATGATCTTGCTCACGCGGCTGAGCATCTTGAACGCGGGCGGCAAGTCATCGGCGGCCACGTTGGCGATGGCCGCTTGCAGCTCGTGGAGCATCAGCTTCATCCACAGCTCGCTGGTCTGGTGCTGCACGATGAAGAGCAGTTCGTTGTGGTCCGGCGACAGTGGATGTTGCGCGCTGAGCACCTGGTCGAGTTGCAGGTAGTCCCCGTAACTCATGTCTCGGGAGAAGTCGAGTTTGGCGTCGCTGTCCATGGCGCGACGAGTCTCGCGCGTGATGCCTCGGTAGCGTGCCGGGCGATGCGTCGCCTGCTCGTCACCGTGCTGCTCGTGCTCTCGCTCGGCGGGCTCGTCGCCTGCCGCAGCGTGCGCGACGACGCCCGTCAGCAGTTCACCCAACAACTCGAGGACGAGGGCGGGTTGCCGCCCGAGGTGGCCGAGTGCGTCGCCGACCGGTTCTTCGAGGAGCGCACCACCGACGAGCTGAAGGAGTTCTTCGAACGGGTCGGGCTCACCGACGCCGAACGCGAAGAGTTCAAGCGGCTCGGCAACGAGTGCATCGAGGCGCTGAACGGCAGCTGATCAGTGGGCGGCCGGCGCGGTGCCGTCGGCCTTCTTCTTCGGGGGCGGGACGCCCACGCTCGGGGCCTTGTCGGCCCACTCCGGCCAACGCCGGCGACTGACGATGCTGAGCGTGCGCAGCAGCTTCATCGCCACCTCGTCCTCCTGCGCTGGACGGCTGATGATGACCCCGTCCTTGATCATCCGGTTGATGACCTCTTCGCCCAGTTCGGTGCGCACGATGGTGAGCGTCCAGTCGTTGTCCTTGCCGATGCCGCCGGTGGAGATGTCCGCGTGCTCGGCCGAGAAGTCGGGGCAGTGCTTGCAGCCCTCGCGAGTCCACTGATGGCATTCCTTCAGGTCGATCTCGTGATACGAGCCGTCCTTCATCCAGATCTGGAAGACGCCCTTGATGTTCATCTTCACCATGTCCTGCTTCTTCAGGCCGTACTTGGCCTCGAAGAGCTCGGGGAAGATCGCGTCGTCGAAGGTCTTGCTGCACAGCAGGCCGATGTTGAACAGGAACGGCTTGCTCACCTTGCCGGCCTTGCGGTCCCACATCGTGGGAGGCGAACTCGTCTGGCATCCCATGCCCACCAGCGCCAGCCGGTTGAGGCCCTGCTCCTTCGCCTCGCGCAACGCCAGGGGATTGGCGCAGTAGGTGTAGCGGCTACCGGCGGTGGCCAGCACCTCCTCCTTGTTGCGGGCCAGCACCGGCTTGGCCTTCCAGGCGTCGTCGTCCTCCACGCCGCTCACCATCGCGGCATCGATGTAGTCGTTGTCCATCAGCCAGGTGAGCATCGCCGTGACGAAGCCACCGTCCTGGCCCTTCTGGTGCTGCGTGTCGTCGGCGGCGCGGGTGAGCAACAGCTGGCGCCAGATGCCGCTCATCTCCTCGGGCTGGCGTACCCGGTCGAACAGGTGCATGTCGGCCGCGGGCTCCCATGCCCGGAACCTGGGGCAGGCGCGGGTGCAGGTGGTGCAGCCGCCTCCCTCGCCGAACCCGTGCACGCAGTTCGACGGCCCGAGCTCGTCCTCCAGGTGGAACGGCACGTACTTGCCCTCTTCGTGCTCGTAACCGATGACGTCGTGCGGGCAGGTGACCACGCAGCCGGCACAGCCGGTGCACAGGCCGGTGGTGATGACCTCCGCGTACAGCTCCTTCCACTGGGCGGTCCAGCGGCCGGCCTGGGCAGGGGTCTCGAGCACGTCAGTCATGAGCGAACCTTAGAACGATCCGAGTGGGACACGACCACCCGAGTGGGACACGACCACCCGAGTGGGACACGACCACCCGAGTGGGTACTCGCACCCTGGGTGCGAGTACCCACTCGCATGACCAGCTGGCACTCGGACCGGCGGGCTGGCACTCGGACCGGGCAGCTGGCACTCGGACCGGGCAGCTGGCACTCGGACCGGCGGGCTGGCACTCGGACCGGGGGTCTGGCACTCGCATGGGGTGGGACGGGTGACTCAGGGGGCCCGGACCGTCTGTTCACCGTGCTGACCGCGAGACGAAACACTCCGGAAACATGCACCGGGGATTCTTCGCCCGCCCCTACAACTCAACTCGCGCCGGAGGTCTCCATGGAGAGCGGCAACGTCGCGTGGATCCTGGTGTCGGCAGCCCTCGTGCTGTTCATGACACCTGGTCTCGCGTTCTTCTACGGCGGCATGGACCGCACTCGCAACGTGCTGAACATGCTGATGATGAACTTCTATTGCATCCTCGTGATCCCCGTGCTGTGGGTGGTCGTGGGGTATTCACTGTCCCAGGTGCCGTTCGACAACGACTTCATCGGCAACTTCGACGCATGGATGCTGAACGGCATCGGCATCGACGACAACGGTGGTGCGCTGGCCACCATCGCCTATCTCGGCATGTTCGCGGCCATCACGCCGGCGCTGATCAGTGGTGCCGTCGCGGACCGGATGAAGTTCTCGGCGTGGGCCATCTTCGTGCCCGTGTGGTCGCTGCTGGTCTATGTGCCGGTCTTCAAGTGGGTGTTCGGCGGCTGGCTTGGCCAGCGCGGTTCGCTCGACTTCGCCGGCGGGACAGCCATTCACGTGAACGCCGGCATCGCCGCGCTGGCCGCGGTGCTCGTGCTGGGCAAGCGCAAGGGATGGCCACAGGACGGCCATCCGCCGCACAGCATGCCGCTGGTGATGATCGGCACCGGCATCCTGTGGTTCGGGTGGTTCGGTTTCAACGCCGGCTCTGCACTCGCCGCCAACGGCCAGGCCGCGCAGGCGTTCATGAACACGTTCCTCGCCGCCGCGTCCGCCGGCCTCGCGTGGCTGCTCGTCGAGTGGAAGCGCGATGGTCATCCCACCAACCTCGGCGCGGCCTCGGGCATCGTCGCCGGTCTGGTGGCCATCACGCCCGCCGCCGGCTACGTGTCGGGTGCTTCACCCATCTTCATCGGCCTCATCGCCGGCGTCGTGTGCTGCTACACGGTGCGATTGAAGACCCGCTTCGGGTTCGACGACTCGCTCGATGTGGTGGGTGTGCACTTCGCCGGCGGTCTGGTGGGCTCGCTGCTCATCGGCTTCTTCGCCAACCCCGAGTTCTTCGGTGGTGAGTTCATGGAGGGAATCTTCTACGGCGGCAGCGTTCGCCTGCTGGCCGAGCAGGCGTTGGCGAACGGAGTGGCCATCGTGTGGTCGTTCGCCCTCACGTACGCGATCATGAAGGTGCTCCAGCGCACCATCGGCATCCGGGTCGATGCCGAGGCCGAATCGACCGGCCTCGACCTCGCACTGCACAGCGAGACCGCCTATCACGGCGGCGGACTGCACTGACAGGAGACAACGACATGAAATTGATCACTGCGGTCGTCAAGCCCTTCAAGCTCGACGACGTGAAGTCGGCACTCCGTGAAGCCGGCGTGGTGGGCATGACCGTCACCGAGGTGCGCGGTTTCGGTCGCCAGGGCGGGCACACCGAGACCTACCGAGGTGCCGAGTACCAGATCGACTTCGTACCCAAGACGAAGGTCGAGATCGTGGTCGACGATGACCAGGTGGATCGCCTCGTGGAGTTGCTCACCGATGCGGCCCGCAGCGGAAAGATCGGCGACGGCAAGATCTGGGTCATTGCCGTCGACACGCTCATCCGCATTCGCACGGGCGAGTCCGGCCCGGACGCGATCTGACCCTGTGAAGCCGGTCGATGCTGCCACCATCAAGCGAGTGCGCGCCCAACTCGTGGGCGACCCGGATCTCGCTGGTCGCAGCCTCGCTCGGCGCATGTCGCAGCAGGCTGATTCGTGGTTCGAAAGCCTTGCCGCGGACCTACCCGACGGTTGGTCGCTCATGGCCACCGGCGGCTACGCGCGGGGCGTGCTCGCGCCGGGGAGCGACATCGACGTCATCCTGCTGCACCCGCCGAAGCAGCCCGACGCGCGGGTGCGGGAAGTCGCCGAGACGCTCTGGTACCCGTTCTGGGACGCGGGCATCAAGCTCAGCCCGGCCGCGCACACGCAGAAGACGTTGCTGTCGCTGGCGTCCGACGAGCTCGACACGGCCACCTCGATCCTCGCTGTGCGGTGCCTCGCCGGTTCGCCGGTACCCGTCGCCGAACTCAACGTCGCGGCACTGGAGCTGTGGCGCAAGAAGCCCTGGATGTGGCTGCAACGGCTGCTCGACAGCGGGCAGCAGCGGTGGGACAAGTTCGGCGATGTCGCGTCGCTGCTCGAGCCCGACCTGAAGGACGGCCGCGGCGGCCTGCGCGATCACGACATGATCCGCTGGGCACTTCGCGTGGATCGCAGCGACGTGACCGCGGCGCTCGAGCACCCCGTGGAGGACCTGGCTGGTCCCGCCGAGTTGCTGCTGGCCACACGATGCGAACTCCACCGGGTCACCGGCCGGGCGGTCAACGTGTTGCTGCTGCAGGACCAGGATCGTGTCGCTGAAGCCATGGGCTACGCCGATGCCGATGCGTTGATGCTCAACCTGGCCGGTGCAGCCCACGCCATCGAGTGGGCCACAGATCGGTTCTGGGGACGGGTTGCATCGCTCGTCCGCAGCGGTGGCCGCTCGGGCAAGCCCGGGAAGCCCGAACGACTGGCACCCGGGGTGGTGTCCATCGACGGGGAGGCGGTCATCGCCCCCGACGCCGAGGTGGACGAGCAGTCGTTCGTGTTCCGCTTCGCGTCGTCCGCCGCACACGCCGGCCTGCCGATGGCGGGTCGGTCACTTCGCATGCTGGCCAGCCGCGGCACGCCGCCGGGTGAGCAGTGGACGGAGGGCACTCGCCGCGCGTTCGTCAGTCTGTTGGGCACCGGGAGGTGGTTGGTGCCCACCGTGGAGTCGTTGGAGCGCTACGGCCTGTTCAGTCGGTACCTGCCGGAATGGCGTGCGGTGCGCAGCTTGCCCCAGCGCAACGCGTTCCACACGTACACGGTGGATCACCACCTGCTGCAGACCATCGCCAACGCGAACGAGTTCGTCCGCGACGTGTCGAGGCCCGACCTGTTGTTGGTCGGCGCCCTGATGCACGACCTCGGCAAGGGTTATCCCGGAGATCACACGGAGGCGGGCGTCGCCCTCATCGACGAAGTGCTCGGCCGCATGGGCTTCGACGCGGCCGACTCGGCCGTGGTCGCCGATCTCGTTCGCCATCACCTTCTGCTGCCCGAGACCGCGACGCGGCGCGACCTGAGCGACCCTCGCACAGCCGCCAACGTCGCCGAGGCTGTCGGAACGGTGTCCACGCTCGAACTGCTCCACGCGCTCACCGAGGCGGACAGTCGTGCGACGGGCCCGGCCGCGTGGTCGTCGTGGAAGCAGACGCTGCTGCGGCAACTGGTCGCTGCAGCCATCGACGTGATCCGTCACGGCCCTTCTCACACCGATGCGCCACCGCTGTCACCGGAGCTGTCTCGTCTCGCCGGTCTGGTGGCTGCCGATGGCGGCATCCATGTGGAGCACGCCGCTGCCAGTGATGTCGATCTGCTGCGCATCGCGAGCAGCGATCGCGCCGGGCTGTTCGCCCACATCGTGGGGGTGCTCGCGTTGCACGGACTCGACGTGGTGGGAGCCGCTGCCTTCACCGGGGCGGATGGCGTCGCCGTCGACGAGTTCCGCATCGCCCGGGTTGCCGGCAGCGAGCCCGACTGGAAGCGCGTGGCGAACGACCTTCGTGGTGCCGTGTCGGGCGAGGTGGACATCGATGCCCGACTGGACCAGCGGCTCCGACAGCAGTCACGTCGCCGCCGGCCGGTGTCGGCCACGCCGCCGCGGCTCGAGGTGCTCGTCAGCAACGGGGAGAGCGACTCCACCACCATCGTGGAGGTGCGGGCCCCCGACGCCCCGGTGGTGCTCTATCGAGTGACGCACGCGCTCAGCGAGTGTGGACTCGACATCCGCTCCGCGGTCGTGGCCACCTTGGGGCACGAGGTGGTCGATGTGTTCTACGTGGCACACGCGAAATCGCCCTCCGGGCAAGTGCCGGAGGGCGACTTCGATGAGGTTCGGTCAGCCGTGAAGGCTGCCCTGTCGAGTTGAGTACTCGAGGTGATCGCTAGATCGCCTCGGTGCCCTCCTCGCCGGTGCGGATGCGCACGAGGCGCTCCAGGGATGTCACCCAGATCTTGCCGTCACCGATCTTGCCGGTGGCGGCTGCAGCGGTGAGCGTCTCGATGACGTGGTCGACCACGCCCTCGTCGACGACCAGTTCGAGCTTGATCTTGGGCAGGAAGTCGATGGTGTACTCGGCGCCTCGGTAGGTCTCGGTGTGACCTCCCTGACGACCGAAGCCACGGACCTCGGTGACGGTCATGCCGACCACGCCGGCCGCCTTGAGGGCAGCCTTCACGTCGTCGAGCTTGTGGGGCTTCACGATTGCAGTGATGAGTTTCATGATGTGTGTCTCCGTCGTTCTCAGTCGTTGTAGGCGGCGACGCCCATCTCCGGGATGTCAAGGCCAGCGATCTCGTCAGCCTCTGGGCTGCGAATGCCGCCCTTGGTGAGCTTGTTCTGGATCTTGAAGAACGCGAACACGATGCCGAAGATGATGGTCCAGATGACCAGCGCACCGAGTGCCTGTGCACCGAGCTGGCTCCAATCACCCTTGATGATGCCCTCCACGCCTTCGCTGCTGGAACCGTTCCAGCCGGCGCCGTACTTGCCGTTGGCGAAGATGCCCACGGCGAGCACACCGAAGGTGCCGCAGACGCCGTGGACGGCGACTGCGCCGACCGGATCGTCAACACCGCGACGCTCGAGGAAGAACACGGCTTCGATGCAGAGGACGGCGGCGATGAGGCCGATCAGCGCTGCTGCCCACGGAGCCACGAATGCGCACGGTGCCGTGATGGCCACCAGGCCGGCGAGCATGCCGTTCACCATCATGCCGGGGTCCGGCTTTCCGGTGCGCCAGGTGATGTAGTACATCGCCACGATCGAGCCCACGGCGCCGGCGATCGCCGTGTTGGCGGCGACGGTGGCGAACTGGATGTCGGTCGAAGCGAAGGTCGATGCGGCGTTGAAGCCGAACCAGCCGAACAGCAGGATGAAGCAGCCGAGCATGGCCATCGGGATGTTGTGACCAGGGATGGCCCGCGGCTTGCCGTCGGGGCCGTACTTGCCGATGCGAGGACCGAGCACGATGGCGCCGGCCAGAGCAGCGGCACCACCGACGGCGTGCACCACGCCGGAACCGGCGAAGTCGACGTAGCCGGCACCGAGGCTCATGGTCTCCCAGCTCTTCGCCAGCCAGCCGCCGCCCCAGGTCCACGCCGCGAACAGCGGGTAGTAGACGGCGCCGCAGAACAGGCCCCAGATCACGAAGCTCTTCCACTTCCAGCGTTCTGCCATCGAACCGGTGGGGATCGTGGCGGTGGTGTCCATGAAGGCCACCATGTAGAGGAAGAAGCCGAGCAACGCCGGCGAGGCGGCATCGCCGAGGTGGTTGTAGCCCCAGTAGAGGATGCCGGTGAACTCGCCACCCACCGCGGGAAGTCCGTCACCGTTCATCGCGGAAGTGAGGCCCATCGGGCCATAGCTGAATCCGGCGAACGCCAGCGGGAAGCCGACGAACAAGAAGCCGATGAACCCGAGACCGAAGATCGCGAAGTTGGTGCTCATCACCTCCGCCGCGTTCTTCTTCTGGGTGAAGCCGGTCTCCACCAGTGCGAAGCCGGCCTGCATGAAAATCACCAGCACTGCGCCGATGACCACCCACAGCAGGCTGGTCTGCTGACCGAGCACCACGATGGGATCCTCATCCGCGGCGAAGGCGGTGGAGCCGATGAGCAGGGTGGCGGCGACGGCTCCGACGGCCGCGCCGAGTAGGTATTTGGGCGCTCGTGTGCGCACGTTGTCTCCTGAAGGTTCGAGGGGCAATACGGGATGCTCGCCACGGCGCTGGAGCGAGTGGCCGAACCATACGGAGTCGAGATTTCCTGGCCGTTCTTGCAATGTTTCGGCTGTGTGGCGCTCGCGTGCACGTGCGGAAACTTGACGGACGATGCCGACGCGGGAACGCTCCCGGGCCTGCGGCTGACGCCACTCGACCCGGGAGCTGCCCCTACCGGAAACAGAAGTTTCCGTGCGCGTCCACGGCGTGCCGTGTTCGCATCGGTGACCGTACGCAGGTGCGGTTTCACTGCCGTCGCCGACGTGTTGCCGCTCTGTGTCGTTCGCGTGTGTCGTTCGCTTGTGTCGTGTCGTTCGAGCGTGACGGTCAGGAGCGGCGACGCAGGTGGCGACGGGAGGGGCCGTTGGCCAGCACTGCGCGCACGTTCTCGATGGTGGCCGCGTCGAGCTTGCGGCCCAGTCGGTCGCTCACCGCGAATCGGTCGTTCACCTGCTCGCCACTCGTCGCGATGCGTGCCGTGTGCACCACCACGTCCGCCACCGCGAACGCGGCGCTCACGGCGAGCAGCGCGCCAGGTCGATCGGGCCCGGAGACGGTGACCGCCGTGTGCCACGGCAGCGCATCGTTGTCGAAGTCCAAGTGCAGTGTGGGCATCGCCGACACGCGCAGGCGCGACGACAGACCCGCCTCGAACGCCAACGCGAGATCCTTCGCCGACGGTCGCCGCGTGGTCTCCACCACGAAGCTGTCCAACACGCCGCCGTCGGGCCACGTGGCGATGCCGGCGGCCGCGATGTCCAGGCCGTACTCGGTGAGCACTTCGGTGAGGTGGGCCAGCAGGCCGGCGCTGTCGCGGCACGCGACATCGATCTTCCACCGATCGGCATCGGGCTCTGGTGCCACTGACACGCGGACCGAACCGCGACGAGGCAGCGGCTCCAGCAGCCGTGCTTGGCGAGCCAGCTCCTCCGGCTCGTGCGCGAGCAGATAGCTGTTGGTGGCGAACCGAAGCCGTTCGATGGGGGCAGGGTCGCCTTCCAACAGGTGTTCGGCGGCCATCCGTCGTGCGGCGGCGATGTTGTTGGCTTCGCCGCCCGTCACCTCCGGGTGCTCGAGGGCGGCCGTGACCTGCCGGACGCGCTCGTCGAGCAGTGCCCGCTGCCACGACGGAAGCGGCCCGAGCGCGAGCGCGAGTTCATAGGCATCCCTCGCGTGCGGCGTGCTGGCCAGATGGGTGGCCAGCTGAAGGATCTCCGTACGGTCGAAGCCGTCGGGATCGTGCGTTCCCGCACGCAGCAGGTGGGCATCGGCCACGATCGAGACGATGCGTTCCGCTTCGTCGTCGGGTACGAGCCGCCGTGCGAGCGACAGCGTGCACGCACCGTCGTCGTCGGCGTCGGAGCACACGTCGGCGGCGAGCGCAGCGATCATCAGGTCGTCACTGGCCAGGCCGAGTTCCGGTGCCAGGGCATCGAGTCGCTCCACCACGGGAAAGCGCAGCGCGGCGGCGGGGTCGAGGTCGCCGATGTCGGCTCGCCGGCGGCTCATCGCGTCTGCGACTTCTGGCAGCGCGCGCTCGATGACCCCTGCCACATCGAGGAATCGCCATGCGCGCGGGTTGCCGTCGCGCAGCAACTTCACCAGCGTCGCCGTGTCGCCGGGGTCCCACGTGAGTTCCGCCGTGCGGTGGTGGCCGAACCAGTCGAGCAGCTCGTTCGCCGGCCGTGCCATCGCGGCTCGCGATGCGGTGGTGAGCGCGATGGGCACGGTGAGGGCCACCGGGGGAGTGGCGTTCAGATGGATCTCACCGCTGCGCGCACTGACCCAGCCTTCGGCCGGTTCGTCGTCGACGACCGGCTCTTCGATCTCCGCCACGGGTGCCCCACTGCCCAGACGCCACCGCAGCAGCGGTGGGGTGATGATGGTCGTGACGAGCACCACGAGGATGAGCCCGCCGTACTGATCGGCATCGAGCACACCGTTGCTCAGTCCGATCGACGCGAAGATCAGACCGACTTCACCACGTGGGATCATCCCCAGACCCACCAACAGACGATCCACTCGCGTGCCGAAGGTGCCGAGGGCGCTGGCGAGTTTGCCGACCACTGCCACCACGCACAGCACGGCGGCCAATCCCAGCACCGACGGCTTGAACATCGCCTGCAGATCGGCGTTGATGCCGATCCCGGCGAAGAAGACCGGGATGAGGATGTTGCCGACCGCGCCGAGGTCACGTGCGATGCGGTCGTGCTGGCGGCTCCGGCCCAGACCGAGCCCCGCCATGAAGGCGCCGATGATGAAGGCGAGCTTGGCTGCATCGGCCAACTCGGCGAACGCGATGGTGATGATCAGCGCGACCACGGACACCGTCGCCGGCGACACGGCACGGCGATGCACCGCGTCCAGCACCTTCGGCACGCCGAGGATGCCGACCACTCCCGTCACCAGCAGGAACAGCACCGCCAGCCCGAGGGTGGAGGCGATGGTACCCACTCCCACCGAGCCACCGGTGACGATCTTCACCACCACGGTGAGGATGACCAGACCAAGCACGTCGTCGGCCACTGCCGCGCCGAGCACGATGCGCGCCTCGGTGGTGGCCAACGCTCGCAGATCGCCGAACACGCGGGCAGTGATGCCGACGCTCGTGGCCGTGAGCGCAGCGCCGA
>JACQZZ010000052.1 GCA_016213625.1 Actinomycetota bacterium
GCCGGGCGCGGGACGCGCGTCCAGCGCCTCTTGGATCGCTCCGTGTTCCAATCGGTCCATCGACCTACGACGAACGGAGGAACTTGATGGACGTGTGGATCGACCAAGACCTGTGTACCGGTGATGGACTCTGCGAGGAGACCGCGCCGGCGGTGTTCATGCTGCGTGACGGCATCGCCTACGTGAAGGCCCCCAACGGCGCACCGCAGTTCGCCGGCGGATCGACGAGCATGGTGCCCATTCCCGACCAGCTGCTCGACTCGGTGCTCGACGCCGCGGAGAACTGCCCCGGCGAGTGCATCTTCATCGAGGCGTGACCGGCGTGAGCCGGGTTCAGTTGGCGACGAGTTGCCGCGCTCCGGCTCCCATCAGGGTGAGGAAGTTGTCGCAGTAGAACGCCTGGCGCACCGCTTCGGGCAGGTCGCCGAGGCTGCGTTCGAACCGCTCGATGGGCCGACGACCGCCTTCCACGTGCGGGTAGTCGCTGTTGAACAGCACGGTCTCGGGGCCGGCCTGCTCGATGATCCAGCGCACGTCCTCGGTGGGGTACGGCGTGAACTTCATCGAGCGGCGCACGTAGTCGCTGGGCCGCATCTGCAGGTCCCGCACTCGCTCCTCGTGCTTCACGAACGCCTCGAGTGCACTCTCCATCTGGCGCATCCAGCTCGGCACCCAGATGGCCCCCTGCTCGATCACGCCGATGCGCAGGCGGGGGAAGCGATCGAAGACACCGTCGAACACCATCGTCGCCAACGTCTGCATTGGTGGGAACGGGATGGCCATGTAGTCGACGGAGCGGAAGTTCTCCTCGCCACCGTGGAAGTCGGGCGGGATGGGCAGACCGTTCTGGAAGTAGGCCGGGTCGATGAGGTCGCCGGTGCCGCCCACGTGGAACACGATGGGCAGGTCGGCCTCTTGGGCGATCGCCCAGACTCGGTCGAGTTCGCGGTGCGAAGGTGAGTGACCGGGAGGACAACTGCTCGCCACGAGCAGCGCGGCCGCGCCCATGTCGACACACGCCTGGGCCATCGCTGCCGCCCGATCGAAGTCGGCCAGGGGCACGTAACACGTGGGCAGCAGGCGCGGGTCGACGGAGCAGAACTCCACCATGCCCCGGTTGTGGGCGCGGGCAGCGCCGTAGGCGAACTCCATGTCGCTGCCGTGCTCCCAGTCGCGCAGGCGGCGGTTGTGGAACGTGTTGAACATCAACTGGCTCTGGAAGCCGAGCAGGTCGAGCGCACGCGGCCGGTCGTCGGGCAGGAACGACCCGGTGGCTGCGTAGTTCTTGCGCAGCATGATCTCCTGCTCCTCCACCGAGCGGTACTCGTCGGATCGGTGGCGGTCGACGAGTCGTTGGAAGGTGGCGTCGAGATCGGCCAGCTGTTCCTCCACCGAACCCGTCTGTTTCAGCTCGTTCCCGCCCGACAGTTCGAGCGGGCGAATGCGATCGCGGATGCCCGGGTCGGCGAAGTCGCGCAACCACGTGGGTGGCTCCATGATGTGCGCGTCGGCGTCGTGCACCACACGATCGAGTTGGTTGTAGGCCATGGTTCCCCTCCTGGCGACGACGCGATGGTACGCCGCGCTCGGCCCTGTTCGGTCAGGGGAGGCGGTGGATGACCAGGGGCATCGCGGCCGGGCACCCCGCGTCGTGCAGCAACGCGGCCGCGACCGTGAGCGACCAACCCGTGCGCATGGTGGTGGCGCACAGCAGCACCGGCCCGTTCGGCAACGCGACATCGTGGTGGAACTGGATGGCCTGCTGCAGGTGGTGCACCACCGGGGCACTGGAAGTGTCGGTGGGCACGGGCTCGCCCTGCCACCCGAACACGTCGAGCAGCGGCAGCTTGCCCACGCCCGCGATGTGCGCCGCGAGCGCCCGGTTGGCCTTCATCTCCACGCTCGCCGCCGGTGCCGCGACCACGGCGACCGGCCGCGTGCCCCACACCTTCGACCAGCGTGTGAGCGCATCGACCGCGCCCTGCAGCAGCGCGGGCGGGATGCTGCCGTAGCCCACACGGCGCAGTGCCACCAGCGCTTCGCTCCACGCAGGGTCGTCGGCGAACGCCACGGCGCGACCCTCGGCCAGCCCGCTGATCTTTCCCTTGCGGCCGACACCCGACGGCCACAGCTTGCGCGGCTCGACGACGATGTCGACACCCTGCAGGTAGGCGCGGGCGGCGGCGAGGCGTTCGTCGCCCGGCTTCGCCCCGGGTGCTGGGAGTTCGCCGGTACAGACCGAGCAGCGACCGCACGGCGCGGGCGACGGGTCGTCGAGCGCCTGCTGCAGGTACGCCATCAGGCAGCCGTCGCCGTGCGCGTAGCGACGCATGAGGTCGGCTTCGTCGCGCCGGGTGCGGGCCAGCGTGGTCCACTTCTCGGTGTCGTGCACATAGGGCTCGCCGGTGGCGGCCCACTTCGAGCCCCCCTTGGCGACCACGCCGTCGACCGCCAGGATCTTCAACAACGTCTCGAGCCGGCCGCGGCGCACACCGGTGGCGCTGTCGAGGTCCACCAGCGACCGCGGCCCATCGGCCAGGGCGCGCAGCGTGGTGGCCGCGTCGTCGGGGTCGGGGATGGATGCCGTGGCGAAGTACTCCCAGATGCGCTCGTCGGCCTGCGCCGACAGCAACACGGCGTCGGCGCGCGCCACTGCTCGGCCCGCACGACCGATCTGTTGGTAGTACGCCACCGGGGTGGCGGGTGAGCCGACGTGCAGGCAGAACCCGAGGTCGGGCTTGTCGTAACCCATGCCCAGTGCGGACGTGGCCACGACGGCCTTCACCCGGTTGGCTCGCAACGCTTCCTCCACCTCCACCCGGGTGTCGGCCTCCATCTGGCCGGTGTAGGCGACCACGGCGTGCCCGCACGTGCTGAGGAACCCGGCCAGCTTGTCGGCCTCGGCCACCGTGAGCACGTAGATGATGCCCGAGCCCGGCAAGTGGTCGAGCGCGTCGGCCACCCACGCGTACCGCTCCAACGGGGTGAGCCCGGGCACCACCGAGAGGCGGAGCGACGTGCGCGCGAGCGTGCCCCGGAAGGTGACCGTGCTGGCACCCAGTTGTGCCTCGACGTCGGCGGTGACGCGCTGGTTGGCGGTGGCGGTGGTGGCCAACACCGAGGCAGTGGGCGTGGACAGCAACGCTCGAGCCAGGCGTTGGTAGTCGGGCCGGAAGTCGAAGCCCCAGTCGCTGATGCAGTGGGCCTCGTCGATGACCACCAACCCCACCTTGGCCATGAGGTCGTCGAGCCGGGCGGCGAACCGTGGATTGCCCAGCCGCTCGGGCGACACCAACAGCACGTCGAGCTGGTCGTGGTCGAGCGCCTCGAAGATGGGGTCCCACTCCTCGAGGTTGGTGCTGTTCACCGTGGCGGCGCCCAGGCCGGCGCGCTGCGCGGCAGTGACCTGGTCTCGCATCAGCGCCAGCAAGGGCGACACCACGAGCGTGGGCCCCGCGCCGGCGGCGCGCAATGCCGAGGTGGCCGCCCAGTAGACGGCCGACTTGCCCCAGCCCGTTGCCTGCACCACCAGCACGCGAGCGGCCGGTTGGATGATGGCGTGGACTGCCTCGACCTGATCGTCGCGGGGCACGGCCTCGGGCCCGGCCAGCCGTCCGAGCACGGTGGCGAGGTGCGTGGCGGCGTTCGTGCTCATGCCGGCGGACCCTACGCGGTGGGTGTCACAGGGTGAGGCCGCGGCGGCGGACTTCGGCGAGGAGGGCCTCGTCGGACACCGACGCCAGCGGGTTCCGTACCGGCGCGGCGGTTCGGGGCAGCGGCGGTGGGGGAGGCGGTGGCGACTCCTGCGCGTACGCCTCCTCTTCCAATTGGTCGATGAAGGCCTGTGCTTCGTCGCGGGTGAACTTGCCGCCGGCCTGGCGCTGGTTGAAACCCATCGGCCCGCGTGCGTCGCGGAAATCGCTGTGGCCGGCCGCCTCCAACAGCCGCAACAGCTCGCTCACCTGCTTGCCCGTCGCCGGGGAACCCGAGGCCTGACCGAATGCCATCCCCGACCATCTCACACTCCACGCGGCATGCGCACCATGCCGGCGGCTCGTGTCAGCCGGTGCGAGGTGCGTCGGTGGCCGAGAAGATGGCCAGCCAACGGCGAGATGCCTCCGGTTGTCCGAGCTCGGCTACCCATTCGGCCCAGATGCGCGCCCGGCCCGACTCGTCCGCGGCCCGAACCGCATCGGCGTCGACGTCGTCCATTCGCTGATCCTCCTCCTGTTGGCGGGGAAGTGCCAGCGCCGCGACCAGGCGCGACCGCGACCAGGGACCAACTGCCCTGGACCGACTCGGCCGTCGTCCGTACGGTGGGCCGAGTACTGAGGAGGGGTCTGTGGATTTCAACGTGTCAGAGGAGATGTCGGTCCGGCTCGAGATGATCCGGGAGTTCATGGATCGCGAAGTCATCCCGCTCGAGGGCGAGATGCTCTTCGGTGATCCCGCCACGCTGGAAGCCGGCGTGAAGGCAGCGCAGGCGAAGGTCAAGCAGATGGGTCTGTGGGCGCCGAACCATCCGGTGGAGTTCGGTGGCCTGGGCCTGTCGATGGTGGACCACGGTCTGTTCGCCGAGGCCGTCGGCCGCAGCCCGTTGGGCATGACCGTGTTCGGCACGCAGGCACCCGATGCCGGCAACATCGAGATCCTCCACAAGTACGCCACCGAGGAACAGCGCGAGCGCTTCCTGCGTCCGCTGGTCGCCGCCGAGATCCGCAGCTGCTTCTCGATGACCGAACCCGAGACCGCCGGCTCGAACCCCACACTCCTCGCCACCACTGCGGTCACCGATGGCGACGACTACGTCATCAACGGCCAGAAGTGGTTCACCTCGTCGGCCGACGGCGCGGCCTTCGCCATCGTCATGGCCGTCACCAACCCCGAGGCTCCGCCGCACCAGCGGGCCAGCATGATCATCGTCCCCACCGACACGCCCGGGTTCAACCTGGTGCGCAACGTCAGCGTGATGGGCCACTCGGGTCATGGCCATGCCAGCCATGCCGAGGTCATCTACCAGTCGTGCCGCGTGCCGCGCACCAACCTGCTCGGGCCCGAGGGCAGTGGCTTCCTGCTCGCACAGGATCGCCTCGGTCCCGGCCGCATCCATCACTGCATGCGCTGGTTGGGCATCGCCGCCCGCGCTTTCGACATGATGTGCGAGCGCGCCAACGCCCGCGTGATGGATGCCGACGGCGGCACGCTGGCCGACAAGCAGGTCATCCAGCACTGGGTGGCCGAGATGGACGCCGAGATCCGCGGCGCCCGGCTGCAGACTCTGCACTGCGCGTGGATGATCGACCAGCACGGTGCCAGCGCGGCCCGCGACGAGATCTCGGCCATCAAGTTCGAGGTCGCCAACACGATGCTGAAGTCGGTCGACCGGGCCATCCAGGTACACGGCGCACTCGGCGTCACCGACGACACGATCCTGTCGTACTGGTATCGCCACGAGCGCGCCGCCCGTATCTACGACGGCGCCGACGAGGTGCACAAGACCAGCCTCGGCCGCCGCATCCTGCGTCGCTACGCGAGGGCCGCCGAAGCCCGCTGACGTCTGGCCGGTCGCGCAGGTGGATCTGCGACGACCGGCGGCTGAACGGACGGTGACCGTCGCGCGAAAGCACCTCCGCGGCCATGGACCTGTGTCGGTCGCGCACATCACGCTGTCCATGTCGGCCGAGGTCATCGGGCCCGACCGCACCAGGAGGCAGTGATGAAGATCGCCGTGGCAGAGGATCCCGTCGTCGTCGGGCTGCACTGCGCACCGCGCAGCGCCTGGGTTCGATTGCTCGATGCCATCGACGTGCTGGGTCTGGTCGACCACTACGGCGTGTGGCGCGGTGGGATGACCATCGAGGGCGACGACGGTGTGGTCGACATGCCGTGGGTCGACTACGTCGACGAGGTGGATCGACTCGTGCAGGCACTCCATGAGGTGAACGCGATCGTGGACGTCGATTCGATCGAGATGGACACCGCTCGCCAGATGGTGACGTCGGATCCGTCGAACGTGACCGAGACCGTGCGGATGATCAGCACGATCGTGCGCGTCGACCGTTTCAGCGAGGGGCAGTTGTTGCGGGCCCTCAACGAGGGAACCCTGCAGGTGCTGGTCCGACGGCTCGCCACCTGGTACCGGGCCCACGCCTGACCTCCGCGACCCCGTCGGTCACCTCCGCCGCATCGCGTACGGTGGGCGCTGATGAGCGACCTACCGCTGCTGGGGCGTGGACGAGCCGCCGACGTCTTCGACCTGGGCGGCGGGCGAGTGCTGCGCCGCTATCGCACCACTCAGCGGGCGTCGGTCGAGCGCGAAGCCCGCGCCATGCGACACCTGCGCGAGCACGGTGCTCCGGTGCCGGAGGTGTTCTCCGCGGACGGCGTCGACATCGTGATGGAGCGACTCGACGGGCCCACGATGCTCGACGCCCTGAAGTCGAAGCCGTGGCGCGCCGGCGCCCTTGGGCGTGAGCTGTTCGCCCTGCACGAGCGCATCCACCGGATTCCCGCCGGCGACATCGACCTGCGACGGTTCAGCGACGGCGATTCGATCCTGCACCTCGACCTGCACCCCGACAACGTGATCCTCACCGCCACCGGCCCGATGATCATCGACTGGAGCAACGTCGCGCTCGGCGATCCGCTCGCCGATGTGATGAACACCTGGATGGTGATGGTCACCAGCTCACCCGACAACGTGCCGCGGCTGATCCGGCCGGTGCTGGGCCGAATCCGACGGTCGCTCACCGACGGCTTCATCGAACAGACCCCATTGGACAACGACGCTCGCCGATGGATCGGCCGCGTGTGCAAACAGCGCCTGCTGGACCCGAACGTGCGCGACGACGAGCGGGTCCGTGTGCATGCCCTGGCCGCCCAGACGGGAGTGACGGCGACCAACTGCTGAACTGTCGGTGCCACGCAGGAGAAAGGATCGGCGTGGACATGGACCCATTGCTCGCCGCGCGCCGCGGAGTGCGTGGCTGCGCTTCCTCGACGCCGCCGATGTGCTGGCGCTGGTCGACCGGTACAGCGCGGGGCAACTCCTGCGCTCATTGGACGACGGCACGTTGCAGGTGCTCGTTCGGCGTCTTGCCAGCTGGTGCCGATCCAGCTGCTGAGCGGTCGAGGGTCAGCACAGCCAGGCCCTCGCCCAACGCGCGCTTGCGGTGCCCATTGCGTTCACGAGGTGGAATGCACCCACGAACAACGCGAGGCCCAGCGGCACGAGCAACCACGACCACGGTGAGCCGCCTGCGATGCGTTCCAATGTGGGCGCGATGCTCGACTCGCCGAACGGATGGGGTTCGTGACGCGCCTGGATCGGTGCGACCGCCACCATCACCGGCACGGTGAACGCTGCCACCGCGACGGTGAACGTGGCGATGCCGACTGGGAAGCGCAGCAACAGGAAGGCGAGCTCACGTCGGCGTCGCGCGTCGGCGGTCATCGCCTTCAGCCGCGCCCAGGGACTGCCGGTCAGGCCTGACCGCCAAGGTGCGGACGGCATGTCCTGTTGCAGCAGCGAGGTGGCCGCGGCGCGCTCGATGTTGGCGAACACGCGGGTGACGGTCCACATCAGCAGCAGCAAGGGGATGCCGACCAGGGCGAGGATCAGCATGCTGCCGGCGACGGTGACGCCGCTGACGAGGGCACTGAACCACAGCGTGCCGAGCGGCAGGCCGAGCAGTGCGTAGGCGATGTTGCGGTAGGTCTGAGGGTGGAGAAGGGTCTTCATGGTGGGTTCCTTTCGTCAGTGGGCGATGGCGTCGAGGACGTCGAGACGGCCGGCACGCCGCGCCGCGAACCACGCCGACACGACGGCCGCGGTGGTCGCGATCACGATCAGCAGGCCGAGGCGGTCCCAGGGCACCGCCACCTGGGTGGCGACGTCGGACGGGAACGTGTGCACGGCCGCGATGCCGATGCCGATGCCGAGCCCGACGCCGACCGTCGCCCCGAACGAGCCGAGCAGACCCGCCTCGTAGCGCACCATGCGGCGCACCTGCCGGCGGCTCATGCCGACGGCCCGCACCAGGCCGAGTTCGTGGGTGCGTTCGAAGACGGACAGCGCGAGCGTGTTGGCGATGCCGATGAGCGCGATGGCGACCGCCAGGGCGACCATCATGTTGACCATCGTGAGTGCGTCGTCGATCTCGCCGGCCACCCGCTCCTCGAACTGTGCGGCCGTCTCGAGGGCTGCGTACGGGAAGCGGCTCTCGAGCGTGTCCAGCAGGTGCTGCACGTCGACCGGACGAGCGTCGTCGGCCACCGAGATCGCGAGCCATTCGGGCGCCACCGGCGCGCCGAGCGCCTGCAGCACTCGCGTGTCGACGAGGTAGTCCTCGGTCAGCACCGACTGATCCCCGAACGTGCCGGCCACCGTCGTGGCCATCGTGATGCCCGCGGGGGACGTGATCGTCACCGTGTCGCCGACGACGAGCCCCCGACGAGCCGCCTCGCCGGCCGACACGACCACCGGCGAGGACACGTCGGAGTCGAACGCGCCCGCCCGGACGTCCACGTCCAACAGCGCGTCGATCTGGTCGAAGTCGAAGCCGATGACTTCGGTGACGGTGTCGTCGATCCGCACCTCCAGGGGCGTGAATCCGGTGGCGGCGTCGACACCGGCGAGACCGAGCGTCTCGCCGACGACCTCGGCCGGGAATGCGACCTCGTCGAGCTCGTCGCTCAGGTAGTACTCGGCCTTCGCCGAGTCCGCGAGCGTCGAACCGATCGACGCCTTCACCGACTCGGCGGCGATCATCGCGATCGCCACCACGGCGAGGCCGATCATCAGCGCAGCCGACGTCGACGCGGAGCGGCGCGGGTTCCGTGCGGCGTTGCGTTGGGCCATGCGTCCGGTGACGGTGGCGACACGGCCGAGCGGCCAACCCAGGACGCGGGTGACCGGGCCGACGGCCATGGGGCTGAGCATGGTGACGCCCGCGAACAGCAGGATCGCGCCCACGCCCACCGGGAACGCCCCGTTCACCGCTGCCCCGCCGGCGGCCAACGCCGCGCCGGTCGCGATGAACGCTGCGCCCGTCAGCGCGCGACGCCGCGACACGTGGCGGCCCGAGGACGACGTGGTGCCGCTCAGCAACACCATCGGCGACACGGTGGCCGCCCGGCGAGCTGGGCCGATGGCAGCGGTGAGGGTGACGCCGATGCCCAGCACGACGGCGGCCACGATCGTGCGCGGCGCCAGGATGAGCGGCCAGTCGACGAGGTCGAAGCCCATCACGCCGAACAGCGCGTCGATTCCCTTGGCCACACCGATGCCGCCGACGATGCCCGTGGCGGAGGCGATGATGCCCACGGCGAGCGCCTCTCCGAGCACGGAGCGCCGGATCTGCCGCGGGTCGGCACCGACGGTGCGGAGCAGGGCGAGCTCGCGTGAACGCTGGCCGACCACGATGGCGAACGTGTTGTGGATGAGGAACACCGACACAACGAGCGCCACCACACCGAACGCGAGGAGGATCGCGCCGACGAGGTCGATCTGGGTGGTGAACTGCGACGCGAAGTCGGCGGCGACGGTCTCGCGGTCCACCACTTCCGCCGTTGGCACCGAGGCGGTCACGGCTGCGGCGATCGCCGCCTGGGCCTCTGCAGGGTCGCTGCCGTCGTGCAGCGCGACGGCCACCGAGTCGATGCCGTCGACGCCGAACAGTTCGCTCGCCTGCGCGGTGTTCATCTGCATCAGGACTGCGCCGAGGGTCGCGTTCTGGGGACCGAACGACGACGTGCCCGACAAGGTGAGTTGCACCCGGCCGCTCGGCACCATCACGTCGTAGGTGTGGCCGATGACGAAGTCGTACTTCTCGGCGGAGTCCAGGTCGATGGTGAACTCACCCGCCTGCGGCGGAGCGCCGTCGACGATGGTGAAGGCGCTGAGCGCCGGGTCGTCGATCCAGTTGAAGGCCAACTGCGGCGGGCCACTCGTCGGGATCTCGTCGCCGGTGGCGGTGATCGGCCGGACGGCGTTGTCGGCGGCCTCGATGCTCGCCACGGCATGCCGCACGGCGGGAACGCCCGCCACGATGTCGACGACATCCGGTGGGAGCGGCGGAGGTTTGACGAAGTCAGCGGTGTTGCGCACCTCGAAGTCGATGCCGGCGGTGATGTCCTTGCTCACGTCGGTGAACGAGCGACGCAGGCCGTCACCGAGGACGAACGCCGACACGACGAAGCTGACGGCCAGCACGACGCCGAAGGTGGTGAGGGCGAAGCGGATCTTGCTCGCCATGAGGTTCTTCCAGGTCAAGCGGAACATGGTTCTGGTCCTTTCAAGGATGATGGGTGGAGAGGGTCGTGGGGTCAGTTGCCGAGCCGACGCATCTGGTCGAGCACGGTGTCGGGGGTGGGCTGGTCAAGCTGGCCGGTGATCCGGCCGTCGGCGAGGAAGACGACGCGGTTCGTGTAACTGGCGGCGAGCGGATCGTGGGTGACCATCACGATCGTCTGGCCCAGTTCGCGCACCGCGTGGCGCATGAAGTCGAGGATCTCGGAGCCGGTGGTGCTGTCGAGATTGCCGGTCGGTTCGTCGGCGAAGATCACACTCGGGCGCCCGGCCAGCGCGCGGGCGACGGCGACGCGCTGCTGCTGTCCGCCCGAGAGCTCGCTCGGTCGGTGGCGCAGTCGGTGCGAGAGCCCGACGGTCGCCACGACGTGATCGATCCAACTGCGGTCCGGCGATCGCCCGGCGAGGTCCATCGGGAGGGTGATGTTCTCGATGGCCGTCAGCGTGGGCACCAGGTTGAACGCCTGGAACACGAAGCCGAGGTGATCGCGGCGCAGCCTCGTCAGCTCGTGCTCGCTCGCCGACGTCACGTCGACGTCGCCGACCACGATGCTGCCGGAGGTCAGCCGATCGAG
The DNA here is from genome assembly GCA_016213625.1 of Actinomycetota bacterium. Lineage (GTDB taxonomy): Bacteria > Actinomycetota > Acidimicrobiia > Acidimicrobiales > Ilumatobacteraceae > UBA668. Next base: position 10,885 of record JACQZZ010000052.1, read on the forward strand.
TCCCGCCATGGCGTGCATCAGCGTGGACTTGCCCGAGCCCGACGGGCCCATGATCGCCGTGAACGCACCGGCTTCGAAGTCGATGTCGACGTGGTCGAGCGCGGTCACCTGCGTGTCGTCGTGGCCGTAGTGCTTCACCGCGTCGCGTACCGACGCGGCCACTTGGGCGGTGGTGTTGGAGGTGGTGGTGTGGAGCAGTGTCATCAGTCGTTGCCTTCCGTGCGGTGATGGTGGGTGTGGGTGGTTCGGGTGTGGCGCAGCCCGCTGCGTGCGGCGGCGACCAGTCGGTGCCGACGGAACGACGAGGCGAGCGCTCGCTGGTGGTCGGTCGCCATCTCGATGGCGTAGGGGTGGACGTACATGTCGTTCTCCTTTCACGAGGGACATCCCGATCATGAAGAGCCGGCGGTCCGAGGTCGTCCGGCGATCCGCTGATCCGCGCTCCGGCCGATGGGCGTTCTGCCGCGTCGACGGTCTCATTCGTTCGGTGGAGACGCGACCATCCGGATGCCGGAGGAAGCGCCTCGCACGGCGCGGTACGTTCGCTTCATGGAACGGCGATCGGACCGTCGCAACATGCTCGTCGACCTCGCCATCGTGGCCGTCGTCGGCGTGCTCGCCACGTTGGACCTCGCCTCGTCGGTCGATCGTGTGGCCGGCAGCCCGAGCCCCGGTGCCATCGACTACATCCTGGTCGTGGCCGCCTCGTTGTCACTCTTCTGGCGCCGTCGCCGTCCGGTCACCGTGATGCTGTTCGTGGTCGCGATGGTCGTCGTGCTGTGGCTGCGTGGCGACGTGGCGATGTTCTCGGTCCTGGGTCTTCCCGCCGTGTACGCAGCCGCCGCGCACGCCGAAGACCGTGCCCGCACCTGGTGGGCACTCGGCTTGGGCATCGCAGGACTGCTCGTGGTCGCCGGATTCACGGTGCTCGACGCCGACGACGGCTACCAGGTCGGCACCGCGGTCAGCATGACCGGTTTCCTGCTCGCGGCCGTTGCCGCCGGCGTGGTCATCCGCAACCGCGAGCGGATCTTCGTGGACACCGAACGTCGCGCCGCCGAGGCGGAGGCAGATCGTCTGGCCGAGGCCCAACGGGCGGTGGCCCGCGAGCGCAGCCGGATCGCGCGTGAGATGCACGACGTGGTGTCACACGGGTTGAGCGTCGTGGCGGTGCAGGCCGCCGCGGGTCGCGAGATCGTCCACACCAATCCCGACAAGGCCGCCGAGGTGTTCGCGCGCATCGAAGCCATCGGTCGGGAGTCGCTCACCGAGTTGCGTCGCATGCTGGGTGTGTTGCGCGAAGCGGGCGACGATGCCGCGCTGCTCCAGCCGCAACCCGGGTTGGGCGACCTCGCCGCGTTCGTCGAGCAGGCCTCGCTCGGCGGGGTGACCGCGTCACTGGTGGTCGAGGGTTCGGAGCGGCCCGTCGCGCCCGGTGTCGCACTCGCCGCATACCGCATCGCTCAGGAAGCGCTCACCAACGTTCGCAAGCACGCGGGTACGAGTGCCACTGCCACCGTCCGCCTCGTGTTCGAGCCACAGCAACTCGTCGTCGAGGTGGCCGACGACGGCGACGGTGCGGCATCGTCACTTGCCGGATCCGGTGGCGGCTACGGGCTCGTCGGCGTACGCGAACGAGTGGAGGTGTACGGCGGCACACTCAGTGCAGGACCACGTCGCGGCGGCGGTTTCCTGGTGCGGGCCACGCTGCCGATCACCACCGACGAAGCGGGCGACCCGACCAGCACCGGAGGCGACCGATGACCATCCGAGTGGCGATCGTCGACGACCAGGCACTGATGCGTGACGGCTTCACCATGATCCTGGACGCACAACCCGACATCGAGGTCGTCGGCGACGCGGAGAACGGCCGTCTCGGCGTGGAACTGTGCCGACGCGCGCGACCCGACGTGGTGCTGATGGACATCCGCATGCCGGGTCTCGACGGCATCGAGGCCACGCGCATCATCACCTCCGAGCCCGACAGCCCCACCCGCGTGCTGTTGCTCACGACGTTCGGCCTCGACGAGTACGTGTTCGCCGCGATGCGCGCCGGTGCGAGCGGCTACCTCCTGAAGGACACACCCGCGAAGGACCTCGTGGCGGCGGTGCGCGTCATCGCCCAGGGTGAGGCCCTCTTGTCGCCCGCCATCACCAAGCGCCTCATCGAGGAGTTCGCCCGGCAGCCGGAACCGGCCACTGCCGACCTGGCGTTGCCCGTGGACCTCACGGATCGAGAACGAGAGACGCTCGAGTTGCTCGCCCGAGGGCTGAGCAACCGCGAGATCGCCACCGCGATGTACATCGGTGAGGCCACGGCGAAGACCCATGTGAGCCATCTGCTCACCAAGCTCGGTGTGCGCGACCGCGTCCAAGCGGTGGTGTTCGCGTACGAGTCGGGCATCGTCCGGCCTGGCCAGGGTCGCGCGGACGACGAGACCCGGTGACGAGTCGCGGCGAATGCTGAGCGCCCGGCTTCCGGGCGGTGGGCATTCCGACATCAATGGAGCGGGTGACGGGAATCGAACCCGCGTTCTCAGCTTGGGAAGCTAGATCGAGCTGGGAACGGAATTCGAGGTCAGAGGGTATTCATCCTGGTCAGAGGCATCAACGTGAGCTGGCGGCATTGTCCGCTGTTGCCCCATGTTGTCCTTTGGACGCCCGTGTTCTAGGCACGTTGTAGGCACGGCATCAAGTCGTTCGAATGCTCTTTCCTTCCGAGGGCCTCACCACCGGAACGGCTCAGGCTCGCGGTATATCAGATCCGCTCTGTCTGGCTCTGACACGCCGGCGCATGGCGATCGTCTGGCCTCGCCCATCGATCTCGAGGAAGTGGTGGCGGGCATAGAGAGCCCGAGCGATCTCGTTGTCTTTCCCGACGGTGAGCACGAGGTCGGCGCTCGCGTCCTCGGCTCGGCTCACGACCTCGGTCAGCAGTTGGTTGCCGATTCCGAGGTGGGGCTCGGTGGCGACGTCGGAGAGGACCCACGGGTGCCCGGCGGTGTCGAAGGTTCGGCGTGCTCGGATTTGGCGTTCGCATCGCGAGCCCAGGACGAGTGCCGACACGAGCATCGCCGGAACGGTCAGTGCAATGAGCGGGATACTGCCGATCGCGAAGCCGAAGAGCATTCCGAGGAATGACGGGACGTACGTCGCGGCGAACAGGGTCGTTGCGCGAGTGGCATGGCCGGCCTCGGTGAGAAGCGCGATGCCGCCGTCGGGGTGGGTGATTCGTTGGTCGGCGCTGAGTAGTCGCATCGCGGACGCGAGCGAGTGCTTCCTGAACCGTCGGGCGTGGAGCCGCGCGGCGTCGTTGAAGCGGAGCGGTGGTCTACTCGCCGGCGCGGTGGGCGGAGCGGATGACGAGGTCATTGGGCTGGTGGTGCGGGCATGGGAAGGCGTCGAGGTTGACGCTGCGGCCGGCGGCGACGGCGATAGGGACGAGGCATCCGCAGGGATGGCTGGGCAGCACGACAGTCGAGGGCGAACGACCCGTCAGAGGGTCGGGCTGGCCGCTGGAGGGTTGGGCGGTCAGCCACACCGCCTGTGGTACGCCGCTTCGGGGTTCGTGGATGACATCCACGTCGGTGAGCACACGCAGGTTGATGGTGGCGCGTTGCGAGCCTGGGTAGCGGTCGACGTCGATGATTCCGATGGGGAGGTTCGGTTCGAGGGTGCTGAGGTGTTGTGCGAGTTGTCCGACGGTGAGCATCGGCTGGTCTCCATTCGTGGGTTGGCGGGTCAGGCGCTGCGACCTGGCCGCCGTGGCTCTCTGGAGGGGGAAGTGCTGGTTCGTTTCTTCGACGGTGACTGGCGTTCGGTTGGCTTTGATGGTTCGGTGACGGTGAGCACGTAGTCGAGGAAGCCGGGGATGGATGCTGCGACGTGTCCGGTTGATGGTGCGACGATGATGCCGCGGCCGAGGAGCTGGTTGCGGACGGCGCTGAGTGCGGTGATGGGTTTGCCGAGTGCGTCGGCGATGGCGCCGGTGCGCACCGGTTCGCTGGTCGAGATGCGCGCCATCGCAGTGAGGTAGGTCTGTTCGCCGGCGGGCAGCTTCTTCCATCGAGCGACGTACAGGCCGCGTTCGCTGTCGTGGCGGGCGAGGTCGATCGCTTGGTTGGCGTCGTCGAGGGTGATGCGTGCGTGGCCGTCGGAGGTTTGCCAGGCGTAGTCGCCGAACAGTTGCACGAAGTACGGGTAGCCGCCGGTGGCGTCGGCGAGCACGGCGAGCGCGTCGCCGTCGAAGGGTCGGCCCGCGGAGTCGGCGGGCCCGGCGAGTGCTTGCAGGGTGGCGTCGTTGTCGAGGTTGTCGATCGGGTGGAACGCCATGCGTTCGCCGTAGGTCACGGCGTCGGTGACGAGCCCGGGTGTGTCGGGCAGCCCGCCGAACACGATCATCGCAGTGAGTTCGGGTCGGCGACTGAGGTCTTGCATGATCGGTCCGAACACCGAGAGCTCGTCGGGATGCACTTCTTGGACCTCGTCGACAAGGATCATCAGTCCGCGCCGGTCCTTCGTGCAGTGCTCGCCGACAGCCAGTACAGCGCTGGCGAACTGTTGGGCAATTGGGATCGCCTCGCGCCGTTCGCGTTTGGACTCTCGGCGATAGACGCCGAGGTTGAGCGTCTGCGATTCCTCGCCCCATCGTTCGCGCAGCTCGACAAGTTCGCGGCTCATCTTCTTGGTCAGTCCGGCGCAATCGTGAAGCTGTTCGACGATCGCGCCGATCGGGTCACCGGGTGAGCGGGCCTCGTGACGCACGACCGCCCACTTGCGTTCCATCGCGATCGCCGCGTACCGATCGAGGAGCACGGTCTTCCCGACCCCACGCGGCCCATACAGAACCTGGAACGACTGACGCCGGTTGCCACTCGTCCGCACCGCGGTCTCGACGAGTTGCACGAGGTGCTGGCGGCCAGCCAGCAGCGGCGGTTGGGTCGCGAATCCTGGCCGATACGGGCTCGGTGTCGACATCATCGCTCCTCTCGATAGGAAACGATAACACAACCCGTTTATAAGAAGCTATCTACAATCGCACGCGCTGATGTCGCGCTGCTGGCCGGGCAGGGGTGGGGAGTGGCGCTGATGAAGGACTCGTCGATCGCGCTAGGTCAGCCGGTTCGTTCGTCGCGCCTCCAGACGCTCGCGACGGTTGAGCTCCCGAGAAATCGCCGCAGCGACGAGGTCTTGCACGCTGACGTCGTCCTGGCGGGCCCGAACCCTCAGCCGCTTGATCAGCGAACGCGGGAGCTTCGTTGCCAGCGGGTCGATTGGTTCGTCTCGTTCGATACGAGGGCGCGGCACAGCGCGAGAATACGACTGCTCGCAGACGGCTCGTTCACACGGACGCAGACGGCGCGCCGCATACCGGCTTACTTGTATGCCCCACCCGCGAAAAGCGAGTTCGGCGGCGGTGATACCGTGAAGTGCTCGGGGGTAGCCATGCTCCACACCACGCCAACTCAAGCGGCGGTGGATGACCTGGAACAGCGCGGCCCCAGAGCAGGAACCATCGGTGCTGGCCTCGCAATTGCGGCCCTGCTCGCCGTTGTGTACGTCGGCCGGGCAGAGGTACTGATGATGCCGGCGCTCGGGATGATCGCAGTCACTGCGGCCGTCGTCGACGCTCGCACACTTCGAATTCCGAACTGGCTGACCGGCACGGGTGCCTTCGTCCTTGCTGTTCTCAGTGTCTACCTTGTTGTTGTGCAGAACGCTGCGTGGCAGCCGCTCGCCGCGGGAGCGGCGATCATGGGCGGGCCGCTCCTTGCTGCGCATCTCGTCAGCAAGTCGCGTACACCCGGGCTCGGCGATGTCAAGCTCGCAACTGTTCTCGGCGCGCCACTCGGCGCAATCTCACCAGCCGCCGCGTATTGGGCACTGCTCATGGCGCTGTCGATCGGTGCCGGGTTCGGACTCATCTACCAGCGGGCGACGAAGCGCCGGGCGTTCCCCCTTGGCCCAGCGATCTCGCTAGCATTCGTCTTGACAGCGTTCGCATTCGGTCTCACGGACTCGAATGGGGTGTGGACGCTGTGATCGCGATCGCGACCGATCGCCTCCTGCCGACCTTCGGCTGCGCACCTGCGCATCGCCGAGAGGAGTTGTCATGAAGCGATCCCACCCAGCCTTCTCGTTCATCGTCGTTGCTGCGCTCGTGCTCGGTGCCTGCTCGAGCGGCGACAGTTCGAACGGCGACCCGACCGTGCCGATCCCAACCGATGGCACGACACCGGCCAGCACGACCTCGAGTGAGCCTGCGACCGGCTCGACGACAACCTCTACCAGTTCGGCCACAAGCGATGCGCCAACCTCAACGGCGACAACGACAAGTGGGCCGCCGACCACACTGATCCGACCGGCCGACTTGGTGACGGACCCGAACGATCCGAACAACCTGCACACCAGCCTGCCCGAGCATCAGCCGATCATCGACGCCTACGTCGCCGCGATCAACGCCGAACTCATTACCTACTCGCGGTGGCCGCTCGACCCGACCAGCAAAGAGCTTATGGGCGCGCCGATCAGCGACGAGATGAGATCTCGCGAGAACAGCGGGCTGGTCGAGCGAACGCGACTGAACCAGGTACTCGACATAAGCGGCGGGATGACGCTGCGGCCGTACGTGGTGGAGAACGACGATCCGACTCGTGCGTTCGTCTGGGACTGCCAGATCGACGCCACCTTCTGGAAGGACAACGACTCAGGCGCGAAGGCACCGCCTGACGCTTGGCCGAACAACGGCTCGCCAGGAGTGGAGGTCGGGGTCTCGGCCGTGATGGTTCTCGTCGAGGGCGAATGGCTCCTTGACGACGGAGGACTCGAGCCGCGGGCATGCGCGTGAAACTGCCAGCCGTGGCGGTCGCGGTCGCGTTCGCGATCGCTCCTTCGTCAGTTGCGTGGGCGGTGCCCGGCCCAAGCCCGAATCCTGATCCTCCTCCGCAGCCGGGGCCGATCACGGTGCAGTACCGCAACGGTTCGGGTGGTCTGTCGTCGACGACGTCGATTCCAGTGGGATCGGCATTTCGTTCGGCGGGTGGGTCGGATCGCGCTCCTTGCACCTTCATGTACCTCGGCCTCGACCCGGATGGCGACGGCCCCCTGCAGCCGATCTACGAGCCCCGTGAGTCGCTGCAATGGATGTTCCGCGAGACGACCGACACGGTGGTGGAGCTCACGGATGAGGAGTGGGCTGCCGTCGCAGCAATGGGTGGCAC
>JACQZZ010000054.1 GCA_016213625.1 Actinomycetota bacterium
CCGCTCGATCATGTGCCCCGGGGGCGGGCCGAGCGCGTTCACCAGCAGCCGAGGCTGATGGGCCAGCGCGATCTCCAGCAACGGGTCGGCCTGGGCCGCGGAGAATGGCGCGGCGGTGCCGCTGAGGTCGCCACCGTTGCGACTGTTGGCACCGCGCTCGTCGTCGGGCAGCGGGGGAACGTCGTACTTCTCCATCAGGCGGGCGACGAACTGGCGGTGCTCGTCGGGAATGAGCCCGACGATGTCGGCCATGGTGAGGCCGCCGTTGTCGCTGCCCGCGTACTTGGCCGGCACGATGAGGTCGACGCCGTACGGGCGGCCGCCCACCTCGTCCTCGATCCACTTCAGGTCGATCTCGAGCTGCTCGGGCGTGTGGGCAACGGCGCCGAGCACGCCCATGCCACCGGCCTTGGTGACGGCGGCCACGACGTCGCGGCAATGGGTGAAGGCGAGGATGGGCACGTCGATGCCGAACATCTCGGTGATGGCGGTCTTCATGCCGCCGATCGTAGGACCGAGTGCGTCAGCGGCTGGAGTCGAACGTTCCGAGTGCGCGGGAGAGCCGCGACACCGCCTCGACCAGCTGCTCGGGTGCCAGCGTGGAGTACGACAGCCGAGCCTTCGAGTCGGGCCTCTGGTCGATGGTGAACGCGTTGCCGGGCACGAACGCGACGCCCTGCTCCACCGCGTGTTGCAACAGCACCTTGGTGTCGGGCACCTCGTCGAACTCCGTCCACAGGAACATGCCGCCCTCGGGACGGTGGAAGCGGATGCGCGGACCGATCTGGGTGTCGAGCGCGTCGGCCAGCGCGGTGCACCGCTCGCGGTACATCGGCACGATGCGTGCCTTCTGCTCATCGAGCCAACCCGGCTGGGCGACGACGTTGGCGAGCAGCAACTGGGCAAACGTGGAGGTGTGCAGATCGGCCGCCTGCTTGGCGCGAGCGACCCACGCCATCACCTCGGGCGGGCCGACCATCCAGCCGACTCGGAACCCGGGCGCGACGATCTTGGAGAAGGTGCTGAGGTGCACGACGCGCTCGCTCATCGAGGCGACTGGCGGCAATGGCGTGCCGGCGAAGCGGATGGCGCCGTAGGGGTCGTCCTCCACCACCAGCACGTCGTACTCGTCGGCGAGGCGCGCGAGCAGTTGGCGCCGCTCGAGCGACATCGTGGCGCCGGACGGGTTGTGGAAGTTCGGCACCACGTAGACGAGCTTCGGACGCAGTCCCTGGGCGAGCCGGTCGGCGAGGAGCTCCACGCACATGCCGTGCTCGTCGCCGGGGATCACCTCGAAGCGCGGCTGGAAGAGCTCGAGCGCCTGCACCGCACCGAGGTAGGCGGGTGATTCGCTGACCACCACGTCCTCCGGATCGATGAGCACCTTCGCGAGCAGGTCGAGGGCCTGCTGCGAGCCATGGGTGACGATGATCTCGCCGTCGACCGCGACCTCCCGGCCGAACTCGGCCGAGTGGTGGTCCGCGATCCAGCGCCGCAGATCCACCACGCCGTCGGTGGCCGAGTACTGCACCACGCGGGGGCCGTACTCGCCCAGCAGTCGGTCGGCCTCGCGGCGGAGGTCGGGGAGCGGGAAGCTGTCGGGGGTGGGCAACCCGCCGGCGAGCGACAGCATGTCGCTCATCTCGGTGACCTTCAGCAGGTCGCGGATGGCCGACGAACGGAGTCCTGCGGTGCGGGCGGCGAAGTGGAACGACATCGGGCGGCAACCGTAGTGGCCGGCGCGGGCACGAGCATGGTGCTGCAAGTACCACGGTGGCAGCGCGTCGATGACGAAGGTCTCTGGTGCGGTCGGGGTGAATCCATGAGTCTGTGACTGTGCAACTCGACATCACTCGCCGCGCCGATCTCGCCGTGCGGGCGATGACGGTGCTCACCGCGTCACCCGAGCGATGGAAGGCGCCCGCGCTCGCCGCGGAGTTGGGCACCACCGTCGGGTTCGTGCCGCAGGTGATGGGGCCCCTGGTGAAGGCCGGTTGGGTGCGTTCCGACCCCGGCCCGACCGGGGGGTACGCCGCGCAGGTGGCCGCCGCCGATGTGTCGGTGCTGCAGGTGATCGAAGCGGTCGATGGCCCGACCGACGCAGGCCGGTGTGTGGTGGAGCACCGCGCCTGCACGTCCGGCACACCATGCACGTTGCACGTCGCGTGGGGTGCCGCTCGCGCCGAACTGACCCGCGCGCTGGCGGCCACTTCGGTGGCCGAGGCGGCGAAGGGCCGGCATCGATGACTCGCTGGCAATCGGTGGTGGTGCCGGCCGAGCACGGCGGATGGGGGCTGACGCTCGAGCCCGTGCTGCTGGGTCTGGTCATCGCCCCGTCGTGGGCGGGGCTGTGCATCGGCCTCGCCGCGCTGCTCACGTTCCTGCTGCGGACCCCGCTGAAGCTGGCACTCGTCGACGTCCGACGCGATCGCTGGCTCGCTCGATCCGCGCTGGCGTTGCGCGTGGCCGTGGGTGAGGCGCTCGCCGTCCTGGCATTGACGGTCACCGCACTGATGCTGGCCGGATGGTCGTGGCTGGTGCCCGTCGCGGTCGCGATGCCCCTCGTGGCCGTGGAGTCGTGGTACGACGTGCGCAGCCGCGGCCGCCGACTCGTGCCCGAGTTGTGCGGTGCGGTCGGCATGGCGTCGGTGGTGGCCGCGGTGGTGCTGGCGGGTGGCGAGTCCGGGCGTCTGGCGGTGGGGGCGTGGCTCGTGCTGGCGGGGCGTTCGGTGGGCGCTGTGCCGTTCGTGCGCGTCCAGATCACGCGGCTCCGCCGCGGCACTGCGGTGCGTTGGCACAGCCATGTCGCGCAGGTCGCCGCCCTCGCGCTCGGCGCAGTGGCGGTGGTGTCGGATCACCGGTTCGTCGCCGGCCTCGCGGGCCTCGCGGTGTTGGCGGCGCTGCAGACCGCGTGGGTCCACCGGCCACCGACCGCGGCGAAGGTGTTGGGGCTGCGCCAGATGGCGCTCGGATTCGGGCTGGTGGCGGTCACCGCCGCCGGCGTACTCGCGGGTTGACCGCGGAAGGGAACGTGCAAGTGAATGACCAGGTGATCGTCATCGAACCATCCATCACGCTCGGCGCACTGGTCACCGAGCACCCCGAGTTGGCCCGCGAGCTGGAACGGCGCGGCTTCGACTACTGCTGCGGTGGTCGGGCGTCCCTGGGCGAGGCATGCGCCGCGCTGGGACTCCCGTTCGACACGGTGGCGGAACAGCTCCGGGCCGCCTGCGAGTCCGCACCGGCGCCCGATTGGGCATCGATGGCTGCCGCCGAGTTGGTGGACCACCTCGTGGCCACCCATCACCGGTACCTCTGGGACGAACTGCCGCGTCTGGGAGCGCTCGTCCAGAAGGTGCACGCCGCGCACGGCAGCCGGCACCCGGAACTGGCCCGTGTCGCCACGTTGTACGACGCACTCAGGGCCGACCTCGAACCGCATCTGCTGAAGGAGGAGCGCGTCCTCTTCCCGATGATTCACGACATCGCCAGTGCCGGCCACGCCGTCGACTTCCACTGCGGCAGCCTCCGCAACCCGATCTCGGTGATGCTCGCCGAACACGACCGCGTCGGTGAGCTGTTGGCGGAACTGCGCGACGCCACGGAGCAGTACACGGTGCCCGCCGACGGATGCGCCTCGTACACGGCCTGCTTCGCCGCGTTGGAGGATCTGGAGACGGACACGCACCTGCACGTGCACAAGGAGAACAACCTCCTCTTCCCGATGGTGGTGGCGCTCGAGGCCGAATAGCCTCGGCGCATGGTTCCGTTGGCGTGTCCGGTGTGCCACGCCGACCTGTCGGTGGTGTCGGATGTCGCCCGGTGCTCGTCGTGCGCGCACGACTACCCCGTCGTCGACGGCACCGGACGGTTCTTGCCGCCCGACCGTGCGGCGGCGTTCGCGGCATTCCTGCACGACTACACCACCGTGCGCCTCGCCGAAGGCAGGGCCAGCGGGGATCCCGACGTCTTCAGGCGGTTGCCCGAACCGACGGCGGGTTCGCCGCTGGAAGCGCAGTGGCGGATGCGGGCCCGTACCTGGGCTGTCGTGCAGCGTCGGGTGCTCGGAGTGTCGTCGGGCCCCTTGCGAGTGCTCGACGTCGGTGCGGGAGTGGGCTGGTTGTCGAATCGTCTCACCGAACTCGGCCATGTGGCCGCCGCCATCGACCTGACCGTGGATCCCGACGACGGACTCGGCGCGTGCCGTCACTACTCCCGCGAGTTCGTGCGGCTGCAAGCGGAGATGGACGCGCTGCCCGTCGCGGACGCATCGGTCGACCTGGTGATCTTCAACGCCAGCCTCCACTACAGCACCGACCTCGAGCGCACGCTCGGCGAGGCGTTGCGGGTGCTCGCCCCTGGAGGGCGAGTCGTGGTGATGGACTCGCCGATCTATCGGCGTGCCGCCGATGGCGAGTCGATGATCGCCGAACGGCATGCCGACTTCGAGCGGCGGTTCGGGACGCGTTCCGACTCGGTGCCATCCATCGGCTTTCTCACGCCGGAGATGCTGGCCACCGTCGCAGCGGCGCTCGGGTTGACGTGGTCGCGGCACCGGCCGTGGTACGGCTGGCGATGGGCGTGGAAGCCGTGGCGTGCGCGCCTTCGCCGCCGACGAGCCCCGAGCAGGTTCGAACTGCTCGTGGCCCGACGGGCGGCATGAGGACTGCGATCAGGTCATCGTGAACAGCGCCGCGATGCCCGGCGCGGCAGGTGTGCCGCCAGCGGGCAGGTTCACGTTCTGCGCACCGTACGACGTCCAGGCGACCCAGCAGTTGCCCACGTTGGGCAGCGTGACCGTCGGCTTGGCCGGCCTCTGGAGCCCGACGTTGAACTGCCCGTTGGTGAGCTTGACGGCGGTGGTCTTGCCGGTGGTGCTGTTGGTCAGCGGCACGACGGTCTTTCCGGCGCAGCCGTTCGCGGGCAGCGGGACGGTGGAGCCGGGGAGCATCGGGCCGAACTTGGCGACGAAGTCGGCGTACTTGTAGATGTCGATCTTCACGAACGTGGAGTTGGTCATGCGGGCGAGGGTGACGCTGTCGAACACCTCCCACTTGAACGGCACGTTGCGGCCACCGTTCACGCTGTTCACCACACCGCTCAACCCGTCGGCCGTGGGCAGCACGCCCATGTTCACCGGGGAGAAGAAGCCGTTGTAGTTGTACTGCACCACCACGATCACTCGGAACGAGCCCGTCGTGACGTTCCCCGAACCGTCGGTGGCCGTGCAGGTAACCGTGGTGGCTCCGTAGGCGAACTGCGTGCCGGAGGCCGGCGAACAGGTGAGGGTGGGGATCGACACGTCGTCGACGTCGACGGCCGTGACCGTGTAGTTGACGAGCGCACCGGCCGAGCTGGTGCCCTTCGCCTTCATGTCGGCGGTGGGCGGCGTGAGCACGGGCGGCGTGGTGTCGCGCACCGTGATGCTCAGCGTCACCGTGGTGTGATTGCCCGCGGCGTCGGTGGCGGTGCACGGCACCGAGTTGACGCCCAGCAGGAACTTGCTGCCCGAACTGGGCGTGCACACCGAGGTGATGGACCCGCTCACCGTGTCGAGCGCGATCGGCGGCGTGAAGGGCACGAATGCCCCGCCGCGGGTGTTCGCCTCGTAGGTGATGGGCGCAGGAGTGGTCATCTGGGGCGCCGAGCTGTCGGTCACGGTGACGACGAAGGTCTGCGGCGCCGACGTGTTGGTGCCGTCGCTGGCGGTGCACGTGACCGTCGTGGAACCGAGCGGGAAGCCCGAGCCGGCGACGGGGCTGCACTGCGGTGCGACGGTTCCGGCGACCGCGTCGGTCGCGGTGGCGGTGTAGCCGACGATGGCGCCACCGGGGCCGGTGGCCTCGGCGGTGAAGTCGGCCGGCACGGTGAGCGCCGGAGCGGTGGTGTCGACGACCGTGATGTCGAACGACGTGAGGTTGCTGTTGCCGGCCGTGTCCGCCGCGGTGCACAACACCGTGGTGGTGCCGATGGCGAAGGTGGTGCCCGACGCCGGCGTGCAGCTGACGTCCGGAGCGACGAGGTCGGTGTCGTCGGTGGCCGTGACCTGGAAGGTGGCCGTGGCACCTGCGGCGCTCGTGGCCTCGATGGGCGCCGAGGGGGCGATCACCGTGAACGTCGGCGGGATGGTGTCGTCGACCACCACGGTGAAGGCCAGGGTGAACTCGGCGTTCGCTCCCGAACCCGGCACGGTGACCCGGATGTTGTACGTACCGGGGTCCTCGAAGGTGGGCAGTCGCTTTGTGAGCGCTGCGTCGTCGACGACGCCGGCCACCTCGGTGAGCGGACCGCCGTTGCTGCCCACCTGGAACGTGACCTGCTGGTACAGGGTGCCGCCGGCGACCACCGTGACGCGGTTGGCCGCGTTGTAGGTGGTGTCGTCGATCTTCGTGCCGTCGATGATGACCGCAGTCTGCGACGCGACCGGCGACGGATTGCCGGCGACGTCGGTGGCGATGCCGTTGGCGAGGTGGTACGTGAAGCCGTCGACCGTCACGTCGGTGCTGGCCTGCAACTCGCAGCCGGCGGGTCCGGAGCCCCCAGGAACGTCGGTGGCGACGCACGTGGCAGCGGGCAGGTCGGTGCCGGCCGTGATGACCTCGATGGCCGCGGACTCCGGCGGGTTGGCGCCGTTGTCACGGTAGAGCGTGGCGGTGGGCAGGCCGATGTCCTTCTTCACCGTGATCGTCGGTGGCACGGCGGCACCGGCGGGCGGGATGAAGGTGATGTTGTTCGCTCCGTCGGGCACGTCGAACGGCGCCGTGTACGGGATGGGAGCGCTCGTCGGCGACAACCGGTACGAGTACAGGTCGGTGGCCACTGCCGGCCGGCCGCCGATGTACAGGCTCACCTGCACCGCCGATGTGTACCAGCCGCCGAGGCCCTCTGTGCCGGCGGTGACCACGGCGACCGCATTGGGCGAGGTGCCGTCGGCTTGGTAGCGCTCACCCTTGAAGGCGCTGTAGGCCACGTTGCCGGCGCCGTCGACGGCCTGCACGATGTACTTGCCGCCGGTGTCGGCGGTGACCAGCGCGCCCACCCAGAGGCCGCTGGGCAGCTCCTGGTGCAACTCGACCGGGATCCAGTCGTGGGGCGTGTCGAACGCATCCGGTGTCGCGTCGTACTGGATGAGGACTCGCTGGGTACCGGTGGGTGCGCCCGTGTCGTGCACGCCGGCCGGGTCGGAGACCTTCACCCGGAACAGGACGACGCCGTCGGCACCGTTCACCTGGGCGACGGCTGCCGAGCTCTGCTCGATGAGCGGGCGGGTGACGTCGCCGGCCCTGGCGGCGTCGGCGTAGTAGACGGTGAAGCCGGCCTCGTTCATCAGCAACTGGGTGCCCACGTCCTTGCCGGGGAGGGAGCTGTCGTCCGTGTCGCTGAACTGACCGGGGTAGACCACCAGGCGCTGTTGGTTCGAGGTGCCGGAGATGGCTTGGAAGGCGGTGGGGAACACCACGGTCGCCGGCTGGATGGCCGGCTCGTCGACGGCCGAGTCGCTGATCGCGCGGGCGATCCGCGGAGTGACGCCGTCCTCGAGCGTGGTGTTGATGGACTCGATGATCGCCCCGCGGGCGCGGTACGTGCCGGACGGGTCGGTGACGTCGATGGAGGTGCGGGGCACCACGGGGTAGCCGTTGATGTCGAGCGTCTCGCCGTTGGCGCTCCAGGACGTGCGCCCGTTCACGGTGGTCTGCTGGAGGCCGAAGGACTGGCGGGGGACCGACGCCGCGGCCGGGAGCCCGTCGACGCCGGCGACGATCTCGAGCGAGTCGGCCACGAAGGGGGCAGCGTCGGTGGCGGTGCGCAACGTCGTGGACGGTGCGCCGGCGCCGAGGCGGAAGTTCGGGATGCCGTAGAACACGACCTGCTGGAGTGCCTTCTCGTCGTAGGAGCCGTACACGCCCTGCGAGGCGAAGTAGTCCTGCTTGGCCAACATCAGCGCCTGGCCGGCGCTGGCCACCGACGGATCGGTGAGGCGCTGGGCGTAGAGCGCCATGAGGCGCTCGGTGAGGCCGACGGAGCCGACAGCGCCGTAACCGTAGCCGGTGTTGGCCACCCACACGGCGGAGCGCTGGCCGGCGAACGTCTGCGCCCAGTCGGCGCCGACGCCGGCCGTCTCGCCACGCAGCAGCGGGTACTTGGTGACATCGGCGTAGACGTCGGGCACCGACAGGCCGGAGTGGCAGCCGGCGCTGAACAGCACCGATCCGTTCAGCACGTTGTCGGGGAACGCATCGACCTGAGTGGTGTCGAGGACGTCGTAGGTGCGGGTCGCGTCACCCACCGACGACAGCAGCTCGTACTGCGAGAAGTGCGCGTTCAGCGAGGCCATGTCGGGATCGTTGGCGAGCGCGACACGCACGGACTCGGCAGTGCCCGTGGGGGTCTGGCCAGGCTGGTCGATCTGGGTGGTGACGGCCTTGCCGGCGTCGTCGAGCGTGGTCGCGATCTGCTCTGCGCCGTCGGCGAGGAAGTCGTAGCCCATCACGTAGGCCGTGGACGGCGTGAGCTCACCGTTCGAAGTGAGGTACTGGGCGATCTGGCCGCGGATGTCCTCATCGCTCTCGACGAGACGCCCGACTGCGAGTGCCGGGATGTTGAAGCTGCGATCGAGCCACGGAATGGGGTCGAGCGTGCCGTACGGGTCGTCGGTGAGGAAGTACCGGTTGCCCTGCGAGTGCGAGATCGGGTTGTCGGTGCCCACCGAGTCGACGTTCTGGTCCTCGTTGAAGATCGAGGTGGTGTCGGGGTTGCGGTACAGGGGCAGCCGATCGTCGGCGCCCACGAGCACGACCGTGTCGAGCAGCGGCATCGCCGCGGTCGTGCCGGTGGCGAGTTGGCGCACCTTGGAGGCGATGGCCTGGACCGTGGCGTTGGCCACCGCGGGAGTGCAGTCGAGGCCCGCCGTCTGCGCGGCCGAGGTCCACGACTGGTCGGCGGCGGGCACCACCGGCAGCAGCCACGAGTGGGTGGAGCGGGCGAGGCCGTACAGCGTGGGCACGCCGACGTCGCCGTTGGCGCCCAGCAGCGTCGACGACGTGGCCGCCGCGTTGTAGACGATGAGGCCCGAGGGTGACGTGGGCTGGTCGAAGGTGACCGGCAGCGGTTGACCGATGGTGCCGTGGAACGTGACGGTGGGGCAGGCGGCGATGCCCGACGGTGTGGCGATGACGCGGAGGGCGTAGTTGCCGGACGAGCCGTTGAACGCGCTCACCTGCACGAGGTAGCGACTGTCGCCAGTGGTGGTGGCCTCGGCAACCGCGGAGGTCTCGTCGGTACGGCCACGGTTGGCACCGACGTCCTTGAGCACCTTGTACGCCGGGTCGGCCGGGTTGGTGGGCACGTCCTGCAGCGTCTCGGGCGGCAGGTCGGTGGCCCCGGTGCCGGAGTCGTCGATGGGCTCGCCACTCACGCCCAGCGCGGTGGCCGTCTTGGTGATGGAGGTGCCGCTCATCGACGGGGCGAGCGTGGGCGACAACAGGGCGAGGTCGCTGTCGAGCGACGCGGTGAGCGAGCGCACTCGCACGGCCAGGGTGGAACCGGCCAGTTCGGTGGGCAGGCGGATCTCGAACGGATCGATCTCGCCGGCGGCCAGGGACCCGAAGTAGATGGTGTCGGGCACGGCGGTCTGCGCGCCGACCCACGGGTCGGTGACGGTGACCGACGGCGTGGTGGCGCGGGTGACCTGCGAGCCGCTGGTGACGTCGACGGTGACCGGACCCGCACTGCCGAGTGCACGGGCGATCTGGCCGGGCTGTGCGCCGACGAGTCCCTTCGGTGCGGCACGGAGCTGGAGTTCGGTGAGGCCGGGTGCGAGGCCGGCGGGGCCGAACGTGAGGACCTGCGGCTCGGTGGTGCTGACGGCGGAGGGGGCGGTGCGGGTGCACACGCCGAACTGGCAGACGGTGGTGCCGGCGGCGGCGTCGTACACGAAACCGGCGGGCAGCGTGATGCGCACGGTGGAGCCACTGGGCGCAACGCTGAACCTGGTGGTGATGGGCAGGCGCTCGCCGAGCGCGAAGCGGTCCAGTGACAGCGACTCGATGGGCAGGTCCTCCCACGGGAAATCCCTCGGCGTGATGAGCTCGACCAGGCACTCGCCGAGGGTGACGACGGCCGAGCACACCATGGGTGCGTCACCGACACCGTCGCCGTCGGTGTCGTCGCGGACGCCGTCGCCGTCGTAGTCGCCCTTCAGCGCCAGCGCCAGCGGGTTGTTGGTGCCGGCGAGTGCGGCGGCGAGCGGGGCCATGAGGATGCGATCGGCCGGCACGATGGTGCCGGGTACGCCGTACATGGCCAGCTCGAAGAGCGTGGCGTCGGGGCTGATGGAGGTGTCGGACGTGCCGATGAGGCACGTGCCGCCGGTGTACGGACTGGTGTCGGTGCACCACGTCAGTGGATCGCCGACGGCTGCTGCGGACAGCGCGTTGAGTGGCGTGTCGATGAGGAGCAGCGACAACAGGCTCACTCTCGAGAGCATCACACCGGTGGAGTCGAGGTCGAAGATGGAGGCGTCGGCCACGTACTGCAGGCCGCGAGGGTTCAGGAGTCCGTCGCCATCGGTGTCGGTGGCTGCCTGGAGCAGTTGCACGACGTCGAGGAACGTGACGCTCTGCAGCGGCCAGTCCTGGAAGGCGGTCCCGCGCAGGATGCGCTCCCAGGTGATGGGCGTACCGGTCTCGTCGAGCACCGGCTGCAGCGCGTTGTCGAGGATGTTGAGCTCGAGCGCGGACAGCGGTGTTTGGAGGACCGCGCCGTCGACCGTGCTGCCGCGGAAGGAGAGCGATCCGCTGCCGCGGAAGGCCAGGTTGCCGGCTGCTCGCACCAGATCGGAGCCGCGGAACGCGCCGCTGCCGCGGAAGGAGAGCGAGCCGCTGCCACGGAAGCCGAGGTTGCCGCTGCCCCGGAACGACAGCGAGCCGCTGCCGCGGAACGACAGCGAGCCGCTGCCGCGGAAGCTGAGCGAGCCGCTGCCGCGGAAGCTCAATGAACCGCTCCCGCGGAACGGACCGGTGCCGGCGAGCACCTTGGACACGGCCTCGAGGATGGTCGTGTCGTTCCCGTTGATGACCGACGGGCCGACGTCGGCCACCTGCACGCCACGGGCGCCCGCCACGGAGGTGGCGCCGACGGTGGCGGTGACCGGCACGAGGCCGTCGTGGCAGAACCACACGTGGCTGATGTCGGGCACGGAGTTCTTCTTCGTCGGCGTGGTGAGGCCGGTGCTGTCGCCGAGCGAGTTGTTGTACCGGTAGATGTTGGCGGAGGCGCCGCCGAACACGATGATCGCGTCGACGGGGTAATCGGACGACCAGGTGAACACCTTGCTGTTGTTCGGGTCGATGGTGGCCGTGCCACCACCCGACGACGGCAGCGGGTAGGTGCCCGCGTTGCCGAATGGTGCCTTCACGCCGTTGGCCGCCGCCACCGTGTTGGGCGCGGCTGCGGTGCCGAGCGCCGAGCAGTCGATGTTGGCATCGACGGTGGACACTGGTGTGGCCGCCGACACGGACGGCACCACGGCTGGGACAGTCAATTGAACCAGCGACAGCACCAGGACCATTGCGCTGACCAGCGTGAGCGTACGACGATTCATTCGGGGTGCCTTTCGGGCAAGAGAATTCGTGATGACCGTGTCCTCTGGTGTTCCGCGCCTGGACTCGATGGGCGCCAGCCTGGTGGCGAATCCTTCGGTCGTCAATCGGCCAGCCGACATATGGGGCATAATTCCCACGATGTCGTCGGACTTGTCACCTTTTGTGCCTGACGTGCTACTACGCGTGCTCGAATCGTCACAGTATCCAGCACAGTGGACGACAGATGGTTCCTTCGTCTTCGCCGACATCTCCGGCTTCACCAAGCTGTCGGAACAGCTCGCCGAACTGGGAAAGGCCGGCGCGGAGGAGCTCACCGTGCTGCTCAATGGCACGTTCGAAGCGTTGCTCGGCGTCGCTCGCAGCGAGGGCGGCGATCTGGTGAAGTTCGGCGGCGACGCGCTGTTCCTCTTCTTCCACGGTCCCGGGCACGCCGCGCGAGCGTGTCGTGCCGCACACGGCATGCGGGCTGCACTGAAGGCTCGCGGGCCGGTGGTGACCGGCCGTGGCAGGGTGGTGCTGCGCATCTCGATGGGCGTGCACAGCGGTCCGTTCCTGTTCGTGCTCGCCGGTGAGCGTCAGCGCGAGTTGTTCGTGCTCGGCGAGCACGCCACGACCGTGACCGAGATGGAGTCCGCAGCCGACGCCGGCGAGATCCTCATCAGCCCGGCGACCGCCGAGCTGTTGCCCGCCCCCTGGCTCGGCGCCCTGAAAGGCGGCGGTGTCCTGCTGCGCCGGGTGGGCGAGACGCGCGCGGAGGCCGACGCGTCGTCGAGTGTCGACGGATCCGCGTCGGACGCCGAGGCGGAGGTCGACATCGAGCCGTTGGTTCCGGCCGCGATCCGCCGCCGGCTCGATGACGATCAGCACGGCGCCGAGCACCGGCGAGCCACCATCGCCTTCGTGCACGTCGGCGGCGTCGACGCGTTGTTGCACGACGAGGGTTCCGAGGCGGTCGCGGCCCGCCTCCACGCCATCGTCACCCGTACCGTCGAGGTGGCGGCGCAGCACGAGGTGAGCCTGCTGGCCACCGACGTCGCGGGCGGCGGCATCAAGCTCATCCTCACTGCCGGTGTGCCCGACGCGGTCGAGGACAGCGAAGGGCGCATGCTCGCCGTCGGTCGCGCACTGCTCGACGCCCAGCTGGGCCTGCCCATCCGGGTCGGTGTGAACAGCGGCCACGTGTTCGCCGGTGAAGTGGGCGCCACCTGGCGCCGGGTGTACACGGTGATGGGCGACGCGGTGAACCTGTCGGCACGACTCATGGCCAAGGCGGCGCACGGCGAGCTGGTGGCCAGCAAGGTCACACTCGACCAGTCGGCCACCAATTTCGAGGCCACGGCGCTGGAACCGTTCATGGTCAAGGGCAAGCGCCATCCGCAGCTGGCGTCGTCGGTGGGCCGTCGCATCGAGGGGCGTGGCCGGGGCGAGATGGCCCACGTCCCGCTGGTGGGTCGGCAGGCAGAGCTGGAGGAACTCGTCGCCGGCGTCCAGCGAGCGCTCGCCGGCACGGGTGAAGTGGTGCAGTTCGTCGGCGAAGCGGGGTTGGGGAAGTCCCGCCTCGTGCAGGAGCTGACCGCCGTGGCCGACGACACCCGCGTGGTGCGGGTCACCTGCGAGCCGTTCGCTGTCGACCGGCCGTACTTCATGGCGCGCATCCTCCTGCGGTCGGGCATGGGGATTCCCTTCGACGCCGACCCGGCCGACGCCGGCGTGCTGCTGCAGGAGTGGCTGGTGCACCATGCGGACGAGTGGGTGCCCTTGGCGCCGTTGCTCGCGGTGGCGGTCGACGCCGACGTGCCGAGCACCCGCATGGTCGACGATCTCGGCGCCGAGTTCCGTGCCGGCCGCCTCCGCGAGGCCGGTGCGGCGGTGCTCCGCCGGGCGTTCGACGTGCCCATCGTGCTCGTGGTGGAAGACGCGATGTGGATGGACGAGGCGTCCGCGCTGCTGATCGCACAGGCCCTGAGGGAGGTGGAGCAGACACGCTGGTTCGTGTGTCTCACCACGCGCGACATCACCCAGGGTCTGTCGGGTCGCTCGGGGTTCGAGGCCACCACCATCGAGCTCGAGCCCCTGGGCGACGATCTGGCCGAGCGGCTCGCCGCCGAACTCACCGATTCCGTCGACGTCTCGCACAGCGAGCTGCTCGAGCTGTGCGGCCGTGCCCGAGGCAACCCGCTGTTCCTGCTCGAGCTCGCTCACGCACGCCTCGAGCTTGGCTCGTTCGACGACATGCCGGGCTCGTTGGAAGACCTCATCGGCGCGCGCATCGACCGCTTGGCGCCGGGCGATCGCACGTTGTTGCGCCATGCGGCGGTCCTCGGCGACCGTTTCGCGCCGCGCCTGTTCGAACGCACGCTGGGCAGTGAGTTCTCGGGTCCCATCGACTGGGAGCGGTTGGGCGACTTCGTCGTGCGCGACCAAGGCGAGCTGCGCTTCGCCCACGACCTGGTGCGTCGGGTGGCGTACGGGGGCCTGCCCTTCCGGCTGCGACGCGAGCTGCACCGGCGCATCGCCGAGGCACTCGTGCCGCGCGGTGAACCCGACGATGCGCGGGTCGGCCTGCTCGCACTTCACTTCGACGGCTCAGGCGACCACCCGCTGGCGTGGAAGTTCAACCGGCTCGCCGCGGAGCGAGCGCGACACAACTACGCCATGGTCGAGTCGGCGGCGCTCTTCGAGCGTGCCGTGCAGCACGCTCGCGCGGACGCGGCGGGCGTGGCTGCCGCCGAACTCGCAGAGGTGTACGAGGCGATGGCCGACGTCGCGCTGCTCGCGGGTCGGCACGAGCTCTGCCGCGATGGACTGCGCGGTGCACGTCGCCTCCGAAAGGACGACCCGCTCGTGTTCGCCCGGTTGTGTCGCAAGGAGGGAAAGCTGCGCGAGCGCCTCGGGCACCACGCCGCGGCCGCACCGTGGTATCGCCTGGGGCTCACCACACTCGACTCCTCGACGGTGGCCGACACCACCGAGGCCATCGCCGAGCGGGCACAGATCGAAGTGGAACGTGGCGCGCTGCTCATCGTGCGGCAGCGGTACCGCGCCGGCGCGCGGTGGTGCCATCGGGCCATCGAGCACGCGCTCGCGGCCGGCGAACGACGCGCCGAGGCGCACGCCTACTACCTGCTCGAGTGGGCCGCCAGCGAGACCGGCGACGAGCACGCGCTGCAGTACCTGGAGTTGGCGCAACCCATCTACGAGGACCTGGGCGACTACCTCGGCCTGGGGGTGGTGCTGCTCAACCGCGGCGTGGCCGCGCTCGGTGCCGGCAAGTGGCGGGAGGCCGAGTCGCACTATCACGCCTCACGCGCCGGGTACCAGCGTGGCGGCGACATCGTGGGGATGGCCCACGCAGCGCACAATCTCGCCGAGTTGCTCGTCGACCTCGGTCGCGTCGACGAGGCCGAGCCGTACATGCGTGAGGCGCGCCGCATCTGGCGCTCCAGCGGCTTCGCCATGGGCGTCGCGGCGGTCACCGGGGCGTTGGGTCGCGCGGTGGGCCGGTTGGGGCGCATCGACGAGGGAGTGGAGCTGTTGCTCGACGCACGCGACCGTTTCGCCGCGCTGGAGCACGCACCGTTCACCGCGGAGACCACGGCGCGGCTGGCCGAGATCTACCTGTTCGCCGGACGTCCCGACGATGCCATCGAGGTGCTCGACCAGCTCGGAGACGACACCGCCGCCGGAGGGCCGAGCCTGCAGGCGTACGCCTGGCGCCTACGGGCGGTGGCGCTCGCCCGCACGGGTCGGGTCGACGAGGCAGACGCGCTCCTCCAGCGGGCCAGCGCCGTGGCCAGCGAAGGTGGCGTGCGATGGGAGGCCGCGCTGGCCGACCTCGAACGCACGCGCCTCTCGACTGTCGAGCCGCACGCCGCCCGCGAGCTGGATGCCGCGGCGCGAGCGGTGCTCGACGAGCTCGGCGTCGACGCCGACCGGGTGCTCATCCCGGCGGGCTGACGCGGGATCCGACACGGGGGCTAGCGTCGCCGACGTGACGACGTTGCGCGAGATGTGGGCCGACGGCCAACAGGCGGTCGGTGTGTGGTTGATGAGCCCATCGGTGGTCACGGCTGAAGCTGCTGCCCGCTCGGGCGTCGACTTCGTCTGTGCCGATCTGCAGCACGGTGTGCTCGACCCGATGGCGCTCGTGGGTGTGGTGCAGGCCGCACTGCTCGGCGGCACGCGGGTCGTGGCTCGTGTGGCGTGGAACGACCCGGTGCACATCGGCACCGCGCTCGATGCCGGTTGTGAGGGCGTCATCGTGCCGATGGTCAACAGCGCCGACGAAGCCGCAGCCGCGGTGAAGTCCGCCCGATACGCACCCATCGGATGGCGGAGCTTCGGCCCGCTCATGGCCGGCATGCGCCGTGAGGGGTACGCGGCAGCGGCGAACGACACCGTGGCGGTCATCCCGATGATCGAGACCGCGGCGGCACTGCGGCACATCGACGACATCCTGTCGGTGCCGGGTGTGGACGCCGTGTACATCGGCCCCGACGATCTGGGGCTCAGCATGGGCCTGCCGGTGGGCACCCGCGACGAGCACCCGCTGTTCGCCGAAGCCATCCGTACGGTGCTCGAGGCCTGCTCGCGTCACGGGGTGGTCGCCGGCACGCACGCCACGGGTGGATGGGCCGCCCGTCGCCGCGAGCAGGGATTCCAGCTCCTGGCAGCGGTGTCCGACGTGGGAGCGATGGAGGCCGGCATCGCCGACGAGCTGCGCCGCGCCCGGTCGTGAACGAGGCGTCGGTGTGGTGCACGACCCCTGGTACTAGTACCAACGTCTAGTTCCCCGCAGGCCAATCACCCTGCAAGATGGATGCGTGAACGAAGAACCAGGCGGCGGGACCCGGCCTGAGCTCCCCGTGGTGCTCGGTGGCCGTGCGACACCAGGGGCAGTGCCGCGTCAGGTGCCGCTGCGGACCATCCTCGGTTCGTCCTCCCGTACCCGGCGCCCGCGTCGGCTCACGATGGGCTGGTGGGGGTCGGTCGCATGGGGCGTCGCGGTCCTGGCGTGCGCCACCAGTGCGTTCGCGATTCGCGACACGATGTTCCCCAGACTCGGCCGCACCGAGCCGCCCAGCGCGTGGCAGGCTCCGACCCGGCCGCCGGCGTCCATCCCCTACTCGGACCGCGAGGGCCCGGTCTCCACGGGCACCAGCGTGGCTCCCGAGGCGGCCGCGGCAGCTGGCGGCACGCCGCTCGGCATCATTGCGACGGATGCGGTCACCACCACCTCCTCGCCGAACGATGACGCCCTCGTGTCGAGCGCGGCGCCCACCGCGTCGTCGCCCTGGAACACGACTGTCACGTCGAACGGCTCGTCGCCGGTGGCGACGAATCACACGGTGTCCACGTCGCCCTCGTCGACCGACGTGAGCGCGCCGACCACCACCGACGACGTCGTCTCGAGCACGGACGACACGGTGCCCGACGACGGGGGAGGTAACCAGCGTGGCCGCAGCCCCGGTGGTTCCACCGGCGACACGCTTCCCTGAGTCGAGCAGCGAACCGCGGCCGGCCACGGCGTTGGCCGATGCGGTGGCCGCCGACCTCGGCGTGGGGCCCGGGCCGGAGAAGCAGCCGCCGATCTCGGTGCGGCGCCTCGTCATCCGGTTCGCGCTCGCCGGCATTCCCGCGCTCATCGCGGTCATCGTCATCACGGCCATCGCGAGCGTGCGCATCGGCACCCGACTCGGCATCGACGATGCTCGCCGCATCAGCTTCGTGGCCGCCACGTTGGTGCAGGAGCAGGGCCTGGAAGACGGGCTGCTCACGGGCGACCCGGTGGCGATCGCCGCGGTCGACGACGTGGTGCGCACCTACGTGATCCGCGGCTATCTGGTGCGGGTGAAGCTGCACTCCGTCGATGGCGAGGTGCTGTACTCGAACGACTCGCGCCTCATCGGCCAACGGTTCCCCATGGGCGACGAGGAGCTCGCGATCCTCGACGGCACCAACGAAGTGGAAGCAGAGGTCAGCGATCTCTCCAAGGAGGAGAACGCGCTCGAGACCGAGGGCAAGCTGCTGGAGGTGTACCGCCGAGTGGAGACGCCGAACGGGACCCCGGTGCTGTTCGAGGCGTACTTCCGCTACGACGACGTGCGCAACACCGGTCTCGACCTGTGGCGGCAGTTCGCGCCCATTGCCGTCGGTGCTCTGCTCGTGCTGGAGCTCGTGCAGATCCCCATCGCCCTCTCCATGGCTCGTCGTCTGCGCCAGGGCCAGGAGCAGCGCGAGCGGTTGTTGCAGCACGCCATCGAGTCGTCCGACGCCGAGCGTCGTCGCATCGCCAGCGATCTGCACGACGGCGCGGTGCAAGACCTCACTGGCGTCTCCATGTCACTGTCGGCCGCAGCACGGAAATCGGCCGACCCCAACAGCCGCGATGCGATGGGCGACGCTGGTTCGAAGATCCGTGAGACCGTCAAGTCGCTGCGCTCGATGCTGGTCGACATCTACCCGCCGAACCTCCACGAGGAAGGCCTGCAGAGTGCGCTCGCCGACCTGTTGGGGTCGGTGAACAACCGCGGCGTGCGCACGCGACTCGACGTGGCGCCCGAGGCGAGTCAGCTCAGCCGCGAGGCCGTGAGCCTGCTCTACCGCAGTGCTCAGGAGACGTTGCGCAACGTGGTCACGCACGCGTACGCCACGGAGGTGTCCGTCACCGTCGTGGTCGACGGGCACCGCGCGGTGCTCGTGGTCGACGACGACGGTGTGGGGTTCGATCCCGAGGTGTTGGCCAACCGTGCCAAGCGCGGACACGTCGGCCTCCGTAGTCTGGTGGGACTCATCCAGGACGCAGGGGGCCAGATCGAAGTGAGATCCATGCCGGGAGTCGGAACCAGGGTCGAGGTCGTGGTGCCTCGATGACCGCCGAGCAACCCATTCGGGTGCTCGTGGTCGACGATCACGTCATCGTCAGGAACGGTCTGGAGCAATTGCTCGGCGCCACCGACGACTACGAACTCGTGGGGTTGGCCGGGAACGGCCGCGAAGCCATCGACCTGGTCGAGCAGTTGCAGCCCGATGTCGTGCTGATGGACCTGTCGATGCCCGTGATGGAGGGCGTGGAGGCCACGGCGGTCATCTCCGAGCGGTGGCCCGACACGAAGATCGTGGTGCTCACCTCGTTCTCCGATCACCAACGTGTGCTGTCAGCACTCGAGGCCGGGGCCGACGGGTACGTGCTCAAGCACGCCGATCCCGACCAGATCCTGGCGGCCATCGGCGCGGTGCATCGGGGCGGCGCTCCGATCGATCCGCAGGTGGCGCGCGTGCTGCTCGACGTGAAGCGGGTTGGCGCGTCGGGTCGCGGCGTGCTCACCGATCGCGAGGAGGAAGTGTTGCGCCTCGTGCAGTCCGGCCTCGCCAACAAGCAGATCGGCCGGCGGCTGGGCATCTCGGAGCGCACGGTGAAGGCGCATCTCACCAAGATCTTCCACACACTCGGTGTCGCCGATCGCACGCAGGCCGCTCTGTGGGCGGCCGAGCACCTACCAGCCGCTCGCTGAGGCGAACCGCCAGGCCTCGTCGAGCACCGTTCGTGCCGCCGCCGGGTCCGACTTCATCGACGACCACTCGGTGGCGATGCGCACCAAACCCGACGCCCGGTGGAACGCCCTCCCGGCCACGATGTCGGCCGCCGCATGCGGTCGGTGGGCGAGATAGGCCGCCTCGAAACGATCACCGAGCTCCCAGCTCTCGACGGGGTCGGCGCCGCCCACCACGGCCGTCACCCAGCACCACGCGGCGAGGTACTGCACGTCGCGTCCCGGCCCGGCCATCTGGATGCGGTCGAAGTCGATGAGCGCCGGCCCGGTCGCTCCCGCCAACACGTTCCGCGGCGAGAAATCGCCGTGGTTCGGGCACAGCTGCTCGGAGCCGGGGGCCAGTGCTGCCAGCCGGTGCAGCAATCCGTCCTCTCGGCCCGTGAGCTTGCGGTCGAGTGAACGCAACAGCTTGTGGGCATCACGCCGACGGTCGACCTGCACCCCACTGCTGTGGAGGTCGGCGAGGAGCCTTGCGACGGGCAGGAGCTCCGCGGACGTGCTGCCCAGGTCGCCGCGGGCGGCGACGGCGTCGCCGGGCAGCGCGGTCATCGTCAGCGTGTGGGTCTCGGGGTCGTAGGCGAGCGGCTCGGGCATCGCGACGCTCTCGCGCTCGGCGCCGAACGGCGAGTTCCACAGGGCCACCATCGCTCGGTGCACGGCACGACCGCCGTCGTCGCGATAGCGCTTGTGGATCACGTCGCGGCCATCGAGCCGAGCGAGCGTCACCGGGCGTTCGGTGTGGCCAGGGTTCAACAGGATCGGCGGGGTCATGCCGGCACCTTTCGTGCGTCGTCGGCCGGGAATCGGATCAGGAGCCGGGTCGCTTCGTGCAGCAGGGCATCGCGTTCCTCGGTCGACCGGTGCCGCGACTCGGCGAGGCCCGCCAACCGGGCGAGGCTGAGGAGTTCCCACCGGGCGAGGTCGCCGGTCGACCGATCCCACCGGTAGCCGGCGATGAACCCGGCGCGGGCCTCGTCGGCCACTGCGCGCGACCGTCGGCCCAACACGCCTTCGCGGGTCAGATGTGCCGCCATGTTGCCGACGTCGAGCCCCGCGGGTGCCAGCGTGCAGTCGTCGAGGTCGATCCAGTGCACGGACGATCCGTCCACGACGAGCTGACGCGGATGGCAATCGCGGTGCGACGGCACGGCGGGTCCGGGGTCGATGGAGGGAAGGCACCGCAGCATCGTGTCGACGAACGGCCGGGTGTCGTCGGTGGCCCGCCGACGCAGGGCGTCGACTTCGTCCGGCAGGGTCCACTCCCGGTCCAGGTCGGCATCGCAGTCGTGCAGTCGCCGCAGCGCACCGCCCGCTCGCCGTGCAGCGGCGATGAAGTCCTCGTCGGACACCTGGTCGAGGACGATGCCAGGACGGAACTCGATGACGCCCACTCGACCCGTGGGGTCGTGGCCGAGCGAGGCCGGCACCAGATCTGTCAGCCCTGCCGCGGCGAGCGCGGTGAGCCGGCGATGGTTGCCGCGGGCGCGTGGGCTGTGGAACACCTTCACCACGACCTCGGCGTCGCCGAGCGTGGCGAGTGCGGTGATCCGCCGTCCCGGCACGTGCCGCAACACCGAACGCGCCTGCAGATCGGGCAGCCATGCATCGGCGGCCCCGACCGCGTCGGCGAGGAGCGCGTCGGCGAGGACTCGATCGGTGCTCGGAGAGTCGCTAGGCCATCGCACGGCTGCGTACCTCCGCCTCATCCGCGAGGGCGACGATGTCGCGGGCGCGCTGTTGCCATCCGTGGTGGCGAAGTGCGTGGCGCCGAGCGGTGATGGCTCGCTCCTTTGCCGCTGGGTCGGTGGCGGCGACCTGCAGCGCCTTGGCCAGCGCTGCCACGTCACCTGCCGGCACGAGCGTGCCCCACCGGCCGTGCTCGAGCACGGCCGGGATCTGACCGATGGAGCTGGCCACGACGGGAATGCCGGCAGCGAGGTACTCGTACAGCTTCAGCGGCGAGAACGAGAACGACGACAGCGCCGGGTACGGGGCCACGGCCACGTCGGCAGCGGCCAGCGTGGCAGCGACCCGACCGTGGTCGACATGGCCGAGGAAGTGCACGCGCCCCCACCCGCCGAGCGACGCCGCGTGCTGGGCGAGGTCGGTGCGGATGGGGCCGTCGCCGGCCACCACCAGATGCATGTCCGCGGTGCGAGCGATGGCATCGATGGCCAGGTCCACCCCGTGCCAGGGACGAAGTGCACCGACGAACGCCGCCATCGGCACCCGCTGCGGCAGCCCGAGATCGCGACGGGCCTGCGCCGCGAACGGCAGATGCCGGAATCGTTCCACCTCGGCGCCATTGGCCACGACGACGCAGCGGGTCGCCGGCGCGGCGGCCGACACCTTGGCGGCCACCTCGTCGCTGACGGCGATGGCGAGGTGCGCCTGCTCGAGCACCTCGCGCTCCACCCGCGTGGCCAGCGGCGCCAGGTGGAGCCCCCGCCATTCCGACTCCTCCTCGGCCAACAGCGAGTTCACCTCCAGCACGTGGCGGCAGCCGGGAACGGTCGCAGCCAACTGAGCGCCTGCCGAACCGAAGAGCGCCAGCCGCTCGTAGATCACGTCGGGGGCGAAGGCCCGCACGACGTCGCCCATCTCCGAGGCCACTCGCTCGACGAACGCGAGCTTGTTCAGCTCACGCTGCAGCCCCTCTGCGCGACCGGGATGGGGCAGCAGATGCACCTGCGCCAGGCCAGTGGGTGGCGGGCCGTGGCCCGCAACGGCGATGAGTTGCACCTCGTGGCCGATCTCCGCGAGCGCACGGGTGATCGACTGCAGGTGCATCGAGGCGCCCTTCTCGCCGGGGACGCGGATCCCGAGATCGGTGCAGAGCACGGTGATCCTCACGCCGACACCGCCTCGCGGAACACCGAGAGGAGCGCCGACGTGGCCCGTGCGGGAGCGAAGGCGTCGATCACGTGCTCGCGACCGTGCCGGCCCATCGCCGCTGCACCTTCGGGGTCGCCCAACAGCTGGTCGATGGCCGCGGCGAGCGCCGTGGGGTCCTCGGGGCGCACCAGCAGCCCGCTGTGTCCGTGATGCACGAGTTCGTCGATGCCCACGACGTCCGTCGACACCACCGGTACCGCTCGCGCCATCGCCTCGACCAACACGGTGGGCATGCCGTCGCGGTCACCGTCGGCGTCGATGCGACAGGGGAGGGCGACGAGTGCACAGCGCCGGTAGGCCTCGTCGACGTCGGCCGACGTGAGTGCGCCGAGGAACCTGACCCGATCGTCCACGCCCAGCTCGCCGGCGAGTCGTTCCAGATCAGCGCGGCACGCGCCGTCGCCGACGATCTCCAGCGAGCGCGGTGTCTGCAACACGGCCATGGCTCGAATGAGCACGTCGATGCCCTTCTTCGGCACGAGGCGAGCGACGCAGAGCACCGGCCCGTCCGGCGACGGTACGGCAGCGCCCGGCATCGGCAACCCGTTCGGCACGAACCGCACTCGCTGCATCGGCATCACGTCGGCGAGGTGCCGCACGTTGTACTCCGACACCGTCACCACGGTGGCCGCGCCAGCCACGCGACGGGGCAGCTGCTCGGTGTTGTCCTCGTGGAAGATGTCCTTGGCGTGGGCGGTGACGGAGAAGGTGACGCCGCTGAGCGCTGCGGCGTCGCGTGCCACCTCGGCGGCGGCCGTGGCGAAGTGCGCGTGCACGTGATGGAACCCGTCACCTCGGACCCGGTCTGCCACCATTCCGGCCTGCGCGAATCGGCGCCATCCCCCGGTGCGGCGAGCGGCGCGAGCGAGGCGGACCCAGGTGAGCGGCCGGTGAACGCCCACGCGGAGGTGTGCGGTCACCATCGGTCGGGACCATTCCGCCTTGCGGGGCAGGTACCGAACGCTGGCCGCGACTCTGTCGACGTCGGCGTGGTGCGCCCCGGGCTCGGGTGTCAGCAGCGCGTCGACACCCACACTGACTCCTGCCGCTTCGAGGCCGAGGAGTTCGCGGACGACGAACGTCTCCGAGAGCCTGGGATAGCGCTTCAGGACGTACAGCACGCGCAGCCCCTGGCCCGGCCGGTCGAGCGCATCCGTCGTCAGCGGGAGCGGCTCGGTGATGTGTGGTTCGGAATCGAGGATGGTCATGACGGCCCCCAGCCGGCGGCCGCGAGGGGCGGCCATTCGAAGTCGATGGGATCGGTGTCGGCCACGCGCTGGTCGGGACGACGAGGGTGATGGAACCGGCGGTACGTGCCGCCCTTCCACATCAGTTGCTCGTGGGTGCCTTCCTCCACGACGCGGCCCTGATCGAACACGATGATGCGGTCGGCATGCTCGATCGTGGTGAGTCGGTGAGCGATGACCACCGTGGTGCGCTCACGGGGGAGGTTGCCGAGCGCTTCGATGATGAGCTCTTCCGACGTGGGGTCGAGTGCACTCGTCGGCTCGTCGAGCAACAGGATGGGGGCGTCGCGCAGGATCGCCCTGGCGATCGCGATGCGCTGCCGCTGACCGCCGGACAGATTCGCACCACGTTCGCCGACCATCGTGTCCAGCCCGTCCGGCATGCGGCAGGAGAACTCGTCGACCAGCGCGAGCCGGACCGCGCGGTCGATCTCCGACTCGCTGGCCCACGGCCGGCCGACGGCGATGTTGTCGCGCAATGTGCCGCGCAGCAGGTTGCAGTCCTGCAACACCATCGACACCTGACCGCGCACCGACCTCAGCGACGCGTGCCGCAGGTCGTGCCCGTCGATGCACACCGAGCCCGAGGTGGGGTCGATCAGGCGGGGGATGAGCGCGGCGATCGTGCTCTTCCCGGCACCCGTGGGACCCACCAAGGCGACGGTCTCTCCCGGCTGGATGTCCAGTGACACCTGATCCAACGCTGCTTCGCGGCCGTAGGTGAACGTGACGTCGAGCAGTTCGATGTGGCCGCGGGACGGCGGCATCCACGGTGCGCCCGGACGATCGACGATCTGCGGCGACTCGGCCAGGATGGCCCCGATTCGCTCGACCGAGACCGTGCCCTTGGAGAAAGTGTTGGACAACTTGGCCAGGGACTTCACCGGCTTGTACATCGACCCCACGTAGCTGAGGAACACGAGCAGCTGACCGACGGTGAGCTTCCCGTCCATCACCCGCAGCGCACCGAAACCCATCACCATCACCGTCGAGAGCACCGCGGTCATGTCGACGGCGGGACTGAAGCGAGCCTGGTAACGGGTGGCCTCGAGGCCGGCCTGCAAACTGGTGTCGGTGAGTGTCCCGAATCGCTCGAGCTGCCGATCCTCCAACGAGAAGGCCTGCACGAGTTGGATGGCGCTGAGGTTCTCGCTGGTGGCCGAGGCCACTTCGCCGTCGGCTTTGCGTGCACGACGAGACGCCGACTTGAGCTTGCGGTTGGAGCTGAACACGACATACACCAGCGCCGGGGTGGTCGACAGGGCGACCAGGGCGAAGAGCGGGTCGAGCACCACCATGACGACGACCATGCCCACCATCAGCAGCGCGTTCGGCAACAAGGTGGCGAGGCTCTGCACCACCAGGTCCTGCGACCGGTCGGCATCGCCCGTGACGCGGGTCGTGAGGTCACCGACGCGGTGCTCTCCGTGGAATCGCAGCGACATGCGGTTCAGGTGCGCGAACACCGACTCGCGGAGATCAGCGGCGATGTGGAGACCTGTGGACGACAGCAGGCGGGTGGCCCAGTAGTCGGTGAGCGCGGTGATGGTGACGATGCCCACCAGCGCGAGGCAGCAGGTGACCAACAGCCCGATCGGCCGGTGCGCGGCGTCGGCGCCGAGCACGTCGTCCACGACGATCTGCAGCGGCCATGGCTGGGCGAGGCCGGCGAGGACCTCGAGGACCGCGAACGTGCCACCGAGGAAGAGCGCGCGTCGATACGGCCGGGCGAAGCCGCGCAGCAGTCGGAACGCGGTCATCGTGCGGCTGCCATGTTGCCGGCGACCCGCATGCCGGCCAGGTTGCCGATGAGGGCGGCCGCTCGGCTGGCACCGTCGAGTTCGATCCCTGCCATCCGTAGCATGGCTGGGCTGATGCGCCGGGGCTGGTCGAGCAGCCACGAGAGTTCGGCGGTGTCGGCACCCTCGTCCACCACGTCGGCCAGGCCGAGTGCCGCCAGGCGGGTGGCGCGGATGGCCTGTTCACGGCGAGGTGCACGGCGGGGGACCAGCATCGGGCGAACCCCGGCAGCGAGGGCCTCGATGGTGGTGTTGTAGCCGGCCATCTGCACCGATGCGCCGGCCCGAGCGAACAGCGAGCGGCAACTCTCGACCGTGCCCACCACGTGCATGCGGTGGTGTCCGAGCGAGCGTGTCACCGCGGCGGCAGCCGGCCCGGCGACCATCACCCCTCGCCATTTCGGGTTGCCACGGATCAGCTCCACGCCGAGTTGGCGGACCTGCGCACCATCGGCGCCACCGCCTGCGGCGATGACCAACAGTCGCTCATCGACCACCGGTGCGCTGGCCACGGCTGGCTCGTCGAGGACCCAGCCGGTGTAGACCGGACGCATCGGCAGGCCGTACTCGGCCTCGTGGTCGCACACGTGGCGAGCGCCGTACACCACGGCCTGGTCGTACATCGCGTCGGCACCGGTCCAGCGATCGCTGGCCAGTTCGGCCCACACCGAGGGTGCGTCGTCGAGGATGTCGCGCAGGCCGAGCACGGTGGCGACACCGAGTTCGCGGCAGCGCTCGAGGCCGGGTCGCAACTCGCCGGCGGTGCCGTACGGGTGGCGGTCCACCACCACCACGTCGGGGCGCTGCTGCTCGATGACGTCGAGGAAGATGTCGGCTCTGCGGGCGATCGCCTGCTCGAACGACAGGGTCTCGTTCACGTAGCGGCCGGCGTCGTTCTTCACCATCGACGGGACCCGCACCACCCGGAGGTCACGGCGGTTCAACCACGGCAGGTCGTTCGGCACCCCGGTGACGACGGTGACGTCGGCGGACGGGTCGTGGCGAAGGATCGCCTCGGCGATGGAGATGTTGCGGCGGACGTGCCCGAGTCCGAATCCGTCGTGTGAGGAGAGCACATAGCTGGCCATGTGGACCATCGTCGGCCCCACGACGTGCCGAGGACCAGTGGCCCTTGGGGATGCCTGGTCACGGCACTGGTACTAGCACCGATGTCCACCCATGTTCACCAAACGTTCAGGCGCGGTACACCACACCCGGCAGCACGCAGAGTTGTTCGAACAGCAGGTTTGCGCCCAGCAAGGCGGTGTTGCCCGAGGTGTCGTAGACCGGCGCCACCTCCACCAGGTCGCACCCGACGAGCGACAGGCCACGACAGCCACGGATGATCTCGACCCCCTGGATGGAGGTGAGCCCGGCGATCTCGGGCGTCCCCGTGCCCGGCGCGAACGCCGGGTCGATGCCATCGATGTCGAACGTGAGGTAGACGGGCCCGTCGCCGAGCGATGCCCGTACCTCGTCCATCAGCGGCGCCAGCGACCGGTGCCAACACTCCTCGGCTGTCACCACTCGACCGCCGAGCGAGGTGACCCAGTCGAAGTCGTCGGCCGTATAGCCGGTGCCACGCAGCCCGATCTGCACGAGTCGGGCCGGGTCGACCAGTTGCTCGTCGATGGCTCGGCGCAACCACGAGCCATGGGTGATGGGTTCACCGAACATCGTGTCGTTCACGTCGGCGTGGGCATCCACGTGCACGACGCCGACGGGGCCGTGGTGTGCGGCGATGGCCTTCAGGACGGGATGGGTGACGGTGTGATCGCCGCCGATGCCCATCGGCACCGCGCCCGCCGCGACGACCTCGGCGACGAAGTCGCGGATGATCGGCACACAGGCGGGCGCGTTGAACGTGTTGATGGGAACGTCGCCGACGTCGCCCACCACGAGGCTGTCGAACGGCGCGGCTCTCGTGGCCATGTGATACGGCCTGAGCAGGCAACTCTCGGCGCGGACGGCCCGCGGTCCGAACCGTGCCCCGGGCCGGTTCGAGGTGCCGATGTCGAAGGGGATGCCGTAGAACGCGACGTCGAGTCCCTCGGCCGACGTGAACGCGGGCAGGCGCATCATGGTGGCGGGCCCACCGAAGCGGGGCATCTGGTTGCCGCCGAGGGGCTGGGGTCGGTCGAGGTCGGGCACGTCCGGAGTGTAGAAGGCGCCTGACCAGGGGTGGAGCGGTACTAGTACCTATGTCCACTCGTACAGTTCCGACGGCGATGGCACGATGCATTCATCGACGTCGTGGAACTCTCCCTCCACGGCCCGAGGTTCGTGGTCGAAGGATTCTCCCTCCGAGACCCGTGCGATTTTCCCGCTGGCATCCGGCGGTTCGGCCACCCACTCCCGGGGAGCCGACCGCCGATGCCGTGGCGGGCAATTCGGCCCATTCACGATGCCGCCCCTGGCCGCCGGCAGTGGTCGCCGTTACGCTCTCCGCACCATCGGGTGCGTTTCCGTGCCCGACGGTCGCCCCGATTCCAGTGACCACCCTCGACGACACCTCCGCTCACCAGCGCCCCTCCTTGGTCGATCTGTCCGACGCGCCCGTGGCCAGCCTCGGCGGTGGTGGTGCCTCGAGGCCGTCGTGGGCGCCCGCGCCGAACAAGCCCGTCTCGGTCCGCCGGTACGTGCTGCGATTCGCGCTGGCGGGTCTGCCGGTGCTGGTGCTGGTCATCATCATCACTGCGCTGGCCAGTGTGCGCATCGGAGAACACCTGGCCATCGACAATGCGAAGAAGGCGAACCGGATCGCCGCGCTGGAGACCGAGCGGCACGCCCTCGACGACGGCATCCTCGTCGGTGATCCCGCGACCTTCGGGCGCATCGACTCGCTTGTGCGCGACTTCGTGCTCCAGGACTCGTTGATCAAGGTGAAGATCCATGGCCCCGACGGCGTGGTCCTGTACTCGAACGACGACACCCTCCTCGGACAACGGTTCCCGTTCGGGCCCGACGAGTTGGCGGTGCTGGGCGGCCAGCTCGACGAGGAGGCCGAGATCAGCGACCTCACGAAATTGGAGAACGGCAGCGACGGCGACACCCAACTGCTCGAGGCGTACCGTCGCATCACCACGCCGAACGGCACGCCGCTGCTGTTCGAGAGCTACTTCCGATACGACGAGGTCACCGAGACCGGCGACCGGTTGTGGCGGCAGTTCGCCCCCATCGCAGTGGGCGCGTTCCTGGTGCTCGAACTGGTGCAGATCCCGTTCGCCATCTCGCTGGCACGCCGCGTGCGCAGTGGGCAGGAGCAGCGCGAGCGCCTGCTGCAACACGCGGTCGACTCGTCCGATGCCGAGCGGCGTCGCATCGCCAGCGATCTGCACGACGGCGTCGTGCAGGATCTGACCGGCGTGTCGATGTCGCTCACCGCCGGCTCGCGTGTGGCCGAGCACGAATCCACCCGGGAGGTGATGGTCGACGCGGGAAGCAAGATCCGTGAGAGCGTCAAGTCGCTGCGTTCGATGCTCGTCGACATCTACCCGCCGAACCTGTACGAGGAGGGTCTGCGGAGCGCATTGGCCGACCTGCTGGGTGCGCTGCACAACCGAGAGGTGGTCACCAGTCTCGAGGTCGACGCCGATGCGGTCACGCTGCCTCGCGACTCGGTGAACCTGCTGTACCGCAGCGCGCAGGAAGCGCTGCGCAACGTCACGTCGCACGCGCACGCCGCGCATGTGGCCGTGGCGGTCGAGGTGTCGGCCTCGCGTGCGGTGCTCACCGTCACCGACGACGGCGCCGGGTTCGATCCGTACACGTTGGCGGAACGGGCTCGCGACGGTCATGTCGGGCTGCGCAGCCTGGCCGGCCTGGTCAGCGATGCCGGTGGCGCCATCGAGATCCGGTCCCGAGAGGGTGTGGGCACCCAGGTCACGGTGACCCTTCCGCGATGACCGATGCGACTGCCATCGCCACCGAGCGACCCGTGCGCGTGCTCGTCGTCGATGACCACGTCATCGTCCGCAACGGACTCGAGCAGCTGTTGGCCACCACCACCGAGTTCGTCTTGGTGGGCACTGCGGGCGACGGCCAGGAGGCCATCGACGCCGTCGAGCGGCTGCAACCCGACGTCGTGCTGATGGACCTGTCGATGCCGGGGATGGACGGGGTGAAGGCCACGGCCGAGATCAGCCGCCGGTGGCCCGACTCGAAGATCGTGGTGCTCTCGTCGTTCTCCGACCATCAGCGTGTGATGGCGGCTCTGGATGCGGGTGCCGAGGGGTACGTGCTCAAACACGCCGACCCGGAACAGATCCTGCACGCCATCGCCGCGGCCCAGCGCGGTGGCGCCCCCATCGATCCGCAGGTGGCTCGTGTGCTGCTCGACATGAAGCGGGCGCCGAGCACGTCGCGCGGCCCGCTCACCGATCGCGAGGCCGACGTGTTGCGGCTGGTGCAGCAGGGCATGGCCAACAAGCAGATCGCCCGTCATCTCGGCATCACCGAGCGCACGGTGAAGGCGCATCTCACCAAGATCTTCGACACGCTCGGCGTGTCCGATCGCACGCAGGCGGCGCTGTGGGCCGCCGAGCACCTACGGCGAGTGTGACCCGACCGAGTGGTCAGGGCATCCGCGGGTCGAGCGCGGCGAGTTCGAGGAATCGTTCGAAGGCGTCGTCCACTTCGTCGCGCTCGCCGGTCATCAACAGATCGAGGAGCAGGCCGCGCACCACGGCGGCCAGCAGTCGCGACTGTCGGTGCGCGTCGCCCTCCAGCCAACCGGCCTGCGATTCGCTGGCGGCCACCCAGTCGCCGAGATGGGCGGCCAACTCGCCCGTGCCCGGACGGCCTCGCATCGCGGCCACGTACATCTCCACCATCAGCACCTGCTCGGGGCGGCGCTCCTCGCTGCTCACCTCGCGCCAGACCGCTCGTGACGCCGCGGCCGGGTCGTCGGCGCGGGCGGCCGCTTCGGGCCACGCGGTGGCGTAGAGCCGGCGATCGATCTCCTTGACGACGTCGGTGACCAGGCCTTCCTTGGAGCCGAAGTGGTAGATCAGCATCCGATGGCTGGTGCCGATCTCGTCGGCGAGCGCACGCAGGCTGAGGTCGGCGAGCCCGCGCTGCACCACCGTGTCGACCGCTGCCGCCAAGAGCGCGTCCCTGCCGTTACCCATTTCCGTGACCCATTGCGAGTGAATGTACCACTTGGTACATTCACTCGCATGGAACTCTCGGTCACTCACCACATCGACGCCCCGATCGATCGCGTCTGGGCACTGCAACTCGACCACGAGCACTGGCCCGACCACCTCCCGAACTTCTCCCGCGTGGTGCGCCAGGCACCCGACGAGCCGTTCGGTGTCGGGTCGATCGCTTCCGTCACGCAGCCGGCGCTGGGCACGGTCGAGTGGACGGTCACCGCCTTCGAGGAGGCGCCCGAGCGCCGCTCGTTCTCATGGGTCGGTGCGTCCAGGGGCATCCGCTACGCGGCCAGCCATCTGGTGGAGGCCCGGCCCGACGGTGGCACGCAACTCACCCTCGGTATCACTGCGACGGGGACGGCGATCACGCTGCTCGGTTGGATGCTCAAGGGGCAGATGAAGAAGGCCGTCGCCGCGGAGGCCGTCGCATTCGAGCAGTGGGCGACGCGGGGCTGACTCAGCGACGCACGCGCTCGATGGCGTCGAACAACTCGGCGCCGGTGAGGCCTTCGATGATGTGGCCCTCGCCGGCCACCACGTGCAACTCCACCGTGATGCCCAGGTCCTTCAGCGTTGCCTCGGTCGTCTCACTGGCCGACCGCCAGCCGGTGTCCTCGCCACCCACGAACATGGCGATCCCGAGGTCCGTCAGCACGCTGAGGCGCGGGTCGTTTCCACCTTCGGGGGAGTAGCCGGGAAACACCACCAACGAATGGAACCGCTCCGGATGGTCGATGGCCGCCCGGAACGCGGAGAGTCCACCGTTGCTGACCCCGATCAGGTCGAACTTGCCGCCGTCGGGTGGGTAGCTCGCTTCGATCGCATCGAGCAGCTCGGGTACCAGTGCCGCCGAGTCCTCGTCGTAGAACAACCCGGTGCTCGGCGCCGCGGGCGACACCACCACGTACCCGCGTTCGAGGGCCTCATCGTGGTACCGCTCGTCCACCAGGCGCGCGGCCAGATCGATGTCCTGCCCACCGGGTGGGAACGCGAACAGCACTCGTCCACCCGGTTGCCACCCTTGGGGCACGAACAGCACGTACTGGATCTCGGTGCCGTCGGCCGCGGTGAAGATCATCCGCTGTGCAGCGCCGGCCGTGGGGACGGACTCGTCGACGACGTTCGAGGTGGACACCGCAGCCGGCGCGTCGTCGGCGCATCCGGCCAGCATCACCATCGCGGCGGCGAGCACGCCGAGTCGTCGGGTGACGAAGGGTCGCATGGAGCGGGTGACCGGAATCGAACCGGCATCATCAGCTTGGAAGGCTGAGGTTCTGACCGTTGAACTACACCCGCGAGGTCGCCACAGCTTAGAGCGTGTGCCCCATTTCCTCACGGAAGTGGCGCAGAGCGGCAGCTCTGCATGCATGACGCTGTGCGCGATACTGGGTCCTACGGAAAGGGGCCAGAGTGGGTCATCAGACGATGGGTGTTGTGTTCACGCTGATGTCGATTCTGTTGATCGCGACGATTCCCGTCTTCCTCTACAAGGTGTTCCGCCGCCGCCCCGTTGACGATCGGTGATTCACCGCACCACCCGCACCGATCGGCAGGTAGGTGCGGGTCAATCCTTCGTTCTTGTCATGCCCTGACCGGCAAGTCCCCGGTCAGGGCATGACAGGAACGAGGTCGAGGCGAGCGCAGACTGCCCGATATGGCGCTTCGGTGCAAGGTCCGCGGCGACCGGAAATGGGGCGCGCTCGCTCCGTGGTGCAAGGCCGTACGGCGTCAGACGAAACGCGACGGGATGGTCAGGCCACGGAGCGGCGGCGTCGGCGGGCCGTCGTCATCAACAGGCCGACGAGCAGCAGCTGGGCCGCCACCGCGAGCAGGTCGACGATGTCGCCACCCGTGGCCGGCAACCCTCCGCCGCTGCCCGCCACAGGACCGGACGCGTCGTCGGTGGCGGTGTTCGAACCGCCACCCGCGCCGGGTGTGGACGACTCGGCGAGCGCTCGGTTCACGATCGTCGTGCCACCATCGGCCTCCACCGTGGCGATCACCTCGAACGAGGCCGACTCGCCCGGAGCGAGGGGAGCGTTGAGTGAGCACCGCGCCACACCACCCGACACGTCGCAGGTCCATCCCGGCGCGATCGCGCTGGTCGGCGTGAGCGAGTCGGGCAGATCGTCGACCACCGTCACCTGGCGAGCGACGGACGGTCCGCTGTTGGTCACCGTCATCCGGTAGCGAGCCTGCTGGCCGACGAAGAGTGGTGTCAGCAGGTCCTTCACCATCTCCAGCCGCGCCCACGGCACCAGCGTGTCGGTGTCGGTCGCGGTGTCGTTGGCCGGCACCCGATCGGGGTAGCCCGAGGGCGGCGACACGCGCACGATGTTCACCAGTTGGCCGGTGGCGGCGGGGTCGATCGTCCCTCGCACCGTGAGGGTCACCGACTGGCCCGGAGCGAACGGTTGGAGCCCGGTCCACAGGTGGGTCGCCGCGGTGTAGGTGCCGCGTGATGCGGTGTACGTGACACCGGTCAGCGACGTCGGCAATGTGTCGTCGAGGGTGAACGACCCGATGGTCGACGTGCCGTGGTTCGTCACCACGATGGTGTAGGTCACCGACTCGCCCGGGGCCACCTCGGTGAGACCGTCGGTCTTGGTGACCCCCAGATCGACGCCGAACGTGTCGATGTCCACGTCGGTGTTGTTCTCCGGGGTGGGGTCCACCCCGTTCGATCCGTCGTCGGTGACGGTGACGGTGTTGTCGAAGGTGGAGATGCCGATCGCGATGGGGTCGTCGATGGTGAGCACGAGGTGATGAACGATGCTGGCACCAGGGGCGAGCGAGGGCGACGCCCACGTGACGATGGGTGCTGCGGAACTGTCGCAGCCACCGGTGCACGACACGAACGTGGTGCCCGCCGGCATGGTGTCGGTGGCGACCACGCCGGTGGCCGTCTGGTCACCGATGTTCGTGACCGTGATCGTGTAGTCGACGGTGTCGCCGGCGACCACGGCGTCGACGCCGTCGTCCTTGGTGACCATCAGGTCGGGGAGCGCGTCCAACGTGTCGATGTCGGTGGCGGTGTTGTCGGCAGGCGTCGGGTCAGCACCGTGCAGGCCGTCGTCGGCCACCTCGGCCACGTTGGTCAGCGTGTCGATCGCTGCCGCCGCAGAATCGTCGACCGTCACCGTGACGTTGAGCGTCGCCACACCGGCAGGGTCGAAGCCCGACGGATCGCTGATCGAGCCGGGGGTGTCCTCGAGCAGGTCGTTCCAGGTCAGCACCGGCAGCGCGGAGCTGTCGCACGACGGGGTGCACGACACGAACGTCACGCCGGTCGGCAGCGTGTCGGTGACGGTGACACCGGTCGCCGCCTGTGTGCCGTGGTTGTGCACCTCGAGCACGTAGGCGAGCGTGTCACCCGGCCGCGCCGTGGTCACGCCGTCGGTCTTCGTGATGGCCATGTCGGGGACCACGTCCAACGTGTCGACATCGGCGTCGCGGTTGTCGCCAGGGGTCGGGTCTGGCCCGTTCGCGCCGTCGTCGGACACGACGACGCGGTTCTGGATCTGGCTCACGCTGGACGCCGCGCCGGGAGCCACGCGCACCCGAACGTTCAGTGTCACGGTGCTGCCCACGACGGGCGCCGGGAGCGTGGCGCCACCCGGCAGCGAGCCGATGGTCCAGGTCACCGTGCCGCCCACGCCGTCGCCCGAGGCCGTGCAGCCGACGGGTGTGGCGGGACACGAGACGAACGCGAGCTCGTCGGGCAGCGTGTCCACGACCTGCACGCCGGTGGCCTCCTGGTCGCCCTTGTTGCGCACCACGAGTGTGTAGTCGAATTCCTCGGCCGGCTGACGAACCTGCACGCCGTCGTTCTTCTGGATGTCGAGGTCCGGTGCCGCGGCGAGGGTGTCCGTGTCGGTGGCCGTGTTGTCGGTGGGGGTGGGGTCGATGCCGTTCGTGCCGTCGTCGGCGACGGTGACCGTGTTGGTGGTCTGGGTGATGCTCGCCGCGAGCGGCTGCACGACAGCGGCGTCGTACTGCACCTGGAACGATGCGCCGCCACCAGCCAGCAGTGGGATGGTCCAGGTGACGATCGGCAGGTTGGTGGCGTCGCACGCCACGGGCAGCGCCGGGCAGCTGACGAACTCGAGTTCCGCCGGCACGGTGTCGGTGACCACGATGCCGGTCGCTCCGATGTTGCCGTTGTTGACGACGGTGATGTCGTAGGTGAGCGGGTCGCCCGGCTGCACCGTCAGCACGTGGTCGGTCTTCGCCACCGAGAGATCGGGTGCCGCGCCAGTCAGCGCGACGACTGCGTCGTCGACGTTGTTCTCCGGCGTCGGATCGATGCCGTTGGCGTTGTCGTCATCGACCGACGCGGTGTTCAGAAGGTCGGTCGTGCCGGCCGCGGCCGGTGTGTCGACGGTGGCCTGATAGGCGAACGTCCGCGTGCGGGCAGCGCGGAACGTTCCGCCGGTCACGGCACCGGCCGTGTCGGCGATGCCGGGGCCCCATGTGATGGTGCTGCCGTCGCATGCGCTGGCGGCCGGCACGGCGGTCGCACACGAGATGGTGAGGCCCGCCGGGGCCTGGTCCACCACGGTCACCCCG
>JACQZZ010000008.1 GCA_016213625.1 Actinomycetota bacterium
ATCGCGCTCGAGCGCGGCGCGACGGCGCAGCGACCCTTCACCGGCGGCGACGTGTTGCCGTCCACCGCGTGGCACCCCGAGTTCGACGACGTGAACAACGACGGCAACATCGATCTGTTCGTGACCAAGGGCAACGTGGAGGTGCAGGTGGACAGCGCGGTGCGCGACCCGAACAACCTCCTCATGGGGCAGGACGACGGCACCTTCGTGGAGGGCGCGGAGGACGCCGGCATCGTGAACTTCAACCGAGCCCGCGGCGCCGCCATCACCGACCTGAACCTCGACGGCATGCTCGACATGGTGGTGGTGA
This sequence comes from Actinomycetota bacterium, assembly GCA_016213625.1. GTDB lineage: Bacteria > Actinomycetota > Acidimicrobiia > Acidimicrobiales > Ilumatobacteraceae > UBA668. The sequence continues at coordinate 311 of JACQZZ010000008.1, forward strand.
ACCGCACCACGAGCATCAACCTGTGGCGCAATGTCGGCACGGGCTCCGCCGAGGAGCCGAAGTCGACTGGCCACTGGTTGGCGGTTCGTGTGCGGCAGCCGGCGCCGAACACCGACGCCATCGGCGGGTGGTTGGAGGTGCGTACCGGTGACCACATCGACGTGCGCGAGCTCACCATCGGCGGCGGCCACGCCAGCGGCCAACTCGGTTGGCTGCATGCCGGTCTGGGCACCACCGACCGAGCGGACGTGCGCGTGCACTGGCCCGACGGCGAGGCAGGGCCGTGGATGACCGTGACGGCCGATCAGTTCGTGACCATCGAGCGGGGTGCCAGCGAGCCCAGCCCGTGGACACCCGACCCCTGAGGGTCAGCCGTGGAGTTCGGCGATCTCGCGGCTGGTGGCCTCGCCGGGCTGCTTGCCCATGATGATCATCGCCAGCACTTCGTCCTTCGTCACTTCGTTCTTCTTCACCGTGCCGACGAGCTTGCCCTGCAGCATGACGCTGATGCGGTCGGACAGATCGAACACGTCGTGGATGTCGTGACTGATGAGGAAGATGCCGATGCCCTCGGCCTTCAGCTGGGTGACGAGGTCGCGCACCTGCGCGGTCTCGGCCGGGCCGAGTGCCGCGGTGGGCTCGTCCATGATGAGGATCTTGGCGTTGAAGTGCACGGCACGGGCGATGGCCACCGATTGGCGCTGACCACCCGAGAGCGACTTCACGGGCGTCTTCAGGTTCTTGAACCGTGGGTTCAGACGCTTCATCACGTCGCGGGTGGCGGACGCCATGGCGGAGTCGTCGAGCGCCCCGAAGCGGTTGCGCATCTCGCGGCCGAGGAACACGTTGCCGGCAGCATCGATGTTGTCGGCCAGTGCCAGCTTCTGGAAGATGACCTCGATGCCGAGACCGCGAGCGTCGCGCGGGTTGCGAATGGTGACCGGGGTGCCGTTGACGATGATGTCGCCCGAGTCGCACGGGTGAGCACCGGCGAGCGTGTGGATGAGCGTGGACTTGCCGGCGCCGTTGCCGCCGACGAGGGCGACCACTTCGCCCGGGTACAGGTCGACGCTGACGCCATCAACGGCGTGGATGCCGCCGAAGGCGACCCGGATGTCGCGCATCTCGACCAGCGGCACGCCGCTGTAGTCGACCTCGGTGGATGGCTGGGTGGTGGTGTCGGTCATGGTGGGCTCCTCGCTCACTGACGGCCGGTCTGGATGATGATGGCGGAGATGACCAGCCCCACCGACAGGGCGGCGAGCATCGAGCGGCGCTTGCCCATGCGGATGAACGAGTCGATGGCCACGGCCGTGACGAGCACGACGCCCACCACGATGTCCTGCGACGGTGAGTCGATCTTGAGCAGCACCATGCCGGATCGCAGCGACTGCATGATGACGGCACCGAGCACGGCACCGGGGATGGTGCCGATGCCGCCGGCGAACGACGTGCCACCGATGACGGCGGCAGAGATGACGTCGAGTTCGTTCTGCACACCGAGGTTGGTGACCGCCGCGTCGAGACGAGCGGTCTGCACGGCGGCGCTGAGTGCGCACAGCACGCCCATGAGCACGAACGTGTACATCACGGTCTTACGAGTGTTGATACCGCCGAGGTCTGCGGCCTCGGGGTTGCCACCGAAGGCGAAGACGTAGCGGCCGAAACGACGGCGCTTCGCCACGTAGGTCATCAGCAACGTGACGACGATGAGGATGACCACCGGGTAGGCCACACCGGTGGGGTCGCCGCTGATGGGCGACTCGTAGCCGATGGCGACGAGGGCGATGCCGGCGATGATGACGAGGCAGCCGAACACGGCGAAACCGATGTCCATGCCCAGCGGGCGCACACCCAGGTCGTATCGCTGGCGACGAGCACGCGAGCGGTAGATGCTGAAGCACACGCCGGCGCACCCGAGCAGTCCGAGCACCCAGCTGCGCCATTCGCCGAGCGAACCCTCGGGGCCGCCGCCGATGAGCTTGAAGGTCTTGTCGAGCGGCGAGAGCGTGGCGCCCTGCTCGCCCATTCGGAAGATGAGTCCACGCCAGACGAGGAAGCCGCCCAGCGTGACGATGAACGCCGGCACACCGCCGTACGCCACCACGAAACCTTGGACCGCACCGATGATGGCACCGAGCAGGAGCCCCACGGCGAGCGCCACGATCCAGGTGTACCACTGGTCGAACCCGAGCCCGAGCGACTCGGGGATCCATTTGGTCTGCACCACGGCCATGACGTAGCCGAGGAAGCCGAGCAACGAACCGACCGACAGGTCGATGTTGCGGGACACGATGATGAGCACCATGCCGGTCGCCATGATGGCGATCGAGGCGCTCTGCACCGAGAGGTTCCACAGGTTGCGGGAGGTGAGGAAGTTGCCCCCCGACAAGATGTTGAACGCGACCCAGATCACCAACAGGGCGACGACCATGCCGCCCAAGCGGGTGTCGACCTCGGAGGAGGCGAGCAGCGACTTGAAGGTCTTCTTGTCCTGCGCTGCTTGGTCGGTCGGTGTGGTGACGTTGACGTCAGACACGGTCACTCTCGGGTTCTCCAATCACGAGCATTCTTCACGAGCAATCTCTGAAAAGGGAAACGTGCCCCCCGCCTGCTACCGCGGGCGGGGGGCACGTTCACAACTCATCGTTCAGTTGAACGACTCAGGGGCAAGCAGCAACCGAGCCAGCGGTGACGCCCTGGCAGAGCGTCGCCGAATCGGTCCAGCCGGCATCGAGCACGGCGTTGAGGTTGTCCTGAGTGATGGGCATCGGCGTCAGGAACATCGACGCCACTTCCACGCCACCGGGGGTGGTGAACGGCGAGGCGCCGGCCACGGCCGAGGCATCTGCGTTGGCGCACAGGGCGATGGCTGCTTCGCCGGCGGCCGTACCGAGCTCACGAGCGTCCTTCCAGACGGTGAGGCTCTGCGTGCCGAGGGCGACGCGGTTCAGGGCTGCCTGCTCGGCGTCCTGACCCGAGACCGGGATCTTGCCGGCGAGACCCTGAGCATCGAGGGCTGCGATCGCGCCGCCGGCCATGCCGTCGTTCTCCGCGAGCACTGCGTCGATCTCGTTGTTCTCGGCGGTGAGCACCTGCTCCATCGTCGACTGTGCGACGGCGGGGTCCCAGTTGTCGGTGTAGGTCTCGCTGACGATCTCGATGTCGCCGGCGGTGACGGCGGCGCCGATGACCTCTTCGTAACCTGCACGCAGGAAGTCGGCGTTCGCATCAGCGCTGTTGCCCTTGATGATGACGTAGCGACCCTTCGGCACGAGCTTGAAGATCTCCTCGGCCTGGAGCTTGCCAACACCCTGGTTGTCGAACGTGATGTAGAGGGCCTTCGGGTCCTCGATCAGACGGTCGTAGGCGATGACCGGCACGCCGCCCTCGATGGCGCTGGAGACGGCGGGCTTGATGGCCGTGCCGTCCTGCGCGAGGACGATGAGTACCTTGGCGCCCTGGGAGATCAGGTTCTCGAGGTTGCTGGCCTGGGTCTCTGCGGACGACTTGGCGTCGTTCGACACGTAGGTGCCGCCACCGGCCTCGATGGCCGCCTTCAGTGCGGGCTCGTCCCACTTGGCCCAGCGCTCTTCCTGGTAGTTGTTCCAGGACACGCCGACGACGCAATCGCCGCCGCCACCACCGGCCACCGTGGTCTCGCCACCGGCTGCTGCAGTGGTCTCGCTGCCACCGGCGTCGTCGCTGTCGTCACCACAGGCGGCGACGAGCAGTGCTCCTGCCGCGAACAACGCCGCAATGCTGCGTGCTCTCATCGTGTTTCTCCCCTCAAGGCGCCCCCACCCCTCGTGGAAGCACCCCGATGCTAGACCACCGAGCCCACTCGGAGCGAGAACTTCGCCACCCACGACCTCCGACGAAGGTGACTAGCGTCGCTCACATGGTCGAATCCCCAGCGCTCGCGTGCACCACCGAGGCCGCCGAACTCGGCGAGGGAGTGCGTTGGGATGCCCGCCGCGACGAACTGCTGTGGGTCGACATCCTGCGCGGCCTCGTGTTCCGCGCCAACGTGCTCGACGACGGATCGTTGCAGCCGGTGCACACCTACGAATTGCCGATGCCGGTGGGTGCCATCGCCCCCGTCCACGGCGACGACGGTTGGTTGCTCGCTGCTGGTCGCGGGTTCGTGCACCTCGCGCCCGACGGCACGCACCGAGCGATCGCGGAGGCCGCACCCGCCGGCGCACGCATGAACGACGCCGCGTGCGACCCGCAGGGTCGGTGCTGGGCGGGCTCGCTGGCCGACGACCACCATGCGGGCGGCGGATCGCTGTACCGGCTCGACCGCGACGGCACGGTGCACCAGATGCTCGACGGCCTCACCATCCCCAACGGCATCGGCTGGAGTCTCGACGGGAACACGATGTACCTCATCGACAGCGTGCCGCGCCGCGTGTACGCGTTCGACTTCGACGGCCCACGCGGTGCCATCGAGAACCAGCGCGAGTTCATCGCCGTCCCCGACGACGTCGGCGGCCCCGATGGTCTCACGGTCGACGCGCACGGCCATCTCTGGATCGCCGTCTACGGCGGTGGTCAGGTGCGCCGGTACGACCCCGACGGTCGGTTGGTGGACGTGCTCCGCGTGCCGGCAGTGCAGAGCACGTGCGCCGCGTTCGGGGGCGTCGGGCTGCATCGCCTCTACGTCACCACGGCCACCGAGTTCTGGACCGACGAGCAACGGCGTGCGGATCCGGCAGCGGGCCTGGTGTACCGACTCGACACGGATGCGGTCGGCGTGCCCGCCGCGCCGTTCGTCCCGAAGGGCGATTGGTACACGCACTCGGGGTGACACCACGTGGCGTACGGTGTCGCCACCGCACGGAAGGACACGCGAATGCCCTACTTCGTCGATCACACCGCGCATCGCGTCGTCGTGCTGCCGCCTGGCGCCGGCGCGCCCTCTTCCTTCACGGAGATCGGTGTCCAGACGGCGGAGGCGTGTGGGTTGACCCACGACCAGCCGCTGTCCGACGCGCAGATCGAAGCACTCCTGTCGGACTCGGTCGAGGGGTACCGCGCCGCGACCCCGGATGATCAGCGCGCGACGGCGGCGCGACCGTCGACACCCACACCCACGCCGATGCACCCACGAGATCGGCGGTCGTCCATCACGCAGCGAGCCTTCAACGTGGCCCGCACGGTGGAGGTGCTCAGTTGGTGCCTGCTGGTGATCAGCGTGGTGGTCGGTGTCGCGGTGGCGTTCAGCACGAGCACCGACCCCACCACCGGTCAGTCGTCGCACGACTCGGTGGATGCGGGCCTCATCCTCATCTTCGCCGGCGTCTTCCAGTGCCTCGTCGTCATCATGGTGGCCGTCTACATCCAGTCGCGAACCGAGACCTGACGTCGACGTGCAAGGCTTCGCCGATGAGCAGTGACTACATCCCCAGCGCCCTCGAATGGGTGCGCGATCAGATCGACACGTACGAGCGATCGGGTGGCCGCGAGGCCAACACGCTGCGCGACACCGGCATCCCCATCATCGTGGTCACGATGCGCGGCGCGTCCACCGGCGCCACGCGCAAGATCGCGCTCATGCGCGTCGAGCACGATGGCGAGTACGCGCTCGTGGCGTCGATGGGTGGGGCACCCACCAACCCGGCGTGGTATCGCAACCTGGTGGCCGCACCGGATCAGGTGTCCATCCAGGACGGTCCGGCACCATTCGCCGTCTCGGTGCGCGAAGTCACCGGCGACGAACGAGCTGCGTGGTGGGAACGCGCCGTGGCGGTCTTCCCCACGTACGCCGATTACCAGGAACGCACCGACCGCGTCATCCCGGTGCTGGTGGCGTCACCCCGCTGAGCCCGTGGCGGCCAGGCCCGCCACGTCGGCAGCCTCGGCGGTGGGACGACGGGTCACCATCACGGCTCCGGCCACCACCACCGCGCCGCCGATGACTTCGGTCAGGGTGGGCGCGTTGCCCAACACCACCCACGCGACGAACACGCTCGTTGGCGTGACCACGGTGCCGAGCGACGCCGTGGTGGTGGCCGACACGACCGTCATCACCCGCGCCATCACGTAGTAGATGAACGCGGAGCTCGCCGAGCCGAGCCAGATGACCGCCAGCCATCCCTTCGGCGACAGCGCCGCGAACTCGTGGAGGTGCGGCACGTCGACCAACAGGATGAACGCCGCCCCCAACACGGTGCCGGGTGTGTTCAGCCACCATGCGTCGTAGCGATCCGTGACGCTGCGCGTGGCCACCGTGACCGCCGCCCAGACCGCCGCCGCGAGGCCCACCGCCACCATGCCCGCTGTGGTGGAGCGCCCGTCGCCGCCGCTGGACAGCCCGATGGCCAGGCAGCCGATGGTGGTGAGCAGGAGGCCGATCACCTGCCCCTGACGCAATCGGTGACGGAGGAACACCACCTCGCCTGCCGCGACCAACACCGGGAACGTGGCCATCAGCACGGCCGAGACCGCGACCGAGGTGTACTGCTGCCCCCAGTTGAAGAGCAGGTGGAACACCGCCGAACCGCCGAATCCGCAGAGCAACACGCGCACCCGATCCTGCGGTTCGATCGGCGTGCGGCGCCACGGCGAACGCATCACCACCCAGGTGAACACCATCGCCGACACCACCACGCGACCCGTGGCGAGCCCCAGCGGGGTCAACTCCTCGAGGGCGATCTTCACCAGGGTGAACGACACGCTGCCGATGCCGATGGACACCGCCAACAGGCCGAAGGCCGCACGCCGTGAGGGCAGGTTCGATGGCGTGTGGGTGGACGACATATCGAGCGGATCGGACGCTACTGCGCAGCGTGGCGCGGGCCGCGGCATGCGACGCTGGGCCGCACAGTTTCTCGTGCATCCGCGACCTGCGATGTAAGCCTCTCGGGACAGATGCCACTCACCGCAGCCGGATTTCGCTGAATGCCACCCTCTGCATCCGACTTCACGATCTGTTGACACAGTTTTCGACGGCCCTTGGATGAGCGCGGAAGTTCCCTTGGGAGGGGTCCCTGTTGACTTGGCACTCACGGACGGGTGTCCCGACACCTAAGGAGTTTCTGATGAACAAGGCATGGATCACGGGCTTGACCCTCGCAGGTGTGGCCGGCTCAGCCGGCGCCGCTTTCGCGGGCATCGCCGCCGACAACCAGGGTGGCTCGTCTGTCGAGGCGCAAGGCCTCGCGGCCGAGACCAGCACCTCGGCGGCCGCCACGCAGACGGCCACCTACCAGGTCGGCGCGGCCGGCACGGTCACGCTCACGGCCGCCAATGGCGCCATCACGGTCGACAGTGCGCTGCCCGGCGCCTACTGGACCCTCGTCGGCTACGGCACACCCGCCGCCCACGTGGAAGTGCAGTTCGCCGATGCAGCGCAGCAGGTCACCTTCGTCGCCGACCTGGTGAACGACGACGTCGTCGTCTCGGTCACCAACGTGCCGGCGCCCGGCGCCACCACGACCTCCATCGAAGTCACCCAGATCACCGGTGGCGGTTCCGTGGCCGCCCCGCAGCCCGCCACCCCGGCGGCCAACAAGCCCATCGTCGTGGCCGTGCCGGCCCCGGGCGCCTCACACACCTCCGCCACGTCGAGCGCCGGTGGCGACGACGAGGACGAGCACGAAGAAGAGCACGAATACGAGGACGAGGGCGACGATGACTGACCAGACCCAAGCAGAGCGGATCGCCGCGATGCGGGCCCGTCGAGGCCAAGCGCCCATCGATGTCACCGTCACCACCCAGACTGCGGCCGCCGCCTCTCCCGCCGCGGCGGCCGCATCAACCGCCGGCTGGGGTGCGCCGTCGGCGCCCCCGGTCGATGCCGTGGCGCTCACCGCGCTGCAGCAGCAGGTGCAGCAACTGCAGCAGCAGGTGCAGCGTCAGCAGCGGCCGGCACCCGCGGCCAAGCCGAAGCACCCGCATGTCGCGGCCGGCGCCCGAATCCTGGCCACCGGCTTCACCGCCTCGGCCGTGTTCGGTCTCACCACCGTCATCGCCTCGGCCAACCGTCCGGTCACCTCCACGGCGGTCCCCGCCACCGAGACCACCACCGTGCCCACGGTGGCACCGAGCACCACGGTCATCGACCCGGCCGCGGTCATCGACCCCGCCACTGGCTTGCCCGCAACCACCCTGGCCCCCGGAGCGGTGCCCACCGTGCTGCTCACCGTGCCACCCATGGGTACCCCGGCACCTGCTGCAGCACCTGCTCCTGCGGCTGCAGCTCCCGCTCCCGCCGCAACTCCCAGCGCACCGAAGCCCGCCGCGGCCACCCCGGCACCTGCTGCACCAGCACCCGCCGCTGCGCCCGCACCGGCACCGGCTCCCGCGCCGGCACCCACGCCGGCCCCGGCCCCGGCACCCGTGGTCACGCAGCCTCCGGCTCCGGCACCCACGCCGGCCCCCGCCGCGACCACCGCACCCAGCGGCGGCTGACACGCTGTTCCCATGACCACTCCCCACCAACGCGACTTTCGCGTCATGGGGTGTGCCTCGTACCTCGTCATCCACGGCGGCGAACCCGCCCTGCTCGACATCGCCGAGGCGCGCCTGCGCGAGCTCGAATCCCTGTGGAGCCGCTTTCGTGACGACAGCGACATCACCCGCGCCAACGTCGCCGCGGGACTGCCCGTCGTCGTCCACGAGGACACCCTCGCGGTCGTCAGCCGAGCCATCGACGCCTGGAAGCAGACCGCCGGTCGGTTCGACATCACGATGCTGCCCGCACTCGTGCATGCCGGGTACACGCACAGCACCGTCGATCACTCGGCGGCGCCGGCGGTACCCGGCTCACGAGTGGGAATGAGCGGCTGGCTCCAGGTCGACTACGCAGCATCCACCCTCACCGTGCCCGCCGGTGCCGCCATCGACCTCGGTGGCATCGGGAAGGGCTTCGCCGCCGACATCGTCGCCGAGGAGACCATCGAGGCCGGCGCCACTGGTGTCATCGTCAACATCGGGGGCGACCTCCGCGTGCTCGGCACACCGGCCGACGACACGTCGTGGTACCTCGGCGTGGAGGATCCCCATCACGTGCCCGACCATCTGGCGTTCCTGCGGATGTCCGACGGGGGCGTCGCCACGTCGGGCACCACCATCCGCCATTGGACCACCAGCGACGGGCGCCAGGCGCACCACCTCATCGACCCGCGGTCGGGGCTGCCCTCCACCACGCGTCTCCTCACGGCCACGGTCATCGCTGCCGACGCCGCGACGGCAGAGGCATTTGCCACGGCCGCGATGATGTTGCCCGGCGCGGAGGCGGTCGCCCTGCTCGACGAAGTCCGCCTCGCGGGCATCGCCGTCGATGCCGATGGCACCGTCTTCCGCACCGCCACCCTGAAAGACTTCGAATCATGAACGAACAAACCTGGTGGTTCGTCTCCCGCGCCAGCGGCATGGTCGCCTGGTTCGTCCTCGGCGCGACCTGCCTGTGGGGCATCCTCCTCATCACCCGCATGCTCAAGCCCGCCGACCGGCCGGCCTGGCTGCTCGACCTGCACCGCTGGCTGGGTGCGCTCGCCGTCACCACCACGCTCGTGCACATGGCCGCGCTCGTGGCCGACAACTACGTGCACTTCGGCTGGAAGGAACTGTTGGTCCCCAACGCCAGCCCGTGGAAGACCGGCCCCGTCACGTGGGGCGTGTTCGCGTTCTATCTCCTGCTGGTCATCGAGATCAGCTCGCTGCTGATGAAGAAGATCCCGCGCCAGCTGTGGCACGTCATCCACCTGTCGTCGTACGTGCTCTTCGTGATGGCCACGGTGCACGGTGTGCAGGCGGGCACCGACTCGGGGAACATCATGTACATCATCGTCGCCTCGGGCGGCACCGCCATCGTGATCTTCGCCGGTGTGGCCCGCTTCCTGCAGGCTCGCCACAAGCACATGACCAAGGCCGAGAAGGCCAAGCTGCTCGAGGACGCCACTCGCTGACTGGTGCCGCCCCCTGGCGGATCCGTACCATCGACTCGGCGGTCGCACCGGGCCGCATCGGAAGCGAGGACGGCCATGTTCGAGTGGAGCGAAGAGCACCAGATGATCCGCGACGCGGTGAAGCGGTTCGTCGACGACGAGATCCGCCCGCACGTGGAGGAACTCGAGCACGGTGACCTTCCGCCGTACGACATCCTGCGAAAGTTGTTCGCCACGTTCGGCATGGACGCCATGGCGCGCGATCGATTCCAGCGTCAGATCGCGCGTGAGAAGGCGGTGGCTGCGGGCGATGCCCAACCCGCGCCGCCGAAGGAACGCAGCGGTGGCGGCGACAGCGGCATGTCGCTCATCCCCATCATCGAGCTGTGTCGCGTGTGCCCGGGCATGGTCACCGCGATGGGCGTCAGCATGGGACTCACCTCGGCCGCCATCATGTCGAAGGGCACCATCGCCCAGAAGGAACGCTGGGCGCTCGATCTGCTCACCATGGACAAGGTGGGCGCGTGGGCCATCACCGAGCCGGGTTCGGGCAGCGACGCGTTCGGTTCGATGAAGAGCACCGCCCGCCGCGACGGCGACGACTACATCCTCAACGGGTCGAAGACGTTCATCACCAACGGCCCCTACGCCGACACCACCGTGTTCATCTGCAAGCTCGACGAGGGCAATCCGCCCGAGCAGCGCAAGGTGCTCTCGTTCGTGCTCGATCGCGGGCTGCCCGGCTTCGTGCAGTCGAAGCCGCTGCGCAAGATGGGCATGCACTCGTCACCCACCGGCGAGCTGTTCCTCGACGACGTCCGCGTCGGCCGCGACCGACTGATCGGCGAGACCGAGGACCTTCCTGCAGGCGGCCGCGACGGCGCGAAGGCGACGTTCCAGCAAGAGCGTTCGGGCGTCGCCGCCATGTCGCTCGGCATCATCGAGGAGTGCCTGCAGCTGAGCGTGCAGTACGCCAAGGACCGCGTGCAGTTCGGCAAGCCCATCGGTGAGTTCCAACTCATCCAGGACAAGCTGGCGCGCATGGAGGTCGCGCGGATGAACGTGCAGAACCTCGTGTTCCGCACGATGGAGATGAGCGCTGCCGGCGTCACCATGTCGCTCGCCGAGGCGTCGGCGATGAAGCTCTACTCCGCCCGCGCCGCCACCGAGGTGGCGCTGGAAGCAGTGCAGCTGTTCGGCGGCAACGGCTACATGAGCGAGTTCCGCGTCGAGCAGTTGGCACGCGACGCCAAGGTGTTGCAGATCTACGCCGGCACCGACGAGATCCAGATCACGCACATCGCGAAGGACCTCTTGCGCAGCTGACGCGACGGGCCGAACCTGGCCGAAGAACAGTGCGGTGGGGGCGCCCCCGATGACGCCCCCACCGCTCCGCACACAGGCCCTCGCGTTCGGGGCGCTGGGACGGTCACATGGGATGAAACCCTTCTCTCACGTGATAACCCGTGGCGGGTCCGCGCCGTTAGGGCCGAACGTCCCTCAGCTGAACGCCCGTCAGCCGCTGGCCCTGCCGTAGGGTCGCGACATGACGGCGACACACCCCGCGCTGCTCGGCCTGCTGCCGCTACCGCGCCATGTGGAGATGACCTCCGGCGAGTTCGTCCCGTCGGCGTTCGCGCACGTGATCGCACCGAGCGACGCGCCCTCCATCGGCGTCGCCGATCACCTCGTCGCAGATCTCCAGGCGGTCGCCGGTGTGCATCTGTCGCTCGCCCGCACCCGAAGCGGGCACGGCGACATCGAGCTCTCGTTGCACCCCCACCGCGCCGACCTGGGTGCAGAGGGTTACGAGCTGCTGGTGGCCCCCGATGGTGTCGCCGTGGTGGCCGCCACCCCGCACGGCCTGTGGAACGGCACGCGCACGTTCGTCCAACTCCTCACGCCGGGCACCATGGCGGCGGTCCCCGCGTTGCACATCATCGACGTGCCGCGGTTCGAATGGCGCGGGGCGATGCTCGACGTGGCGCGACACTTCTTCAGCGTCGACCACGTCATCCGTTTCGTCGAGCTCATCGCTCGGTACAAGCTCAATCGTCTGCATCTCCACCTGTCGGACGACCAGGGTTGGCGCCTCGAGATCCCCGGGTGGCCCGCGCTCACGGCCATCGGCGGCAGCACAGCGACGAAGGGAGACCAGGGTGGTTGGTTCTCAGTCGCCGACTACGCGGAGATCGTCGCCCACGCTGAACGGCACTTCGTCACCGTGGTGCCCGAGATCGACATGCCGGGCCACACCAACGCTGCGTTGGCGTCGGTGCCCGAACTCAACGTCGACGACGTGGCGCCGCCGCTGTACACCGGGGTCGAAGTCGGGTTCAGTTCGCTGCGACTGGACCGCCCGGCCACCGCACGGTTCGTGCGCGACGTCGTCGCGACGCTCGCCGCGAACACGCCGGGGCCGTACCTGCACATTGGCGGCGACGAAGCGCACAGCACCGACCACGACGAGTACCTCGCGTTCGTCGAACTGTTGCAGCGTGAGGTCGCCCAGCACGGCAAGCGAATGGTCGGGTGGGAGGAGATCGCGCAGGCGCCGTTGCACCGCGACACGCTGGTGCAGCACTGGTTGAAGGCCGACACCGTCGCCGCCGCACCCACAGGCACCCGCTTCATCATGTCGCCGGCGCGGCACACGTACCTCGACATGAAGCACCAACCCGACGACCCGCTCGGCCGCAGGTGGGCCGGCGCCATCGACCTCGATGCCGCGTACGAGTGGGACCCGGCCGCGTTGGTGCCCGGAGTGCTCGACCCGCAGATCGCCGGGGTGGAGGCGCCGCTGTGGACCGAGAAGGTGCGCACGTTCGCCGAGGTCGAGCAGCTCTGCTTCCCCCGGTTGGTGTGCCTGGCGGAAGTGGGATGGACCCCCCAGCCGTCACGTCGTCTCGACGAGTTCCTCGTGCGGGTCGGCGAGGAGACCCGGCGGCTCGCTGCTCGTGGCGTGCACGTCCACCGCTCCGCCCTCGTGACGTGACGGCCGATCTGATCGAGAAAACTTGATACGACCCGTAGCAACTTTTCTGCTGCGGTGTAGTCTCATCTCATGGCGTTCGATCCGAAGAAGTGGACCCTCAAGACCAACGAGGCCTTCGCCGCGGCCATCGACCAGGCGAAGGCGCGCAGCAACCCCGAGCTCACGCCCGATCACCTGATGGCAGCGCTCATGCGGCAGGACGACACCATCGTCCCGGCGGTCCTGGCCAAGCTCGGCCTCGCACCCCTCATGGTGCGCAACAAGGCCGACGAAGCCGTGGCCAAACTGCCCAAGGCGTACGGCGGCAGCGAACCCCGCATGAACCGCGAGCTCGACAACGTCACGCAGAACGCGGTCGCCTACCAGAAGGATCTGAAGGACGACTTCCTGTCGGTCGAGCACCTCCTGTTGGCCATGAACCAGCGGCTCGGTGTGGGCAGTGAAGAGCTGTTGCAGGCGCTGAAGGAAGTGCGTGGCAGCCACCGCGTCACCAGCCAGAACCCCGAGGAGAACTTCGCCGCTCTCGAGAAGTACGGGCAAGACCTCACCCAACGCGCCCGCGACGGCAAGATCGATCCGGTCATCGGTCGCGACGACGAGATCCGTCGTGTCATCCAGGTGCTCAGCCGGCGCACGAAGAACAACCCGGTGCTCATCGGTGAGCCGGGCGTCGGCAAGACCGCCATCGTCGAAGGGCTGGCCCGGCGCATCGCCGACGGCGACGTGCCCGAGGGCTTGAAGAACAAGCGCCTCATCTCGCTCGACATCGGGTCCATGCTCGCCGGCGCCAAGTACCGCGGCGAGTTCGAGGAGCGCCTGAAGGCCGTCCTCAAGGAGATCACCGACGCGGCCGGCGAGGTCATCACGTTCGTCGACGAGATCCACACCATCGTGGGGGCCGGTGGCGCCGAGGGAGCGATGGACGCCGGCAACATGATCAAGCCGATGCTGGCTCGTGGCGAGCTGCGCATGGTGGGCGCCACCACGCTCGACGAGTACCGCAAGTACGTCGAGAAGGATCCTGCACTCGAGCGCCGCTTCCAGCAGGTGTACGTGGGCGAGCCCACGGTCGACGACACCATCGGCATCCTGCGCGGGTTGAAGGAGCGCTACGAGGTGCACCACGGTGTGCGCATCCAGGACAGCGCGCTGGTCGCTGCGGCCGTGCTCAGCAACCGCTACCTCACCAACCGGTTCCTGCCCGACAAGGCCATCGATCTGATGGACGAAGCGGCCAGCAAGCTGCGCATCGAGATCGACTCGTTGCCCACCGAGATCGACGTGGTGCAGCGGCGCATCTTCCAGCTCGAGATCGAGCAGGTGGCACTCGCCAACGAGACCGATGCGTCGTCGAAGGAGCGCCTCGACACGCTGGTCGACGAGCTCGCCGAGCTCAACGCGCAGGTGCACACGATGAAGGCGCACTGGGAGAACGAGAAGCAGGCCATCGACGCCATCCGGTCGTTGAAGGAAGAGCTCGAGCATCTGCGCACCCAGGTCGAGCGCGAGACCGATCTCGCCATCGCGGCCGAGATCCGCTACGGCCGCATCCCCGAACTCGAACGGCGCATCGCCGACGCCACCGAGCACCTCGACGAACTACAGCAGGGCACTCGCATGCTGAAGGAGGAGGTCGACGCGGAAGACATCGCCGAGGTCGTCAGCAAGTGGACCGGTGTGCCGCTCAGCCGGCTGATGGAGAGCGAGATGGCCAAGCTGGTGCACCTGGAAGACATGCTGCACCGGCGCGTCATCGGCCAGGACGACGCCGTCACCGCGGTGGCCAACGCCATTCGCCGGTCGCGTGCCGGTCTGTCCGACCCCCACCGGCCCATCGGGTCGTTCATGTTCCTCGGGCCCACCGGCGTGGGCAAGACCGAGCTCGCACGAGCCGTCGCCGAGTACCTGTTCGACGACGAGAAGGCCATGGTGCGCATCGACATGGGCGAGTACATGGAGAAGTTCTCCGTCACCCGCCTCATCGGTGCACCTCCCGGATACGTCGGTTACGACGAGGGTGGCCAGCTCACTGAGGCGGTGCGCCGCCGTCCGTACAGCGTGGTGTTGCTCGACGAGATCGAGAAGGCGCATCCCGACGTGTTCAACGTGTTGCTGCAGGTGCTCGACGACGGGCGCCTCACCGACGGCCAGGGCCGCACGGTGGACCTCACCAACGTCGTGCTCATCATGACGAGCAACCTGCCGGGCGATCCCCTCACGTTCTTCAAACCCGAGTTCATCAATCGCGTCGACGAAATCATTCGATTCCGCAGCCTCACTTCTGAGGATTTGGCACGAATTGTCACGATTCAGCTGGCCCACCTCCGCGAGCGGATGGCCGACCGGCGCATCACCCTCACGGTCAGTGACGAGGCGATGACGCATCTCGCTCGAGAGGGCTACGACCCTGCATTCGGGGCACGTCCGCTCAAGCGGGTCATCCAGCGAGAGATCGCCGATCCCGCCGCGCTGCTCATTCTGGAAGGCAAGGTCGGCGAAGGCGACACCGTGAAGGTCGAGGAAGAATCCGGGCGACTTCTGTTGCAAATAGTGTCCGCGCGCTGACCTCCATATGTTCTAGTATCCCGGCATCAACGGGACAACTGATCAGAATTTCGGAACTCACGGGAACGTTCCGGCGTCTACGACGGACATGGTTCCTCGCGCGAGTTCACGCCACGAGCGCAACGCCGCTCCCACCCACCTGATGGTGGAGGGGCGGCCACTGCGCCGCCGCAATGGCCGCATCCATCGTGCTCGAGCGCGCCTCGGGCACTCGCACCTCACCGACCGACACGCGCTGAAGCTGCGCCACGACGTACGTCAGGCACTCGCGGAGTACTGGCGTACCCAGGGCGAGCTCGAGCACTCGTCAGTGGTGGCGTACCAAGACCTCGCTCGTCGGCTCGAGATGCTCGACGCGCCCGAGTCGTTGGTGCGCCGCAGCCTCAGTGCCGCGGTGCAGGAAGCCGACCACTGGACTCGCTGCTTCGATCTCGCCGGCCGCTACCTCGGCCAGAGCCTGCGCCCAGGGCGCCTGCGTCGGCCCATGCGGCTGCCGCGTTCACGTACCGCCGAACTCGTTGCACTCGCCGTCGAAACCCTCCGCGACGGCGTCATCAACGAGGCCTACGCCGGTCGGCTCGCCGCCGCCAAGGCCGAGCGGGCCACCGACCAACGCGTCCACGACACGTTGGTCATCATCGCCGCCGACGAGCTGGACCACTCCTCGCTGTCGCGCGACATCCTCGACTGGTGCCTCGCCGTGGGCGGCCGCCCGGTGTACGACATGGTGAATCACATGGTCACCACCATGCCCACCACCACCACGGGCATCGCGCTGCCGATGGGCATCCAGTCGCGCACCCTCGGCGATCACGGCCTGCTCGACGCGGATCCCGACGGGTCGATGTTCGCCAACCTCGTCGCCGAAGTGCGCGACGAGTTGGGTGTGCGACTGCAGGGTCACCGGCTCGACGCCGCCTGAGCGACGCCGAACCGGCCACCGTCAGGAGTAGCGCAGGCAGCCGTCTTCGAGGCTGGCGTTCGGAAGGGCTTCCTTCTCGTACCAGTAGTCCTGCGTGTGCTGCCACTCGGGCTTGTCGCCCTTCTTCGGCAGCATGTGCATGCTGCGCATGAGATACCCCGGGTTGAAGTTGTCGGGGTCCATCCACGAGCCGATCACCATGTCGGCGTCCTCCACCTCGCGCACCTGCGGCACCACCTTCGTGTACCCGTGGTCCTTCATGTAGGTGAGCAGCCGACAGACGAAGTCGCTGATGAGATCGGCGCGCAGGGTCCAGCTGGCGCGGAAGTAGCCGAACACCCACAGCAGGTTGGGCACGTCGGTGAACATCATCCCGCGATAGGTGACGGTGTCGGGCCAGTGCACGGCCTTGCCGTCGACCTCGAACGGGATGTCGCCGAGCACGCTGAGGTTGAAACCGGTGGCGGTGACGATGATGTCGGCGTCGATCTGCACGCCGCCCTTGGTGAGCACGCCGGTTTCGTTGAACGTGGCGATCTCGTCGGTCACCATGCTGGCCTTGCCGGCGCGGATGCCGGCGAACAGGTCGCCGTCGGGCACGAACGCCAGGCGCTGCTGCCACGGGCGATAGCGCGGCGTGAAGTGGGTCATGTCGTAGCCCTCGGGCAGCTTCTCCTGCACCAGGCGGAGCAGCTCGTCGCGCACCAGCTCCGGCGCTTCGAACGACAACTGGGTGACGGCCTGCTGGTCGGCCAGCTTCTTGCGGCGCACGATCTCGTGGATCCACGTCTCGTCGATCTCCAACGAGCGCAACATGTCGGCGGTCTCGTCGACGTTCTCGCCGGTCCAGAAGTAGGTGGGCGAGCGCTGCAGCACGGTGGTGTGCGCGGTGTCGCCGGCGATGGCCGGCACGAGGGTGGCGGTGGTGGCACCCGACCCGATGACGAGCACCTGCTTGTCCTTGTAGTCGAGGTCCTCGGGCCAGGTCTGCGGGTGCACGATGGTGCCCTTGTAGGTGTCCATGCCCGGCCACTCGGGCGTGTAGCCCTCTTCGAACTTGTAGTAGCCCTGGCACATCCACAGGAAGTTGCACGTGACGGTCTTCAGCACGCCCGAGGCGAGGTCGCGCACCTTCACCGTCCAGGTGTTGGTGGTGCTGTCGAAGCCGGCGTGCTCGATCTTGTGGCCGTAGCGGATGTGCTGGTCGAGATCGTTCTCCTCGATGACCTCGCCCATGTACTTCAGGATCTCCTCGGCCGTCGCGATGGGCGCACCGGTCCACGGCTTGAAGCGATAGCCGAACGTGTACAGGTCGCTGTCGGAGCGGATGCCGGGGTACTTGTGCCACAGCCACGTGCCGCCGAAGCTCTCGAACTTGTCGAAGGCGACGAACGTGGTACCCGGACACTGCGTCTTCAGGTGGTAGATGCCACCCACGCCGCTGATGCCGGCTCCGACGACCACGACGTCGAAGTGTTCGGTGGCACCAGTGCTGGCGGTGCTGTCGAGTGTTGCGGTCTGACTCATCGTCCCCTCCTGATCCCCCACTGCGCCGACGAGCATCGCATGGACGATCATCGATCTGAGAGGCGAAGGTACCGACAGGGTCCCTGACGGACTAGGTACCAAAGTCCCTAACCGTTCGGGGCCGAACGAAATCGCGGATCAACGCAGGTCGTTCAACGCAGGTCGTTCACGACCGTGGCGGTCCGGTTCACGCACGCGGTGAGCTGGGTGCGCAACCCTGCGGAGATGGTCGGGTCCTGCAGCATGGGCACGCCCGGGTACACCACTCGGCTGCCGGTGACGTTGCACAGCGCCACGTTCGACGTGTCGCTCGCCCACGTGCCATCGGGCTGCTGGGTGAAGCGCACTGCCGCGAGCACACCATCGAGCGTGCGCGCATCGCTGTACTTGCCGCGGCCCGCGACTCCCATGCCGGAGATGAAGTTGCCGAGGCTCCAGTACACCGGCGTGCCACCGACACGCTCGACAGGTTGCGGCACGTGTGGTCCGTGCACCACCACGAGGTCGGGGTGCGCGGCCCCGATGATGGCGGTGACGAGCGAGCGATCCTCGGTCGTGGGCGTGGGCAACATCTCCACGTACACATGCATGCTGACGATGACGAGTTCGGCACCAGCGGAACGGGCCGCGGCGATGTCGGCGATCACCTTGTCGGGGGTGAGCGCCTTGTCGATGCGCCAGTCGTCGGCCGGGAATCCGGTGTTCGAGTTGCGGGCGTACGAGAGGTGGGCCATGCGCACGCCGTTCACCACGAACGTCGACACCGCGGCCTCCTGCGGCGAACGCGCCGTGCCCGAGTGCCCGAGACCGGCAGCGTCAAGCGCCTCGAGCGTGACGCGGACGCCGTCGGTGCCGAGGTCGTACGCGTGGTTGCTGGCCGTGCTGCAGCGGTCGAAACCGACACGGCGAAGGTCGAACGGTGTCTCCCATGCGGCGGCGACGAGGTTGGTGCCGTACGGGCCGTCACCCGCGAAGCCCACCGTGCCGCCCGGACCGGTGATGGGCGTTTCCATGTGGCAGATGGCGACGTCCGCCCACTGCACCACCGGAGCGAGAGGACGCAGGAGTGGTTCGTAGTCGAAGCGCACCCCGGGCCCCGCCGCGGCCCGAGCCGCGTTGTTCACCAGTCCCTCGGCGAGGAAGTCGCCGACGGCGACCACGCTGACGGTGCGACCGGGTGGCTGCACGCGCGCCGCCGTCACCGACACCGGGTCGGCGACGTCGGTGGCACCCGACACGGTGACCACGACGAGCGACGCGGCCGAGACCAACGCGAATGCGCCGAGGTACCGAGCCCGCATGCCGCGAGCGTACGCCCCACGCTGGCGAAGGTCAGGCCTTGCGGTACCTGTGGATGGCGATGGGGGCCATCACGGCCATGATGCCGACCGACCACGCCAGGCTGGCCCACACGTAATCGGTGGGGTCGGTGCCCAGCATCAGCGAGCGCACGGCACGCACGGTGACGCTGACGGGCTGGCGCTCGGCCCACCACTGCAGCCAGTCGGGCATGGTCTCCACCGGTACAAACGCGTTCGATGCGAACACCAGCGGCGCGATGAGGGGGAACGCAGCGGCCTGCGCGGCTTCGGCGTTGGGCACGACGAGGCCGATGATGGCGAAGATCCAGCACATGGACAGGCCGAACATCACCATCACGCCCACCGCGGCGGCCATCTCCAGGATCGAACCGGTGGGTCGGAAGTCGACGATGTAACCGACGATGATCATCAGGACGACCACCACGGCGTTGCGCACGCTGTCGGCCGCGACGCGACCTCCGAGCACCGCGCTGCGCGCCATGGGCAGGCTCTTCAAGCGCTCGAGCAGACCCTTCGTGCGATCCTCCGCGAGGCCGACCGCGGTGTTGATGGCGCCGAACACGACGGTCTGCACGAAGATGCCGGGCATCAGGTAGTTGACGTACGGGATGCCGCCCGGCGCTTGGATGGCGCCACCGAACACGTAGCGGAACATCAGCACGAAGATGATCGGCTGGATGAGCGCGAACACCAGCAGCTGCGGGACGCGCCGGATGACCGTGAGGTTGCGCCACGTCATCGACAGGTTGTCGCGCAGCGTCCAGCCGAGACCGACGCCCTGTTTGGCCGAGATCGTCCGCGTGGAGGAGATGGTGGCAGTCATTCGCCCGCTCCGTTCGAGGAAGTGAGGGTGAGGAACACGTCGTCGAGGGTGGGTTCCCTGAGCGCGACGTGTGCGGGCTGGAGGCCGGCCGAGTCCAACCGGTTCAGCGCATCGCGCAACGTGGCCGCGCCCTCGGTCATCACCTGACGGACGACGGTGCCGGCACTGGTGTCGGTGGCGAACACCTCTGCGGCGCGGGCCGCATCCGCCGGCGAGGCGAACTCGAACTCGATGACGGTGTCGCCCAGGCGGGACTTGAGCTGCTTCGCCGTGCCCTCAGCGGCAATGGCGCCTCGGTCGATGACGATGATGTTGTCGGCCAGACGGTCGGCTTCCTCCAGGTACTGCGTGGTGAGCAACACCGTCGTGCCGTCGCCCACCAGTCCCTCGATGACCTCCCAGAGGTCTTGGCGACTCGCCGGGTCGAGGCCCGTGGTGGGCTCGTCGAGGAACAGCACCGGCGGATGGCTCACCAGCGCCGCACCGAGGTCGAGACGGCGGCGCATTCCGCCCGAGTACGTGCGCACGGGACGATCCGCTGCGTCGCTGAGGCGGAACTGGTCGAGCAACTCGACGGCCCGAGTGTTCGACGCGGCCTTCGACATGTGATGCAAACGGCCGACGAGGAAGAGGTTCTCCCTGCCGGTGAGGTTCTCGTCGACCGCGGCGTACTGGCCGGCGAGGCCGATGCTGCGGCGCACCGCCTGCGGGTGATCGTGCACGTCGAAGCCGTTCACCACCCCCCGCCCGCTCGTGGGCTCGAGCACGGTGGTGAGCATGCGCACCATGGTGGTCTTGCCCGCACCGTTGGCGCCGAGCAGGCCCAGCACGGTGCCCTTGGGCACGGCGAGCGAGATGTGGTCGACGGCCACCACCTCGTCGAACGTCTTGCGGAGGTCCTCGGCGAGGATCGCTGTGTCGGTCATCTGGCCGACTCTAGGTGCGTGCGCTCACCCCGTCGCTCACCCCGTCGCCCGCCCGTTCCGCCCGTTCATGTCATCGTCCGAGCACGAGCGCCCGTGGTCGGGCCATGACACGAACTGGCGTGCGCACGTGCGGTTAGGGGCGAAGGTCCGTGGTGGCGAATGAGCCATGGGCATACGCTCCGCTTCGGATGTTCCGGATCGTTCGCCGCGAAAGCCTCACCCCGAGCACCTTCCTCTGGGAGGTCGACGCTCCCGACATCGCCGCGTCTGCGCGGCCCGGTCAGTTCGTGATGGTGCGCCTGCACGACGGCGCCGAACGCATCCCGCTCACCATCGCCGACTTCGACGTGGCCGCCGGCACGGTCACCGTGGTGGTGCAGTCGCTGGGGCGCAGCACCGCCGAGATGCGCGACAAGTACCACGAGGGTGACTCGTTCGCCGACTTCGTGGGTCCGTTGGGCATGCCCACCGAGATCGATCCCGGGCCTGGTCACGTCGTCCTGGTGGGAGGCGGCCTGGGTGTGGCACCCGTGTTCCCGCAACTGCGCGCGTTCAAGCAGGCGGGGCATCGCACCACTGCCATCGTCGGTTTCCGCAACGCCGAGCTCAGCTTCTGGCACGGCAAGATGGCCGAGTGGGCCGACGAGCTGATCGTCTGCACCGACGACGGCAGCATGGGCCGGCAGGGCCTGGTGACCGAAGCCCTCGGCGATGTGGTGGTGAACGACCGGCCCGAATTGGTGGTGGCCATCGGCCCGATGGTGATGATGCGGGCGTGCGGCGAGGTCACCCGCCCCCACGGCGTGCACACCGTGGTGTCGCTGAACACCATCATGGTCGACGGCACCGGCATGTGCGGCTCGTGCCGCGTCAGCGTCGACGGGGTCACGCGGTTCGCCTGCGTCGACGGCCCCGACTTCGATGCGCACTGCGTCGACTTCGACGAGCTCCTCACCCGGCAGCGCCGGTTCAAGGACGAAGAGACCGCGGCCGCCGCCGACTACGAGCACCGCTGCCAGGTGGAGCAGACGCTGTTCGTGCAGGGCAAGCGCACTTACAAGAAGCTGCGCGAGATCGAGCCCACCAAGGTGCCGATGCCTGAGCGCGATCCGGTCATCCGCTCGAGCACGTTCGACGAGGTGACGCTCGGCTACTCGCTGAGTGAGGCGATGCGCGAGGCCGAACGTTGCCTGCAGTGCAGCCGGCCGACCTGCATCAGCGGCTGCCCGGTCAGCATCGACATTCCCCGCTTCATCCGCCACCTGCTGGTGAAGGACGTCGACGGTGCGCTCGGTGTCATTCGCGAGGCCAACATCCTGCCGTCGGTGTGCGGTCGGGTGTGCCCCCAGGAATCGCAGTGCGAGAGCCAGTGCGTCATCGCCCGCAAGATGGAGCCCGTCGCCATCGGCCGCCTCGAGCGATTCGTCGGCGATCACGGCAAGGTGCAGCGACCCGACGTCGCGCCGGCCACCGGCAAGCGGGTGGCGGTCGTCGGCTCGGGCCCGTCGGGGCTGGCGTGCGCCGCCGACCTGGCGCGCGCCGGAGTCGACGTGACGGTGCTCGAGGCACTGCACGTCACCGGCGGCGTGTTGCGCTACGGCATCCCGTCGTTTCGACTGCCGCGCGAGATCATCGACCGCGAGATCGCCGGACTGGTCGATCTCGGTGTCACCATCGAGACCGACAAGGTGGTGGGTCGCACGTTCACCGTCGACGACCTGCTCGGCTCGCGCGGGTTCGACGCGGTGTTCCTGGGGGTCGGTGCAGGCGCGCCGTCGTTCCTGGGTATCCCCGGCGAGAACGCCGGCCGCGTCATCAGCGCCAACGAGTTCCTCACCCGCGTGAATCTGATGGGCGGCGACCGCTTCCCCGACATCGACACGCCGGTCGGCATCGGCAAGGACGTCGTGGTCATCGGGGCCGGCAACACGGCGATGGACTGCCTGCGCGTGGCTCGCCGTCTGGGTGCCGACGTTCGATGCGTGTACCGCCGCACCCGAGCCGAGGCCCCCGCCCGAGCGGAGGAACTGCACCACGCCGAGCAGGAGGGCGTGGGCTTCCTGTGGCTGCACAACCCGGTGGAGGTGCTCACCGACGAGCGCGGCGACGTGCGCGGCCTGCTGGTCGAGCGCATGGAACTGGGCGAGCCCGACGAGCGAGGGCGCCGCAAGCCGGTGGGTACCGGCGAGCAGCTCGAGGTCGAGTGCGACACGGTGATCGTGGCGCTCGGCACCAACCCGAACCCCATCGTCACCCGCAACACCAAGGGACTCGAGCTCGACTCGCGCGGCTACGTGGCGGCCGATCCGGTCAGCCAGGCCACCAACCTCCCGGGCGTGTTCGCCGGCGGCGACATCGTCACCGGTGGCGCCACGGTCATCCTGGCGATGGGCGCCGGCCGGCGGGCGGCGTCCGCCATCCTGCAGTACCTGGCCGACGGCACACAGGCGGCGGTGGAGGCAACCTCGGGCAGCGTGTGCCCGCGGTGTCATCGCCCCGTGGAGGAAGGCGACGAGGACGGCATCTGCTGCGCCGACCAGGTGGTGGCGTGGAAGTGCTCGTCGTGCTCGAAGCGCAGTGAGGGCTTTGCCTTCCCGTACGGGCGCTGCCCGGCGTGCAGCGGCCAGCTGGTGCCGGTGGACCCCACCACCGACGCCGTGCCCGACGAGGCGATGGACGCGGTGCGCAAGGCGTTCGAGATCGAGCTCGGTGGCCGCGACTTCTACGTGGCCGCGGCGAAGCACACCAGCGACGAGGAGCTGCACGACATGTTCCAGCGCCTGGCCGAGATGGAGCGCGAGCACATCGACACGCTCGTGCGCCGCTACCACCTGCCCCCGCCCGACGACGCCAGCGGCGACCTGCACCCGGGTGCGCTGCAGGCCGGCGCACAGCGACCACCGTCGGATCCGATGGACCTGCTGGAGCTGGCGCTGACGCTCGAGCAGCGCGCCGAGGAGTTCTTCCGCACCCGAGTCGACGAGGCATCCCCCGCCGCCCGCGAGCTCTACCGCGAGCTGGCCGCCGAAGAGGGCGAGCACATCGCCCTGCTCACCACCGAGTTGAGCGCCCTCCGCCACAACCGCCGCGGCCTCCTCTGACCCTTCGCAGAAGGACCTAGGTAGTGGTGCGGCCGTTGAGGCGGCGGAGGGTGACGATCTGCATGGCGGCGAGGACCACGGCCACGAGGGCGACGAGGATGATGCTGCGGGCGCGACCGCCCACGATGCACAGCCCGCATACGACGAGGATGGCGACGAACCGCTCGGGAGCGACTCGACGCACCACGCGCCACTGGTTGGCCATGAGGCCACCGATGAAGAAGACGACCGAGCCGGCGAGCATCCACCGGTCGTCCACCTTCAGCTTTCCGGCCGGGAACTGAACGATGTGCTTGGCCACCAACGCGTAGAGGATGAGGCCCACCACCAAGGGGAAGTGGCCGAAGGTGAACACGTCGCGAGCCAACGAGCCGCGTTCGCGTGGCGTGGCCATGCGCAGGCTGTGCTCGGTGACCGTGGGGATGAACGCGAAGTAGATCCACCACAGCACGCACGCCACCACCACCGACACCACGACAGCCGTGACACGGATGGCCGACAGGTTCTTCGCGGCCGCGGTGGCTCCCACCGACACCAACACCTCGCCGAGCGAGATGATGACGAAGAGTGCGTGGCGTTCGGCGAAGTGCACGGGGTTGATGTGCCACTCCCCGGTGGACCCAGCACGCATCGCACCGATCAGTGCGGCCACCACGGCACCGCACCAGATAAGCGGTCGAGCAGCGCCATCGAAGAACGCGCCGACCAGCACGAACACCGGCGCGAGTGAGGCGACCGATGCGTAGCGGATCCACGACGCGCGCGTGGCCGCGTTGCCCAGCGACACGCTGGCCTGGATGACGAGCACGACGACGAGCACACCGATGTAGGTGGCTGCGAACCAGATGCCGTTGTCGCCATATGCCTCGGGGATGCTGACGGTCATCAGCAGCGCGAACGGCACCATGCACAGCACCAGGATGCGTGTGGACGCGTTGGCCTGCAGGTCGATGGCAGCGCCGGTCCACGTGAACTGCGACCAGTGCCACCAGACCAGCCACGCCAGCAGCAGTCCCTGCGCCACGCCGCGCACCGTGGTGTCGGCGGCGATGGTGGAGGCGATCTGGGTGATCGCGAAGACGAAGACGAGGTCGAGGAAGAGCTCGAGGTTGTTGGCGTGTCGTTCGCGTGCCGCGTCGGGAGACTCGACGACGGCCTCGGTCACGCGGGCTCCTGGCGGATGGACGCCGCGTTGCCGTGGGCGGTGAAGCCTTCGTGCGCGCTCATGGCGAGAATCGTAGGAGTCATGCGCGCCAGGGCCGCGGCATCCGCGTGAGCGACGGCGGTGCGCTTCAGGAACGTGTCGGCGGTGATGCCACTGCTGACGTGCGCGAAGCCGCCGGTGGGCAGGCTGGCGGGACAGCCGATGACGAAGTTGCCGGCGCTGAACAGCGTGTGCTGGCCGATGAGGATCTCGCCCGCGTTCACCAACAGGTCGAGCAGTGCTGCCTCGTGCTCCGGAGCCACAGCCACCTGCAGGTGCTCAGGGGCCCAGCGGTTGGCCACCTCCGCGGCCTCGGCGAGGTCGGCCACGAACACGCATCCGCCGTTCGGCCCGAGCGCGGCTCGGGCCGCTTCGGCACGCACGGACGGCAGGGCATCCAGTTGCAGTTGCAACTGCTGGTCGACCGCGTCGGCGAACGATGCCGACGTGGTGACGAGCAGCACGGCCGAGTCGGTGCCGTGCTCGGCCTCGTTCAACAGATCGGCAGCCGTGAGCCGCGGGTCGACGGAGTCGTCGGCGATGACCACGCTCTCGGTGGGGCCGAGGATCATCATCGTGGCCAGGCCGTAGCGCTGCATCTCCACCTGCGCACACGCCACCGGCGGGCTGCCCGGGCCGACGATCTTGCGCACCTGCGGGATGGACTCGGTACCGAAGCCCAGCGCGGCCACGCCCGCGGGACCGTTCACGCGGAACACCTCGGTGATGCCCAGCTTGCGGCACACCACCAGCACGGCGGGGTCGATGAGGCCGCTGCCGTCGGGCATGGGCGGCACCACCAACGCGAGCGTCGGCACGCCGGCGACCACGGCGGGCACGCCGAGTTGGTAGGCGACGCTGGGGTAGCTGGCCTTGCCGCTGGGCACGAACAGCCCGGCCGACGAGATGGGCGTGATCTTCTCGCCCACCGTGAGGCCCGGCTCGCTCTGGAAGCTCCAGTCAGCGGCGCGGGCCATGAGCTGCTCGTTGAACGCTCGCAGGTGGGCGATGGCGTCGTCGATGGCAGCGTCCACTTCCGGGGCGACAGTGGCCGACGCCAGTTCGTCGGCCGTGGCCTTCAGCTGGTGCGGCTGCAGGTCGACCTTGTCCCAGTCGCGCAGCGCACGACACACGGCCTCGTCGCCGTGGGCGCGTACGTCGTCGATGATGCGGCCGATCGACGCCTTCAGGTCGGCGTCGAAGATGGCCTCGAGGCCACGCGCACACAGAGCCGCGCGGGCAGCTTCGTCCATGGCCGACCAGGTCATCCGTCGCATCACCGGCATGGGTGGTGACGCTAGCGGTGTCACAGCAGAGGTCGGCGGTGGAACCAGGGCTGGAGTTCCTCCAGCTGCGCCGCCAGTTGCAGCAGCACGTGGTCGTCGCCCGAACGGGCCATCAGGTGCGTGCCCACCGGCAGACCGGTCTCGTTCCACCACAGCGGCACCGACATCGCCGGTTGGCCGGTGCCGTTGGCGAGCGCGGTGAACGGCGAGTACGGCAACACGTGCTCCAGTCGGTACTCGAGGAACGACGACCAACCGTCGGGGCGGTCGGTGCGGAACCGGCCGATGGCCGCGGGCGGCTCGCCGAGTGTGGCGGTGAGGAGCATGTCGAACGGCACCAGGTAGCGCGCCATCCGCCGGCCCATGGCGTGCACCGTGTCGATGGCCTGCAGGTAGCGGGCCCCGCTGACGGTGCGGCCGTGCTCCACCCCGAGGCGGGTGACCCGCTCGACTCGGTCGATCGCATCCTCGCCCATCGCCTCGACGGTCAGCTGCGTGCCGCAGGCCACGATGTCGGTCCACGCCCGCATGAACGACTCCATGTCAGCGATGGGGTGGTCGGTGGCCTCGAGCATCACGACCTCGTGGCCGAGGTCGTCGAGCAGCCTGGCCGTGTGTTCCACGGCCGCCACGCAGTCGGCATGGATGGCATCGCCGGTGAAGGTGCGCGTGGACACCGCGACTCGCAGGCGCCGAGGTTCCTCGCGCACGGCATCGCTGAAGATGGGCGTGGATGGCGCGTGGTACGGCGCGCCGAGGTCGGGGCCCACCGTGGCGTCGAGCATCGCCGCCGTGTCGGCCACGCTGCGAGCGAGGAAGCCGTCGATGGCCATGCCCGCCCAGCCCTCGCCCGAGGCCGGTCCGTCGGGCAACAGCGCGCGGGTGGGCTTCAGGCCGAACAGCCCGCACGACGACGCAGGAATGCGTACCGAGCCACCACCGTCGCTGCCGTGCGCCAGCGGCACCACACCCGCGGCGACCGCGGCGCCGGAGCCTCCGCTGGACCCGCCGGCCACGTGATCGGTGTTCCACGGGTTGCGCGTGGGACGGCCGTACACGACCGCTTCGGTGGTGGGTCCGACGCCGAACTCGGGGCTGGTGGAGCGGCCGAAGGTGACCACGCCCGAGTCGCGCAGCCGCAGGAACATCTCACTGTCGTAGCGGTAGCGGTAGCCGTCGTACAGGCGCGAGCCCATGCTGGTGGGGAACTGCTTCGCTTCGCAGCCGAGGTCCTTCAGCAGGAACGGCACACCGGCGAACGGGCCATCGGGCAACCCGGCGGCGATGGTGGCACGAGCCACGTCCTCCTGCACGTGCACGACGGCGGCGATGGCGTCGTCGGTGGCGGTCATCCGTTCGAGTGCCACGTCGAGCAGCTCGTCGGCGGTCACCTGGCCGGTGCGCACCAGTAGGGCCAGGCCCAAGGCGTCGTACTGGACGTACTCGTCGAATCGCATTGACCCATCGTGGCACGGGGTGCTTCAAGTAGGCTTCCGTCACGTTCCGGTCACCCGCTGAGGAGCGTTCCGCCATGCCCGTCACTGTTGTCGTAGGCGCCCAATGGGGCGACGAGGGCAAGGCCAAGGTCATCGACCTGCTCGCTGCCGAGCACAGCCACGTCGTCCGCTATCAGGGCGGCCACAACGCCGGCCACACCGTGGTGGTGGGCACCGAGCGCTACGCGCTGCAACTCATCCCCAGTGGCGTGCTGTACCCGCACATCATCCCGGTCATCGGCAACGGCGTGGTGGTGGATCTGCCGACGCTGTTCAAGGAGCTCGACACGCTCGAGAGCCGTGGCATCAGCTGCGCGAAGTTGAAGGTGAGCAGCCAGGCCCACCTCATCTTCCCCTGGCACCAGTCGCTCGACGCGCTGTACGAGGCCAAGCGTGGCGACGAGAAGATCGGCACCACGCTGAAGGGCATCGGGCCCGCCTACAGCGACAAGGCGCGCCGCATCGGCCTGCGCGTGGGCGACGTGCTCGATGCTGCGGCGTTCCGCGAGTCGGTGCGGGCCAACGCCACGTACCACAACCGCGAGATCGAAGGCCTGGGCGGAGAGGCGCTCGACGCCGACGCCATCGCCGATCAGTTCGCCGAACTCGGCGCCCGCCTGGCCCCCTACGTGGCCGACACGGTGGAGATGTTGCACGAGGCGCTCGACCGCGACGACGCGCTGCTGTTGGAGGGTGCGCAGGCCACGTTCCTCGACCTCGACCACGGCACGTATCCCTTCGTCACGTCCAGCAACCCCACCGCCGGTGGCGCGTGCGTGGGCACCGGCATCGGGCCGCGCTACCTCACCCGCATCGTCGGCATCACCAAGGCGTACGCCACGCGCGTGGGCAGCGGTCCGTTCGCCACGGAGCTCACCGACGAGTTGGGCGACAAGCTGGTCGACATCGGCCGCGAGTTCGGCACCGTCACCGGCCGCCGCCGTCGCTGCGGCTGGCTGGATCTCGTGATGCTGCGCAAGGCCGTCCGCATCAACAGCCTCACCGAGTTGGCACTCACCAAGCTCGACGTGCTCGACACGTTCGACGAGGTGAAGATCTGCACCGAGTACGACGCCGCGGGTCGCCCCGTCTACGCCGTGCTCCCCGGCTGGCTCACCGACATCAGCTCGGTCACCGACCTCGACCAGCTGCCGCCGAAGGCACATGACTTCGTGCGGCTGGTGGAGCAGGAGGTGGGCGTGCCGGTGAAGATCGTCGGCACCGGCGCCGAACGCGAGAGCTACGTGATCTGGTCATGATCCCCCGCTACACGATGCCCGAGATGGCGGCCGTGTTCAGCGACACGGCTCGCTTCGGCCGCTACCTCGAGATCGAGTTGCTGGCCACCGAGGCCCACGTGGGTCTGGGCATCGTGCCCGCGGCCGATGCCGCGGCGTGCCGCGAGCGGGCACCGCAGGTCGACGACGCGTTCGTCACCGCGGTGGACGAGCGCGAGAAGGTCACCGACCACGACGTGGCCGCGTTCGTCGACGTGGTGCAGGGTGCCATCGGCGCACCTGCTGGCGCGTGGATCCACTACGGGCTGACGTCGAGCGACGTGGTCGACACCGCGTGGTGCTGGATGCTGCGCGACGCGTGCGACCTGTTGCTGCAGGCGGCCGACGGGCTGCTGGTCACGCTGGTGCGCCTGGCGCGCGAGCACCGCGACACGGTGATGATCGGCCGCACGCACGGCATCCACGCCGAGCCCACCACGTTCGGCGCCAAGGTGGCGCTGTGGGCATTGCAGGTCGACCGCGATCGCACTCGCCTGCGTGCCGCCCGCGACACGGTGGCCGTGTGCAAGTTGAGCGGCGCCGTCGGCACGTTCAGCAACATCGACCCGGCGGTGGAGGCCCACGTGGCATCGGCGCTCGGGCTGCGCGCGGTGCCGGCCACGCAGGTGATCGCTCGCGCCCGTCACGCCGAGTTCCTCTACGCGTGCGCGTCGGTGGGCGCCACGATGGAGCTCATCGCCGTGGAACTGCGGCACCTGCAGCGCACCGAGGTGCGCGAGGTGCAGGAGGGGTTCAAGGTGGGCCAGAAGGGCTCCAGTGCGATGCCCCACAAGCGCAACCCCATCAGCGCGGAGACCATCAGCGGCCTCAGCCGCGTGCTGCGCGGCAACCTGCAGGCCGGCATGCAGGACGTGGCGCTGTGGCACGAGCGCGACATCTCCCACAGCTCGGTCGAGCGAGTGGTGCTGCCCGACAGCGCGTTGCTCGCCTACTACGTGCTGCGCCGCATGACCCGTCTGCTCGACGGGCTGCAGGTGTTCCCGGAGCGCATGCTGGCCAACCTGTGGTCCAGCCACGGTCTGGTGTTCAGCCAGCCGGTGCTGCTGGGGTTGGTGCAGGCCGGTCTCACCCGCGACGAGGCGTACCGCATCGTGCAGGAGAACGCCGGCCGCGCGTGGGACGAAGGTCGCTCGTTCCGCGAACTACTGGCGGCCGACCCGCGGGTCACCGTGCCGGACGCGGTGCTCGACGACGCGTTCGATCTGGCGCGCAGTGTTCGCTACGCGGGTCGCGGCGTGGACGCGCTCGACGCCCTCGCCCCGTGACCGTGCAGCAGCACTTCGGTTCGGGTGTGGGTCAGCGGGAGATGCCGGCCGACTTGAGCACCGCGGCGGGCACACCCACCGTGCGCCAGGCCGCATATGACACGCCGTTGCGGTCGGAGTACGACGTGGCGATCTTCACGAATTCCGACTCGAGTGCGCTGATGTCGACCACCACGCTGAAGGCTTGCAACTCTGCTTGCAGGTCCAAACGTTCCTGGATCAATCGCAGTTCCTTCACCGGGTCGGCTCCGGCGAGTTCGCGTTCGATGGCGGCCAGCCGCTTCGACACGGATTCTGCGGTGCGTTTGCGCCCTGGCGACGGCTTGTTGGCTCGTAGCGCCTCCAGGTACTCCCGGACCACCCGCCCTTCCACACGGCCCTTTGCCAGGGCGGCCTTGTGTTCGGGAGTCATCGGGTTCTTCGGTCCGCGCTTCGCCATACACACGATCATAAATTCGAATCCCGCCTGTGTACAGAGGAGACGTTTCCCGTCATGGAGCTGAACACATTGTTCGATCTGGAGCCACACGGTCCCGACACCTTCGTGGGCATCGGGCCGCGCTATCCGTGGGGCGGTCTGTTCGGCGGACAGATCGTGGCGCAGGCATTGCGCGCCGCGGCCGCGACGGTGGATCCGGCGCAACAGGTGCATTCGCTGCGCGCCTATTTCATCCGTCGCGGCGACCACACCGAGCCGATTCGTTTCGAGGTGGACCGCATCCGCAACGGCCGTAGCTTCAGCACCCGTCGTGTGGTCGCCCGCCAGGCCATCGGCGCGATCCTCAACCTCGAGGCGTCGTTCCACGCCGAGGAGGTGACGGCCGACATCGAGACCGTCGCCATCAGCAGCGAGGTACCCAGCCCCGAGACGCTCGTCAGTGACGCGTGGAGCGAGTCGTTCGATCGGCGCGACGTCCCCAAGGGCGTGCTGCCCGACGACGAGCGCACCGGCGCCGGCCGCAACGCCGCGTGGATGCGCGTGACCGCGCCCATCGGCGACGACCAGTTGCTGCACCGTTGCTGGATGGCGTACATGAGCGACGACATGCCGGCCGATGCGGTGCGCCGGTCGCACCCCGACTTCCGCGACACCGACGGCATCACCTACGTGGCGAGCCTGGACCACACCATCTGGTTCCACCGTCCGCTGCGCGCCGACGAGTGGCATCTGTACGACGTCACCTGCCACACGTTCGTGGGCGCTCGCGGCCTGTCCGTCGGGCACGTGTTCGCACTCGATGGCACGCACGTGGCCACCATCGCCCAGGAAGTGTTGGTGCGCGATGCCCGCCAGAAGCCAGACTGACCGACCATGAGCCTCGACGCACTGGCCGACCAGATCAACGCCATCGCCCGCCTCACCGGCACGTTCACCCTGCGGTCCGGTCAGATCGCCACGGAGTACTTCGACAAGTACCGCTTCGAAGCCCAGCCCGCCCTGCTGGCCGAGATCGCCGCGGCGCTCGCGCCGATGATCCCCGAGGGCACCGAGGTGCTGGCCGGCCTGGAGATGGGCGGCATCCCCATCGCCACCGCGCTCTCGCTGCACACCGGCATCCCGGCCGCGTTCGTGCGCAAGGAGGCCAAGACCTACGGCACCGCGCAACTCGCCGAGGGCTCGCCCATCGTGGGCAAGCGGGTCACCGTGGTGGAGGACGTCATCACCACCGGCGGCCAGGTGGTCATCAGCACCAACGACCTGCGCGCGCTGGGTGCCATCGTGGAGCACGTGCTGTGCGTCATCGACCGCAGCCCCGACCAGGGCGCCGCGCTCACCGCTGAGGGCCTCCAGATGCACGCCCTGCTCACCAGAGCCCAACTCGACGCCGCCGAATCCCGCCGCTGACCGTCGCATTCTTCATCGCAGGCAGTGGAGGACGCCGGGGTTGAGGAGTTCTTGGGGGTCGAGGGCCTGCTTCACTGCCGCCATCGCGTGCATGGACGCGGGGCCCTTCAGGCGCTCCATCCAGTGCACCTTGGCGACGCCGATGCCGTGCTCGGCGCTGATGGTGCCACCGAGGTCGATGGCCGTCTGCAGCACCGCGTCGGTGAAGGCGGCCGCGTGGTCGAGCGCGCCCAGCACGTTGATGTGCACGTTGCCCTCGGCGAGGTGACCGAACACGATGAGCTCGGCGCCGTCGATGGGGGCCACCACAGCACGCACGCGCTGCAGCAGCTCGTCGAGGCGGTCGACGGGCACCGCCACGTCGAGCTTCACGGGCACGCCCTTGGCACCGATCGCAATGGTGACGTGGTCGCGGATGCGGTACAGCTGGTCGCGTTGCGGGCCGAGGGCCATCACACCGCGGCGGTCGCCGACGACGCCGGCCAGGTCGGCGGTCGGGTCGGTGTGCGCCGCGCAGTCGACCATCACGAAGGCGCCGGCGAAGTCGTCGTGCAACGGTGGCGAGATGCCGAGGTACTCGCACGCGACGTGCAACGCCTCGGGCATCAGCAACTCCACCGCGTCGAGCGACGGCAGCGACCGCAGCGCGGGCAGCAGCGACACCGCGTCGGCGACTGATTCGCACGCCACCAGCGCTGCCGCGGTCTGCCGATACCACGGCACAAGTCGAAGGCGAGCCGCCGTGACGATGCCCAGGGTGCCCTCGCTGCCGATGAACAGGTGGTGCAGTTGCGGGCCGGCGGTCTCCTTGGGCAGGCCGCTCAGGTGGGTGACCACCGAGCCGTCGGCCAGCACGGCCTGCAGCCCCATCACCTGTGCGCGCATGGTGCCGAACCGCACGACACGCGAGCCGCCGGCGTTGGTGCTCACCGCTCCGCCCACGGTGGCCGATGCACGCGCGCCCCAGTCGACGGCGAAGTCGAGCCCGGCCGCGCGGGCGTGTTGCTGCAACGCCTCGATCGTGACGCCGGCGCCGACGGTCACCTGCAGCGCTCGCAGGTCGACGGGGTCGAGCCGGTCGAGACGGCGGGTTCTGAGCACCACCTCGCCACCACGCGGCACGCTGCCACCGACGAGCCCGGTGTTCCCACCCTGGGGCACGATGGACGCGTCGGCCGCGGCGCAGGCCTTCACGACGGCCACCACTTCGTCCACCGTGCCCGGTCGTACGACGCAGCGTGCGGTGCCGTGGTACTTGTTCAGCCAGTCGGTCTCGTAGCCGGCGCGCAGGTCGTCGTCGGTGAGCACGTGTGAGTCGCCCACCGCCTGGCGCAGTGTGGCCACGAGCGAGTCAGCGGTCATCGACGCGTCACTCCACGATGGTCGCGCCGGCAGGCAGTTCGCCCAGCAGCGCGTCGCTCACCCAGCAGCGGGTGAGGTGCAGGGTGCTCTCGATGCGCACCACGCGCTTGGGTTGGTCGAAGGCGCGGCCGCACATGCTGAGCGCGGCCTTGATGCAGTCGTCATCCGACGGCAACACCATCGGCATGCGACTGCGGCGCACGCCCGCGATGCCGGCGGTGAAGCAGTTGATGTACGTCTTCTTCCAGTCGATCTGGGTGGCGATGGACGACGGGATGAAGTCGGCGAACCCGATGCCCAGCACGTTGCCGCCGGAGATGGGCGTGATGTCGAGCAGCACGATGGTGCTCACGTCGGGCTCTTCCAGATCGGCGAGGCCGTGCACCCAGAAGCGACCGGTGACGTTGGGGTCCATGGTGGTGCCGCTGATGTCCTTGCCGCCCTTGTCGATGATGAGCACGTCGATCTGCGGGACCGGAAGCGCGGGCACGAGCGCGCGCGAGTACTCGGTGAGCTCGCGTTCGGCGTCGCCGCCGACGTCGGCGGAGGTGAGGGCCTGTACCTTCACGACTTCACCGCTGGCCGACTCGATGGAGGCGACGCCACCGAGGATGCGACCGCTGGCGCGGAGCGCTTCGATGCCGTTGAGGATGCGGTTGCGCATCTCCACCGGACCGCACGCGTGGATCTGCGCGGCGCCAGGCTGCTTGCCGAACCCGACGACGGCCATCTTCGTGCAACCGCTCTCGATGGGGCCCTTGAAGCACGTGTGCGGCTTCACCCGATTGACCGGGAAGATGCGATCGGCACTGGCCGCGTGGCGGTCGAGGTACAGCGGCATGCCGTCGGCGGTGCGGGCGACTTCGATGGTCTCCATCGTGGCGCGGATCTCGGCGCCGATGGCCTCCTCGGTCATGCCCAGCGACTCCAGCATGGCCCGCTGGCCTTCTGCTGTGGCGCCGCCATGGCTACCCATCGCCGGCACCACGAATGGCTCGGCACCGAGGGCGCGCAGCCCGCTGATGACGCCCTTCAACAACGACACGCGATCGGTGAGGCCGCGGCTGCCGCCACCGACGGCGACGGTCATGCCGGGCGTGACGTGCCCGGCCAGGCGCGTCACCACGTCGGCATGGGCGGCCGCGGCGACGTCGGCCACCGGCGTGGGTTGGGGCACCGGCAGCAACACCTCGGTGAGCGCCGGCACCTTGAGATCCGGGTGGAACGGCAGCTCCACCCCCTGCACCAGTTGGTCCCAGTTCACGTGGCCACCGTACCCGTCGACACCCGACCGGTACAGTGCCGCCCATGTTGAAGTGGCGAGTCCTGCTCGCGGCCGGGGTGCTGTGCACTGCGCTGGTCGCCTGTTCCGATGATGCACCGTCGTCCGACTCGGTGGCGGTGGGCGACGCGCCCGCGGTCTCGGTCGACTCCACCACTGCGGGTGCCGACACCACGGCCGCCCCGGTCACGGATCCGCCCGCCACGCAGGCGCCCACCACCACCGGCGTGCCCGAGCGGTGGGCGCGCATCACCGCACCCGCCGACTGCATGTGCAGCGACGGCAGCGGGTACAACTTCTTCGTCCACCGCGGCGACCCGGCGAAGGTGGTGTTCTTCCTCGAGGGCGGTGGCGCGTGCTTCGACGTCGGCACGTGCGGCCCCGACAGCGACGCCTTCAAGCGAGGCGTGAGCGACACGCTCGACGCGTCGACCGGCATCTTCGACTTCGAGAACCCGACCAACCCGTTCAAGGACTGGAGCGTCGTCTACGTGCCGTACTGCACGGGCGACGTCCACCTGGGCAACCAGACCATGGACTACGGCAATGGCGTGGTCATCGAGCACAAGGGTTTCGTGAACGGCAGCACCGCCCTCACCGCGATGCGCGACCTGTTTCCCGCGCTCGAGGAACTGGTGGTCTCCGGAGAGAGCGCCGGTTCCATCCCCAGCCCGCTCTATGCCGGCATGGCGCGCGACCTGTTCGCCAAGGCGAGCATCAAGGTGCTCGCCGACGGATCGGGCGCCTACCCCGACATCCCGGTGATCAACGCGACGATCGGCGCCAACTGGGGCACCATGAACGCGGTTCCCCCGTGGCCCGAGAACGACGGCATGACCGCCGAGAAGTGGAGCCTGCCGGGCCTGTTCGTCCAGGCGCACGCACACGCACCCGACATCGTGTTCGCCCGCCACGACTTCGCGTTCGACCAGACGCAGGAGTTCTTCGCATCGCTCGCCGGCATCCCCGCCGATCGGCTGATCGAGCTCATCGACAGCAACGAGGCGCAGATCGAGGCGAGCGGTATGGACCTGTTCAGCTACATCAGCCCCGGGGACAGCCACACGATTCTCGGCAAGCCCGACTTCTACACGCACACCGTCAACGACGTCACCCTGCTGCAGTGGGTCACCGATCTGGTGAACGGCACGCCGATCGCCGACAACCACTGCACCGAGTGCACCACGGCCTGAGGAACGACACACATGGAACACGTCGTCGTGGTGGGCAGTTCGCTGGCGGGCCTGAGGGCCTGCGAGACGCTGCGCCAAGAGGGATACGAGGGCGCCGTCACGCTGGTGGGCGCCGAGACCGAGGTGCCGTACGACCGGCCGCCGTTGTCGAAGAAGGTGCTCGCCGGTGAGTGGGACGCCGAACGCATTCGCCTGCGCAAGCCCGACGACTTCGCCTCGCTCGGGCTCACGCTGCGGTTCGGCGTGCGCGCCACCGGGCTGCGCACCGACGAGCGCACGCTGGCGCTGAACGACGGCACCTCGCTGCAGTACGACGGGTTGGTCATCGCCACCGGCGCGTCGCCGCGGCGCCTGCCCGGCCAGCCCGCGCTCGACGGCGTGGTGGAACTGCGCACGCTGAGCGACTCGCTCGACCTGCGCGACCACATCGCCGACGGCACCGCGCGAGTGGTGGTCATCGGCGCCGGGTTCATCGGCCTCGAGGTGGCCGCCACGGCACGCCAGAAGGGATGCTCCGTCACAGTGCTGGAAGGCGCGCCGTCGCCACTCATCCGCGGCCTCGGCAGCGAGATGGGCATCGCGGTGGCGGGCGTGCACGGTCGCAACGGTGTCGACCTGCGCTGCGGCGTGGGCGTGAAGGCCGTCGAGGGCGACGGCACGCGAGTCACGGGCGTGCGCCTGGCCGACGAGTCACTGGTGCCGGCCGACGTGGTCGTCGTGGGTGTCGGCGTCGCACCCGCCACTGAGTGGCTCGACGACAGCGGGCTCGCGCTGCGCGACGGCATCGTGTGCGACCCGACCCTGAACGTCGGCGTGCCCGGCGTGTACGCCGCAGGCGATTGCGCGCGCTGGCCGAACGGCATGTTCTTCGGGCACGACGACGCCGAGATGCGCGTCGAGCACTGGACCAACGCAGCCGAGCAAGGCGCCGCGGCCGCACGCAACCTGGTGCTCACCTCGCGGGGCGAGGAACCGGTGCCGTACGAGTCGGTGCCGTTCTTCTGGAGCGACCAGTTCGACAGCCGCGTCCAGTTCGTCGGCCGGGTGCACGGCGGCGATGACGTGCACGTGTTCGCCGGCAGCACCGACGGCGCGTTCGCCGCGCTCTACGGCTGGGAAGGTCGCCTGCGCGGCGTGCTCGGCGTGAGCATGCCGAAGATGGTGATGCCCTTCCGCGCCCTTCTCGCGCGCAAGGCCGGCTGGGACGAAGCCCTCGCCAAGGCCGCCGAACTCACCGCCTGACCCCGAGCTCTCCCCGGCGCAGTCACGAATCCACTCGTTCTGCGAGTGGATCGGTGCCTGCGGTGCACCGGCGCGCTGGGACTCGGATCAGGGAACTTGAGTGGGTTGCAATCAAGTTTTCTGACGCTACGGTGTGCCCATGTCCGACGTCACCGCCACTCCCGAAGCCGGTTCTCCCGTCACTGGTCGCACCGTCTCCCTCCCCGTCCTCCCCCTTCCCGCCGTGGTGCTCCCCGGCACCGTGGTCACCATCTCGCTCGACACCGAGGCCGTCCAGTTGGCGGTGCAGGCCGCCTCGCAGGGCGACGGTCGGGTGCTGCTCACCTCCCCCTCGCACACCGATCTCGGCGTGGTGGCCCGGGTGCCCAACACGGCCCTGCTGCCCAACGGCGAGCAGGCCGCCATCATCCAGGCCGAACAGCGCGGCCGCGTGATCGCCACTCACGCCGGCGAACGTGGCGCGGCACACGCCGACGTCGAGTTGCTCACCGAGCCCCGCCCCTCGCCCCGCGTGGAGGCCGCCGCCCGCGAACTGCGGGTGGTGCTGGAAGAGGTCGCCAAGCTCCGCGGCAGCCGTCGCCTTCCCGAGATCCTGCGCACCATCGCCGAGCCCGGCGCCATGGCCGACGCGGTCACCACGTGGAGCGAAGCCGGGCCTGAGCGTCGCGGCGAGGTGCTCGCCACCGTCGACGTCTTCGACCGCGTGCAGCTGCTCACCGACTGGGCGAAGCACCACCTGGCCGAGCTGCAGGTGACCGCGCAGATCCGCGCCGACGTCACCGAGGGTGTCGACAAGCAGCAGCGCGAGTACCTGTTGCGCCAGCAGATGGCCGCCATCCGCAAGGAACTGGGTGAGGGCGACGACGACGTGGTGGGCGACTACCGCACGAAGGTGGCCGGCCTCACCCTGCCCAACAAGACCCGCACGTTCATCGACAAGGAGATCGAGCGACTCGAGCGGATGAGCAGCCAGTCGCCCGAACACTCGTGGGTGCGCACCTGGCTCGACCGCGTGCTCGAGTTGCCGTGGAACACCACCACCGACGACCGGCTCGACCTCGACGCGGCTCGCGAGCAGCTCGACGCCGACCACTACGGCCTCACCGACGTGAAGGACCGCATCGTCGAGTTCCTCGCGGTGAAGAAGCTGCGCGCCGAGCGCGGGATCGCCGACAGCGGCGGCCGCGGCGCGGGCAGCGTTCTCACCCTCGTCGGGCCTCCCGGCGTGGGCAAGACCAGCCTCGGCGAATCCATCGCGAAGGCGATGGGTCGCAACTTCGTGCGCGTCGCCCTTGGCGGCGTGCGCGACGAAGCCGAGATCCGCGGCCACCGACGCACCTATGTGGGCAGCCAGCCGGGCCGCATCGCCCGCGCCATCATCGAAGCCGGCTCCATGAACCCGGTCGTGCTGCTCGACGAGGTCGACAAGCTCAGCGCCGGCGGCTGGGGCGGCGACCCCACGGCCGCGCTGCTGGAGGTGCTCGATCCCGCGCAGAACCACACCTTCCGCGACCACTACCTGGAGGTCGAGCTCGACCTCAGCCAGGTGGTGTTCATCGCCACCGCGAACGTGGCCGACACCATCCCAGGGCCGCTGCTCGACCGCATGGAGTTCATCCGTCTCGATGGCTACACCGAGGACGAGAAGGTGTTCATCGCCGAGCGCTACCTGCTGCCCCGCCAGCTGCAGCGCGCCGGCCTCACCGACGACGAGGTGCAGGTGCACGCCGACGCCATCCGCGCCACCATCGCCGGCTACACCCGCGAAGCCGGCGTGCGCGGGCTGGAGCGCGAGCTGGGCAAGCTGTCGCGCAAGGTGGCCGCGAAGGTGGCCACCGGCGCGGTGCAGCCGCCCGTGCACGTGGCCGACACCGACGTGCGCGAGTGGCTGGGCCGTCCGAAGGTCGACGACTCGGTGCCCGAGCGCACCAACGTGCCCGGCATCGCCACTGGCCTCGCCGTCACCGGCATGGGCGGCGACGTGTTGTTCATCGAGACCACCGCGTTCCCGCTGGCGCAGGAGGGCGAGCCCACACTCACCCTCACCGGTCAGCTCGGCGACGTCATGAAGGAGAGCGCGCACATCGCGCTCAGCTACGTGCGCAGCCACGCCGACGCACTGGGGGTCGACCCCGCCGAACTCTCGAAGCGCGTGCACGTGCACGTGCCCGCGGGCGCGGTGCCCAAGGACGGCCCGTCGGCCGGCATCACGATGACCACCGCGTTGGTGAGCCTGCTCACCGGCAGGGTGGTGAAGCCCACCGTGGGCATGACCGGCGAGATCACGTTGCAGGGCAAGGTGCTGCCCATCGGCGGCGTGAAGCAGAAGGTGCTCGCCGCCCACCGTGCCGGGCTCACCGAAGTGGTGCTGCCGAAGCGCAACGGCCCCGATCTCGACGACGTGCCCGAGCGCGTGCGCGAGGCCATGACCTTCCACCTCGCCGACACCTACGCCGACGTGCTGGCCGTGGCCTTCGACTGACCCTCCATCCGTAGCTCGGCGCGGATGCACAACACTGTGGAGATGCGCCGCCGTCTCGCTGTCTCGCTCGCCCTCGTGGCCGGCCTGACCTCGCTCGTCGCGTGCGGGACGGAGGTGCGCTCCACGTTGGAGGCGGGCGCGCTCACCTCCATCAGCTCGGCGGCCGGCGCCACGGCCGAGGGCACGCGCGAGGCGATGGCGCCGCAGCGTTACCGCACCGAGATCTTCGGGCCGACCGTGTTCCGCTACGCGAACGACCCCGTCTACACCACCGTGCCCGACCTGATCACCGGCGCGCCCACGCCGCTGAGCCTCAGCGTGTACACGGCCGATGGCGACACCGCGCCCTCGCGGCCGCTCATCGTGTGGATCCATGGCGGTGCGTTCCTGAACGGGGCACGCACGCAGATGGCGGGCATCGCCCAGTCGTACGCGCGGCTCGGCTACGTGACGGCCACCATCGACTACCGGCTCGACCCGGGCAATCACTGCCTCGAAGTGCAGGCTGGGCTCTACACGGGCGCCCAACTCGTGGCCGAACGCGCTCGCTGCGAGCGCGCCATCCTCGCGGCACGTGACGACGCGGCCGCGGCCATCGCGTTCCTCCGCGCGAACGCGTCGAGCTATCGCATCGACACGACTCGCGTGGTGGTCGGTGGTGCGAGCGCCGGGGCCATCACCGCGGTGCACGTCGGGCAGACGCTGAACACGCCGGGCAGCCCACCGCCGGCCGCGTCGCAGGTGTCGGCCGTGCTGGCGATGTCGGGCTGCAACTACATCGTCGGCTCCATCGACGTGGCCGACGCGCCGGTGGCCATGCTCGCCAGCGGGTTCGACCCGCTCGTGCCCTACGCGTGCTCGGTGGGCGTGGTCGACAGTGCCGCCGCGAACGGCACGCCCGTGTGGCGCAACTTCTTCCCCGACGAGAACTTGCACGCGCAGGGTCTCTACGGCGCACACCGCGACGAGGTGGACCGCGGCTGGCGGCTGTTCCTCATCGACGTACTCCACCTTTCCTGAGCCCCGTCGCAGGCCGCACGCCCGCCGAACGGCGCCTTTCGGGGAAGGCGTAAGCTGGCGGCATGACAGCGCCGTCACAGCCCTCATCGCACTTGTCCAACGTCTGGTTCTCCGTCACCCCTCTGCAGGTGTCGCACGGCAAGGGGTGCTGGGTCACCACCACGTCGGGCGAGGAATACCTCGACTTCGCGGCCGGCATCGCCGTGAACTCCACCGGTCACGCGCACCCGAAGGTGGCCGAGGCCATCGCCACCCAGGCGCAGCGATTCATCCACGCGCAGGTGAACGTGTTCAAGCACGACCTGCTCGAGCCGCTCGCCGCCAAGCTGGCCGACCTCACCCCCGGCGCCATCGACACGTTCTTCTTCGCCAACTCCGGCGCCGAGATCACCGAGGGCGCCATCAAGTTGGCCAAGCAGGTCACCAAGCGTCCGCACACCGTGGTGTTCAGCGGCAGCTTCCACGGTCGCACCCACATGGCGATGGCCATGACCACCAGCAAGACCGGCTATCGCGCGGGGCACGCGCCGTTGCCGTCGGGTGTGTTCGTCGCTCCGTACCCCGACCCGATGGCGCCCGACCAGGACGCCGAAGTGGCCGACGCGTTGTGGGGCTTCGACCATCTGCTGAAGAGCATGACCG
Organism: Actinomycetota bacterium; assembly: GCA_016213625.1. Taxonomy (GTDB): domain Bacteria; phylum Actinomycetota; class Acidimicrobiia; order Acidimicrobiales; family Ilumatobacteraceae; genus UBA668. The sequence continues at coordinate 42,006 of JACQZZ010000008.1, forward strand.
CGCCGGAGGAGACCGCTGCCGTCATCCTCGAACCCGTGCTCGGTGAGGGCGGCTACATCCCCGCGCCGCCCGCGTTCATCCACGGCATCGTCGAGCGCTGCCGCCAGCACGGCATCCTGTTCATCGCCGACGAGGTGCAGAGCGGCTTCGGTCGCACCGGCAAGATGTTCGCCGTCGAGCACTACGGCATCGAGCCCGACATCATCTGCATGGCCAAGGGCATCGCCAGCGGCTTCCCGTTCGCCGCGCTCGGCACGCGCCGCGAGCTCGACGACAAGTGGCCCACCGGCAGCCACGGCGGCAAGTACGGCGGTAACGCCATCGGTTGCGCGGCCGCGCTGGCCACCATCGAGTTGATGGAAGACCCCGCGTTCCTGGCCAACGTGAACGCGCGTGGCGAACAGTTGCAGGCCGGCATCCGCGAGCTGCAGAAGGAACACTCGGTCATCACCCAAGTGCGCGGGTTGGGCCTCATGGTGGGCACCGAGTTCAGCGACGCCGCTCGAGTGTCGGCCATCACCAAGCACTGCCTGGAAGAGGGCCACCTCATCCTGATGAACGCCGGCACGTACGGCAAGGTGCTGCGTTGGATGCCGCCGCTGGTGGTGAACGAGCGCGAGATCGACCTGGCGCTGGCTGCGTTCTCCGCCGCCCTCAAAGCCACGGCCTGACCCGTGCCGCGGCTCGACGCCGAGCGGATCGCGCTGTGGCGTCGTTGGAACATCGCGTCCACGGAGCTGCAACGCAAAGTCGACGCGCAGTTGATGGAGGACCACGACCTGCCGCTGGCGTGGTTCGAGTGCCTCGGTGCCATTCGCGACGCGGGCGGCACGATGCGCGTGCACGAGCTGTCGGAGGCGCTGCAGGAGTTGCCGAGCAGCCTGTCGCGCCGACTCGATCGGCTGGAGGAGGAAGGCATGGTGCGCCGCAAACGCACGCCCCTTCCCGACGATCGACGGGCCGTCTCGGTGAGCCTCACCAAGGCCGGGCGCGAGGTGTGGCGCGACGCCAACATCACCTTTCGACGTATGGTGCAGCACCACTTCGCCGTGCACCTCACCGAGACCGACATCGCTGCGATTCAGCGTGTGCTCGGCAAACTCGCCTGACCCCCGCATCCCTGTCGTTCGGGGAATCGTTTCGGTGTTCGGTCCGATTTCGGGTGGATCGACGCGCGGGGGCAGACTTTCAGGCACACGCGCCGAAGGAGCACACCCATGACCACCGCCGTGATCGTCGATGCCGTCCGCACCCCACTGGGTCGCCGGAACGGGAAGCTGAAGGACTGGCACCCGGTGGATCTGTCCGCGGAGACGCTGAAGGCACTGCAGACGCGCACGAAGATCGACCCGGGCATCATCGACGACGTCGTGATGGGTTGTGTCATGCAGGTGGGTGAGCAGGCGTTCAACGTCGGCCGCAATGCGGTGCTCGCCGCCGGCTGGCCCGACTCGGTGCCCGGCACCACCATCGACCGCCAGTGCGGGTCCAGCCAGCAGGCCGCCCACTTCGCCGCGCAGGGTGTGATGGCCGGCGCGTACGACATCGTGGTCGCCGCGGGCGTGGAAGTGATGACCCGCGTGCCCATGGGTTCGGCCATGGCGGACGGCAAGTTCGGGTTCCCCTTCGGCCCGGCCGTCAGCGCTCGCTACGCACCCGAGGGCGGCCTGGTGCCCCAGGGCATCTCGGCCGAACTGATCGCCGACAAGTGGGGCATCACCCGCGACGACATGGACCAGTTCGGCGTGCGCTCGCAGCAGTACGCCCGCCGCGCCACGGAGGAGGGCCGTTTCCAGGGCCAGATCGTGCCGGTGCTGGGCGCCGACGGCGAGTACATGACCGTCGACGAAGGCCTGCGCGACACCACCATGGAATCGCTCGGCGCGCTGAAGCCGGCGTTCCGCACCGAGGAAGAGGGCGGCCGGGTCACCGCCGGCAACTCGTCGCAGATCACCGACGGCGCGTCGGCCATGCTCATCATGAGCGAGGAGAAGGCCCGTCGTCTGGGCCTGCGCCCCCGTGCCCGGTTCGTCAGCTTCGCCGTCGCCGGCGACGACCCGCGCCTGATGCTCACGGCGCCCATCCCCGCCACGGTGAAGGCACTGGCCAAGGCCGGCCTCACGATGGACGACATCGACCTCGTCGAGATCAACGAGGCGTTCGCCTCGGTGGTGCTCGCGTGGGAGAAGGAACTGCACCCCGACATGGACAAGGTGAACGTGAACGGTGGCGCGATCGCGCTCGGTCACCCCCTCGGCGCGTCGGGCGCCCGGCTGATGACCTCCCTGCTCAACGAGCTCGAGCGCACCGGCGGCCGCTACGGCCTGCAGACGATGTGCGAGGGCGGCGGCATGGCCAACGCCACCATCATCGAACGCCTCGGCTGAGCCTCATGTCGAGGACGGCGGCCCGGGTCACGAACCCTCGACCTCATCAGTAGCCTGCACGTCATGCCGGCCATGTCCACCATCGTCTGGGTCGCCATCGGCGTCGCCGGTGGGCTCTTCCTGTGGAAAACCGGCATTGCCATGCTGCGGGGCTTCACCACACCCCTGCCGCCGCCTCCGCCCGCCGGGGAAATGCGCAAGATCAACGTGAGGTACCGCTGTTCCGTATGTGGGCTGGAGATCAAGCTCACCCTGGCACCCGACGAGGACCCACCGCCGCCCCGTCACTGCCTGGAGGACATGGACATGGTGGCGCCGCTGTACGACTGAGTTCTCCACACACCTGTGGACAACTCTGGGTAGAAACTACACCGACGTAAGTACAGCGACGTGAAGAGCTGTGGACGGCGCTATCGCCACTTGGTGGCCGTGAACAGGCCCGCCAAGAGGAACACCAGGCCGATGAGCACCGGCGTGTTGGTGTTCTCGAACGCCGGCACCACGTACCGCGCCAGGATGCAGATCATGCCGAGGGCGATGAACGAGAACATCAGGATGGGCACCCACTTGGGGCTCTCGTAGAGCTCCTTCTTCGCGGGCGGCGTGTACCTCGACGACTCGGCCACCGAGCTCTCGTGGTGATGGACTTCCTTCGCCATCGCGGTGGCCTGTCCGGGCTTGGTGCCCTTCGGGGTCACACGACCGGTCGTCTTTCGCTTCGGGGGTGCCACGGGGCGACAGTGTAGGCGCGACAAGTCGGTTGGCAACCAACCCCGTCACCAGGCAGGCTGTGCGGGTGCCGCGCATCCTGGTGATCGACAGCTACGACAGCTTCGTCTACAACCTCGTCCAGTACCTGGGTGAGTTGGGCGCCGAGCCGACGGTCGTGCGCAACGACCAGTGGACCACCGACCAAGCGCTCGAGTCGAAGCCCGATCTGGTGCTGCTCTCCCCCGGCCCCGGACGGCCCGAGGACGCCGGCATCATCTGCGAAGCAATCCCGGCGTTCGCCGAGGCGGGCGTGCCGGTGTTCGGCGTGTGCCTCGGTCATCAGGCCATCGGCCACGTGTACGGCGGCTCGGTCGTGCGAGCGCCCGCGCTCATGCACGGCAAGACCTCGCCCATCGCACACCTCGGCATCGGCGTGTTCGAGGGGCTGCCCTCGCCGCTCGTGGCCACCCGCTATCACAGCCTGGTCATCGACCCGGCCACCATGCCCGACTGCCTGGAAGTCACCGCCACGTGCGACGACATCGTGATGGGCGTGCGCCACCGCACCCTGCCCATCGAAGGCGTGCAGTTCCACCCCGAGAGCATCCTCACCTCAGCAGGCCACGACCTCCTGAAGAACTTCCTCCGCCGCGCCTGAGGCAAAGTTGCACGCGAACTTAAGTTCCGACGTCGGAACTTAAGTTTCGAGGTTGGAGGGTGGATCGCTGGCCTCCTCGATAGCTTCCGAGCTCATGCCGACGCACACCCTGAAGGGTGCCGTGGGCGAGCTCGCTGCCTCTCACCACGGTGCCTTCTCACGACGCCAGGCAGCCTCCATCGGTGTCTCCACCCGCCATCTCGTGCGACTTGTGGACCAGCGAGTCCTCACCGAACCAGCGCCAGGTGTGTACGCCCTTCTCGGCACGCCCCTCACCTGGCGCCACCGACTCGCCGTTGCCACGTTGTGCTCCAACGAGGCAGGCGCCGCCGCATATGAATCGTCGGCGCAACTCCACGCCTTCGACGGATACACCGATGATGCGGTCACCGTGCTGTTGCCGTCGCCCCGACGGTTGCGGCTCGAGGGCGTGAGCGTCCACGTCGGCCCGATGGACCCGGTGGATCTCACCGTCATCGACGGGATTCGATGCACCACGGTCGAACGCACGCTGTGCGACCTCGGCTCCGTGTCGTCGCCATTCATGGTGAAGCTCGCGTTCGAGTGGTACTGGCGGACATGCAGCGATCTGTCGGTCCTCCAACAGACGGTGGATCGACTTCACCGACCGGGACAGCGAGGCACCAGGGCAATCCAGGACCTCATCGTCGAGAGTCGGCTGCATGGAAGGCCGACTGAGAGCGGGCTGGAGGTTCGGCTCGAGGCCATCATCGGCGACATCCCAGGACTCGTTCGTCAGCACGAGGTCTTCGACGAGTCCGGGCAGTTCGTCGCACGAGTCGACTTCGCCATCCCGTCACTGCGTCTTGCCTTCGAGGCCCACAGCGAGCAGTTCCACTCCGGTCCAGATGCTCAAGAGCGCGACCTTCGACGCCACGCGCGTCTCACTGACGCCGACTGGCGGACTCGCTACATCACGTCGAAGGAGATGCTCAACCCACTCGGACTCCGCGCAGAAGTCCAGCGGCTCTTGGGCTCGTCGGAGTCGCCCGCGCTCCCCACGTGGTGACGTGTGCCCGCGAACTTAAGTTCCGACGTCGGAACTTAAGTTCGCGGGTCAGGGTCCGGGGGGCACGGTCGTGGTCGTGGTAGTGGCCGCGATCGTGGTGGTGGTGGAGGTGGTGGTGGTCGCCTCGGTGGTGGTGGGGGCCGGGAGGGCCTTGGCCACCTTCAGGCGCACCGTGCTACCGGGGTCGACTTCGACACTCTGACTGGGGGTCTGGGCGGTGACTCGGCCATCGGTGGAGTCGCCGGCGGGCACGGACTGGAACTGCACGTCGGCGGCGAGGCCCAACTCGAACAGCTTCGCCTCGGCCTGCGCCTGGGTGAGGCCCACCAGCGGCGGCACCTTCACCTTCGACGGGCCGCTGCTGACGAACAGCGTGATCGGGCTGCCCTTGTCGGCCAACACACCCGACGCAGGGTCGGTACGAGTGGCCTGACCCGACGCCACCGAGGAGCTGGCCTCCTGCTGCAACGTGACGACGAAGCCATAGGCATCGCTCTCGAGCAGCGCCTGCGCGTTGGCCTGCGACAGGCCCTCGACCGGCGGCACCGACACCTGGTTCGGGCCGGCGGACACGACGAGCTTGATGAGGTCGCCCTGCTGCACCGTCGTACCAGCGGCCGGATCGGTGCGGATGACGGTGCCGGCGGGCACGTCGGGGTTGTTCTCGGTGATGATGGTGGGGTCGACCGTCAGGCCCAGCAATGCCAACGCGTCGATGGCCTCCTGTTGCGACTTGCCCTGCATGTCGTCGAGCGGGAACGGCGTGACCGCAGGCGTGAAGTACACGTCGACCTGCTGATCGCGCAGCACGGTGACGTCCTTGATGGGGTCGGTACGACCGATGGTGCCCGGCGCGACCGCGGGGTTGGCCTCCTCGACGGCATTGGGCGTGAGGCCTGCGTCCTGCAGCACCTTGATGCCTTCCTCGAGGGCCATGCCCACCACGTCGGGCATGGGGAACTGACTGGGCTTGTCGTCCTTCGACAACACGTTGAACAGGATGATGCCGCCGGCCACGAGCGCGATGAGTGCCAGGAAGCCGATGACCGCGTACATGCCGCTGCGGTTCTGGTGCTGCGGCTGCTGCGCCGCCTGACGCTGCTGCACTGCGGTGCGCGGCATGGCGGACGTGGCGCCCGGCGCGGGGGGCACGGCCACGGTGCGGGGCATGGCAGTGGTGGCCGCTGCGCCGACGGCCACGCCGCCGACGCCGACACCCATGACCGCGGCGAGCGCCTTCACCGGCTCGCCGTTGCGGAAGCGGCGCAGTTCGTCGCGCACCTCGTCGGCGGTCTGGTAGCGGATCTCGGGCTTCTTCGCGAGGAGCTTGGCGACGATGGCCTCGAACGGCTTGGGCACGTCGGCCACGAGCTGGTTCAGCGGCTGCGGGTTCTCGTGGACCTGCTTGTAGGCGATGCTCACCGGGTTCTCGCCGGCGAACGGCGGACGACCGGCCACCATCTCGTAGAGCACGATGCCGAGCGAGTAGAGGTCGCTGCGCGGGTCGGGCTGGGCACCCTGCGCCTGCTCGGGCGAGAAGTACGTGGCGGTACCCATGACCGAACCGGCCTGGGTGAGCGCGCTCTCGGTGGGTGCGTTCATCGCGCGGGCGATGCCGAAGTCGGCCACCTTCACCTGACCGTTGGCCCCGATGAGGATGTTGGCCGGCTTGATGTCGCGGTGCACCACGCCACCGCGGTGGGCGAAGCCGAGGGCGGCCGCCACTTCACCGGCGATCTCGGCCGCCTGCTGCGAGCTGACGTGGCCGTTGGCCTTCAGGATGTCGGCCAGCGTGCGACCCTGCACGTACTCCATGGCCATGAAGTAGGTGTTGGCGTACTTGCCCCAGTCGTACACGCCGACGATGTTGGGGTGGTTCAGGTTGGCGGCCGCCTGTGCCTCGCGGCGGAACCGCTCGACGAAGTTCGGATCGACCGCGAATTCGGGGAAGAGCACCTTGATGGCGACCGGCCGATCGAGCAACAGGTCGCGCGCGAGGAACACGTCGGCCATTCCGCCGCGTCCGATGCGCTGTTGGAGTTCGTAGCGGTCGTTCAGAACGGTCCGCTCGGGGTTGCCACTCACTGGTCTCTTTTCTTGGCGGAATCGCCACACGAGGATACCGATGCGGGGTGCCGTTGTTCGTGCAGGGGCGGCGCGTGGTTCAGGTGGTGCATGTCACGCCTCGCTCGCGAACAGGTAGTCGAGCACCTGCTTGGCGATGGGACCGGCGAGCTTGCCACCGGTGCCGGCACTGATCTCGTCGTTGGTTCCCTTGAGTACGACCGAGATGGAATAGCGGGGCGCCTCGGCGGGAGCGAAGCCGACGATCCACGCATGCGACCGCTGCGGTTCGCCGGTGGCGTTCAACTGCGCCGTGCCGGTCTTCGCCGCGGCCTGGACGCCATTGGCCAACTGCATGGGGCGGCCGGTGCCGTTGTTCACCACACCCACCATCAATCCGTTCAGCGTGGCAGCGGTGGCGGGAGTGATGGGCGACTTCCACACCTCGGGGTTGGTGCGCTCGAGCACCGTGCCGTTGTGGGCGAGCGTGGCATCGACGACGTACGGGCTCATCATCCGACCACCGGCGGCGACAGTGCTGGCGACCATGCACATGTGCAGCGGCACCATCTTGTCGTTCGCCTGGCCGAACCCGCCGATGGCGAGCAGCGGCATGTTGTTCTCGAAGTCGATGAGCTCACCGTTGGCGTATTTGAAGTTGCTCGCCACCGCGCCCGGAAGATCGATGGGCAGCTTCTGGTCAATGCCCCACGCGTCGGTGCCTGCGGTCATCCGCTCGGGACCGAGCTCCACGGCCATCTGCGCGAACGGGATGTTGCAGCTGCGGTAGAAGACCTCGGCCATCGTGCCGCCACACGACTTGCCGCCGTAGTTCTGGATGGGGTCGCTCGTCTGTGGCGGCACCCACTCGCTGGCCGACGGCCACGTGCGATCCATGGAGATGACACCGTTCTCGAAGGCGATACCGGTGGTGATGATCTTGAAGCTCGACCCCGGCATGTAGTTCTCCTGGTACGCGTTCGCCAGGAGGGGCTTGCCGGGATAGTTGTTGTAGAAGTTCAGCGCGTCTTCTGCGGCCTGTGTGTCGTGCGTGGCCACGAGGTTGGCGTCGAAGCGCGGGTAGCTCACCATCGCCAGGATCGCGCCGGTGTTCGGGTCCTGCACCACGACCGATCCCTCGCGAGTGCCCAGGGCGTCGGCCGCCACCTGCTGCACGTCGGCGCGCATGGTGAGCAGCACGCTGCCCGAGTTGTCGCTGCCACCGAACACACCGCCCACGGTCTGCGCCGCGGTGTCGCCCATGAGGATGTCGTTCTTGGTCTTCTCCAGCTGCGTGCTGCCGAAGCTGTACGTGTAGTAGCCGCTGACGTTGCTGAACAGATCGCCGGTGGGGTACTCGCGCTGGTACTTGAACTGATCGCCACCTTGCGCCGGCACACTGCGCGCCACCACCGTGCCGTCGGCGGTGATGATGGGACCACGCGGCCGGTTGAAGTCGCGAATGGTCTGCCGATTGTTCAGCGGATGCGAGTCAAGGGCCTCCTTCTTGCCCACCTGCAACACGTTGAGTTGCACGAAGAGCACCACGTACAGCACGAGCAGCGCGGCAGCCAGCTTGCGGATCTGCTTGTTCACACAGCACCCGCCCTTCGCTCGATGCGACGCAGGCGCCGCGCTTCCCACCGCTCGCCGATGGTGAGCTGATCGGGCACCTCACCGGCACGACGCGCGTTGGAGTCGCTGATGCGGATGAGCAGTGCCAACAGCACCCAGTTGGCCAGCAGGCTGGAGCCGCCGTAGCTGACGAACGGAAGCGTGATGCCGGTGAGCGGCACCACCCGCACGACGCCGCCGATGATGATGAACGCCTGCATGCCGATGATGGTGGTGAGGCCGGTGGCGAGCAGCTTCTCGAACGCCCGCTCGGACCGCATCGCGATGCGCAACCCGGCGCCGATCATCAGCAGGAACGCGATGAGCACGGCCGTGGCGCCGACGAGGCCCATCTCCTCACCGATGGCCGCGAAGATGTAGTCGGTCTTCGCCGCGGGGATCTTGGTGGGGCTCCCCAAGCCCAGGCCGGTGCCGCCCGTGCCGCCATTGGCGAACGCGAACATCGCCTGCACGATCTGGTAACCCTTGCCCTCGTACTGCGACCACGGGTCGATCCAGATGCTCACTCGGGTCTGTACCACCGCGAACAGCTGATACGCGGTGTACGCCGCGGCGGAGAACAGCACGAGTCCGAGGATGAGGTAGATCGCGCGCTCGGTGGCCACCCACATCATCACCGTGAACAGCGTGAAGAACAGCAGCGCCGAACCGAGGTCCTTCTCGGCCACCATCACCGCGACCGCGAAGCCCCACGCCAGCGTGACCGGCAGCAGGAAGCGCATCTCGGGAATGCGCATGGGGCCGATGCGCCGAGTGCCTGCCGCGATGAGCTCGCGGTTGTCGGCCAGATAACCGGCGAAGAACAACGCGAGTGCGATCTTGGCGAACTCGCCGGGCTGGAAGTTGATGGGGCCGATGCTCACCCAGATGCGGGCCCCGCCCACGCTGGTGCCGATGCCGGGCACGAGCGGCAGCATCAGGAGTCCCGCGCCGATGAACAGGAACGTCCACTTGTAGCGCGCCAGGTCGCTCGGGCGTTGCACCACCAACAGGGTGAGCACGAAGGCGATGACGCCGATGAAGGTCCACGTCGTCTGCAGGCCGGCGAGTCGTTCGCTGAGGCGAGCGATGACCACGTACCCGATGCCGTTCAGCAACACCGCCAATGGCAGCAACGTGCCGTCGGCCCCGGGAGCGAGCATGCGAGTGGCAACATGCGCGGAGAGCAGCAACCCGAGCAGCGCGATGAGGAACGGGATGATGCGCGCGGGGATGGTGGAGTTCTGCCCGAGCGCGGCGAGCGTGTACGCGACCGCCGTGATGGCTGCGGCCATGACCACCAGACCCAACTCGGAGTTGCGGCGCGCAGTGGCAATGGGAGAGGTGGCCATGCGGTCAGGGACCTGCCGACGTCGACGAGCCGGCCACCGTGGTGCTCGTGGTGCTGGTGGTGGAGGTCGTGCTGGTGGTCGACGTCGACGAGGTACTGGTGCTCGACGACGTCGTGGTGGCCGGCGTGTCGCTGGAGTTGTGGCGCACGACGAGCACGAGCACGACGGTGAGCGTGATGATGACGCCCAGCGCGAGGACGAACAGCAACGTGCCGAGTCCCTTGCGCGACGACGCGGGCGCGACGGGATCGATGGTGGTGACCTGGAACGGCTGGGTGGCGAGCACCGCGGGTTCGGCGCCGGCTTCGGCGTCGATGAGGCGCTCGTGTTCGTCTTCCGCCCACACCGGCTCGATGTCCATGTCGGAGGTGTCGGTGGGTGAATCCTCGCCCTCCAACACGTCGACCACGACGACGGTGGTGTTGTCGCGACCGCCGTGGCTGTTGGCCGCGGCCACCAGTGCCTCGGCGGCCGCCTGAGGCTGGGGATGCTCGGCGAGCACGGCGGCGATCTCGTCGTCGTCGACCTCGTCGACCAGGCCGTCGCTGCACAGCAGATAGCGATCGCCCTTCACCAGCGGGAGCACCCAGGTGTCGACGCGCACCGTGGGCTCGATGCCGAGCGCGCGGGTGACGATGTTGCGGCGCGGGTGATTGCGCGCCTCGAGCTCGGTGATGTGCCCGGTGGACACCAGCTCCTGCACGTAGCTGTGATCGATGGACACACGGCGCAGGCGACCGGCGCGCATCACATAGGTGCGGCTGTCGCCCACGTTGACGAGCACGAACTTCGGCGAGGTGCCCTCGGTGGCGAGCACGGTGATGGCCGTGAGCGTGGTGCCCATGCCGCGCTGCTCGTTGTTGGTGTAGGCGCCCTGGAAGATGGCCGCGTTGGCCTCCACGACGGTGGCGACGGCCACATCGACCGTGGCGGCGCCGCCGGCGAGCCGGTCGCGCAGAGTGCCGGCCGCGATGGCGCTGGCGACTTCGCCGGCCTGATGGCCGCCCATGCCGTCGGCCACGCCGAACACCATCGGCTCGGCGACGAACGCGTCCTCGTTGCCGCCGCGCACGAGCCCGGCGTCGGTGGCGGCGCCCCAGGACAGCAGCGGAGGTGTGATGCGATCGTTCACGTCACGCCGCCTCGAAGATGGTGTTGCCGACCTGGAGTCGGTCGCCGATGGCGAGCTGCACCGGTGCCGCGAGACGGGCGCCGTTCACGTGGGTGCCGTTCGTGCTGCCGAGGTCTTCGACCCAGATCTTGCCCTCGCGCCGATACACGCGGGCATGGAGCTGCGAGGCGAACGTGTCGTCGGGCAGACCGATCGCGCAGCTGTCGGCGCGGCCGAGCACGATCTCGTCGGCCAGCGGATAGGCCGCACCCTTGCGGACCTTGGGTTGCAGCACCACGAGGCGCGCGGGCACGCCCTTGCGCGCCGACCGCGACGGCTTCATCGGCGCCGGCGGCCGAGCCGCGGGTGCAGTGGAATCCACGGCACCGCGAGCGTTGGCCGGCTGCGGGTTGCCGATGCGCGGACCGCGGACTTCGGACCACACGGCCCACAGCACGCGGGCGAAGAACAGGTACAGCAGCGCGAGGAACGCGTAGTTCAGAACGCTCAGCTGGGCTTCGCTCACGATGCCTCGAAGCGCAGATGCGTGCTGCCCACGCTGACGATGTCGCCATCCTCGAGGGCGTGCTCGCCTTGGATGCGCAATCCGTTGACCTTGGTGCCGTTGGTACTGCCGAGGTCGACCACCACGTAGCCCTTGCTGGAGGGACGCACTTCGCAGTGCTTGCGGGAGATGTTGGTGTCGGCGAGCGGGATGGTGCAATCGGGCAGGCGACCGATGGAGGTCGCGTCGGCGCCCAGCGCCACACGCTCACCGCTGGGCAGGACCAGCGACCCCACACCCACGCCGCCGCCGGACTCCTTCATGCGGCTGACCACGGTGAAGCGGCCGGGCTTCATCTCGTTGTCGACCACGAGCTCGACGGTGACGTTGCCCATGAAGTGGTACCCCTCGGAGCGGGCGTATTCGCGAGCGGTCTCGCACAACTCGGCGTTCAACGCGTCGTCGATGTCGGCGAACCCGGCGTGGTCGCGCGGGCTGAGGGAGATGATGAACGAGTTCGGCACGATGCGCCGACCCTTCACGTCGACGCTGCGGTGATCGTCGATCTCACGCAGGAGACGACGGCCGAGTTCGACGGGACGGATGGAGGACTTGGAGCCGCGAGAAAACACGCCCTCGACCATACGCTCCAGACCGTGCTCGAATGACTGCAAACCCATGACGAATGTCAGGCTAGTGGGGTGGGTGGTCCGCAGGGGGCGCGCCCCGTCCCACGCAGTGGCCGGTTTTCGGGTTGGGCGATGCTCGGCGACTTGCTAGCGTTGTGCTTCCACTCGGGCGAGTGGCGGAATGGCAGACGCGCTGGCTTCAGGTGCCAGTATTCGAAAGGATGTGGGGGTTCAAGTCCCCCCTCGCCCACCAGGGGCCCCGCTTCGGCGGGGCCTTTTGCGCTCCCCGGGTCGATTCCGAATGCTCACCGCCCGACAGTCGGGCGCCGGGCATTCAGGCGGCACCGGTGATCCGTTGGCGCAACAGGGCGACCAGTTCGGCACGGCGAGCCTCGAGGCGCTCCACACGGGCTGGGTCGAGGTCGGTGGCGATGACCGTCGTCGAGCGTGGGCAGCCACACCCGGCGAATGTCGGGCACCGGTCAGTTGAACGGCGAGTGCAGCGCGCGTGAATGCTCAGCGCCCGGCAGTCGGGCGCTGAGCATTCCGGGGGGAGGAGAGGCGACCGCTCAGAGGCGGGCGAAGCGGCGGGCGGCGAGGCTTCCGAAGACCACGAGGATGACCGCCGACCAGAGCAGCGACCGCACGACGAACCAGCTGGTGCTGTGGCCCAACAGTGCTTCGGTGTCGCCACCGAGCACCAGTGCTCGCACCGCGCCCACCATCGCGCTGACCGGTTGGTTCTCGGCGATGGGTTGCAGCCAGCCGGGCATGGACTCGACCGGCACGTAGGCACTGGACACGAAGATGAGCGGGAACACCGAGAACGACATGCCCTGCGCCGCCTGCGCCGAACCCGACACCAGGCCGAGGAAGATCATCAGCCACGTGAACGACGCGGAGAACAGGATGCACAGACCGAAGGCGGCGAGCGCCGCGACCAGACCGCCGTTCACCCGGAACCCGACCATGAACCCGACGATCACCGTGATGACCGTTCCCCACGTGTTGAGTGCCGTGTCGGCCATGGACCGACCGAGCAGCACCGCGGGCCGAGGGATGGGCAACGACCGCAGCCGGTCGTACAGCCCGCTCTCGAGATCTTCCGCCACACCGACGGCGCCACCGGCGAACAGACCGCTCACTGCCGCGAGCGCGGGGATGAGGAAGTTCACGTATTCGACCTCACCGGTCTGGATGGCACCACCGAACACGAACCGGAAGATGAGCAGGAACATGATGGAGGTGACGGCGTTGACCACCAGCAGCTGCGGCGTGCGCACGAACTGACGGATGGTGCGAACCGCATAGGTGGATGCCGTGGCCCACACGCCTGGGGGGCTGGCGGGCTGGTGGATGGATGCGCTGATGCTCGTGGCGCGCGAACGGTGCTCGGGGGTGTGGTCGAGGGCGGTGCTCATGAGGGGGCTCCGGTGAGGGTGAGGAAGACTTCGTCGAGGGTGGGGCGACGCAGGCCGATGTCGTCGAGCTCGATGTCGCGCTCGCCGATGATGCGGACGGCTTCGGTGAGTGCCTTGGTGCCTTCGAGCACCGGGACGGCGGCACGGCGGGCGGGTTCGTCGAGATGGGGCGCTTCGGTGCCCAACGGGGCGAGCACCTCGGCGATTGCCGCCAGATCGTCGGCGTGGCGCACTCGCACCTCCACCACGTCGAGTCCTGCACGGGACTTCAGCTCGGTGGGGGTGCCGGTGGCGATGACACGACCGTGGTCGATGATGACGACGTGGTCGGCCAACTGGTCGGCCTCTTCCAGGTACTGCGTGGTGAGCAACACATCGGTGCCGCCGCGCACGAGCGAGCGGATGGACTCCCACAGCTCGATGCGGGTACGAGGGTCGAGGCCGGTGGTGGGCTCGTCGAGCAGCAGCACCTTCGGGGCGCCCACCAGGCTGGCACCCAGGTCGAGCCGGCGGCGCATGCCGCCCGAGTAGCCCTTCACCGGGCGGTCGGCGTCCTCGCTGAGCCCGATCTCGTCGAGCACCACCTGCGCGGCTGCACGCGCCGCCGAGCTGTCGTGCCCGAAGAGGCGAGCCACCATGACCAGGTTCTCGCGACCGGTGAGCGCCGGCTCGACGGCCGCGTTCTGCCCGGCGAGGCCGATGACTCGGCGCACCAGATCGGGCCGGGCGATGGCGTCGATGCCGGCCACGTGCAGCGAGCCGGCATCGGGACGCAGCAGCGTGGCCACGGCCTTGACGAAGGTGGTCTTGCCGGCACCGTTGGGGCCGAGCACCGCCGTGACCTTGCCGGCCGGGGCGACGAGGTCGAGACCAGCCAGTGCATGCACGTCGCCGTAGTGCTTGCGCAGGCCGACGGCCTCGATGGTGAGGCCGCCGGTGGCAGCGCGTGCGCCGCCGGGCGCGTCGGGGAGGGGTGGGATCGGGGACATGGTGCCAGTCTGCCGGTCGAAACTGGTCACCTTCCGACCAGTTTCGGAGCGAAGATGTCCAGGTATGCGCGCCGACCGACTCGTGGCCACCCTGCTCATCCTCCAGAGCCGCGGACGGGTGACCGCGCGCGAGCTCGCCGAGGAACTCGAGATCTCGGAGAAGACCGCCCGCCGCGACCTCGAAGCGCTGGGCATGGCGGGCCTGCCCGTCTACTCGCAGGCCGGACGAGGCGGCGGCTGGCAACTGCTCGGCGGTGCCTCCACCGATCTCACCGGGCTCACCGCCGACGAGGCCCGCGACCTGTTCCTGGCCGCCGGCGCCTCCAGTTCGCTCGGTGGCGACACACGCGGGCTGCTGCGCAAGCTGGTCCGCGCGCTCCCCGAGACCTTCCGTGCCGACGCCGAGATGGCCGCCCAGGCGGTGGTGGTCGACCCGACAGCATGGGGCGTGTCCACCCCGCCGCCACCACCCGAGCACCTGCCGCAACTGCAGCGCGCCGTCATCGAACGCCGTCGCATCCGCCTCGGGTACGTCGACCGCACGCGTACCCCGTCCGAGCGCCTCGTCGATCCACTCGGCCTCGTGTCGAAGGGTGCCGTCTGGTATCTCGTGGGCAACACCGAGCACGGGCAACGCACGTTCCGCGTCAGCCGGGTGCGGTCGGTCGAGTTGACCGACGAACGAGTGGAGCGCCCGGAGGGGTTCGACCTGCGCGCCACGTGGCAGCACATCGTCATCACCGTCGGCGAGCGCCGACTCCCCGTGCGGGCGACCATCCGCATCGACGCGTCGTACGTGTCCGCGCTGCGCGGCCAGTTCGGCGACGACATGATGCTCGCCGAGGTCGACGGTCCGGCCGCCGACGGGCGCGAGGAGGTCATCATCGGAGGGCCATCGACCTTCGTGATCGCACAGCACCTCGCGGGCTGGGGCGGACTCGTGGAGGTGGTCGAGCCGGTCGAGGTGCACAGCCATCTCGTGCGCATCGCGCGCGAGCTGCTGCACACGTACGACACAACAGGCGACACGGCGGGCGACCCCGCGGGCTGAGCTACCCCAGCAGGTCCACCGCGATGTCGCCCCAGAGCTGCTCCATCAGCGCCAGGGAGTGCACATCGCAGCGTTCGTTGGCCGCGTGGAACATGGCGACGTAGTCGTCGTACGACAACTCCTTCGAGAACAGTCCGTAGCCGTACGACGTGGCGCCTTCCTTTCGGTAGAAGCGAGCGTCGGTACCCCCTGGCGTGATGGCGGGGACGCACTTCGCATCGGGGTACACCGACAGCGATGCCTTCTCGACCGACCGCCACAGGGGCGACTCGATGGGCGACGCGGTGGCGTGCCACTCCTCGTGCAGGAACTCGAGGTCGACGCTGCCGATGAGGTCGTCGCCGATCAACTCGTGCAGCAGCCGGGTGACGTCGTCGTTGGTC
>JACQZZ010000055.1 GCA_016213625.1 Actinomycetota bacterium
CCCACACCATCGGGTAGAGCGCGGCGAGGATGCCGATGCGGGCCACCGACAGCCCAGCGTCGGCGAAGTACAGAGGGAGCAGGCCCCAGGCGAGTCCGTCGTTGAGGTTGTTGACGAGCCCGGCCTGTGATGCCGATGACAGGGCCTTCTCCTTGAACGAGGTGAGCCGGAAGATCTGTCCGGTGGTGAGCTCGCCGTGGAGGTGTTCGGCGGTGGCGGTGTGGCTGGTGGCCTCGTGGATGGCATGGCCGCGGGTCTCGCGCACGAACATGGTTGAGATCCCGAGGCCGAGCGCCGCGTACGCAAGGCCGAGGTAGAACGGTTCGGGCCGCAGCCCGTACTGGTCGGCGATGTAGCCGGTCGCGAGCGCGGTGAGGGCGACAGCGATGTAACCAGCGGCCTCGTTGAAACCCATCGCAAGGCCGCGTTTCGCGGGGCCGACGAGGTCGATCTTCATGATGATCGTGGTCGACCAGGTGAGGCCCTGGTTCACACCCAGCAGGACGTTCGCGAAGATGACCCATCCCCACGTCGGCGCCCAGATCAGCAGAAGTGGCACGGGGATGCCGATGAGCCAGCCGGCGACCAACACCGGCTTGCGGCCGAAGCGGTCCGACAGGGTGCCGGCGAAGAAGTTGGTGGCGGCCTTGACGATGCCGAACGCAGCGATGAACGTCAGCGTCGAAGAGAACGCGGTGAGACCGAACTCCTCCTTGGCCAACAGCGGCAGCACCGTGCGTTCCTGGCCGATCATCCCGCCGACGAGGGCGTTGACACCGACCAGCAACAGGAACTGAGCGAGGTTCTCGCGCAACCCCAGCCGAATCGGCTTCGTCGGACGAGCGACCGGCGTGGTGCTGCTCACTCACCCACCGCCAACGGTCCGCCCGTCGCCGACGACCACGTGTCGGGACCGCCGTCGAGCACCACGACGTCGTGGCCGCCCCGGGCGGCGAGCAAGCTGGCACCGGTCATCGCCCGCTCGCCATGACCGCACATCACCGTCACCGGCCAGACCGTCGGCTCGAGCATGGTGATCTGGCCGAGCTCGACGTTGCGCGCCCCTGGGACGTGCCCGGAGGCGTACTCGTTGGCCTGGCGGACATCGACGACCGCGCCGGCCATGGCATTCACATCGACGAACGGGATCGTGTTCACCTGCCGGCCCGACTCCGTCCAGGCGTCGATGCCACCGTCCAGTTCCCCGACGAGGTGTTCGTGGCCGACGTCGAGGCACTGGCGCACGAGGTCGGCGCGGTCCTGATCGGGGTCGAGGACAAACACCAGCTGCTGGTCGGGTTCGACGAGCCAGCCGAGCCAGCTGGCGAACACCGGGCGCAGCGTGTTCGACAACGATCCGGGCACGTGCCCATCGGCGAAGGCGGCCGCTGGCCGGGCGTCGACCACGACTCCAGCCGCGGCGAGGTGGCGTTCGACGTCATCAGGTGTGAGCACGGCGAGTGTGGGCAGTGTGTCGTAGCGGGCGGGCCCGAGACGGTTCAGCTCCGGTAGGCGTACGAAGTAGGCGGGGAAACTGCCGAACCCGGCAACGAGCTGCTCGACGAACCGGTCCTCGTCACCGATGGTGAACAACGGATTGGTGTCGCGTTCGTGACCGAGCGTCGAGGTCCGCTGCGATGCGCCGGGCGCCGAGCAGAACGACCCAGCACCGTGCGTCGGATACACGGCGAGGTCGTCAGGGAACTGGTCGAAGCGGCGCAGACCGCGGAACATCTCATGCGCCAGCGGCACCGCCAGGTCCGGTCCGCACAGATCCGTTCGGCCCACGGTGCCGACCATCAACGAACCGCCGGAGAACAAGGCTGTCGCTCGACCGTGGTCGGACAGCACGTAGGCGTGGTGATCGGGCGTGTGGCCCGGGGTCGCCAGTGCGGTCAACGTGATCTGCGGGGCCAGTTCGACGACCTCGCCATCGACGACCGGACGATGTGGTGACGCGAGACGCGATGCACCAGGAGCGACGAACACAGCACCGCGGTGTGCCACGAGTCCGGGGCTACCCGTGACGTAGTCGGCGTGGGAGTGCGTGTCGATCGTCCACACGATCCTCAACCCGAAGGTGTCAGCGAGTTGCTCGTGCGCGATGGGGAAGCGCGGCGGGTCGACGATCGCAGCGGTCCCGTCGTCGAGATCGATCACGTACGACGAATGGCCGAGGCCTTCGTCGACGAACTCGTGGATCTCCATGCTCATCGCTCCTTCTCAAAGAACTTCTTGAATGCTCGCGACCGGGAAAGTACCTTGTCAAGTAGTTGTTTGAGCAGATGGAGGCGTTGTGGGCAAGCGTGTGGCGAAGGATGCGTTGTTCGACGGGTTCGCCGACATCGCCAAGGCGTTGGCGAACGGGCGCCGTGCGGAGCTGATCGACGTCCTCGCCCAAGGCGAGCGACACGTCGAGGAGCTCGCCGACGAGATCGGCCCGAGCCTCGCCAACACCTCGTTCCACCTACGGACCCTCGCCGGCGCCGGGCTGGTCGTCACCCGCCGCGACAAGAACCGCATCTACTACCGGCTCGCCTCCGACCGCGTCATCGAACTGTGGAGCGCACTGCGCGACGTCGCGGCAGCCCATCACGCAGAGCTCGACGCGCTCGCTGCCGCCTACCTCGGGCACCGCGACGAGTTCGACCAGTTGAGCAGGACCGAGCTCGCCGCCCGACTCGCCGCCGGCGACGTCGTCGTCGTCGACGTCCGGCCGTCCGCTGAGTACGCGGCGGGTCACATCGCCGGCGCCCGATCCATACCCGCAGACCGCCTCGCGAGAGAGCTGCACAGCCTGCCCGCAGATGTCGAGATCGTCGCCTACTGCCGAGGACCGTACTGCCTGCTCGCCGACGATGCGGTCCGCCTGCTGCGCCGCCAAGGGCGTACCGCGCGCCGCCTCGAGGACGGCTTCCCCGAATGGCGCCACGCCAATCTGCCGATCCAGTCACTGGCCCCACAGGAGGTCATGTCGTGAAGGTCCTCGTCATCCCGCAAGGCCCCGCCTACGGCACCGAAGCCAGCTACAACGGCCTGCGCCCCGCTGGCAACCTCGCCGAACGCGACGGCGTCGAGATCGGCGCTGCTCCGCCAGCGACGCCGCGGGAGCGTGAAGTACGGCAATGATCGCGCGGCAACATCGCAAGCCACTGATGACATCGCCAGGGGCCAACAGCTTGAGGGACGACGCCGCAGCGCGGGTTGGCCTGCTGTCGAAGCGCTACTGCTCTCGACGCGCCAGCCAGGCTTGGTAGCCACCGATCAGGTCGGTGGCGCGGCGGAGGCCGACGTCGTGCAGCAGGGCGGCGGCGAGGCTGGAGCTGTAGCCCTCGTTGCAGACGATCACGATGCGGGTGTCGTAGCCGGTGATGTCTGGGATGTGATGGTCGCACGAAGGGTCGAGCCGCCACTCCAATACGTTGCGATCGATGACGATCGCTCCTGGCACCTCGCCATCACGAGTGCGTTGTTCGACGGGGCGAATGTCGACGACCACAGCGCCGTCCAACCGCTCGCGTTCGAGATCTTCCGGTGCGACCCTGTCGAGACGAGCGCGAGCGTCGGTGAGGATGTCATCGATCGAGCGACACGTGCGGTTCTCGTTCATCCCTGATTCCCCCAGCAAGATCACGGACGGGAGCAACTATGCGCCGCCACCGGGCAGCTCTTCAAGTGTCAGTTGAACAGCTGGCCTGCTGAGGTGATCGTGCTGCTCCGTCGGAGCCAGCCGGCAGATCCGCCGTCGCATACGCAGAACTCGTTGCCTTCCGGGTCGGGCACCGTCGGGGTCAATGAGCATCACGTGTCCGAACTGACTCCTCGTGACCCTCCGAGGGCGTCCGGACCCGTCCGATTTCCGCTAGTGAGGAACAGTCTGTGCAGGAATCGTGCACCCACGGGCAACTCGCTACCGTGCCAGGACCAGCGCTGGCCATCGTGACCTTGTCCTTCTTGTGCCCGGGGTGGGGTTCGAACCCACATGAGGTCTCCCTCAGGGGGTTCAAGACTTCACTCCCACGTCCGGCTGGTCCGGTTCAGTCCGTCCGGCCTGCTCACGTCCACCGCCGTCGTCCGCCCGTGTCCGTCTGATCCGCCCGCGTCCGACACGTACGGCCCGGTCCTGCACAGGAATCGTGCAGGCGTCAGGGGCCGGTGCTGACGAACCACCTCGCCCCTGCCGGCGCACACGGGGACGACGCGACGATCGAGAAGGTCCGCATGACACACCTCGTTCTTCCGCTCGCGTTCGACGCGCTTGCTCGTGAGAGCGCCGGGACTGGGTGAAGTCCTCGTGCGCGTCGAGGGGCTTGCCCGTTCAGTCCCAAACCGGAGCTGTGTGAGTCTCAATCGCGTCCCAAAGGATCGGCCAGAGCGGCTCAGGTCGGTCGTGACCCATGTCTGCGACGATCATGAGTTCGGCACCGGGGGTCACCTCGGCGGTTCGTTGTCCGCCGCTTGGGGTGATGAGCGTGTCGTCGGTGCCGTGGATCACCAGCACCGGGAGCCGTAACCGTGCGAGGTCGCTCTCCACCGACCCAGTCGCGAGCACGGCCGCGAGCTGGCGGGTCGTTCCTGAAGGGCAGAGGCCCCGGTCGTAGCTCGCGGCTGCGAGAGCGGACGCAGCGCTCTCGTCGAAGTAGCGCTTCGAGGCCCACACACGAGAGCTCGCAACGGAGTCGGCGACGTAGCCCTCGCGGTCGGGTGCCATCGGCTTCATGAGCGCGGCGAACGCCTCAGGGGTCGACTGCCCAACGTCAGGAGAGCCGGTCGACGACATCATCGAGGTCAACGTGGTCACGAGCTCCGGGTGACGGATCGCGACGAGCTGGGCGACCATGCCGCCCATCGATGCCCCGACCACGTGGACCTGGTCGAGGCCGAGCGCGCGGGCGAGGCCCGCGCCGTCATCGGCGAGGTCCGCGAGGCGGTAGGGAGCAAGTGATCGGACCGTCTCGAGATCGCCGATGGACGCCGCTCCGATCAGGGCGTGCAGGTCGACCGGGTGCTGCTCGAACTTGGTCGACAAGCCCGTGTCTCGGTTGTCGAAACGGACCACGAATCGGCCGCGTCGAGCGAGGCCTTCGCAGAAGCCGCTGTCCCAGGAAAGCATCTGAGCGCCGAACCCGGCGATCAGCAGGATGGCCGGGTCGGTCGGCTCGCCGAACGTCTCGTACTCGAGGGCGGTGCCACCCTGAAGAAGTGCCCTTGGCATCCAGATCCCTTCGTCCGGTTCGAGGACCGTACCGGTCGGCTGTCGTCGACCCTAGTGAGTTCGGAGTGCCGCCCGGCCCCGAACCCAGGTCTTCGCTCTTGGGCGGATCTGAGGGGGTGTGTCCGATGCGGTACGCCACCCCTTAGGTCGATCGTGGCACCCATGAACACCTTCTACGGAGAACAGTATCGCAAGCTGCAAGACCAATTCGACAGCCGCCAAGTCGCTGACGTGCTCGCAGCCGTCATCGTCCGGCCCGAGATCGACGACGAGGCCAAGGCCTTCATCGAGTCACGAACGTTCTTCTTCCTCAGCACTGTGAGCGCCGACGGTCAACCGACCGTGTCGCACAAGGGAGGTGGCCCTGGGTTCGTACGTGTGATCGACCCGACAACGATCGTGTTCCCCAGCTACGACGGCAACGGCATGTTCCTCTCCATGGGCAACATCGCCGGCGACGGTCGCATCGGGCTGCTGTTCATGGACTTCGAACGTCCACACCGAGTCCGCGCACATGCCCACGCCGTCGTGAACCGTGATGATCCGATGATGAACGAGTATCCGGGGGCCGACCTCATCGTCCGAGCCACCCTCACGGACGTCTTCGTCAACTGTCCCCGGTACATCACCCCCCACACGCTGGGCGAAGTGTCGAAGTACGTGCCCGATGCACACGGCAATGCACCTCTGCCCGGATGGAAGAAGATCGACGCACTCCAGCCGTTCCTTCCCTCACGATTCCAGGGACTCGCCGAGGCCGAGAACGACGTGATCACCCCTGACGAGTACAGCCAACGCCTGCTCCACGGCGATGGGTGAACGAAACCACTATGCCGCTCCACGATCGACCTCGCACCTCACGCCGGGACCTGTCCTTCCACTGACCCGCAATTCCGGCATCTGCACGGATCCGCACTACCCAACCACTACTGAAAGCGATATGCCCATGCCCACCACATTTGGACTGCTGTTGTTCGACGGCGTCGAGGAACTCGACTTCGTCGGTCCCTGGGAGGTGTTCACCGCCTCATCAATGCTGCGCGAGAACACCGGTCAAGCTGCGGACACCATCGTCACGATCTCTGAACATGACCGCCCAGTGAGATGCAGCAAGGGCTTACGGGTGCTTGCAGACCACACATTCGAGAACCATCCCAACCTCGATGTCGTCCTCGCTCCCGGTGGTTTCGGCACCCGCACCGAAGTCGGCAATCCAGTACTGATCGACTGGCTCCGCAATGTGGCGGCTTCATGCGACTGGGTCACCAGCGTGTGCACAGGTTCACTCCTACTCCACGAAGCCGGCCCCGGCCGCAACCGACGACTCTGCACCCACTGGGGCTTCGAAGACACCCTCGAAGCACGCGGAAGCTGCAGCATTGTTCGCGATCAGCGTTGGGCCGTAGACGGAAACGTCGTGAGTAGCCAAGGTGTCTCAGCCGGCATCGACATGGCCCTCTGGCTCATCGGACAGATCTACTCCCCCGACCACGCGCGAGGCACGCAGCACTACATCCAATACGACCCCGCGCCCCCATACTCCGACAGCATCTGACCGCGGTCGTCGGCGGCCACTGGGGGTGTCATCAAGGTCAACGCCGACCGGCTGTTCGAGGCGCCATCGGCGAGCGGGGCGACCACCTCGCGCTGATCACCGGACCTCCCGACACAACCGCCGAACGCGTCCGATTTCCGCTAGTGAGGAACAGTCCGTGCAGTAATCGTCCACCCACGGGCAACTCGCTACCGTGCCAGGACCAGCGCTGGCCGTCGTGACCTGGTTCTTCTTGGTGCCCGGGGTGGGGTTCGAACCCACATGAGGTCTCCCTCAGGGGGGTTTAAGACTTCGCCTGGGGGTCCGTTTGGTCCGCCGGCGTCCGTCCAACCTGCTCAGGTCCGCTGCTGTTGTCCGTCCGTGTCCGTCTGATCCGCCCAGGTCCGGCAGGTACCGCCGAGTCCTGTGCAGGAATCGTGCAGGATTTCGCGTTGCTCTGTCCTACCGACTGTCCTACCATTCCGTCATGGCTCAACGACAGAAGCGATCGATCTCCCTCCCTGCGGACCTCGCCGACGCCATCGACCAAGCCGCTACTGCGGAGGGCACGACGGTCAGCGCGTGGATCGCCGAGACCGCCGCCCACCGTCTGCGGATCGATGCCGGCCGCCGGGGTGTCGCCGAATGGGAACGCCAGCACGGCACTCTCACCGCAGATGAGCTCGCTGACGGGCTCGCCCGGGCGAGGGCGACGCTTCGCCGTCAGCCGTCCCGCAAGAGCGCCTGAATGGACGGCGTCACGTACGACACTGGCGCGCTGATCGCCGCCGATCGCAACGACCGACGGATGTGGGCGCTCCACGCTGGCTTCCTTACGCTCGAGGTCTCCCCCACCGTGCCGACCCCGGCGCTCGCCGAAGCATGGCGCGGCGGATCGCGCCAGGCGAGCCTTGCCCGATTCCTCGCCCTGTGCACCGCCGAGGCGCTCACCGAAGCACAAGCCAAAGCCGTCGGGGCACTCGCGGCCCGTGCCGATCACGATGACATCGTCGACGTCACCGTCGTCGAAGGAGCCATACGCCGGCACGACGCCGTGGTGACATCGAACCCGACCCACATCCGCAAGATCGCCGATGCCACGCGAACAAGGCTCACAGTCGAAACGGTCTGAGCCGAGGTCTGGGCCAACCAGTCCAAACGCACCACGCCCTGAATCGACGCGCCACGCAGCAGCGGTACGAGCACCCAGCGCACAGTCGACCGCCCGCCGCGGCAGCGAGACTGCTACTCGAATGCGCTGACCTCGATGGTCCGAACGAGACGTGACTGGTGTGCGCTGACTGTCGTGCGACGCTGTCCCCATGGAGTGTCGATCCGAGGAGGAGAAGCTCGCCAGCGCGCTCATGTCCCGCGCACTCGGGGTGCCAGTCGTGTGTACCGACGACGGCACCTCGGATGGGATGTGCGACTTCGAGGTCAGACATCCCTCCGGCGCTCCCGGAGCCGGCGAGATGACCCGGATCACGAACCCGTCTGCACGCGAATGGCACAGCCTGAATAGGAAGGATCTGCGTGTGGGCGACTCGGAGCTGGTGTGGATCGTGAGGCCGAGGAACAACCACCCGCGGGCCGACGAAGTACACCGTCACGTCGCTGCGATTGCGCCGCTCTCCGAGGCCCATGGGGAGACCGACTTCGATCGATTGTGGGAGGTGCCCCACATCGCTGAGCACCCGTCGTTCATCTGGCTCCACGAACAGCAACTCGATGTCAGCGGCTGGAGGACCAGCACGATGCCCGGCCGCATCTACTTCCAGGGGGCGATCGTCGCGCAGTTCGTGAGCAAGGGCCTCGACCCCGTGCTTGCATGGCTCGAAGCTGAGCTGGCGAACGGCCGATACGACAACAAGTTCGAGAAACTCGCTCGCACGCTCGCAACTGAACAACACCTCGTGCTCCGGATCGACACAGAAGGCATGCCACCCGCAGAACTGCTCTCGCTCACCGATGCCGAGTCGCACCTGCCGACGCGCGCACCGAGTATCCCTGGAAGGCAACGACTCACCGGCCTGTGGCTGATACCGGAGTTCTCGAAAACGTTCGTGTGGTGGAGCGAGCACGACGGCTGGAACCGAACCGTGGCCGAAGTCAACGGCTGACGAGCCCGAGCGCGAGGCGCCGAGCAGATCTGGACGCGCAGATCAGGCCGATGCATCGCTCGTGTCGTCTCTCGCGTCGTTGTCGGCCTGCGTTGCGGTGGTCGGAGCGTTACGCAGCATCGCAACGGCAATCGCCATTCCTGCTGCAGCGCCCACGATGTTGGCCATGAGGTCGCTGACATCGGCAACACCCAATCGGGTCGCTCTCTGCACTACCTCGATTACGAGAGAGAAGATGGAGAGCGATGCGAGCGTGATCCATGGCCGGCGAGTTGTCAGTGTGAGGAGGCACCCCGCCGGCATGAACAGCACCGCGTTCAGGACCCATGTGCGGTCGACTTCGAGAACGTGGGCCCAGCTCGCCCTATCGAAGAGCCAGCTGAGCACGAGGTCTCCTCGTCCCCAGCTGGTCAGCTTCAGCATTCGTCCACCGATCGTCACGGCGATGATCGCTCCTATGGCGGCGATGGTCAGGGTGACGAGCGACCAAGCACGTGAGAACCTGCGCGACAACACCAGCCCGAGCGTCGGGGCAACGACGAGGAACGGCAGGAACGCGAGCACCGTGTACCCGTCGATGGTTTGCGTCACGCTCAGGAAGGTAGCCGTTGGCGACTTCATGTGGGTCGAGGCTGCGTGGCGCCGAATGTCCGGTCCTGGTTCGTTCGTCAACAGCGCCGAGCGGCAGCTCTGCACGGATCAGTTCCCGGCGACAAGACCGGCCAGCAGCCATGCCATCCCGACAAGAACAACTACCGCGAGGAATGTTCGCACCGCAGTCGACTCCTCAGTAGGCCACCCAACTCGGGCCGAGAAGCGGCACAGCGAGGCATCGACACGGCGCCAGTTGAGCAGTAGAACACCCCCCACGCCGACGAGCACCGCTCCACCGATGAGGGAAACCAAGCGGTCCGACACGAGCGCAGAATGCTTGATACACGGGTGATTGTCCAGCGCGGCGAGGCTTCTTTCTTGGACGAGGGGATGGGGGTGGTCGTGGGGGCTGTGCCGGTGGTGGCGCGTGTGCCGGGGGTTGTTGGCTACGCGCTGGGGGTCGAGGTGC
>JACQZZ010000058.1 GCA_016213625.1 Actinomycetota bacterium
CATCGAGTTCCACCCCGTCCTGCTCCGCCAACGAGACCACGCCCGCGAACACCACCAGCCCGCCAGAGCCGACCTCTTCGACCAACTCCTCCGCCAACACCCCTTGACAGGATCACCCGGATAATGCCCGCTATGTGCGCTTCACGCAAGTGGTTCTGCTCGGCGTTATGTGCGGCCCGCGATCATCTGGCGGCACCTGCGATGAAGGTGGAGACGATGTAGGTGGCGTGCCGGTCGAGTGAAACACGTGCTCGGTCGTAGCGCATCGTGGTTCTCGGGTCGGCGTGCGACGCGGCTTCTTGAACGTCGCGGAGCGGGACACCGGCATCGAGGGCGGCAGTGATGAACCCGTGGCGCAGCGTGTGAGGCCCGATGTGCTTGTTGATCCCGGCGGCCTTGCCGATCCGGCGCACGATCCGGGCGGCGGCATGCCGGTCGAGCACACCACCGTCGTTGCCGTAGAGGATGTTGCCCTCGAACCGTTCACCGACGACGAGATCGATCGCTCGAGCCGTCCGCGGAGCGAGTGGCATGGTGACGGTCTTGCCTCCTTTGCGGAGCACGGTCAGCGTCCGGTGCCCTCGTTCGAGCGCGAGGTCTTCGATGCGGGCGCCGATCGCTTCCGACACGCGCAGCCCGTTCAAGGCGAGCAGCGAAATCAGCGCATGGTCGCGGGCACCGGCGAGTCCGGCCGCGACCAGCATCGCGCCGATCTCGTTGCGATCCAGGCCGATGGCATGGGACTCGTAGTCCATCTTCGGTCGGCGCACGTGCACGGCAGGTGAGTGTTCGATGAGGCCTTCTTGTTCGGCATAGCGATAGAAGCAGACGATCGTCCCCAGTCGTCGGGCGATCGTCGCTCTGGCCCGGCCGTGGGCTTCCATGTCACGAGCGAACGATTCGATGTGCGCGCGGCGGACCTCGAACAGGCGCATCCCGGCGTCGGTGACCCACGAGGCGTACAGGCGAAGATCCAAGCCGTAGGCCTGACGGGTGAGCCCGGAGTAGCCGGCCAAGAACCCGCTCAGGGCGACGGCTTCTGGGTTCGTGAACAGATCGTCATCACGGGTGCGGACCAGCACCCCAGTCGAGTCGGACATGACAGAGCCTCCAAAGGTGAAACAGATGGGAAGGCCCATCAACGCGACACCACCTACGACCGTGGCGCAACCGGCAGTGCCGGAGAGCTCAGCTCTGGTCGCGGATGGCGGTGCAGATCGTGGCGATCGGCAGCTGGCGACGCTCGGACGCCGCCCGGACGAACGCGACGACCGCGTCGAACGCGTACGACCACAAGTTGTCGGCCTTCCACCACCCGGTGTCCTCGGGTTCAACACCTGACGCGATCAGAATCGCCGCCGTCAGCGCGTACCGACGCTTCTGATGCGCCGCGTTGCCACGTACCGGCGACTCGGGCAGATAGCGCTCCTCGAGCTCATCGAACACCAACGGATCCGCCGACGAGGCACCACACGCCAAGAACGCCAACGCCGCCACGTCCAGCAGCGGCCGTGCGTTCAGTGTCGAGCCGAAGCCGAAGCACGCACCCACACGAGCATGCAGTTCATCGAGATGCACATCAGTGATGAGACCGTCGAGCAAGACCGCCACGGGATCAGCAGAATTTGACGCCGAGGGATCACCCACCCGACCAGCCTGCCCACCCCGCGACCTGTGGTCAAGAACCACTTGCGTGAAGCGCACCTACCGGGCACTAGGCGGCGCTACCTCGCTTCTCGGGCTGCATCGTCCCAAACCTGCTTCTCGGGCTGCGCAGTGCTGCCGATAGGGCGCTGGACAGCACCGTCCGGTTCGGCCACTCGGCGCTACCTGGAGTCGGTTGCGAGATGTATCACGTTCCGTCATACTGACGGCATGGCAAAGGCGATCTCGGTGCGGTTGGACGATGAAGCGGAGCGTGCCTTGCGACTCCTCGAAGCGACCGGTCTCAGCCGGTCCGAGGCGATTCGGTCGTCACTGCTCGCTTCGGCTGATCGGATGCGCCGACGAAGCCAGCTGGCTGCCGAGGTCGCTGCACTCGAGGTCGACGACGATGACCGTAACGAGATGCTTGTCGTCGCGTCGTTGATGGAGTCGATGCGTGCAGCGAGGTGACGTCTATCGCTTCAAGATCCCCAAGGTTGTGGGGCACGAACAGCAGGGCGAGCGGTACGGCGTCGTCGTGCAGTCCGACGTGATGCTGCCCCGCTCGGTCGTCATCGTCGCTCCCACCTCACGAAGCGCCAAGCCGGCGTCGTTCCGGCCGGAGGTTGAGGTCGCCGGTGATCTCACACGAGTGTTGGTCGAGCAGGTCGGCGCAGTCGACGTTCAGCGGCTCGGTCGTCGCGTCGGCAGACTGACGGCTGAGGAGATGTGGTCCATCGACGAGGCCCTCGTCGTCGTCCTCGGTCTCGACTGACCCGCCGCTCATACCTGCCGTTCTGGGCGCTGTGCGCAAGGACGATCACAGGACGTGGGAAAACTCCCCGGGGAGTCTTCGTCGAGGCACCGTGAGCACCAGATGTTGCACCTGGCGCAACATCTGGTGCCTGCGATGAAGCGCCCGAACCGGGCCGGGTCGCCGGTCGCACCTCGTCCGCACCTCACGCAGTGGCTGCGGCGCCGACCAACTCGCGTCGGCGCAGCAGGCGCGAGCCTGGCTCCTCCCGCTGGGCGCCCAGGCCCCGCTTGCGCAGGACTCGGCGTTCGAGGCGGCTGAACACCACCGAGTCGACCAGGATGCCCATGACGAGGATGACGATCATGGTCGCCATCACGCCCTCGGCGTCGGACAACTCGCGAGCGAACTGCAGGCGGGTGCCGATGGTCTGCGCGCCGGGGATCACCACGAGCAGTTCACCGGCCATGAGGCTGCGCCAGGCGAACGCCCAGCCCTGTTTCAACCCGGCCACCACCGATGGCATCGCGGCGGGCACCACGAAGTCGCGGTAGAGGCCCGCACGCGAGGCGCCCATGCTGGTGCCCACACGCCGCAGCAGCGGTGGCATGGAGTCCACACCGTGGATGAGGCCGTTGGCGATGGACGGCGCTGCGCCCAGTACCACCACGAAGTAGATCGCCGAGTCGTCGAGGCCGAAGAGCAGGATGGCCAAGGGGAACCAGGCGATGGAGGGCATGGTCTGCAGCCCGGTGATCATCGAGCCGATGGCAGTGCGTACCACCTTCGACGACGACACCGCGAGGCCGATGGCGGAACCGATCGCGATCGCGATGAGGAAGCCCATCACCGCTCGCTCC